>NZ_JAWOVZ010000001.1:0-756453 GCF_033340175.1 Vibrio sp. 1557 | reverse complement strand
TTAGCATGAGTAGTTTTACAGGCAAAGCCGAAACGGATGATAACCACCTACTGAAGTAGGTGGTTTAGGGCTGAAAATAAAAAAATACCGGCTCATAGGCCGGTATTTCTTACACTATTTCAATATTAACGGTACATACCGATGTCTTTTTGAATATGTGCTGACAAGTCTTCTGCGTAGTAACTGCGTGGCGCAGTGTTATCTACAAATAGAATGTCCAGTAAGTGAGCAATCAGTCCTTTGAAGTTAACCGCGTAGGTTTTCTTATCCATAGAGGTTGGTAAAGCTACATTTGTCATTTGCATTGCTTGTGCCATGATTGCCTCTCTTTAAAAGCAGTAGTCTGTTTAGTTGGTTGTATATTAGTCAGTTTCTTATTGTTTAAGAAATGACAAATTTTACCCATTCAAATTAGAATTTCTAATAAAACAAACTCATTACAAAACTCAAAAATACAAATGAATAATAACGGCATAAATAATCACAATTGCTGTAATTACATTGAATAACTGAACATTACCTGCATAATTGCCCCTTAAGCAACAACATATATTTAACAATATTTTTCGTTATTTCTTTTGATTTTAGTGCTTACTTTATATTTTTTGATTAGTAATATTAACGCTAGTTTGACGCTTCGCTTTATTTTTTAGGAGTGATGCAACCACTGCCGATGTCATCACAACAACTAAAAATGTGAGAGACCATGCTGTCGGAATCTCATATTCTGTTCCAACCAATAGCATTTTTACCCCGATAAACATCATGATTACTGATAATGCTGGTTTTAAGTATACAAACTTGTCTAACATTGCTTGAAGAACAAAGTACAGCGATCGCAAACCCAGTAATGCAAATACGTTCGCGGCTAAGACTAAAAATGGCTCTCGTGTTACCGCGAATATAGCTGGTATAGAATCCAACGCAAACATAACGTCCATTACTGCAATGACACCAACAACGATCAGCATCGGTGTTGCCACCCACTTACCAGCTTGCTTTAAGATTAAGCGATTTCCTTGGTAGTCATCTGTAACTGGCAATACCTTTCGAATCAACTGCTCCGGATATGGATTAACCTCTTCTGCTTCGCCTTTGTCGCGAGCTAGCTTAACACCCGTCCAAATAAGAAAAGCAGCAAATAAGTACAATACCCAGTGATACTGTGAAAGTAACTGAGCACCAACCGCAATCATGACAGCGCGTAAAACTAGCGCACCTATCACCCCCCAAAGCAATGCTCTCGGACGCAAGTGCTCCGGCACACTGTATTGTGCAAAGATGATGGCAAACACAAACAAGTTATCCACGCTTAGCGACTTCTCTAGTAAGTAACCAGTTAAGAATGAAATCGTTGCTTTGTCGTTCGTATAAGCGCTATGTGGCGCGTAAAAGTCCCAGAATAAATAAATAGAACCTGCAAAAACAAAGGCAAGCAAGAACCAAAAAACACTCCAAACGATGGCTTTTTTCATCGTGATAACGCCACCACGTGTTTGATAGATATCAAGCGTAACAAGAACAAGGGTAAATAAACCAAAAGCACCATACATCGCTAATGATTCTTGAAGAGGCACCGATTGGCTCAATTGGGTGGTATTTTCGATAAGAGACATATTTCCTCCCATGGCGGAAGGACTTCGTTTGGTGACCTTCCGCAGACAATAACAACCAACAGCCACATAACGATTATGTGCTGCTAGTCAATGAATGCGTTGGTCTCGTTGAAGTGTTGACGTGAATGAACCACGTAACACCTTTACTTACCGGATAAGCTGATGCTTAACGAGATGACGATAAGTAAACTTGCGCTAACTACTCCCCAAACGCCGACATAATAACGCCGAGCGTCAGGCTTTCCAACAAAAAAGCCTTGTCTTATCGAAATAAAATTCTTATCAAAAATCAGGAAGCACTATAAAAAGAAAGAAATGGATTCAACCACCTGAACTTTAGTAAACAGACAAAAAGCAGCAAATGGCTCAAGACAAACTCTTCATTGGTTAGAGCCCTAACGGGGAAGATAGATACAAAAAAGGAGCATTACTGCTCCCTTTTGTAACATCCACATTCTTAGCAATTCAAAAGCCGCTTAGAGGCACAAAGTAGACCAGTGTTGACCAAATTGCGATCCAGGCAACCACGACTGCCGTATCTGCCCAATCTTTATTCCACATACTGCCATCCTCATCAACCCATGTAGTAAGTGGAGAGCAGCAAAATCAATACCAGTATCTATTATCGACGTCGCTTTGTGTAAAGTTTGTGACTTTGATTCAAACAGTTTGGCTCATCGGTCAGGAGTTCAATAAAACAATCAGCCATGGACAAACTGGTCACACGCCCTTCTCCTTTCATCTCCTGCAATGCGTCATACCCCTCTTTCCCTTTCATCGTATAGGCAGAAGAAGTCCCTCGATACCAAACATCATCTTGAACACCTACCCATTGTTTGCCATCAAAAATCACTAATGATTGAACTCTTTCACCTTTTGGGGCATCTGCGTGGTACTCGAAGTTTAAATTGTAAGTGTACGGATAACTGCCAGATCCAGTGCCTTCTACGCCATTGTTGAGTGCATTATTTATCGCGCCTTCAAGTGCACGGCGAATAGCGCTGCCTTTTACATCGTAAAAGCCGATAGGAACGGCAAAAGGCAACAGTCGTCCGGCAATGTCTGCCACTGTGATGTTGCCAGGGTTCAAAGAGGTTCGCACGCCACCCGCATTATGAATTGCAAATTGAACGTCATATCCACGTTTGTTTAAACAGTGCAGAAATGAGCGGGCAACGGAGGAAGCCAACTCACTCTCACCAAATTCATCGGGAATTCTCACATGACGCTTTTTGGTGTCAACACTAGCAATGACTTGTGACTGTAACTGCCTGACCTGAGGAATATACTTATCGCTCAGGATCGCTTGAGTTTCCGGGTGTTTCTTACAAACCACGACATTCGGTTGACCATGGATGAAGTCGCACGCGGTTTCGAATACACCTTGGTCGAGCTGTTGGTTTAGCGTCGAGTCCCAAAAAATACGTCGACCAAGCAACAGTTCATTTTGTCCACTCAACATCGTTGCTTTACCGTGTTCATCAAACTCAATGACGCAGTGCCCCATTGTCAAAGCATGGAAACCCGCTTGCACCACATAGGTATCATTAATTTTGATACCGTAGGGATCGTCTTGTCCTAACCCTATTGATGAAAAATCACCTTGCAACCGGTGGCTGTGTCCACCAACAATTATACCAATACCTGCGACTTTCTCAGCTAACTCTAAATCACCTTCATAACCTAAGTGGCTCAGAAGAATAATATTTTTTATACCTGATGAATGGATTTGTTTTACGGTCGCCTTGGCGGTTTCAATTGCTGAGTGAAAAGGCGTGTCTGCATCAGGGTTTGCGATGTCGCTCATTTTATCTATGGATAATCCGAAAATCGCGACCCGCTCACCATGGAATTCTTTAACAATGTATTGAGCGCTCTGTGTATCCGGTTGGTAACTATATACATCCTTGCAATCACTGATACGGTGAGGTTTTTTAAGTGACTCATTGGATAAATCCCAGTTGCCAGCAAGCAATGGGAACTGAGTACGTTGGCAAAACAATGCAACTGGCTCATTCCCCATATCTAATTCATGATTGCCTAACGCCATTGCATCAATCTTTAATGCGTTCAATAAGTCGGCATTGGCTTTGCCTTTAAATAGTGAGAAATACAGCGTGCCTTGGAAGCAATCTCCGGCGTGGAGGAACAACATCCCATGACCTTGGCGCTGAGCATCATCTCTTAACTGCTCGACTCTGGTTGCGATACGAGAAAAGCCGCCGGCGCTGACATAGGGCTCTAGCGTGAGTTCATTGTTTATCTTAAGCTTTAACTGTAATGACGTTGGTTCAAAGTAGGAATGTGTGTCATTGATGTGTGCCAGTTTGATTCTCACTGGCTTATGATTGTTATTCATCTTCATCTTCTCTTTTTTCATTCCTTATAATAATAAGAAGTGAATCATGACAGAATCATGAATTTTATGAAACTGCGATTTAGGATTTCATGTTTAAGTGATCACGATGCTGTCCCCTGGCTTTGAAAGCAAGCCTCGCTTATAACGGTCTCTATTTAGTAAGAGGCTCTCGTAATTTTGTGAACTGAGCTTAACTCAAAAATTCCGAATTCATATATGCTTAGGAGCAGCAAAATAACTCTCGATAATTCAAATAATTGCAAGGAGGATTGAGATGAGACTAGAACGCATCGAAATCTCCGGGTTTAGAGGCATCAAACGCCTTTCACTCTCTTTTGACGAACTCACCACGCTCATCGGTGAAAACACGTGGGGCAAATCATCATTGCTCGATGCCCTTTCCATCGCACTACCTGCCAATGGCTCATTGTATCAATTCAAACTGAAAGATTTTCACGTTGACTACTCAATTTCTCATCCACAAACACAACACTTACAGATCATTGTTTGTTTTAAAGCACAGGATAAAAACGAAGTAAAAGCGGGACGCTACAGACGCATAAAGCCTACATGGTGCACCAACGAAGATGGTGAGCAAGTCATTTACTATCGTATTAGTGCGTCTCGCGATGAGCACGGCATTAATACAAAGTACGCGTTTTTGGATCATAACGGCAAACCCAAAAAACTTCACCACTCAGAGAAACTCGCTATTGAGTTAATGACACTTCATCCTGTAATCCGACTACGTGACTCCCGACGCTTCCCAGATTTAAACCATGTCAACGGCGATGGCAAAAATGCTCGGATTGAAAAACGAATCAACAACACCTGTCGACGCTTATTGGCTATGCCTGGCCATGTGAATAAAGGTGAGATTCGTAGTAGCCTCGACTCAATGCAAATGCTTGTTGAACACTATTTCGCGTTCAGAAGTGTCAGTAAAGGCAACCCACGCAAACCTCGTGATGGTCTTTTCTATACAAGCCCTTCCTCTGATAAAGGCTTGAGTCAGTTCTTGAAAGAAACCAATGACAAACAAAGCCGCTTGCTTTTAATGGGGTTACTCAATGCCTATCTTCAAGCTAAAGGCCCCACCGATTTAAGGCGCTGTGCGAGACCAATACTGATCATTGAAGATCCAGAAGGTCGACTGCATCCAACTCATCTAGCGAGAGCGTGGTCCTTATTGCAATTGTTGCCAATGCAAAAGATATTAACCACCAACAGTGGCACGTTACTCGGTTCTGTTCCACTGTATTCAATTCGACGTTTAATTCGGCTATCAGACAGAACCATCGCTAAGAGTTTAAACTCAACAAAGTTTGGTCGAGACGAGTTGCGCCGAATTGGTTTCCATATTCGTTTTCATCGTTCAGGAGCATTATTTGCACGGTGCTGGTTACTTGTTGAGGGCGAAACCGAAGTTTGGCTTTTTCATGAACTGGCTCGTCAATGCGGGTATGACTTGGCTGCCGAAGGGGTTCAAATCGTTGAGTTTGCTCAATCAGGTCTAAAATCACTCATCAAAGTAGCAAAAGAGTTTGGTATTGATTGGCATGTCGTTACCGATGGCGACCCAGCAGGGAAAAAGTACGCGCATGCAGTGCGAGCACAGCTCGACCATGATCAGGAAAGGCATCGACTTACGGAGTTACCCGACCGAGACATCGAGCACTTTCTGTACAACAATGGTTTTGAACTTTTCTTTAAGGACATCATCAAAGTTCCTCATGACCACCCTATCCCTGCTAAAAAAGTCGTAAATCGTGTTTTGAAAAAACATGCAAAACCGGACTTAGCTTTGGCCATTGTTTCTCATTGTGAAGAGAAAGGCATGGAGTGTATTCCTGTACTTCTGCGCTGGACACTTAAACGCGTTGTTACCATGGCCAACGGCAATACATGAGTTAGGCCTATTTCACACTCAGCGTATTGTCTTGTAATACAAAAAAAGCACACCAATTTGGTGTGCTTGTATCAAACATCATTAATTTTGATTAAGGGTACTGAGAGGGATAAAACTCAATACACAGTGGATACCAATAAGATCGGGGGTTCACTACTGTGCTTGCTCAGCAAGCGAAGATGAAGTAGCGGTTGATTTCGTATGCAACCATAGCCCTGTCGCTTTCATTAGATAGCCAAACACACCACCTAGCAACAACGATGGAATGACAAGTTGCCAGTTTCCGTCAGCCGCAAATGTTGCGCATGAACCAATAAAAGTACCAGGGATGTACGCGAGCCAAGCCTGTTTAGCTTGAATACACATGAAGAATGCCACAATAGCGGTAATCACATAGCCAATAATTTCCAACCCCACGTAAGTGGAACCGTGAATAATTACCATTGCCCAGAATACGCCTGTCATATTGGTGATTAAGCTGATGCCTAGTCCTTTCAATCCGCTCGTTGGCGCTGCAAAGTAGCTCGTGCAACCTAAAAAACCAGCCCAAGAAAGCAAACCTAAAGAGATGGCGATCCAACCCCATACGCCAGATAAAATTCCAGTAGTGATAGAAATAGCTAAAAGTGTCGTCATGGTAGTCATACCTACTCGGCTATTATCGTACCTATATGGTTCAATAACTGCCTTCATACATTGAAATCAAGGACACATGTTAGATACATCAGCTCAGCCTATCGGTGATACTGATCACAATAAGATATTATTATTTTCACAATTTACATTAAAAGTTTGACGCAACCGATAAATCAACAGATTTAGGGAATAAACCCAACTCATCTCGTAGGCATGTTTAATCAACCTTTAAAGAACTGAAGGCTTCCCTTTCATCATTCGTAGTCCCTCTCTTTTAATGCAGTCGACTAATGGGTTTTCTGCCATATCTGAACGCCATATAAATGAAAGCGTCCTTTCCATTTTTAACTCAGGTACATTTAATGCCACAAGATGACCTGCTTCTATATATCGCTCTACATCTAAATACGGTAAGCAAGTAAGGTACTGACCATTAGCAACTAAACTACGTAACACCGGAACGTGTTCGTACTCGCGCCACACATCCAAATCTTCAATAAGGTGGTGAATAGAACTATCAAATGTTTTTCGTGTGCCAGAGCCATGCTCTCTTAGTACCCACTTCGCTTGCTCTAACTGCGCAAGGCTAACAGACTGATTGCGCGCAAAAGGATGATGAGAAGCTGCGACAACAGTAAGATGATCACGACACCATACTTCTTGGTGTAAACGGTTATCATCACAGCGCCCTTCAATAATCCCTAAGTCATACTTGTAATCTAATACCCCATCAATCACTCCTTTTGTACTTTGTACACCGAGGGAAATACGCATTTCTGGAAAGTCATTATCAATGATACTGATAAGGTCGGGAACTAAGTGCTCTGCTGGAGTTTGACTCGCTCCCATACGAATCTCACCACTCAATAAATGTTGCTCATAGAAGCCCATTTCAATCTGCAATGCATCTTGTAGCAAGCGTTTTGCTTTTGGTCGTAACCACATCCCCCAATGGGTTAACGCCATTTGCTTGCCTTGCCTCTCAAACAACGGCCTGCCAAGCATCTTCTCTAATTGCGCAAGCGACATGCTTGTCGCTGATTGTGTCAAAGCCAATTTTTCTGCGGCTTGGCTTACACTGCCGGTATCTGCAACTGCGTCGAAAACCGCTAATTGCTTAAGTGAGTAGCGCAAAGTGTCCTCCATTATTAGTGGGTATTTCCCAATCCCCACAATTGTTAAAGCATGCCCCAATAAGCAATAGAGTTCATTTTACCTAGCCCCGTAAAGTTATCAATTAATTTGATGAGGTTTCTAAATATTATCAATTTTACCTTACTAACCGTTCTCCCTATTCTGAGTACGCGGTTCGGGAACACCGCAAGCCTCAATAGTTTTGAAACTGAAGTCATTGAGGCTCTTAATAAAAACAACAATTTCATTTTTGAGTTAATAACCAAGGATTTTTTATGCGATTACAAATTAAGGAGTCAATATGGCGGTGACCAGTTCTCAAAATCACCAGTATTTTTCTCCAAAAGAGATGATGGTTGAAGCGGAAAAATTTGCGTTAAGTAAGGCAAACAAAACCAGCAGTATGACATTAAGCCTCGCCATTATGGCCGGCGCGTTCATCGGGTTAGCATTCTTGTTTTACATCACGGTGACCACCGGCAGTACGGGCGCTGGTTGGGGCTTGAGCCGCCTAGCTGGTGGACTCGCATTTAGCATGGGATTGATCCTCATAGTGATCTGCGGTGGTGAATTATTTACCAGCTCCGTCCTATCCAGTATTTCTTGGGCCAATAAGCAAATCTCGTTCGGTAAGATGCTTTCGATCTGGGGCAAAGTTTACGTTGGTAACTTTATTGGTGCGATGTTCCTACTTGCGCTGGTTACTGCTGCTGGTCTTTATCAGATGGATGGCGGTCAATGGGGATTAAATGCGCTTAACATCGCACAACACAAACTTCACCACACTCTCATTCAAGCGTTTGCACTCGGTATTCTCTGTAACCTGTTGGTCTGCCTAGCGATTTGGCTGACATTTAGTTCTGCAAATGCAATGACAAAAGCAGCAATGACAATTTTGCCTGTGGCAATGTTTGTCAGCAGCGGTTTTGAGCACTGTGTTGCGAACATGTTTATGGTTCCACTTGGTATTGTTATCGCGAATTTTGCACCTGAATCTTTTTGGGCATCTGTCGGTGTGCCCGCGTCACAATACACAGACCTAAACATTAGCCACTTTATTACCGCTAACTTAATTCCTGTCACGCTTGGCAACATCGTCGGCGGAGCGGTATTAGTTGGCCTTTCAAACTGGTGTATTTTTCGCCGACCAGAACTAAAAGCAGCGAATATTTCTTCTATCACTACAACTACAACACTGTCGTCAGTTAAGGATTTCACCATGAAAAATGCCTCTTTTGTTAAAGACATTATGAACCCAAAACCAGTCACCATTCGTGCAGAAACGCCAATTGCAGCCGCGCTGGATGTGTTACTTGATAACAACGTAACTAGCGCACCTGTTGTAGACGTACAAAATCGATTAGTTGGCTTCTTCTCTGCTCACGATGTGATGGTAGAACTATGGTGTGAGGACTACATTCCGGTGAAAGACCAAAAAGTCGTCGACATCATGAGCCGAGATGTGGTCGCAATTGACGCTGGTGATCGTCTCGTTGATGTTGTGGAATTCCTATGTATCGATAAAGAGCAGTTGTACCCAGCGAGCAGTATGGGTATTGCCACTCGCTTGACGTCTTTGTCTCTCGAAGAACGCGCTAAAAGTATCAAAGTAAGTAAGCCACAAGTGCTTCCTGTGCTTGAAAATGGGCAGATGGTCGGGGTGGTTACTCGTACTGAAGTATTAAAAGCACTACGCCCGATTTTTGGTGAGCGTTTAAACCTAGTGGAAAAAAGCGAGTTAGAAACAGCGTAATTCGCTAAACATTTACAACGTCTATTGGCTTTCAATCGCTATCACTGACTGGTTTATCGATGTTAGTGATGTGATTAAGATAATAAAAAAGCGCTCTTCAAGTGAAGAGCGCTTTTAGTGTATCTAAAAGGAACTAATTACTTCTTAATACCTTCGATATGAAGTTCCATATCGACGTAGCTTGAAGCACCCATTACTGGGATGTCAAAGTCAGCAAGCTCTAGGCGAGTGTTGCCAACAAAGCCAGCGCGCTCGCCGCCCCATGGGTCACTGCCAGCACCAACGAATTCAGCCTCAATAGTAATAGGCTTAGTAACACCGTGTAGCGTTAGATCACCAGTTACATCTAGTTTGCCATTGCCTTTATCAACCACTTTTGTGCTCGTAAAGGTTGCTTCACTGTATTTACCAGCATCGATGAAGTCACCACTACGAATGTGTTTGTCACGTTCAGCATGGTTTGAATCTAGGCTGGTTGTATCAACAACAACATTTACTTTTGAGTCAGCAATGTTGTTTTCATCAAAAGAAAAGTCACCAGAAAATGTATTGAAACGACCTTTGATGAAACTGTAACCCAAGTGGCTAACTTTAAAGTTGATTGAAGCGTGAGCACCTTTGGTATCGATGACATAATCTGCAGCTTGCGCACCAAATGGCAGTGCCATAGCGATAGCTAATCCTGTAGCGAAAAGTGACTTTTTCATTTTGAAGCTCCTAACATTTTTCTTAATGTGTTGTCTTTATCGATAAAGTGGTGTTTTAGTGCAGCAATAGCATGTAAACCTGCAATCAGGATGACTGCCCAAGCTGCATAGAAGTGAATCTCACCTGCAATATCTGATTGGCCTGGGAATAACTCTCCCGCTCCTGGCACGGTGAACCAATTAAACACTTCGATGCCGCGTCCATCAGACGTTGAAATGAGGTAACCTGAAACAAAGATGGTGACCAATAATAGGTACATGACACCATGCGCTGCTTTAGCAGCAAGCACTTCGTAACGTTTGCCTTCTACCTTTGGTGACGCCGTCACATGTTTCCATACGATGCGTGCCAAAGTTAAAATAGCGAGTAAAATACCGACAGAGCGATGGTAATGCGGCGCAGTTCGATACCATTCGCTGTAATAGCTAAGGTCGACCATCCACAAACCCACTGCAAATAGACCAATAATGCACAGCGCTGATAACCAATGCATCACGCGTGCAGTAAGGTTGTAATTCTTTACCAGTGTATCCATCTCAAGTTCCTAGATATATTCCTAAGTTAATGCTGAGCAAGAAACACTACATTAACCTATTTACGTCATATGAAACAGATTATTTACCATCATTTACATCCAGCCAATGGTACCGTATCTATCAAGTTGTTCGAATTTTTTGAAGGAACTTTAAATCGTTTGTAAAACTGAAACTTACAGCTTAACTTCTTGTTCTATCTCATACAGCTCTTCGGAAACTTCTAACATTCTGCGTTCAACCAGTAACTTAGCATCTTCAACACCCTTGTTATAGTAAATTGGCCCTAGTTTTTCTGTAATAAAATCAATTAGAAACTCACTATCGAACTGGCCAATTTCAACATCTAGCTCGTCTTGCATGTAATCTTGAATAGCGGTGGCCAGCGCCTCTTTTTGTGCGCGTTCTAGCTTTATCATTTTTTCCCTTTCAAATTTTTGTTCAACTTCTGCTTCTTTCGTGTTGTTCTATTAAAGATTAGACACGGTCATTTGTGAGAAATTTGGTGTTTAGATCAAGAAGTTGCCGAAGTAAATTAGTCTATTCTCAAAAGACTATGCTAACCTTTTGCAGTTCGTTTTGTAATTATTAAGGGATATTCTTTGCTACTCGACCTAGTTATTCAAAGTGTTAATGATTTTCAAGACGACTGTCTTAAGCTGTGTGAAAAGCATTACCCTGCGGTGCATAACCAAGGCATGAGTGAGCATCATCTTGGTCTCGCGTTTTCAAGAAGGATGGAACATACTTTTCGTCACTTTGGATACAACTGCGTGATAAAGCCAATCGAAGTGTTGGATTCTCCAGACCTTCCCCATCACTATCGAATTTCATCCGACATTGGCACTGTCTGGGTTCTGAGTCACCATATGGTCAGTGCCGGAAAATCTTGCCGGGAAAACTTACTCTCATCAATTACGGAATGGCAGAGTGAATATGGCTATGCCTTACAGCCTAATGACCTACTCTTTTTGGTTTGCGATCATTGGATAAGTCGCAGCAAAACGAGCCGAGAATTGCTTCATTGGTGGATGGGTGAACTACCCGATCAGATCAACGAATACACAGAACAAGGAATCACACTGTACACCAGCGAGTCGCAACTCACGCAATCGTTGGACACTCGATTCGGTATTAGCCCTTGTTACATTAAGTTTGGGCATCCTTTACGGCGTTCGAACAAACAGCAGTTAGTCAGAAAATATTTGCAGTTGTATGCCGTACTGCAATGGTAGCATCAAATTGAAGTGCGGAGATTATCAATTATTTCATCAATTTGTTTGATATCACTCGACAAACCTACCCATCCATTACCATCGTTCTTGCTTGATTTAATGAGCACACTTAGATTCATTGCCAATGAAATAGAAAAATTAGCGCAATAACGCTGATGTTGAGACATTGATTTAGGTTGTGGTAACAATGATGAGCATCTCGCAACTACTTAGTTGCATCCGGAAACAAGCCGACGGGCAGTATATTGCGAAATACGCGAACTTCACTCTCCGCAGTGTCTTTCAACCCATATATAAGAACGATATTTCCATCGTTGGCCTTGAAGCACTGGTAAGAATTAGCAATGCCAATGGCACCATGGTTAGGCCAGATCAGTTTTTCCAATCCAAAGCGACTCCCACTCAAGATTTGCTCAATGTTGAACGCTTAAGTCGCCTAATCCATATCAAAAATTTCTCTCAGTCTCGCTTTCACACAAAACAATTGTTTCTCAATGTATTACCGGTAGCGGCAGAGATACTAGTCAAAGACATCACTTATAACCGACTGCTAAAACAAACCATTTATGAATCGCATTTGATGAATGAACAAATCGTCATGGAGTTACTTGAAATGAAGGTGGAGGATGAACTCTCTTTGTCTCAAGCAGCTCGGGAGTTAAGTCTTGAGGGATTTAAATTAGCGATTGACGATTATGGCGTCAATGCATCGACAACTGAGCGAGTGAGAAGCGTTTGCCCAGATATAATCAAGATGGATCGCTCTTTATTGCTAAGGTATGAAAACGGTGATATTAAAGCGCTTAACGATGCATTATCACTCGCAAAAGCGTTATGCTCTAAAACCGTTATCGAAGGAATTGAAACCGAGCATCAACTTCGCTTAATGAAAAAGCTCGGTTTCGATATGTATCAAGGGTACCTACTTGCTATCCCCCAGACGTTAGACGTCTATGAAGAGGCAAAAACAGCCTGACTATGTAAGAACAAAAGTTTGCGCGGTTTAGCGAGAGCTACGTGATTTACCACGATTCTTATGAATCGCCAATTTTGCTTTTAGCTTACGCTTCTCAGATGAACGACTACGACGACGCCCACCCCCATTTTGTTCAGGCTCAACTTCTTCTACAAGACTTGGCTCGAAACCTGCCAGCCATTCTTGGGGTAAGCGTTGATCAAGCAGATTCTCGATAGCTTGCAACAAGTACTCCTCATCTCTACTCATCAGAGAAACCGCCAAACCTGACTTTCCTGCTCTTCCAGTGCGGCCAATTCGATGGACATAATCTTCTGCTTTGAATGGCATATCAAAGTTCACGACTTGTTCTAGCTCTTGAATATCTAACCCTCGTGCTGCCACATCGGTTGCAATCAAAGCACGTACCTTACCTTGTTTAAATTCATCCAAAGCTCTTTGGCGGGCACCCTGTGATTTATCACCGTTGATAGAAACCGCTTTGATGCCATCTAACTTGAGCTCTTTCGCTAACTCATCACTGCCTTGCTTCGTTTTTGTAAATACCAGCACTTGCTGCCAATTCCGCGAGCCAATTAAGTACGCTAGCAATTCACGTTTCCGTTTTTTATCCACTGGATAAACCATTTGTGTTACCGTTTCAGCAGTCGTATTTGCTGGTGAAACTTCGACTTCAACTGGCGATTCCATGAGTTTATACGCAATAGTTTTGATTCGCTTCTCAAATGTCGCAGAGAACAATAGGATCTGTTTCTCTGCAGGTAAACGTCGGAAGATGCGCTGCAAGTCAGGCCAAAATCCCATATCTAACATACGGTCGGCTTCGTCTAACACGAGCATACCAGTTTCAGAGATGTTTACGTTACCATTAAACAGGTGATCCAAAAGGCGGCCTGGCGTGGCAATCAAAATATCAGCGCCCTCTTCTAACTTTCTCTTTTGTACGCCGATGCTTGTACCACCATAAACACACACAATGCGAAGTTCTGTTTCTGCCGAGTACTGATTCAAATTATCAAATACCTGCTGTGCAAGCTCGCGTGTTGGAACCAAAATCAATGCTTGAGGTGTGCCGTTAAGTTTCTTTTGCTGAACGGTTTGTATGATAGGTAAACCAAACGCAGCCGTTTTTCCCGTACCAGTTTGTGCAGCAGCAAGTAAGTTTTTTCCTGCAAGGACGTGTGGAATTGACTTTTCTTGCACTGGTGTTGGCGTCACGATATTTAGATTGCCTAGCGTCTCGATTAGCTTTTGTTCGATGCCTAAATCAGCAAAATTAACAGACATGTGTAACCTCATTATTTTTGGAGCGCAGAGTTTACCAGAGCCCCTAAAGCCATACTACTTTTCTATCTCATTGAGTTGAGTCATTAAGCTGTTGCTGAAAATCATACGACTGGCGCAAAACATCTCGATAAAGTGACGAGAACTTCTCTTCTAATTCGGTGTAATCACTTTCAATCACTTTAAATGTTGTGGTTAAGTCTGCCATCCTAGGACTTCTTTGCGACATCCGATGTAGTGCAAATTCTATATTGTCTAGATCTTGATAGGATTGAAGCCATCGGCCATGCCACATTCTGCTGTGGAGCACCAAAAAACGTGGCGGCAAATGTTCATGAACCTCTCGGTTTACTCTCTCGTATGCCGTTTTTACAAAGTGTTCGAGAGACACGGAGTGAAAGTCGTTCCAGTGTTTTGCGAGGCAATGATCCCAAAACATATCTAAAGCGATAGGTGCAAAACGTCTCGCAACACCAGTGAAATGAGGCTTACATTCGTTGACGATTGGATGATGGTCAGTAATACGGTCAACAAATCTATGTAATCTGATGCCATTTGAGATATCGCGATCATACAGCTTGCTTGGATCTCCTTTTACGAAGTCTCCAAGCAAGTTTCCCAATAAATGGCTGTTACTGTGTTCTGCGATATGCAGGTGGGCTAGAAAGTTCATTCGACGCCAGTTTTGGCCTCTAGGGCTTGGTGTGACATGAACCTAGTATAACGTCAATTACGACGAGATGAGAGTGTTCCGCTATTCGGCTTCGTTGTCTGAGCCAACGTATTCCGACAAGATAATGCCAATTTCAAGCGCATCTAGCAGCTCTAGGCTCTCATCGTTTTGGTATTGGTCGCTCATTGTGACCTCCTTTATTTTAAGCTCTCTTGCTTTTACTTGCTGACGGCCTGGCTCTTGCCATATCCACATCAGCAACTCCTTTTTATAGTCTTTATATGACACATTCATGACAGCGAGAAGTAAAGATTTAAAAACCTATGAGCATAATCAAAAGTAAACGATTGCAATTAGGTTTCATATCCACTTAACACTTTAGAGAAATGACTCTTTTATCAACATTCATGTCAATTTAAAGATATAACATACTGTTATAGGCGTCCTTAGATCTCATTTCTTAAACTAAATTTAGTATTCGTTACATATTTTGCTGATTAACTTCGCATATTTTGTTTCGATATAGCAATAGATTTGGTCAATATCTTTTATCTCTAATGGAGCTTTAAATGAGAGAAGTTGAGTTTAGAACGATAGACAGGCTGTTTATCAAGATGTCTATCAACGACAAAATGTGGGTTATATTCCTACTATTTTTAGTAGCCCTCACTTCAGTGGCTGGAAGCCGCTACTTCAATGAAATACAACAATTTGAGCAGCAAGCCATCTCGGCGAGCGAAGCGAAGCTTTCTGGTATCGTTGATGCTCAATCAAACCGCGCTACAGAAATTGACGGCGTATCGAAATCGAACCGCGTAAGCGAGAGTTCTTTTGTCGATGGGTCTGTGACCGCTTATGCCAAGTTGCATTCTGGAGAAGTGATTAAGCTGACTCAAAATGTGTCCACACAATACGAATCGTTAAAATCATCAGCTCTATCGTCACTATTACTTAGCTTCTTATGGGTTATTCCTTTTGCCCTATTCTCTTACTGGGTGGCAACGTTTATCGGAGGAGCTCTGTGGGTTTTATATACAACAACCGAAAAAATTGGTGACGGTGACTTAACCTCTCGTCTTGGTTTTCATCCAGGTCGAGATGAATTCGGTACCATCGGCTGTGCGCTAGACAAGTCTATGGATACCTTAAGTGAACTGGTTAATAGTGTTAAAAATAATGCAACGATGTTGAGCGAGACATCTTCTGCATTCGAAAAAGATATGCAGTTGAGTGAAACCCAGATATCTCATCAATATCAAACGCTTGATTCAGTCGCGACGGCAATGGAAGAAATGACAGCCTCTGCAAAGGAGGTATCAAGTATTTCTCAACAAGCAACGACGCAGTCAGACCAAGATGCCCAGAAGATCGAACTAAGCAGAAGCCGTGTACAAAACGTGATTGGCGAGATAGAGACGTTATCTAGCTATATTGAACAAGCCTCTACGTCAGTAACCAATTTAAACGAGAATACGACGCAGATTAATGACGTAATCACAACGATTAACGCCATTTCAGAACAAACTAATCTGTTGGCACTAAACGCAGCAATCGAAGCAGCCCGTGCTGGTGAACAAGGTCGTGGATTTGCAGTGGTTGCCGATGAAGTACGTACATTAGCAAGCAGAACTCAACAGGCAACAGTAGAGATCCAAGCCATGATTGAGAAGCTTCAAATTGAGAGCCAGAACATTGCTTCAATCACCAACCGAACCGTTCAGCAAGCTCAAACCAGCAGCCAGCTTATTGATGAAATCGGCCATGATGTTACCTCTATTGCCGAGTCAGCACGCTCATTAATGGACATGAGCATTCAGATTTCCACATCTGCTGAAGAACAAAGCGCAGTTGCTAACGATATTGCATCGGAACTTTCAGAAATTCGTAGTCAATCAAGCACAATCAGAGAAGTGGCGGAGCAATCTACCGCTGGCGTCGCTAATCTCACGCAAGCCTCCGTTTCTCTTGGTGAGATATTACAACGCTACCGCACCGCATAACGTTGTGGAACTTATGATCAACAAGGGCTCCTTAAGGAGCCCTTTTCTTTAAACCGTGTTCAACTATTACCTTCGATATTTTCTACGACATCCAAGTGGATATTTGAAGTGAATCTCAAGTTCTCGCTGTACCGGATGAAATAATGTTCTTAAACAAAGCGTTCCGCTATGCTTGATCTTGCCAATTCCAATTTGCTGCTGGAAAACAATATGAATAATTACAAAGACACAAAAGACATAGAGAACCTGAATTGCCCACTCTGCCAAGGAGATGAATATCTCATTTCATCGGATGGCGAGAAATTCACATGCGCTGCTTGCGGATTTCATACAAAAAACTTCTCATCTATCCAATGTCTACATCAAACGCCTTACCTACAGTCTAAACTTAAGCACATCCACAGCTTAAGTCCGGTTTGCCATTAGTAGGTCAAACAGAGCAGCCACACAGCTGCTCTTTTAATTCATCTAAATGATGGATGCGAATTACACGCTCGTCATCAACACGATTGATAGCTTCACCATTAAATAACTGTACCGTTTTGATACCGGCGTTTAATCCCGCCTCAACTCCTTTAGGCGTGTCATCAATATAAAGACAGTCACTTGGTAAAAAGCCCATGCTCATAGCACTGTACATGATTAAATCGGGCTCAGGCTTCCAACTATTCGCATCGAATGCTGAGAACACTTTGCCTCGGAAAGCATCGAGTAAACCGGTTAACTCCAAAGCGTATTCAATTTTATCTTTAGGTCCATTAGACGCCACACAATATTCGATATTATGCGAATCCAAAAACTGAATTAATCGTTTTGCGCCATCCATCGGCTGTAAGTGACGCACAAAAAGAGACTGGACTTCTTCTCGGTATTGCGGCTCTAAAACATCAATTGGGACTTTGATATCTTTCAATTCTTTAGTATCTAAAAGGATGTCAGCGAGCTTTCCTCCTTTAAAGTGAGAAACGCACTCTTCCATCGTTAACTCAGCCCCATGCTGGTTAAATACATTGACGAGCGCTTGGCAACACAGTCTTTCGCTGTCGACCAACGTACCATCACAGTCAAATATCACGCACTTAATATTGGTAATTGCCATAGCCATCTCCAGACGTCTTAAAGGCTTACGCCCAAGCTGATTTTAAGAATGTTTGGATTAATCTTATTTGAGTTTGGGATTGTTGAAACGACGAGCTTGGCATTTCATGGAAATAGAAGGGAGCAATTACAGTTTTTCTAAGCAAGATCACCCAACGTCATCTTGCTTTACTTTTTATGCACATTGATGTGTAAGTTAGTTTTCGATAACCACTGAGTCTAACAGTTTTTGCTCGGTGCTTAGTCTTTTAGCCAGATCAGCCACAAACGAGCTTTTATATTTTGATTCAGAAACAGCAACATCAGAGATGAGTGTATTTTCTTCGAGATGGCTAACAATAGCAGCACCAATTGGGACTCCAGATTTAAAACCAACATATAATTCAAAATCTGGCGTGAGGATAATCTGTGTCAGATATTCAATGATCATATCTTTATCATACTGCTGTTCCCAGCGCTGAGATTGCAAGATAGAGAACATAATGGTCAGTCGATGAAAATCGACCAGAAAAATATCGTCGGGGTTAAATTCAGAGTCACTTTCCAGTAGTGTGTCTTTGTCGACTACTTGATACGTTGCTTTTTCTAGCGTTTTGAAATAGACATCGCGCCCTTTCAAACTCTCTGGTGTCGGAAATTCAACTTCGACCAGATCATACAGCCATGTATTTTTACGCTCGATACTGGCTAACTGTTGTTCATTCATCTTGATACCTTCGTTTAGAGCAGTACATTAGCATGAAGCCCGCAACAAACCTAGCGCACATAGACCTTTCCGTGGCTAAATTTTGTTTTAGGTGCAAACCTCTGATAGATTTCATCAATATCTTTCCTAGTTAAGGACAAAAATAATGAAAAAGATGCTGTTAAGTGCATTGCTTGCTACTACTCTAGTTGGTTGTTCAGATAACGATGTTGCTGACGTGGGGCTCGGTTGGTTTACTTTGAAAGACATCAAAGTCGGTGAGTTGAAAGACGAGGTGGTAACAGGTGTCACATGTCACATCGCCTCTATCGAAGCGGATTTCAGCTTAGCAGATCCAAGTGATAGCTCAATATCATGTCGTCAGACTGGCGAAATCACACCGGAAATGATTGCAAAAATAGATAAGAGTAAGTCCGGTGAAATTGTATTTAAGAAGTCAAAAAGCATTTTCTTCAAAACAATGAAGGTTCGCCGTATTTATGATGCCGATAACCAAACCTTACTCTACTTGTCTTATACAACAAAAGAGACCGATGGTAGTTTTAAGCATAGCCTTTCGACAGTCCCACTTTGGGGTACCCAGGCTTACGTTGAGCCAACTGAAGTGAAAAAGTAACGCGGGTAAATTTAGTTAGCGCGGAGCAGGCTCTTTCCGGGCGCTGCTGAGCAACAAGTTTAAAAAACAACCCATTGCAATACGACAAGCGTCATAAATTGCAGCTGCTTTGGTTGCTATTTACTCAGCTCGCTGATTTTTTCAGCGAGCAGACTTCTTTGTAATAAATCGCCACGATTTTCATTTTTTTGTGATACAATCCCGCCTCTTTTTTTTCTCACTCAAGAACAAGCATGAAGTTTCCTGGTCAGCGTAAATCTAAACACTACTTCCCAACTCACGCTCGAGATCCATTAGTAAACCAAATCCGACAGGCACCTAAGCTATATCGCCCAACTATTGTTGGTGTCGGTCAAACCATTGTAGATATCGAAGCACGTGTAGATGACGCGTTTTTAGAGAAATACAACCTGAGTAAAGGACATTCGCTCGTTCTTGAAGAAAGCAAAGCAGATGCTCTTTACGAAGAACTGGTTGAGCAAGGCCTGATCACACACCAATACCCAGGTGACACGATTGGCAATACTCTTCACAACTACTCAGTTTTAGCCGATAGCAAATCCGTTTTGCTCGGTGTGATGTCTAAGAACATTCAAGTCGGTTCTTTTGCTTACCGCTACCTTTGCCGTACGTCTTCACGCATGAACCTTAACCATTTACAAACGGTAGATGGCCCTATTGGTCGCTGCTACACCCTAATTTCTCAAGACGGTGAGCGTACATTTGCTATCAACGAAGGTCATATGAATCAACTACTTCCGGAAAGCATTCCTGAAGAGATCTTTGAGAAAGCATCAGCCCTGGTTGTTTCTTCTTACCTAATGCGTGGTAAAGAAGAAGATCCAATGCCTAAAGCGGTACAAAGAGCGATCGACTTTGCTAAGAAGCACGATGTCCCTGTTGTACTTACGTTAGGGACGAAGTACGTTATCGAAGGCAACGCACAGTGGTGGCAAGAATACATTCGCGAAAACATTTCTGTTGTCGCTATGAATGAAGAAGAAGGTGCGGCGCTAACAGGTGAAACAGAGCCGCTAGCTGCTGCTGATAAAGCACTTGAATGGGTTGATCTCGTACTGTGTACGGCAGGACCAAATGGTCTGTACATGGCTGGTTACACCGACGAGAAAGTAAAACGAGAAACCACACACGACATCCTTGAAAGCTCCCTCGAAGCCTTTAACCAGTACGAGTTTAGTCGTGCGATGCGTAAAGAAGACTGTCAAAACCCAATGAAGGTCTACTCTCACATCGGCCCTTACCTTGGTGGACCATTAGAGATTAAGAACACTAATGGTGCAGGTGATGCAGCCCTTTCAGCCTTACTGCATGACATGGCAGCAAACTCTTTCCACCAAAAAGAAGTGCCTAACTCAGAAAAGCACGAAGTACGATGCTTAACCTACTCCTCGCTTTCTCAGATCTGTAAATACGCAAACCGAGTAAGCTATGAAGTGTTGACGCAGCACTCTCCTCGCCTATCGCGAGCGCTTCCTGAACGAGAAGATAGCTTAGAAGAGACTTATTGGGATCGTTAAAACGACAGCTTTAAAGCTGAAAATATATCAAGGCCACCATTTGGTGGCCTTTTTGTTTTTATCTAGCACTGTAACGAGTAGATTTTGTTAGTATGTCGCACAATACGAAGCAGTAAACTCTTTACAAGCCTAACCGAAACAGTACCATCACCAAGCAGACCTTTGCCTCACAATAATACTCGTTATAACTCAGGTAGTTTTTCAACGCTACCTGTGTGCCACTTTGGGGATTCTCCATGCAGTCAGATATCGAAATTTGCCGAAACACACCACTTTCTTCTATTGATGTTATCGCGGAAAAAGTAGGACTATTGCCCGAAGAGTATGACACTCACGGGAAGCACAAAGCCAAAGTCCACCCAAAATGTTTGGAACGACTCAAAGCAAATGATGACGGTAAACTTGTACTCGTCACTGCGATCACGCCGACTCCTCTTGGCGAAGGAAAAACCGTTACGACGATAGGATTGGCGCAAGGTTTAGCAAAGCTTAATCAATCTGTTATTGCATGTATAAGGCAACCTTCGATGGGACCCGTCTTCGGTATTAAAGGTGGCGCAGCGGGCGGTGGTTATTCTCAAGTAGCTCCAATGGAAGAGTTAAACTTACACCTTACTGGTGACATTCACGCAGTGACAGCGGCGCACAACCTTGCTTCAGCCGCTCTTGACGCTCGCTTGTTCCATGAGCAACGCGAAGGTTATGATGCCTTTGAAGCACGTACCGGGTTAAGAGCACTTAAAATCGACACGGCCAGTATTACTTGGAAACGAGTGATGGACCATAATGATCGTGCACTACGTAAAGTCAAAATTGGCCTCAATGATGCAGGAAAAACCATCAATGGTTTCGAGCGTGACGAAGGGTTCGATATTTCAGCAGCTTCCGAGTTAATGGCTATCATTGCACTAGCCAAAGATTTAAAAGATTTACGTCAACGTATCGGGAAAATTGTCGTAGCGTACGATTTGAACGGAAACCCCGTCACTACGGAAGATCTACAAGTTGCAGGAGCAATGGCAGTAACACTAAAAGAGGCGATTGCACCAACACTGATGCAAACTCTAGAAGGTGTTCCTACGTTGATCCATGCAGGTCCATTTGCAAACATCGCCCATGGAAATTCATCCATTATCGCGGACGATATTGCGCTAAAACTATCAGGTTACACGGTAACTGAAGCCGGTTTTGGTTCGGATATGGGATTCGAGAAAGCGTGTAACATTAAAGCTGCTGCCGCCAACAAAGCCCCGGACTGTGTAGTGATCGTAGCAACATTACGCGGCCTCAAAGCGAATTCTGGACACTACGATTTACGACCAGGTATGGCTATTCCAGATTCCATTTTTAATCCGGACCAAGCAGCATTGGAGGCTGGGTTTGAAAATTTAAAATGGCACATAAATAACGTTCATAAATACGGTTTACCTGCTGTCGTTGCCATTAATCAGTTTCCACAAGATTGTGTGAAAGAGCTTAAAGCTCTTGAAGATCTGATTCACCAATTTAATCCCGAAGTTAAAGTAGCCATCAGCACCGCTTTTTCGCAAGGCGGACAAGGCGCAACGGAACTAGCTCAACATGTTATTGATGCGTGTACCACGCCTGTAGAGTTTTGTCCGTTATACAACAAAGAGCAATCATTACTCGAAAAGCTCATGGCAGTATGTGAAGCGGGCTATGGCGCAACCAATATAGAAATGACTCCTATCGCGACTGAACAGCTCAACCATTTTGAAAATCTAGGTTTTAACAACTTAGCGGTTTGCATCGCGAAGACACCATTATCGATAACCACAGACTCCGCAGTCAAAGGCGCACCAACTGGTTTTACCGTCCCAATCCGCGAGCTGCGCTTGTGTGCGGGCGCAGGATTCGTTTATGCATTATCTGGTACCGTGATGACGATGCCAGGCTTACCTGATAAACCCGCATTTATGAACTTAGATCTTGATGATGGAGGAAATATCGTCGGTCTCTCTTAGTGCAGTGATAACGTATCGCTATCAGTGAAGTGAGCATATTCATTGAGTGAGTGGTCTACTTACCTATCCACTCACTCTCAACAACTGTGAAAAGAGTTGTCTCAGGCCTTCTACTCTTGAATCGTTGATACAAAGCTCTCCTGCCTTACATCAACACGCCTGTTTTACACCTTTAGAGTTAAGACGCTAACCCTAAGCCTTGTTTGGCCATAGTTATTAAGCTAGAAAACCCTATTTATCTTCTTGTTTTGTCGCCACTTTACATTGTAAATCCATACTTGTTGACTTCTCCTTTCTACAATTTTGCGCCAATTTGATGCACGGGCTATTTAGCGCTTCACTAATATGGTGCAGTTGTCTTACAGTGAAATTTTAACCTCCTTGATTTTTAAGGAGATATTCTATGGCTCGATTCTTGTAGTAGACTTTTCACTAATAAGCACATTAGCACATGCTTTTCAAAACCTCTGCGTTGCATACCACCTCCTTCAGGTTAGCACCGTTTTGATGCATGTCAGAAAAGGGAAAGGGAATACTATGGAAGACGCACTCGCCGTAATTTTAGCAGGAGGGATGGGGTCTAGACTCAGCCCACTCACCGATGACAGAACCAAGCCAGCCGTGCCTTTTGGCGGAAAATATAGAATTATAGATTTCACACTAACCAATTGTTTACATTCGGGTTTACGCAAGATCCTTGTTTTAACCCAATATAAATCTCATTCACTTCAAAAACACTTACGAGACGGCTGGTCGATATTCAATCCAGAGCTAGGCGAGTACATCACTGCTGTTCCGCCACAAATGCGCAAAGGTGGTGCATGGTATGAAGGAACCGCCGATGCGATTTATCACAACATGTGGTTGCTATCGCGAAATGATGCAAAGTATGTGGTTGTGTTATCCGGCGATCATATCTATCGAATGGACTACGCCGCAATGCTTGAAGAGCATAAAGAGAAAGGTGCTAAGCTCACCGTTGCCTGTATGGATGTTCCCGTAGAGGATGCTTCAGCATTCGGTGTAATGGGCACCGCAGAAAACGGGCTCGTTACTTCGTTTATAGAGAAACCTGAAACCCCTCCTACCCTTCCAGGAAGCACGACCAGAAGCCTCGTTTCTATGGGAATATATATCTTTGATATGGATGTTTTGAAAGAAGCGCTTGAAGAAGACTCAAAACTCGATTCATCAAGCCATGACTTCGGAAAAGACATCATACCTAAGCTGATTGATACCGAATCCGTTTACGCCTATCAATTCTGTGGCAGTAAAGGGCGCGTCGATAAAGATTGCTATTGGCGCGACGTGGGTACCATTGATTCCTTCTATGAAGCGAATATGGATCTACTAGAACCTGTGCCGCCAATGA
Source organism: Vibrio sp. 1557 (assembly GCF_033340175.1). Classification (NCBI taxonomy): domain Bacteria; kingdom Pseudomonadati; phylum Pseudomonadota; class Gammaproteobacteria; order Vibrionales; family Vibrionaceae; genus Vibrio; species Vibrio sp. 1557. Next base: position 732,322 of record NZ_JAWOVZ010000001.1, on the reverse strand, counting down.
ACCTTTATCAGTCCAATTGGGCGATTCGTACTTACGAGCCGCAGTTTCCACCAGCTCGTACTGTATCGTCGGCTACGGGTAATGAAGGTATTTTTATTAACTCCATCATTGCTACCGGTGTCATCAATTCCGGCGGCTCAGTACAGCACTCCATTATTTCTTCTAATGTACGCATCCAAGACAGTGCAACGGTAGTCGATTCCATAATTTTTGATGACGTGGAAGTCGGTGAAGGAAGTCAGTTGGTCAACTGCATAGTTGATAAACATGTTCGTATTCCGCCACATACTCAAATTGGCATCAACAAACTTGAAGATGCGAAGCGATTTAAAATCTCAGACAAAGGTATTGTCGTCATACCTGAAAGTTACCAATTCGATTAAACGACAAACTATCACAACAAAAAAGCGCACGATAATCATCGTGCGCTTTTGTTTAAGTGCCTGTAAACATTAGGCTATGACAAATAATCCATAATAATTAGATGTTACATACCGTTGACCAGCTACCATCTGTACCCGGTTCAGCCGCTGTCCACCAGTTCGCTTGGTAAACCACACCGTTGTGGATGATCTTATCACCTTGGTTAGCGTGGCTTGGATTACCTGCCCAATCCGTTTGTGGCAAAGCTGGGTATGTCACTAAACCTGTCGTATCACACGTACCTGGTTCAGTGGTACCACCACCCGTGCCCGCATTGAGATCACCAATTGGTAGATCTGGCTGTTCAAACTTAAACGCAAACTCTTTACCACCAGAAATCACTGAGTAGTTAGCAGGACCAGAGATTGGTAGATAGTAAACCATATCAAGCTCGTAAGTGCCGCCCGCTGGCAAGTCTTTCCATGCTGGTAGAGAGAACGACACACGGTGCATTACGCCATCTAAGCCACCAATGTTGTTTGCTCGAGTATGTCCAGAAGCAATCACTTTCAAACCACCACCTGATTGGTCTTTCGCATTGTCCGGCGCAGATACTGGGATATCGAATTGGAATTCAGTACCGCCAGGGATCGCTTGACCAGTGTTATTTGTAAACGTGATTTTCGGGTTAATTGGGTAGTTTTGGTCGCCAACTTTGAAGCCGCCAACACTAACAGTAATGTCTACTGCTTCAGTTGGTGTTGGACCAGTCGCTACTTTGTTACCGTAAGGCGTCGCAGACTTAAACTTGTCGTAGATAGCTTTGGTCATAGTGTTACCCATGTGGTATTCACCATTACCCGCCGCACAAGCTTGTTCAGTGGCATCTACTGCCGTACGATTACCATTTGCATCCAGTACGTAACAGTTGTAGTCACCGGCTAGTTCCCAGAACATGATACCGCCGATCTCTTTATCGATAACGTAATCGGCTTTCACCTCGATAGAAGCTTTATCTTCCGTAGATAGGAATACGCTCTTCTCTGCGTTCCACAACCAAGGTGCCACAGCAACGCTATCGTAATGACGGGTATAAGTACCAACAAACTTATCTGAAGGATCGTTGACAGGGTCGAGACCGTAAGCAGCTGCGTAAGAGCCCCAAATACCGTTTTCTAGGTTCTTAGCATGCCACATTGGGTTAGAACCAGCGCCCATTTCGTTTCCTTTAGGGTCGGTATCATGCCACATGTTGTCGATACCAATAGCGCCGTGACCACAGTTGTTCTTCTCACCTTCACCTGTGCCCGGTTGGCACTCTGCTTGGTTTGGTAGTGCCGCTCGGCCCCAAAGGCCATTGTCGCCACCAGTAACACCTTGCCAACCACGGGTGTAGTAAGGAACACCAATGTTGATACGACCTGCTGGCATAGAGCCACGGAAGTAATGGTAAGCCCAGTCTGTGTTCAAGTAACCGATACCACCGTATGCAGCAGTGCCGTATACGTTCCACTGCGCTAGCTCAGAGTCTTTACCTGTATCGAATAAAGCCGCGTTATGACCAACGTGATCATTCCAAGCCCCATGCAAGTCGTAAGACATGATGTTTACGTAGTCTAGGTACTTAGTTACATCGAAGGTTTCCATCCCACGTAGCAAGTAACCTGAAGATGGTGCTGCGATAGTCAGCATATAATGAATACCATCTTGCGCGGATGCCGCATCAAGTTTCTCACGCAATACTTTCATCAGCTCTTGGTAAGACGCCCATAAATACTGACGACGTGGTTCCATGAAGTCTTTGTCGTAAGGGTTACCAGCACCAGCCATTGACGTCGGGTATTCATAGTCGATATCCAGACCATCGAACTTGTACTGACGCATCATTTCAACGGCTGAAGTTGCGAACTTCTCAATACCAGCATGATTAATAGAACCGTCCGCATTCGTCGTCATGGTGTAGAAGCCACCATCAGCTACACGATCGCCGTTCGTATCGAAGTGACCGCCCGTTTCAGCCCAACCACCAATCGAGATTAGCGTTTTAACATCATGTTTTTGCTTGTAAGTTGCTAGTGCACCAAAATGACCTTTAAAACCAAGAGCGGGATCTACCTCAACGCCTGGCCAAGTTTTACCTGTAGCAGGGTTGTTAGGATCATTTACGTCGCCAACGTTTACTTTGCCGTCAGAACCAATGCTCACAAACGCGTAGTTAATGTGAGTAAGTTGTTCCCAAGGAATGTCTTTAACAAGGTAAGTCGATTGTGGGTCGTCACCTGATCGCCAACTGGTGAAGTAGCCGATTACACGACGTGGGTGATCAGCCCCCATTTTCTCACGGCCTTCTTCGTCATAAATAGAACAGTAAGGAACATCTACACCCGTTGTTTGATAAAGACCATCAGGACGACAATTAGATGTCACTGCGCCGCCGTTTACTGTTAACGTCGCAATTGCAGAATCTGCTGTTGCTCCAGCATCATCGGTTGCTCTCGCATAAACACTTAATGAGCCAGCTTGTGAAGGGGTTACATCCAGCGTGTATGGCGCTGTTGTAGCAGTGCCAGCAAGCACACCTGCAACATAAAAATCAACTTTAGCAACGGTACCATCCGCATCCGTAGCATTTGCAGTCAGTGTTACGGAACCACCCAGGTCAATAGAGCTCGCAGAAAGCACGACATCCACTGTCGGCGCTTCGTTACCAGGTTGCGCTGATGCCACAGTTAACGTCACAACACTTGCCGTACTAACGGCACCTGCATCGTCATAGGCCTTGGTAGAGAACTCGTGCTGTCCTTCAGTTGCTGTCCACGATGCAGCATACGGCGCAGACGTTGCCTGACCAACTAATACACCATCAACAAAGAACTCTACTTTGCTAACAGTCCCATCAGTATCTGCCGCATCTGCAGCTAGGTTAACAACATCACCCGCAGTCACAGAAGCCGACGCAGAAGGCGATGTCAGAGTAACCGTCGGGACTTCATTCTGAGGTGGATCAACCGGTCCAGTGCCATCACAAGCGCCAAGTGTTTCCCACTCGCCCCACTCACCAGATTGCGCTGGATTGTTGTTTTGCGTCCAGTAACGAGCTTTATAAGCATTACCTTCATGCTGAACTTGGTCGCCACCGTTATAAACTTTTGATGATTGCCAAGTTTCTAGAGGGGCACAGTCAACTGCTGCGTAGCTATTGAAGGCCATAAGACAAGAAGCGGTGAGTGTGCTTAGTGTGAACACGTTTTTCACTGCGTTGCCGTTTTTAAGGTGCATAATCGCTCTTCCTTAAGTTATTGTTAAAACAATACTAAATGCGCTAAACGAAGCGCATCTATACTTTTATTTCGACGTAAAATAACTTAAGTACAAGTTGGTGATTTCACACTATCTATTTACGAGTTTTCCACACCGCCTCGCAACAATCCACTAAATGATTGCAACAACGTACCTATTATTTGGCACCAGTAACTAATTTTATAACTCAAATAAATATGTCACTCGCAAATTAATAAAAAAGGTAAAAAAAGTCGCCATTTTGAAATAAAGATCACTAAGCCTTTGTTGACCTTGGCGTTTCATTAAAATGCCGCTTGTACTCGCGACTAAACTGTGATGGGCTCGTGTACCCGACCATTCTCGCTGCATCATTAACACGTCGCCCCTCTAACTGGATCAATTCGCGCGCTTTGTTAAGTCGAACTTTCTTAATATATTGCAACGGAGATTCAAGCGTGACATTGCGAAATGCTTGATGGAAAGCAGACACACTCATGTTGGCTTCTTCAGCCAATGCTTGTACGTTCAACTGTTCGTGATACGCTTGATGTACACGATTTAGTGCTTTAGCTACCCTCGCGTAAGAACCTTCTTGATGTGCTAGGTCAAATAAAACATACCCCTCTTTGCTCACCAAAGTACGATACACAATTTCCTCAAGAAGCAGCTCGCCAAGCATGATGACATCAAGCTCGTTACACATTGCTTTCATTAACCGCTTGCACGCATCCAACATACCTTCATTCATACGTACCGACTTAAGGCCGCAACGGGTTGCATCCAGACACTTATTACTGAATTTCTCAGCCTCTAATTTTTTAACGAGTTTATGAAGAAGCGTTGGCGAAATATCTATCGAAATGCCAAGTAAAGGCTCATTGTTTGTCGCAAACGCTTCGCACTCTAGTGGCATGGGAACCCCGACAACAAGGTAATCATCGGGCCCATATTGCACTGGTGTATCACCAATATGAATGTTCTTATGCCCTTGACCCAATACGATGATGCCGGACTGATAGACAAACGGCTGGCGATGATTCCCTTTGCTACTGCGATAAAACCATACGCCATCTATCGCTGTTTTCTTCATACCTTCTAGGTCATGCAGCCCCTGCTTTTCAACATATTGCTGCATGATATTTGCGAGAGTGTGCATTAGAGCGCTCCATCAATGACCAACGAGTTTGGTCTCTATTATCGTTTCGAGCACTATACTTCCTCTCGACTTTAACTTTCTAGCTCAAGAGCATTAATTTTGTAGAAATAGGCAAATTATTTGCAGAAATCGACCTGTTAACCATCATTAATCAGGACTAATATGCATGTATTCAATCTCCTTCACTGGAAGCAAGAGGGCTAATAATGAACTTTTCTTATGTAAACCCAACCAAGATTTTCTTTGGTCAAAAACAAATCGCAGCAATCAAAGAAGCTATCCCATCCGACCAAAAAGTTTTAGTGGTATACGGTGGTGGCTCCATCAAAAAAAATGGCGTGTACGACCAAGTAGCAGAAGCTCTTGAGGGACATGAATGGCTAGAGTTTTCAGGTGTTGAACCAAACCCAACCAAAGAAACACTCGATAAAGCAGTCGCAATGGTAAAAGAGCATGGTGTTGATTTTATTCTAGCGGTAGGTGGTGGTTCAGTCATCGATGGTTCCAAATACGTAGCAGCGGCATCAAAGTATGATGGTGATGGTTGGGATATCATGATTGGTAAGCACCAAGTCACTGAAGCGACGCCTCTAGCTGCAATTTTGACATTGCCAGCAACAGGCTCAGAGTCAAACATGGGCGCAGTTATCACTAAAAAAGAAACTCAAGACAAACTTCCGTTCATGTCTCCAGCAGTGCAGCCAAAATTTGCAGTGTTAGACCCAGATGTAATGAAAACACTGCCAGAACGCCAGCTTATCAACGGCATTGTTGACGCATGGGTGCACGTATGTGAGCAATACTTGACGCTTCCTACCGGTGCAATGGTTCAAGATGGTTACGCAGAAACACTGCTGAAAACTTTAAAAACACTCGGAGAACAGTTTGCGGAACGAGACGACGATATGTGGCGCGCAAACTTAATGTGGTCTGCTAACCAAGCATTGAATGGGTTAATTGGTAGTGGCGTTCCACAAGACTGGGCGACACATATGATCGGCCATGAATTAACGGCTCTATGGGGCGTTGATCATGCGCGTTCTCTTGCAATTGTCCAACCGTCGTTACTTCGTAACCAAATGCAGTTTAAGCGCCCTAAGTTAGAACAAATGGGTCGCAACGTATTTGGTCTTGAAGCAGGTGAGGATTTAGCAGAGCGCACAATCGAAGCTATCGAAGCGTTTTATCATCAACTTGATGTCGCAACTAAGCTCGAAAACTATGGTGAGAGCCGTGAACAAGCTATCGATGCCATCATTGATCAACTAAACAAACACGGCATGACTGTTTTAGGTGAAAACCAGGCGATCACACTTGAACGTAGCCGAGAAATCTTAGAGTTAGCTGTCTCATAACTGCAACAACTCTTCACTGCCCTTCCTAGGGTTTAACGGTATTGTGACTTAACAGTCACAATACCGTTTTTTTATGCTATTTTGTAAGCCACATCACGTTCAAAACGAGGAGGCTTCTAAAAACAACGATTCCCTCCAGACAAAAAATCGGCCGTGTTGGTTAGTAAAGAGACAACTGTCCAGCTTTACACAAATAAAAATAATTGAGATCAAAGAACGAGTTAACTCGTTAATTAAGTTTTGATTTGTTGTAGTGATGTACTACATAATTTTGTCTGTTCGAGAAAACACTTTATGTGGCTAGTTGTTGTCGTATTAGCATTCATACATATCATCAGTATCCGTAAAGGCTCTAAATGGCTCTTTTACGTTTCTAAACCATTACCAGTGCTCTGTATGCTTGGTATTTTAATTCAGTCCCCGGCTTACCCAATGCCATATGCGCATTGGATTTTGATTGGCTTATCGCTCTCGTTGCTTGGTGACGTGTTATTAATGCTCCCTAGAGACAAGTTCATTACAGGATTAGTGCTCTTTTGCTCTGCCCATCTCTCCTATAGTTATGGTTTTGCCATCATGTCAGCGTGGCATTTTACACCTTGGCTCCCAATTGCCTTGTTCGGACTGGGTATATGCGTCTACTGGTTGTTCCGACCGGATCTCGGTAAAGAGAAACGGCCAGTTGCCAGTTATATATTGGTACTGATGACTATGTGCTGGGCTTCGATCGAGTATTATTTGAGTGGGAAAACACAATCCTCCTCCTTTGCAGTGCTCGGAAGCTTTATCTTTATTATCTCTGGCATCGTATTGGCTTTCGAACGCTTTGGTGGACGGTCAATATTTTCACGACAAGTTGTCATGGTGACCTACTATTCTGCACAGACACTAATGGTTATGTCTGTTGTTGCGATTGTTGTTCGTTATCCGTATCTCGTTGAACTGAGTTAGTCATACTATAGACTCTAGACAGCACCAGCATTAAAGAAACATGGATGTATCTTGTAATCGATCTGAATAGAGTCTTAAAATCATCGCCTAAACATTAGCTTATTCTTAATGAAATTACGCGCACAACTTGCTATTGTAAAAGGATATTTTTCCGTTATAGCGTGCCCCTTTGAAAGAGAATACTCCCGTCGTTGAGTTTAGCGACGTAAATAAGTGGTATGGCGATTACCACGCTCTAAAAGACATCAACTTCTCCGTGCATTCTGGCGAGATCGTCGTGGTGTGTGGCCCTTCAGGTTCCGGAAAATCAACGCTCATTCGTTGCATCAACCATCTTGAATCGATTCAAGAAGGCCAGCTTCATGTGTTCGACCAGCCTTCTCACGCAAAATCTCTCAAGCCCGGTAAAATCGGCATGGTGTTCCAACACTTTCACCTTTTTCCTCACTTGACTGTACTGGAAAACCTCACCTTAGCGCCGATTCGCACACTCAAATTATCAAAACAAGAAGCTGAAAAACGCGCAAAACATTACCTAAAGCGAGTCAATATTGAAGAGCAAGCGAGTAAGTACCCTATCCAGCTTTCTGGCGGTCAGCAGCAACGCGTCGCGATTGCCCGCTCCTTGTGTATGGAACCGGATTTACTCCTGTTTGACGAGCCAACTTCGGCGCTTGATCCGGAAATGATCAACGAAGTGTTGGATGTCATGGTTGAGCTGGCTCAAAGCGGAATGACGATGATTTGCGTCACGCATGAAATGGGATTTGCCAAAAAAGTAGCGAACCGCGTGGTATTTATGGATGAAGGCCAAATCGTGGAAATGAACTCTCCAGTCGCCTTATTTGAGACACCACAGCATCCACGCACCCAAGCATTTTTGAACCAAATTTTAAGTTACTGATGATAGTTCGCGTAATCAAACCTGTCCTTCAAGCTATACTGCAAATGACGCTCCTCTTCATCGCGATTGTGTGGGTGTTGGACTCTGGTGCCGACGCTATGGGCTATCAATGGCAATGGGAGCGCGTACCTGATTACATCGCTTTTTATGAAGATGGCGAATGGTGGCCGGCAGAACTTATTGATGGGCTATTGGTAACGCTTAACATCTCGGCTATTAGTCTATTTTTTACCTTAGTATTAGGGTTGGTTACCGCGTTACTAAGGCTTAGCGATTCGAAAGTCGGCAATGTTATTGGTACCACTTATGTCGAAGTAATACGTAACACGCCGTTGTTGGTGCAAATCTATTTACTCTACTTCGTGTTTGGCCCCGCGATTGGTTTGGACCGATTCAGCACCGCCGTTTTGGCATTGTCCCTTTTCCAAGGTGCCTACACCGCGGAAATATTCCGTGCAGGTTTAAACAGTATTCCTAAAGGGCAATTCGAAGCAGCACAAACTCTCGGGCTATCACCGTTTTATACCTACAAAGACGTAATTTTGCCTCAGGTTTTACAGCGCACATTACCGCCATTAACCAATGAAGTGGTTTCTTTGATCAAAAACTCTTCCATTGTAAGCGTGATGGCGATTTTTGATCTAACAACACAGGCACGCAACATCGTCTCAGAGACGGCGATGCCGTTCGAAATTTGGTTCACCGTGGCAGCAATTTATCTTGCTCTCACTCTGTCACTTTCTGGCTTGTCTGCATGGCTAGAACACAAACTCGGAGCCAGTTGGCGCAAATTATAAGGAGATAACATGAAGTTATTCAAAGCGACCATTACTGCATTATTAGGGCTAGCCATCGCTATGCCTACAATCGCGAAAGAAGATGTCGCCACACCCAATGTAGATCAAATCAAAGAACGAGGCACTTTGCGCGTTGGTATGTCAACATTTGTACCTTGGGCAATGCGTAACAAGCAAGGTGAGTTAATCGGTTTTGAAATCGATGTTGCCAAACGCTTAGCACAAGATTCAGGTTTGAAAGTGGAATTCGTACCGACTGCGTGGGATGGCATTATTCCCGCACTACTGGCGAAAAAGTTCGACGTGATCATCGGTGGCATGTCTGTTACGCCTGAGCGTTCCAGAAGCGTCTTGTTTACTGAGCCCTACTCGCACTCAGGCGTTCAAGTAGCAGCAAACAAAGAACTCGCCTCTGGTTTTAGCGAATTTTCGGATTTTGACTCACGACGCGTAAAAATTGCGGCTCGTCGCGGCGCATTCACCGTTCAAGTAGCCAGAGAAACCTTCCCGAAAGCGAAGATCCTGCAATTTGATGACGACGCGCAAGCGTTCCAAGAGGTGCTGAATGGTAACGCCCACGCGGTCATTGCTTCTAGCCCAAAACCAGAACATGAGACAGTGAAACACAGCGACAAACTATTCCTTCCATTCTCTGAGCGACTATCACAAGGTAACGAAGCCTTTGCAGTTCGCTTGGGGGAAGAAGATAAAAAGGCCTTTTTCAATAAATGGATTGAAGCAAGAACCCAAGATGGATGGTTAAAACAACGTTATGAATACTGGTTCTCGACATTAGATTGGCAAGATCAAGTCGCGCAAGGCCAGTAATCTAAATGGCTCGTGGACGCCGCGAGCCTATACTCTCCAATCATCCATTTTACTTTTCCATAACTTATCGGAGTCAAATTTTTGGGCGAACACACTACCACTCGCACAGCACCCGCGAAATCCAGCACAGGCTACCTTTTACCGCAATTAAACACACTAGACTGGGTACTACTTGTTATGTGCGGTATCGGTGGTGTTTGGCTGTACCATCGGTCCGCTGTTGGTGTGCATTATTTGTGGCAGTGGAAAGAGGCGCTTGAATTACTTTTCACGCCTAGAGCAGATGGTGGTTTGCCCTACTTCTTCCAAGGTTTGATTTCGACGTTAAGGCTCAGTATTTGGGGCATCAGCTTCGCATTAGTGTTTGGCACTTTGTTAGGCTTAGCACGCTTCTCTCGTTCCGTTTGGTTGCGCACACCTGCCAATGCGTTTATCCAGTTAGTGAGAAACATCCCTCCGTTGGTGTTTGTTTTTATTTTCTACTTTTTCATTTCGAACCAATTGATCCCGTTGCTCGGTTTGGAAGATCTTCTACGAAACTACAACGGCGAACCAAATGCGCTACAGCGCTTTCTGTTTGGGCCTTCTAACCTTTGGGAAAACCTTGCCTCTGGCGTGTTATGCGTCGGCTTACTCTCTTCTGCCTACATTGCAGAAGTTGTGCGCGGTGGTTTACAAAGTATCGACCAAGGTCAGTGGGAAGCGGCTGACTCATTGGGCTTGTCTCGGTGGGTGAAATACCGATTTGTTATCGCGCCACAGGTGCTTAAATCAATAACACCTGCACTTGCCGGTCAAACCATCTCTTTGGTGAAAGACACCTCTATTGTTTCACTGATTTCGATACAAGAAATGACGTTTGTTGGGACAGAGATGGCAAATTCATCAGGGTATATATTTGAAATTTGGTTGATTGTCGGCCTTGCTTACTTCTTAATTTGTTTTGGTCTGTCACTTATTTTTCGCCATATTGAAGCAAAATCGGAAGCCATTTCAAATTAACTCAACCGCATATGTAATTAGGCACATTTGATTCTTCAAATCAGAATTGCACCCTGTTACATTGGCAAGATGCTAAATTTTCGGCGTTTTTCATGGAGTTAAAGAATCAATCCGACTACGAGCGATACATAAAACAAGATAATCTTGGTGAATATTACGTAGTTCTCAATCAATTCACTTTTCACAGTGTTTATCAGCCAATTTTTGATAGACGCCAACGTATTATTGGTATGGAAGCCTTACTGCGTATTCGTGGCATTGATGGTTCCCTAATTCGTCCTGACGTGTTTCTGGCCAATAATGGTCTTGATCCCTACTTTCGCTTATGTGTAGAGTTTTTATCCAGAGCAATGCACATTCGAAATTTTGCACGCTATTTCGCGGGGACGCCGATCAAACTGTTTCTTAACGTCATGCCTCAAACGCTACTCACACTAACCAAAGACATGGGCTTTAAAGATAACGGTCTGCTTTACAAACGCCTTTCCGAACTTGGTATGAGCCCATCAGACGTCGTTTTTGAAGTAGTCGAAGAGTCATGCGGAAATACGGATTTATTAATCAAAGCCGTACAGTTAATGAAAGCAAATGGTTTTATCTTTGCTATCGATGATTTTGGCGCCCAACATTCTGATATCGCACGTGTTCAGCAGCTCTGCCCTGACATCATCAAAATCGATCGTTCCTATTTGCTAGACTACTGCGCCGGAGAAACCTTTTCCATACATAGCGCCGTTGATCTAGCGGATCATATGGGAGCAAAAGTCATTATAGAAGGGGTTGAAGAAGACGTGCAGCTACAAGCTATGTATCAACTTAATTTGGATTATTACCAAGGCTTTTACTTAGGAAAGCCTTGCGCCATTCATCACTGGACAGATAGCCTAAACATCGAGACGACTGTGCATTAACACTGCCCACTTACAGCACAGTGAAACCAAAAAAGCGCCGATATAATATGCTCGGCGCTTCTTAGTTTTACTCAGATGTCACTTATTTAGTTAAGCGTTCATTTCCCTAGAAAAAATCAATAGAATTACGACCGCTCTTCGGATCACGAGTGGCTTGCGGTTTGTCTTCTTTTTTGCCTTTCTTAGCAGACTGAGACAACGCTTCTTTCTGCGCTTTACGTTCTTTATGCGCTGCTTTTCGGCCTGTTGACTTAGGTCCAGAGCCTTTAGCTGGCTTGCTTTGGCGAGATTTCTCTTTACGTGCAGATTGCGCTTCTTTCTTCGCTTTCTTTTCTGCTTTTTGCTCTGCCGTTTCAGGTTCGGTTACTGGCGCATCGCAAACCACAACATAATATTCCTGGTTAAACTCAAAAAAGTCACCATCATACATCTTGCGGCGCTTATGTGTTTCTAGTTCACCATTCACCGCGACGTAGCCTTCCTCGATGATATGTTTTGCTTCGCCGCCACCGCTGACCAAGTTTGCGATTTTAAAAAGCTTGTACAGTTCGATTGGATGCGCATCAACATCGATGCCAATCGCTTCGATCTCAATCTCTTCGCCTTCTAAATACTCTTCGTGGTCGTAATCTTGGGTCATGTTACTTACTCTTACTATTTGATGCCCTGAAGTTTAAACGCAATGCTTAAAAATAGAAACCTCTGCCGATGTTCAATCACCGATTCGCCTTGGCATTTGAGCACCTCTTAACCCATTTAACTTGTCGCTCGTTAGCTTGTATACCGATGCGTAGCTCAAACGAAGCTGCAATTACGCAACCTGAAGGTATATACTCTCTAAGTTATTGTTGAAAAGAGTGAATACTTTGTCTCAACCAAGTAGAATTACCTTTGTCACTGCGAACTTGTTTAATTTTGTCGCACCGCCTAACGCCTACTATGATTTCGAGAACATATACTCGTTAGAGCAATGGCGAGACAAACTTTCGTGGACGCAACGTCAAGTTGAAAAACTGGAAGGCGACGTGATTGGCTTACAAGAAGTGTTCAGTATCGAGAAAACCCAGGCATTCTTTTCAACCATCGGCTACCCCTACTTTGCGACCGTTGACACCCCACATGTTGAGGATGAGTACATTTACTCAAGCCCTGTTGTGGCAATCGCCTCTCGGTTTCCAATAGAAAAAGTACAAGCGGTAGAGTTTGACTTAGCAACGCTTGAGCCTTTTGGAGTAAGTGTTGCTCCAGAGTTCAGTCGCAAACCTATCTATGCCCAAGTAATACATCCTGTACTTGGTCATATCGCCGTTTACGTAACGCACCTGAAATCTCAACGCCCGGCCGACTCAGAACAACCAGAAACGTCTAGCACGATTATTGGGCGCTGGTTATCCACCCAGCAAAGAGGCTGGGAAGCAGCGATGTTAAGAGACGCGATGCAAAAGAGGTATCGAAAAGAACCAATGCCGACAGTGTTAATGGGCGATATGAATCAACCTATCACTCCTATCAGCGTTAACAGCGCATTGGTATCCAATACTGGTGACAGCGTCACTGAATTACAACTCAAAGATGGTTGGTTATTGCAAAGTGCCCCCCTGAAGGATGAACGCCCAGCCACGCACTATCATTTTTCCACTGGGAATGTACTCGACTATATCTTGCTCTCACAAGAGTTTGATACCTTATCAGATATATCGGTTGCCGAGGTTGTTGACTATCAGGTGTCTAACCAACATCTGATCAACCCGATTTATGACAGAGATAAAAACGCCAGCGACCACGCATTTGTGGCGCTGACGGCTGAAGTAAAGCTTTGAGCAACCTATTTAGTTACTTAGTGACGTTTCACAATTTTACGCGGGATAAGTTCTACGCCAGGCTTGTAACGCTTAGCGGAAGCGTTGAGTGCTAACTCCATTGCGCTGTCCGCGATCAACTCAAACTGTTGAGGCAAAGAGTTGATTTTCACAGGCAAGAAGTCCAGCAGTCGATTATCACCAAATGTCGCTAAACGCACCTTTCCCATCAGTTCTGGTTTTTCTAGCATTACATCCAACACACCTTCTAACAGTGTGTATGACGTTGTAACAATGGCATCTGGCAATGCGTTCTCTGTTAACCAACTCTCTAAGACTTTCTTGCCTTCTTCCCGGGAGAAGTGTTGTCCATAACCCACTGTTGCCGTTTTGCCACCTTGTTGAGAAGCAGATAGAAAACCGAGCTCACGCTCTTTTGAGACTTGAAGATCTTGCAATGCACCGATTAAGCCAATGGACTTAATATCTTCGGACAGTACTGACTGAGTGAGTTCAAGTGCGGCGTCAAAATCTTCGCTGATGACACAACAAAAGTGCTCATCATCCATTGGACGGTCTAGCGCGATAACTGGCGTACCAGAATTTTGCAACTTAAGATAATACTCATTAGCCGATGGCATACCACTTGCGACAAATAGCGCGTCAATTCGGCGACTGATTAGCGCTTCAGCAACCTTTTTCTCCGTTTCCGGATCATCATCTGAGCAGCCAATTAGAATTTGATAACCCGCCTTACGCGAGTTTTGTTCAATCAGTTTTGCAAGGCGTGCGTAACTGGTGTTCTCCAAGTCTGGGATGATAAGCCCAAATGAGCGTGAATTACCTGCCCGCAAGGAAGACGCCGCATGATCTGGCTTATAATTGTACTCATCTACAACGGCCATCACCTTTTTCTGAGTCTTCTCGCTGATGCGGTATTTCTGCGCTTTTCCGTTAATCACATAGCTTGCAGTTGTCTTAGAAACACCCGCTAATTTGGCTATTTCATCCAGTGTCATATTCTAAACCTTATTCTGTGCGCGCGATCATATTAATACATCAACGATCTTTCGATAAGTTGAATTATAAGCTGAACCGATTCAGTATAAAAGCTGAAAGGATTCAGCAAAACTTAAAAATTGACGTAAATCACCCGAACACGCAACAAACCAATTTGTGAGCTAGGCTATAGGACAGCGGCAAAGGCTCGTTTGTTAACGTCAGTTTTTAAAACAGTTTTTCTGAGTCTTTTAAAAAATTTACCAACAAGCTGAATCGATTTAGCTTGAAAGATAAAAGGTTTGAGGAGTGATAAGCGCTCAGAAGAAGCGGCGTTCAACTTCTCACACAGAATACATTTTTAAATTGATACCTTAAGGCTGGAGAAGCACCATGCTTAAGCTAAATAAGAACGACATTACCCTCTCGCAATCAGCGACAGATAAGTTTGAAGCAATAAAGAGTATTGCTCATAGCCTTACTGATAAAGGCCTAGTTGAACGCGGTTACGTTGAAGGCATGCTAAACCGTGAAAACCAAAACTCTACGTTTTTGGGGAACGGTATCGCCATCCCGCACGGTACAACCGACACTCGTGCAATGGTGAAAACAACGGGTGTTGCTGTGCATCACTTCCCACAAGGTGTCGACTGGGGTGATGGCAATACTGTGTTCGTCGCTATCGGTATCGCAGCTAAATCTGATGAACACCTTGGCATTCTTAAACAGCTCACCAAAGTGCTAGGCGCAGATGGCGTAGAAGAGCGTCTGCGTAATGCAAAAAATGAAGACGAAATCATCGCCCTACTGCACGGTGATGTTCAGCTTGAAGCAGACTTTGACGCTTCTTTAATTCAACTGATGTTCCCTGCGAGTGACATGCTACAGATTAGTGCTGTTGCAGGTGGTCTGTTGAAAAATACGGGATGTGCTGATAACGAATTCGTTGCCGATCTCGTTACCAAACAACCAACTCACTTAGGTAATGGCCTGTGGTTAATTGGCAGTGACAAACATGTCACTCGCACAGGTGTGTCATTTGTCTCGACGGCAAACGACTGCGAATATGAAGGTCAAAAAGTGCGTGCACTTTTCGCGTTCGCAGCATGTAACAATGCTCACCAACCTATCCTAAAAACGCTTTCTAATATTGTGTTTAACAATGAACACGGCAAGCTTTTAGATGCATCAGTAGAACAGATTCTTGCTTTGTTCAAAGGTGAAGAAGTCACAGCCGCATCTTCAGAAGAAGGCAATACCGCTGTATTTAAAATCAAAAACTCTCACGGCCTACATGCTCGTCCGGGGGCAATGTTAGTCGCAGAAGCGAAAAAGTTTGAATCCACTATACGTGTTGCCAACCTAGACGGAGATGGAAAAGCAGTAAACGCGAAGAGCCTAATGAAAGTTATCGCGCTGGGCGTTAAGCACGGTCACCAACTTCAATTTACAGCAGAAGGCCCTGATGCGCCGCAAGCCTTGGAGTCTATCGGAAATGCAATCGCTTCTGGCCTTGGTGAAGGTTAAGGATCCGATATGACAAACAAAACAAATAAGGTTGTCACTATTACGCTCAACCCAGCATTGGATTTAACAGGTTCAGTAAATGAACTAAACGTTGGTTCCGTGAGCTTAGTACAGCAAAGCAATCTCCACGCTGCTGGTAAAGGTGTCAACGTAGCAAAAGTATTGAGCGATTTAGGCGCAGACGTCACGGTTACCGGCTTTCTCGGTAAAGATAACCCTGAGCTATTTCATCAGCTTTTCAATGACATCAACGTTAAGAATGAATTTGTGGAAGTAAAGGGTGCCACTCGTATCAACGTTAAGCTGGTTGAGGCCAATGGCAACGTCAGTGATATCAACTTCCCTGGCGTTCAAGTAGCTGCCGACGAAATTACTCGCTTTGAGGAGACACTATTTCGTCTAGCGGAGACGCATGATTACTTTGTATTGGCAGGCAGCCTACCGGTCGGTGTTACTGCAGAGCAATGCGCAGCATGGATTGAGAAGCTGCATCAGCAAGGCAAGAAAGTGTTGTTCGATAGCAGCAAAGCAGCACTACGCGCAGGCATCGACGCTCATCCTTGGTTGATCAAACCAAACGACGAAGAGCTAAGTGACTTTGTCGGCGAGCACCTTTCAACGCCAGAACAATGCCAAGCTGCTGCGCAAACACTGAGCGACAAAGGCATAGAAAACATCGTGGTTTCTATGGGACCTGACGGTGTTATGTGGCTCAACCAAGGCGAATGGCTTAGTGCAAAACCACCTCGAATGAATGTAGTGAGCACCGTTGGCGCAGGCGATACGCTGGTCGCTGGCTTGTGTTGGGGCCACATGCAACTGATGCCTAAAAACGATTTATTGCGCTTCGCTACGGCACTTTCTGCTTTGGCAGTTAGTCAAGTTGGCGTAGGGCTAACCAGTCAGGAAGAACTGGAAAATATCAAGCGACAAACTGAAGTTAGCGCGCTTTACCCTATTACAAACTTAGAACAAAACTAAGGAACAGAAGGTTATCGTATGAATATTGCCATTATTACTGCCTGTCCGAGCGGTGTAGCAAATAGCATCCTTGCGGCAGGATTACTAGAACAAGCCGCCGCAAAATTAAACTGGAATGCCAAAATAGAATGTCAATCAAGTGTGGTTGAACCAACACTATTGACGGAAGCTGACGTTGAACAAGCAGAAGTCATTGTCATTGCGGCAAATACTAGCGTCGACACTTCTCGTTTTGTAGGAAAAAAGGTTTACCAAGCGGAAATTAGCGAAGTAGCAAAAGACGCAACTGCGTTTCTCCAGCAAGCGGTTGAAAACGCCACTTTACTTGAAAAAGCAACCACACTTGCAGCCCCTATCACTACAGATACAACATCAGCATCAAAGAAGATTGTTGCAATCACGGCATGCCCTACTGGCGTTGCGCATACCTTTATGGCGGCAGAAGCTTTAGAAGAAGAAGGCAAGCGTCGTGGCCATCAAATCAAGGTGGAAACTCGTGGTTCAGTTGGCGCTAAAAACCAACTGACTGAGCAAGAAATTGCAGACGCCGATCTGGTGATCATTGCTGCGGATATTGAAGTGCCACTTGATCGCTTTAACGGCAAAAAGATGTACCGCACGAAAACAGGTCCAGCTCTGAAGAAAACAGCCGAAGAGATGGACAAAGCATTCGAGCAAGCCACGGTGTATCAACATTCTGGTTCAGCTAACTCTTCATCTTCCACCGAAGAGAAAAAAGGCGCTTACAAACACCTAATGACGGGTGTTTCGCACATGCTTCCTGTCGTCGTTGCAGGTGGTTTGATCATCGCTCTATCTTTCGTGTTCGGTATTGAAGCATTTAAAGAAGAAGGCACACTAGCAGCAGCCTTGATGAACATTGGTGGTGGCTCTGCATTCGCATTGATGATTCCTGTACTTGCTGGTTACATCGCGTTCTCAATTGCTGACCGTCCGGGTCTGGCTCCTGGTCTTGTTGGCGGTATGCTAGCAAGTTCAACGGGTGCTGGTTTCCTAGGTGGTATCGCAGCTGGCTTCATTGCCGGTTATGCAGCGAAGCTCCTTGCGGACAAAGTAAAACTCCCACAATCGATGGAAGCGCTTAAACCAATTCTGATCATTCCATTTGTAGCAACATTGTTCACTGGCCTTGTCATGATCTACATCGTAGGCGGCCCAGTTTCAGGCATCATGAACGGCCTGACTGACTTCCTAAACAACATGGGTTCTGACAGTGCAGTACTACTGGGTATTATCCTTGGCGCAATGATGTGCTTCGACCTAGGAGGCCCGGTAAACAAAGCCGCTTACGCATTTGGTGTTGGCCTTCTGGCTTCACAAACTTACGCACCAATGGCGGCAATCATGGCCGCAGGTATGGTTCCTGCGCTAGGTATGGGTTTAGCGACCTTCATTGCGAAGAACAAATTTGAACAAAATGAACGTGAGGCTGGTAAAGCATCATTTGTCTTGGGCCTGTGTTTCATCTCTGAAGGCGCAATTCCATTTGCTGCGAAAGATCCAATGCGCGTGATTCCATCTTGTATGGCAGGTGGCGCGCTTACTGGTGCCCTATCGATGCTATTCGGTGCGAAATTAATGGCACCACACGGCGGTCTATTCGTGCTGCTAATTCCTAACGCAATTTCACCAGTATTAATGTATTTAGTGGCTATTGCAGCGGGTACAGCGGTAACTGGCTTTACTTACGCATTCTTAAAAAGCAAAGCAGAAGCGAAGCAAGAAGTCGCAGCTTAATTAGAGCGACTCCGGTTAACAATGCCACCCTCGAATTTGGCATTTAGCACCTCCCTTTAATTCCGGTTAAGGGAGGTGTTTTTTATTCCGCAGCCGGAACGGCTACAATGTCTACTTCCCCACTGCTCATATCCACCGTTGCTTGATAAGCGCTATGCGGATCACCGTAGTGCTTGAAGGTAAAGTGGTAAACGTTAGCTGGCGTCCACAAGGTTTTTGACTCTGCGGGCAGAATGTCATAGCCGTCTTGCTGATAAAGCTCTGTCGCCATTACATTTGCGATTGCCGCCTGCTGGTTAGCGTCTCGATCCACCTTTGGCTCTAGTGACGGGTTACTTGGATAAGACTCACCGTTGTAACTCATGAGTCGATATGAGCCATTACTCCAAACGATAAAGTCCTGCCAACCATTACTGTAACTGTCGGCTAGTACAATAGGCGTGCGAGTTACCGACATTCGATTAATAACGTTTCCCTCATTATCAAACATATATGCAGAGCAGCCACCACTACCACAGAAATAGCGATCTTGAAGCAACACTATGTGTTCTGCCTTGCCGTCGCTGTTTAGGTCGGCGCTACCCGATAGATAACGTAGATTGTCTTGCTCGAGCGACAGCCCTTCAGGGGCTAAAACCTTACTATCAATCCAACTGGAAATGACTTCAGCACTAACACTGTTGACTTTAGGGGCAGGTTGTTTGGTTTCTGTCGGCATGCTATCCGTCGCGGTGCAGCCAACCAAGGTGAAAGAACCAACGAAGAAGAGTCCGTTTAATATGCGCTTATTCATGTAATCTCAATCTTTGATGTGTCGTTACATCAGTATACGCATGATTTGCATTGTAATCGTAAGAAAATCATTAAAATCAAGCAAATGAATGGTTTGGTATATATTAGTAAGATCAAAAAAGCCCCGAAGAAAACCTTCAGGGCTAGGCAGGAAGCTGGCAAATAGCCAGGAGTCCCTATGCAGTGGTCGGTTTTACCCTAAACAGAATTGCAAACATCACTGGCACCACTATCAGTGTCAGTACAGTAGCAAAACCAAGACCTGCCATAATCGTTATTGCCATCGAGCCAAAGAAGGCATCGAAGACCAGTGGAATCATCCCCAAGATAGTCGTTAGCGCAGCCATACTTACCGGACGAACGCGGCTTATCGCACTATCGACAATCGCGAGGTAAGGATCTTTACCTGACTCCAACTCAAGGTTAATTTGGTCAAGCAACACAATACCGTTTTTCAAAATCATGCCACTTAGGCTTAACAAACCAAGGAATGCTGTAAAACTGAACGGCATGTTCGTGGTAAGCAAACCAAAAGCAACGCCAATGATCGCTAACGGAACGGTGAACCAAATGACCAACGGCTTTTTGATTGAGTTAAACAGTAAAATAGTAATGATGAACATCAACAAGTAACCCATCGGCAATGAACCGAATAGGCCTTCTTGTGCATCTTTGGATGATTCGTACTCACCACCCCATGTGATTTCGTACCCTTCTGGAACATGCAATGCCATCACTTTAGGCTGTACACGAGCAAATAAGCTTGCTGCCGTGTCGTCACTCAACACATCATGGTCCGCGAGAACGGTTAACGTACGCTTACGGTCACGACGCTGAATTAGCGGCTCACTCCAATCCAGTTGAACGCCATCAATCACTTGATCAACCGGAATATACGTTTGCAACGAAGGACTCCAAATGGTCACGTTTTGTAGTGATTCAAAATCTACGCGTTCTTCTTCAGGAAGGCGTGTCATAATTGGCAACGTATGTGTACCATCACGCAAGTAACCTAAGGTGCTACCACCAAACGCCATTTGCAGTGTGCTTGAAAGATCTTCTTTCGAAATACCTAAGCGACGAGCTTTAGACTCATTGAAAACGGGTACAAGTTCCTTGGTGCGCTCTCGCCAATCGTGACGAATGTTTCGGGCACCAGGATCGGTATGAAGGATGTCTTCAACTTGCACCGCCAAGTCACGTAAAACTTGTGGATCAGGGCCAGTAATACGCGCTTCGATCTTAGACGCTGGTGATGGACCAAATTCCATCAATTTAAACTGGAACGTAGGCGCATCAAATGTTTTCGCCAGATTCTCATCTAACTTATGCAGTAAACCAAACATTTTCTCACGATCAGTCGCGCGAACTTGGAACTGAGCGTACGCTTCGTAACTTTTTTCTGGTTGATAGGTTAAAGCAAAACGCTGTAGGCCCTGCCCAATCGAAGCAGAAACAAAGTCAATATCATCTTGCTGACGAATGTAGCTTTCGACCTCTTCAGCTTTTTTGATCGTTTCACGGATGTCAGTACCTTCTGGCATCCACATATCCACGTAGAACATCGGCGTATTCGATGGTGGGAAGAACTGCTGTTTTACATTACCAAATGCCACGACAGCACCCACTAATAGCGCCACCATGCCAGCAACGGTAAGCCAGCGGAATCGCAATGCAAATTTCAGCGATGCCCCAAATACGACAAACAACCAGCCTTTATAAGGATCATCTTCGCTAGTACCTTGCTCTTTGTTTTCCTCTTTCAACAAAAGATCGGCAAGGAAAGGCGTCAGTGTAATAGCGGTAATCCAGCTTAAAAATAGTGAGAAACACAGCACCCAGAATAGAGAGCCCATGAACTCACCTGTCGCATCTTGCGACAAGCCGATAGGTGCAAAAGCCGTAATTGCAATAACAGTCGCGCCCAGCAAAGGCCATTGTGTTTGCTTTACAATATCGACAGCCGCTTGAACTTTGGTACGCCCTTTCTTTAGGCCAACCAATATGCCTTCCACGACAACAATCGCGTTATCAACCAGCATACCTAAGGCAATAATTAACGCGCCAAGAGAAATACGATGCAGTTCGATGTTGTTGTAATTCATCAAAATGAAGGTACCAAATACCGTCAATAACAACACAACTCCAATGATGACACCACTGCGTAAACCCATAGTAAACAGCAACACAATGATTACGATCGCCACTGCCTCCGCTAGACTAATTACAAACGCTTTAACAGATTCATCCACCTCATTGGCTTGGTTGTAAAAGTAGTTCATATCGATGCCAGCAGGCTTGATAGACTCAAGGCTCGCGAGCTCCGCATCCAAACGTTCACCAACCTCAACCACGTTCACACCCGATGCAAACGAGATACCGATATTAATCGCTTTTTGACCGTTAAAGAGTACGACGTTGCCTGGCTTCTCTTGAATACCGCGAGAAATCGTTGCTACGTCTTTTAGACGAATTAGATTTCCTGTGTCACGGCCATGAATGATCAGATTTTCTAGTGCTTCTACAGTGTTTAAGGTGCCGCTTGGGCGAATAACAAGGCTTTCGCCATTGACCATCACTTCCCCTGCTGAAACCACATTGTTTTGCTGGTTCAACAAGCTCGAAACCACATTCATGTCTAAGTTCAGTGCAGCAAGGCGATCAAGTGAGATCTCAACGAATAGCATTTCTTGCTGATCGCCCGTGATGTCTACCTTACCAACGCCATCAACAAGCTCGATTTCACGGGTCAGGTAATCCGCATAACGTTTCAGCTCTACATAGTCGTAATCGTCACCAGTGAGCATTAACATCACGCCATAAACGTCACCGAAATCATCAATGATCTGTAAAGACTGAACACCTTGAGGCAATGATGGTCGTAAATCATTAATTTTACGGCGCATTTCATCCCAAATTTGCGGCAGTTCATCAGGACCATAGTCCATTTCCATGCTCACCGTTATTTGAGACATACCATTAGAAGACGTAGAGGTAATTTTGTCGATATAAGGGAGTTTTCGAATCTCTTTTTCTAGAGGATACGTCAGCTCTTCTTCAACTTCTTTTGACGTCGCGCCAGGGTATGTTGAGATGATCATGGCATCTTTGATCGTAAATGCCGGGTCTTCTAATCGTCCAAGCTCCAAAAATGACGTTAAACCACCAACAGCAAGGATAATAATGAACAACCAGCTGATGACTTTGTTTTTTATTGAATACTCAGCAATGTTCATTATTGGTTATTCTCCACAACATCCACATGTTTACCTTCGCGTAATTTACGCAGATTTGAATTAATCAGAATATCGCCCTGGCTAACACCTGACGACACAATGGCTCCATTGCCATTCACTTGAGAAATCATGACAGGCACTCGTGTGACAATGTCACCTTCTTTTTTCCACACAAAGAACTCATTCCCTTCACTGCCTGCTTGAAGCGCCGTGACAGGAACACTGTAACCATCAATAGAGGTAATGCCCGCCTTCACCATATCGACCAAAACGCTTACGCTGGTTCCCGGCAATATCTCTGTTTTTGGCTGTGGCATCGTCAAGTACATTTCGTAGGTTTGAGTTTCAGCGTTGGGTTCACTTGTGTGCTCTAAATAGTCCAAAGCAAATCTGCCATCGATGCCGGAGAAGGTTGCTCTAGGCTTGTAGCTCATGCTGTCTGAGTTTGGGTCTACCATCGCTAAAACATTGTCGGAAAGCTCAATACGCACGTAAACCAAATCGTTTTGGTATAGGTTTAACACGGGTTCACCAATTGCCACACGCTCAAAACGTTCTTTGAAAACATCAGATACTTTACCGGCGAACGGGGCGAATAAACGGGTGTAATTCAATTGATTGGTCGCGTTATAGAAAGTAGCCTCAGCTAGCTCTTT
Organism: Vibrio sp. 1557; assembly: GCF_033340175.1. Classification (NCBI taxonomy): domain Bacteria; kingdom Pseudomonadati; phylum Pseudomonadota; class Gammaproteobacteria; order Vibrionales; family Vibrionaceae; genus Vibrio; species Vibrio sp. 1557. The sequence goes on along the minus strand of NZ_JAWOVZ010000001.1, from coordinate 709,025 downwards.
ATTGGCGGTTAGCTCATCAAGTTCCGCTTTTGAAATCATTTGACGTGCATGCAAGTCTTCACCGCGTTTAAGCTGACGAATTGCGAGTGTGTATTGTGCTTCTGCGTCATTCACGGCTTGCTTCTCTTTGCTATCATCTAGCTTTGCGATCATTTGCCCCTGCTTCACAACGTCACCCGCTTTAACCAATACGTGCTGAACTTCCCCAGCGCGGCGAAATGCCATTGGCGTTTGCTCTGCAGGCACTACTATGCCTTTGAACGCGCGATGTTGACTTTCTACTGGTGCATCCACCGAGATAGTCGACACAAAAAGTGGCTGCTCGACGATAGCTTGGTTTTCATTTTTGCACCCTGTTAAAACTGCAAGTGCAATCGCAGAGATCGTAAGTAGAGAACGTTTCATTAAATGCCTCCCTCACGAACCCAAGCTTTCACCACTTGTCCTTCAACCAGTCTCTCAACACCAGCAATAACAACGTAATCATTGTTATCAAGCCCGGCTTTCACACCACCTGCTGCGTCAAGTGACACAGTGACTTTATTGACCTGCTGCGTGCTTCTGTCCATTACCCAAACTTCACCTTGCGTCCCATTTTTGTTGACCCAAGCAGACTGAGGTAACGTCATCGCGTCCGATACATGTTGTTTAGCAATGTGTACCTGCCCAGTCATACCTGTCAGCAAATTGCGATCTTCTGGTCGAGTGATGGTCACGATCGCCTCATAACTATTGGTATCGATGTTTGGCTGCGTCGAAATTTCTTTAAATTGCCCAGGGATACGTTTTCCTGGCTCGCTATCCATCGTCACCCACATATCGGAGTTTTGCAGTGACTCAAGTGATACAGATTCCGCATAACTTACTGGCAAGGTGAAAGATACATCCAACGTCGTGTTATCAATGAGATTCAAGATCTCCTGCTTCTCTGCTACTACTTGAAACGGGTTGACATAGGTATATGACACAATGCCATCAAACGGTGCGTGAATTTTGGTATAGCTCAAATCGGTTTTAGCTTGTTCGTAGTTCGCCAATGCCGCTTTATATTGAGTTTCTTTCTGATCGTACTCATCAGTACTAATGAGTTTTTTTCCGTAAAGGTTTTTCGCGCGGTCCCATTGTGTTTTCGCTAACGCGTACTGCGCTTGAGCGGCATCTAACGCAAGCTGAAGATCTTTAGGGTCTAACGTTGCGAGCACTTCACCTTTTTGGACTTTTTGACCCATGCGTACACGTAATTCATCAACCTCTCCACCAACCTGAAAAGAAAGCTGCGCGCGATGTGTTGCATCAATACGCGCTAAAAAGGCGTGCGAGTCTTCAAGTTCTAGGTCTTTCACCGCCAGTAATTTTACAGGTTTGATTAAAGGTTCAGACGGCTCAGAAATGGCTTTATTACACCCAGTTAGCATCCCAGAAAGACTTAATGTCACCACTGCGCCAACTAAAGTGCGCTTTAAATATTGTTTTCGCACCCGCTTTCTCCGTAGGTTTTATATATTACACAGCCGTGCAGTATAAGCAGAATTTGAAATTGATCAACATATTTTCCAGGTGGATAGCAAATTAATTAGTCAAAGCGTTCGGTTTCTGGTAAAAGTAAGCGCGTGATTAATATTCGGGAAAATTCGAACTATGAATGAAAGAAAGCAGGGGCGTAGAAGTGCTGAAGCAGCAGAACAAACTAAGTGTCTGATCCTTAAAGTGGCAGCAGATATGTTTTGTGAACTTGGTTACGAGCGTGTCTCGCTGCGCAATATCAGTGAAAAGGCTGGTGTTTCACATAGTTTGATCCGTCACCACTTCGGCAGCAAAGAGAAAATCTGGCAAGCGGTTAGCGATGCAATGGACGAGTTCATGCAGTGCTATATGGCTGAACTCATCAATGAAATGCCGGAGAACACACCTTCGAATAGAAAAATTTATCTGTTTATGGTTCGCATGCTAGCATTTGCTCTCGTCAATCCTCACCCAGTACAGATGATCGCCGATGCCATTCGACAAGGCGATGACGGTGCTCTGCTGCAGTATTTCTTAAAGTCAAAAGATGAGTTCGCTGCAATATTTACCGGAATTTTCGAGCAGTACAACAGCGAAAACCCTAATGCACAATTTGATCAGTGGGAATCAAAGTGGCAAATGTTGATCTTCGCACATGGTGCTGTCAGTCTCGCGCCAATGATGCAAGAAACATGGCCGGATATTGCAGATAATCGCGAAAAACTGCTGATCAAGCATTGGGAATTGTTTAATACCATTATGGCCTCTCAATTTGGGATCCCAAAAGAAGAGATGATTCATCCGGAAAAGCTTGAAGATATCGTTATTGATATGTGCTGTACTATTGATGAAGCAGTAAACTAAAAGTAAACAAGCGAAAAGAAGACATAAAAAATGCCGAGCTACAAAGCTCGGCATTTTTGTTTCAATTCGTTTTAACCACGGTAGTAACGTTGTGGTACGAACGGCATTTTTTCAACTGTCATTGGTAGCATTTTACCACGCACTTCAGCGAACACTTCAGTACCAATCGCCGCCAAATCCGCACGAACATAACCCATTGAGACTGGCTTACCTGCATTCGGACCCGCCGTACCGCTGGTTACAACGCCAATTTTAACGCCGTCAGCATCAAACAGTTCAACACCTTCACGCACTGGCGCTTTGGTTTGACCTACTAGACCCACACGCTTACGCGCCACATCTTTAGTCTCAATCTGCTTAAGAATAATGTCTGCGCCAGGGAAACCACCTTCACGTTCACCACCAATACGACGAACTTTTTGGATACCCCATAGCAAGCTCGCTTCAACAGGTGTTGTTGTTGTGTCTAGGTCATGACCGTATAGACAAAGGCCACACTCAAGACGAAGTGAATCACGAGCACCAAGGCCAATCCATTCAACTTCATCTTCCGCAGTCAGTTTACGTGCTAGCTCTTCCGCTTTGTCAGCAGGAACCGAGATTTCGTAACCGTCTTCGCCTGTATAACCACTACGAGAAACAATGCACTCGGCGCCTAAAATATCGACTTTACGAATATCCATGAACAGCATTTCAGAAACTTCTGGTGCAAAACGCGCCAATACAGCCGCCGCTTTAGGGCCTTGGATTGCAAGTAGAGCTCGGTCTTCGATAATTTCTAGCTCAACACCAGATGGTAAATGCGCTTGTAGGTGTGCGATATCTTGCGCTTTACATGCTGCGTTCACAACCACAAACAGATGATCGCCTAGGTTAGCCACCATCAAGTCGTCCATGATGCCGCCCTCTTCATTAGTGAAAAAAGCGTAACGCTGTTTACCAGACTCAAGATCCACAATATCCACTGGAACTAATGTTTCTAGGAACGCAGCTGCACCGTCACCAATTAGGCGAAGCTGTCCCATGTGAGAAACGTCAAACAGACCTGCCGCATCACGAGTATGTAAGTGTTCCTTCTTTACGCCTAGAGGATACTGAACAGGCATATCGTAACCCGCGAACGGGACCATTTTGGCACCAACTTCAACGTGAAGTGCGTGTAGTGGTGTTTTCAGTAGTTCTTGAGTCATTTTCGTCTCCATTTAGATAGACCCGAGAATGCTATCGGCATTCGATGTGTTTCCAATAATAAACATGGCTCATTCTATTTTGCACGAACAAGACGTAGATCGACTTGCAAAAGTGTGACTCTTAACATTTTAATCACAACAAATCGTACAAAAAAAGCGCTTTAATGAGCAAGTTCTCATCAAAAAAGCGCCTTTTCATCATAACGACCACCAACAGCAATCGTTTGCTTTCACTATAGGAAATTTACAAGTATTTATCACTATTTGGCTGTCACCCACAAAATGAGCGCATCTTCCTCGCTAACACTGGTCAACATATGTCCCATATTTGCATCGTAATAAACGCTGTCTCCCTCGCTTAAAACAACAGGTTCGTAAAACTCAGAATAGAACATGACCTCACCAGATAAGATAAGCAGAAATTCTTCGCCATCATGACGAACCCAGTCTTTATATTCATCAAAACTACGAGCTCGAATTTGGCTCTTAAACGGCATCATTTTCTTATTGGAAAGTTGTGTCGCGAGCAGTTCATGTTCATAAGTTTGTGTTGGGTGTGGTTTACCTTCATTCTTCTTGGTAACATCCCTACGCCCTGTCGCTACCTTTTTTCTAGGTGGCTCAAAGAGTTGTGGCATGTCAATTTGTAAGCCAAGTGCCAATTTTTGCATCGCTTGAAACGTCGGGGAGATCTGCTCATTTTCTATTTTGCTCAGTGTAGATCGAGCAAGCCCGGTTCGCTGACTGGCCTCTTCTAATGTGATACCGAGTTTCGAGCGGATATCCTTAATACGCTGGCCCAGTTTTAACGGCTCGATATTTTGGTCATGTTGCTCTTTTGCCAACGTCATCGATGGGTATTCATCGTAAATACTTTCTGCCATAAATCCCTCTATAGATATCCATATTTTTTGTCTTACTCGCATTGTGCATGAAGCACATAGTGGATAGAAGTCCACCAAGTGAATTAAAGCGTGCTCTTGTTAACAAATTTTGAAATCTTGTTTCCTATAGGAAATTTTTGGTTGATTGTTCCCGTCACAGGCGCTATGTTACCAACTTGTTAGATGTAGAGATGCATATTTCCGTAAGAGATTGGTAAAGGAAACACGCAATCCAACGGAGTTTTTGCCCAAATTTAGGGCCGGATGTTCACTCTGTTCTGCTACGCAGTTCAGCTGTTTTTGAGGACAAATGAACCACAACCGCAAATCATAACTCATCTATTGCGGGTTCATTTTCAGATTTGGAAGGTCAACTACCATGAATAAGAGTTACCCTAACCACAGCTTGGAAAACTTTTTCTCTACCAACCTCTCTGCGACAGATGATGCTGTCTTTGCTGGAATTCAAGCGGAATCCGCTCGCCAAAACGAACAAATCGAACTTATCGCTTCTGAGAACATTGTTTCTAAAGCGGTAATGCAAGCTCAAGGCACATGCCTAACAAACAAATACGCTGAAGGCTACCCAGGTCGTCGTTACTATGGTGGTTGTGAGCACGTAGATACAGTGGAAGCCATTGCTATCGAACGCGCAAAAAAACTTTTCAATTGTGAATACGCAAACGTTCAACCACACTCAGGCGCACAAGCAAACGGCGCAGTAAAACTAGCACTGCTTCAACCTGGTGACACCATTCTTGGTATGTCTTTAGACGCAGGTGGTCACCTGACGCACGGTGCACGCCCTGCACTTTCTGGTAAATGGTTTAATGCAGTTCAATACGGTGTTGATCGCGAAACACTGGAAATCAACTACGAAGATGTTCGTGAGCTAGCACTTGAGCACCAACCTAAAATGATCATCGCAGGTGGTAGCGCTATTCCACGTACTATCGACTTTGCAAAATTCCGTGAAATCGCAGACGAAGTAAATGCAATTCTTATGGTCGACATGGCACACATCGCCGGTCTTATCGCAACAGGCGCGCACCCTAGCCCACTGCCACACGCACACGTTGTTACGACTACAACACACAAAACATTGCGTGGCCCTCGCGGCGGTATGATTCTTACTAACCACGAAGACATCATTAAGAAAATCAACTCAGCCGTATTCCCTGGCCTACAAGGTGGCCCACTGATGCACGTTATCGCAGCCAAAGCGGTCGCATTTGGTGAAGCGCTTGGCCCTGAATTTAAAACTTATATTGATTCGGTGATCAATAACGCAAAAGTCCTAGCGGAAGTATTGCAAACTCGCGGTTGCGACATCGTAACTGGTGGCACAGACACGCACCTAATGCTGGTTGACCTTCGTCCGAAAGGGTTGAAAGGCAATAAAGCAGAAGAAGCTCTAGAGCGTGCTGGGATCACATGTAACAAAAATGGCATCCCATTCGATACAGAGAAGCCTATGATTACATCGGGCATCCGTTTAGGAACGCCTGCGGGTACAAGCCGCGGCTTTGGCGCTGAAGAATTCAAACTCATCGGTAATTGGATTGGTGACGTACTGGACGGTTTAGTGAACAACCCTGAAGGTGACGCAGAAGTTGAAAAACGCGTTCGCAAAGAAGTAAAAGAACTTTGCAGTCGCTTTCCTCTATACCAGTAAACGATTTTTTTAAAATCATAATAATTCCTGACAAGTTATTCGGAGATTAAGCAATGGACAAAACACTGAAGTTTGCAGATAGCCACGAGTGGGTACGTGACAACGGTGACGGCACAGTAACAATTGGTATTTCTGAGCATGCACAAGAAATGCTAGGTGACGTGGTATTCGTTGACCTACCAGACGTAGAAGACGAAGTTGAAGCAGGTGAAAGCTTCTCTCTCGTTGAATCTGTAAAAGCAGCGTCAGACATCTACGCACCAATCACTGGTGAAATCGTAGAAATCAATGAAGAACTAGAAGACAGCCCAGAGCTAATTAACGAAGAGCCGTACGAAGGTGGCTGGATCGTAAAAGTGAAGATGTCTGATGTATCTGAACTAGATAACCTGAAAGACGCAGACGAATACCTAAACTCTATCGAAGAAGAGTAATTAGGATGTGACGAAAGCTGTTCCCTAGCCTGTTTAGAGAACAGCTTTTTTTCTAGGTTCGGACGTATAATTTAATTTATCAGTAACGCAAATCCGTTACCCGAACCAAGGAGTAGGTAAAGGACAATGACTGAATTACTTCAAAGCCTCAGCACACAAAACGAGTTCGTTGCTCGCCACAATGGACCAAACAAATCTGACCAACAGAAAATGTTGGAAGCGATCAACGCAGTTAGCCTAGATTCGCTTATCGACGAAACCGTACCAGCACAAATTCGCCTAGAGCAACCAATGAGCTTGGCAGAAGCGAAAAGCGAAGCAGACATGCTGGCAGCAATGCGTAAGTTCGCCGATCAGAACCAAGTTAAACGTACATTCATTGGTCAGGGTTACTACAACACCTTCACGCCGAACGTGATTCTACGCAACGTGATGGAAAACCCGGGCTGGTACACTGCTTACACCCCTTACCAACCAGAAATCTCACAAGGTCGTTTAGAAGCACTTCTAAACTACCAACAAATGGTGATGGATCTTACTGGTATGGAAATCGCGAACGCGTCATTGCTCGATGAAGCAACGGCAGCAGCAGAAGCGATGACACTTTGTAAGCGTGCGGGTAAAAGCAAGAGCAACGTATTCTTCGTTGCTGACGACGTTCACCCACAAACCATCGAAGTGGTAAAAACTCGTGCGAAATTCATCGGCTTTGAAGTCTTGGTTGGTTCTTTAGAATCACTACCAGAGCAAGACGTGTTCGGCGCACTAGTTCAATACCCAAGTACAACAGGTGAAGTTCGTGACCTAACGGACATCATCGCTAAAGCGCAAGCAAACAAAACACTAGTGACTGTAGCAACGGACCTTCTTGCTTCTACCCTACTTAAACCTGCAGGTGAAATGGGCGCAGACGTAGCAATCGGTTCAGCACAACGTTTTGGCGTGCCGATGGGTTACGGCGGTCCACACGCTGCTTTCATGGCAACTCGTGATAAGCACAAGCGTACAATGCCTGGTCGTGTTATCGGTGTTTCTATCGATACCAACGGTAACCAAGCACTGCGTATGGCAATGCAAACGCGTGAACAGCACATCCGTCGTGAAAAAGCGACTTCAAACATCTGTACTGCTCAAGCACTGCTAGCGAACATGGCGTCTTTCTACGCGGTTTACCACGGCGCAGAAGGTCTACGCACGATTGCTCGTCGTACGCACCACATGACAGCCATCCTAGCCGCTGGCCTAACTAAAGGCGGCTTCGAGCTTGCTCACAACAGCTTCTTCGACACCATCACTATCAACACAGGTGCACAAACTGAAGACCTATACGCGAAAGCACTAGCCGCAGACATCAACCTACGTAAGTTGGGTACTCAGCTAGGTGTGAGCTTCGACGAAACCACAACCGTGGCAGATGTAGAAGCCCTATTCGCAGTATTCGGTGTGAAAGAAGAAGTCGCAGCACTATCAACTGAAATCGCAGGCAACGAGTTTGCAGCCATTCCAGAAGCATTGCGCCGCACAACAGAATATCTAACACACCCTGTGTTTAACACGCACCACAGCGAAACACAGATGATGCGTTACCTAAAACAGCTAGAGAACAAAGACTTCTCACTCACGCACGGCATGATCCCACTGGGCAGCTGTACGATGAAGCTGAACGCAGCAGCAGAGATGATTCCAGTAACTTGGCCTGAGTTTGGTTCGATCCACCCGTTCGCACCAGCAGAACAAGCAGCTGGTTACGCTGCACTCGCAAAAGACCTTAAAGAAAAGCTATGTGAAATCACTGGCTATGACGCATTCTCACTACAACCAAACTCTGGTGCATCGGGTGAGTACGCAGGTCTTATCGCGATTCAACGCTACCACGAAAGCCGTGGCGAAGGTCACCGCAACGTATGTTTGATCCCAAGCTCTGCGCACGGTACTAACCCTGCGACAGCATCTATGGTGTCAATGAAAGTGGTTGTGGTTAAGTGTGATGAAGAAGGCAACATCGACATCGACGACCTAGCAGCGAAAATCGAGAAACACAAAGACAACCTATCAAGCATTATGATCACTTACCCTTCTACGCACGGCGTTTACGAAGAGAAAGTGAAAGAAGTGTGTGAAATGGTTCATGCCGCTGGTGGTCAGGTTTACCTAGACGGCGCTAACATGAACGCGCAGGTTGGTCTAACATCACCAGGCTTCATCGGTTCAGACGTTTCTCACCTAAACCTACACAAAACCTTCTGCATCCCGCACGGTGGTGGCGGTCCGGGTATGGGTCCTATCGGTGTGAAATCTCACCTAGCTCCTTTCTTACCAGGGCATATTGAAGACGGTGTAGAAGGCGCAGATTTCGCAGTATCAGCAGCAGATATGGGTAGCGCTTCTATCCTGCCTATCTCTTGGGCTTACATCGCAATGATGGGCGAAGCTGGCCTAACAGATGCTACAAAAGTAGCAATTCTGAACGCAAACTACGTGATGGAAACACTTCGCCAACACTACCCTGTTCTTTACCGTGGCAAAAATGGCCGCGTAGCGCACGAATGTATTATCGACATTCGTCCGCTGAAAGAAGAAACAGGTATCAGCGAAGAAGACATCGCGAAGCGTCTAATGGACTACGGTTTCCACGCACCAACTATGTCGTTCCCTGTAGCGGGCACGCTAATGGTTGAGCCAACGGAATCGGAAGATCTAGAAGAGCTGGACCGCTTCTGTGATGCGATGATCGCTATCCGCGAAGAAATGGAGAAAGTGAAAAACGGTGAATGGCCACTGGATAACAACCCACTTGTTAACGCGCCACACACACAAGTTGATCTTTCAGCTGAAGATTGGGACCGCCCTTACTCTCGCGAGATTGGCTGCTTCCCGTCTAAAGCGACCAAATCTTGGAAGTACTGGCCAACGGTAAACCGCGTAGATAACGTATACGGCGACCGTAACCTAATCTGTTCATGCCCAAGCATCGATAACTACGAAGATTAATTTTTGTAGTCTCTAAATCGACAAAGGCGAACCGTTTGGTTCGCCTTTTTGTTTTTGGTGTGCCGCCCTAACACTTGTTGATACATCGAGAAGGAATGATGGCTAGTTATTGTTTGCACAAAAGTGATTTAGAAATACAGTAACTTCTGAGAACCTTTGAATTAGCACTAATATCTCAGAGCCTTAAAGGCTTGTTGGAAACTCCTCATGAACACTATGCTATGCAGGTGCTATGTAGTTTCTAGTTCAGTTGCAGTAAGTCCCATTTATTACCATAGAGATCTTGGAACACCACCACTGTCCCGTATTCTTCCACACGAGGCTCTTCATTAAATACAACACCATTTTTCTTCATCAACTCGTAGTCACGCCAAAAATCATTAGTTTGCAGAAACAGGAAAACACGACCACCTGTTTGATTTCCTACTGCATGCGTTTGCTCCGGTGTACTCGCTTGAGCTAAAAGTAGGTTTGTACCATTGGAGTTTGGAGGAGAAACTTGAACCCAGCGTTTACCACCACCTAGGTTGGTATCTTCAACCAGAGTGAATTGAAGTTTTTGAGTATAGAACTCGATAGCATCGTCGTAATTTTCAACGACTAGAGCAATGTTTCCGATTTGCTGCTGAACAGTTTTGGCCATGATGATTTCCGCTGTGTCAAAACGCTAATTGTACGCTATTTTGAGACTTTTCCAGAAAGCACGTAACGCCTTGCAAAGGTTTAAACGAATGTTTACGCACAGCGCCTTTGTCACTAGAACCGACAAACAATATAGCTGCCACCAGTGTCGAATCTTGATTGAGCAACTTATTAAAGCCTTAGCTATAACTCAAGAGTAAACCTCTAACCTAATAACGAAGGCTGCTCGTATACCATGGTATTATAGTTCTTCTAGTTTTCCCTTAGCTAAATCTTCTTGTTGCTTAAGGAACATGAAGAAGTTTGCCTCACTGATAAACGGGTTACCGCTTGTGCCGAGCTTCTTCCTATTTTCAAAAAGGAAATTTTTATGTGGATGGTTCGAAAGGTTAACGTTCACAATAGGTGCCTGTAGTGAAATTTTTCTAATTTTCTCCATGCTAGTCAGGAACTGGCCAATAACTTCTGGATCATTGCTACTTACGCTATGCCCACCAACGATAAAAGCACGATATTGTTCGCCATTATCTTCAACAGCGAAGTCTAAGGAATAATCACCTTCCGTGTGGCCAGGTGTGAGATAGAACTTAAACTCATGTCCACCAATAGCCATAGAGCTATCGCTTTTTATCTCTATGTCTAAATTTGGAGGAAGGAACTTGTTCTCACCTTCGCTTTTGTTTGATTGCTGTATAGATAGTTCATGAGCGCTTTTGGTCACCACAACTTTGGAACCATACTTCTCTTGAAGTAACTGGGCGCCTCCAACATGGTCAGAATGCCCATGAGTTACCAATATGTGCGTTATTGGCTTATCTTTTAGCCCTAGCTTTTCTAGGTTGATAGGTATCCACTCAGAGTAAGGGAAATCAAGCGTATCAATGATAACCAGTCCGTCGTCTGTAGCAATGGCATATGATGAGACCCACTTGTCTCCTACATAATAGACATTATCAAACATTTGAAATGGTTCTACATAACCGTTCTTATCATTCATTGCTGGAACATATTGACTTAAAGAAGCAAAAGACGAAGCACTTAAAAGTAAACCTACAACAATTTTTTTCACGAAATCACACACAAATATATCCTTAATAATTTCTTATAGAACCTCGCGGATGAGAAAGCTCTAAACGATTTTCAGACGCAAATACAACTGCAAATACTTTCTACTTAGCTTTAGTTTTAGCTGACCGAATCACTTGTAAACTCGAATCCCATTAACTGCCTATGTATTCATGATTCTTTTAGAGGTTAAATAAATGAACTCAATTGAAGCAGAGTCATGAAGCTTCAATTGAGGTTACCGGCACAGCACAATGTGATAAACCTCTTTCAAGCAAACATTTGAATGCGATTTTTCCAATTTAAGACATGTTCAATAAATGCATCAACTCTTGCAGGCCTTTTATCGCGGTCTCGATACATAATGAATACTTCTTTACCCGAGCATTGCCATTCTGGCAACAAAGGCAGCAGGTTATGTTGATCATGATTTAGCTCATGAAAGTAATAGGTTGGAATCCACGCAATTCCTAAACCATGGATGACGGCGTCTCTAACTAGCAGTACATCATTTGAAGTGAATTGAAACTTTAGCGGATGATCAAATGTTTCATTGGTGATTTGATTAACTAATTTCCATTGGCTGTCGTTGTTTACCGTAATTAGGCGATGATGAACAAGTTGTTCTGGATGGGTAATCGGTTGGTGTTGTTCTAAATAGCTTCGTGATGCACAAAGCGCAAATGGAATCGACCATAATTTCTGAGCAATCCAGTCTTGTTCAATAAGATCACCAAGACGAAAACTAACATCGACACGGTTAGATACAAGATTGATTTTTTCATTCTGTACATCTAAATCGATACATATCTTCGGATGTTGCTCTGCAAATTCATAAACGCACCGCTTTAACCACATCTGTGTCATGTTAATTGGCGCTGATATTTTGATCGTTCCGCTTAAAGACTGACGCTCAGTCGCAATTCTCGATGTCACATTATTTAAGCTAAGAAGTAACGGCTCACAGAGTTGATAATATTTTTCGCCATCAGTTGTTAACGCAAAGTGGTGTGCACTGCGGTTAAATAGTCTGCAATTTAAGTTTGTTTCCAGCCTTTTTAACTTCCGGCTTAGCGTGGCTAACGGGACATTAAGACGCTCAGATGCTTGTGTTAGGCTTTGATAGCGAGCAACAGAAACGAATAACAAAAGATCATCCAAAGAGTGACGTTCCATATTTGGGATTAACCCTCTTAAATTTGGCTATTAAAAATCAAATATGAAATATATAGCATTATCGCGTCAAGTTAATTTTTATCAGGAAGATCTATGTCTAAGCATTTATCAATTTGGTGCGGTGTTGTTGTCGCTATCTTTTTTTGGTCTAGTAACTTTAACGTAATAAAGGCTATTAATAGCGATGTCTCTCCTTTGGATTCAGCGACGTTACGATTTTCCGTTGCAGCTTTAATACTCTTACTGATAAGAGGTACTAAACGCTCTCCATATGGAGCCAAACTCACACGAAAAAGTATGTTGTCGTTGTTTGTTATAGCAACCGTGGGTGTAACTATCCAAAACTTCTCTATTTTCTCTGCAATGAGATTTACTACCCCAGTTAACGCAGCGGTTGTTCAGGCAAACCTACCACTTGTCACTATCTTGTTGTCGGGCTTTATTCTCAAAACTTCCATTTCGGTTAAAACTATTTTAGGTGCACTAATCAGCTTTTGTGGAGTGGTAATCGTCATTACAGGGGGAAATATTCATTCTATTAGCAGCAATAGTAATATTGGTGATCTATACATGTTATTTGCTTTAATTAGTGGGTGTTTATACACAATTCTAGCGAAGCGTTTAACATCTCATATCCCAGTAACTCAGCAGTTACGTTGGGTGTTAAGTATTGGTGCCATTCAAATGGTCGCTATAGCGATGTACCACGGCGACTTTAGCCGTAGCTTAAATGCCATAACATTTAAAGACCTAGCATTAATAGCTTACATGAGCCTGTTTGGAACTTTGATTGCTTATTACTTTTGGATGAAAGGCGCTATCGTTCTTGGTCCAGATAAGATGTCTCCATTATTTAATATTATGCCGGTATTCACTCTACTGATTTCGTTCATTTCTGGTGAGCAGGCTCAATGGGAAAATATTTTAGGCGTCTTTATCGTTGCGGCTGGTGTGTATATAGGTAACTCAGCACCTTTTGCTCGTTTACGGAAGGTGGTGGAGTAAAAATAGACGCCAACCTTAAGTCGCATTATTTAGAGCAATACTTTGTTAATTGGCATAAGTTTTCTTGGTTTCCAATAGGTACACTTTTCGCTTTCGTCGTTCACTCTTTTATCTAATTTTATTGAGTGCATGTCGAAAATCTTCAATCTTTTGCTAAGAGCGTTTTTTACTATGTAAAAAACAGAGGAGAATGACCATGAAAAAACGACTCAACTATATTGAAGTAGCGCCAAAAGCAATAGAAATCCTATACGCTCAGGAAGCTTACTTCCATGAACAATTTAGCCAATCAGAAACTATGAACATGATCATATGGGAACTGGTTAAGTTACGCATATCGCAAATCAATCAATGTGCATTTTGTATCGACATGCATAGTAAAGATGCGCTTAAGTTAGGTGAAAAGCCGGAACGCATATGGGGGCTTAGTGCATGGAAAGATATGCCATTCTACAGCGATGCAGAACACGTTGCGCTTGGCTGGGCTGAATTACTAACTGCTGGCCTACCAGTAGATGATGATACCTATCAGCTGACCTTGAATACCTTTGGAGAAGAAGCTATGGTCAACCTAACAATTGCGATCAACGCGATCAATAGTTGGAACCGAATAGTTAAGGCATTTAAGCCAAAGGTTGGAGTCTATAAACCTCGATAATTCTATTTGACGGTTCTTACTTGTAAGCCACTGCTTATGCCTCAACTTTATATGATGAAAAGTACATGTGTATCACTTTCTCATTTAAGTTGAGGTTAAATAGGATGATTCATTTGAACTTAGAATTTGATATTTTAAAACCTCAAAAGGCTTTAGCTGGCTATGTTCAAGCCATTTGGTCAGCATCCGTCAAACCTGATACGACGCAAACCGTACGTAAACAATTACTCAGTGATGCTGGTACAGGTGTGGTATTCATTTTACAGAATGAAGTACAAATGGATGGTGAGTGGCAAACGCCGGGGGTTGTCCTACTGCCTATAAGCATTCTCGCACATCAGGTCTGCCTACCGCCAGGCGCGGTGATGACTGGCGTACGCTTTCATCCTGCTGTTGGTTATCAACTATTTGGTAAACGTCTAGAACAGCTATTGCGGATTCAAGACGACCACCCTTTGGCTTCTTCTGCGCTAGCAACATTTGAGTCTCTGCAAACAGCGCGTTCGCCATATGCAAGGATTTCTACGTTATATCGCTGGGTTCAAACACTGATTGAGGAATATGAACCGCAGTATGTCGGCCACATTATTGAACAACCTACAGGGACCATCAGTCAGCGCCAGAGAGAGCGCAATTTTCAGAAATGGTTGGGGATTACTCCTAAACATTACCAACGCATTAAACGAGTGAAGCACACTTTAGAGCAACTCCGAGCGCAACCCGATCTTACTTTATCGGAATTGGCGCTGGAGCAAGGTTTTTCCGATCAAGCACACATGACTAGAGAGTGTAAGCAGATTGCGCGCATGACACCGAAGCAGTATGTCCGAAAGAGAAACCTCTAAGCCTTATTAGCTTTCTACATCAAACCCCATTGATTCAGAATCGACCATATACTTGTTACAATGTTCGATCATATATCACCTACTTTTTCGATCGCTCATTCCAGCTTGATATGAGCTGGTTAGCTCGCTTTTGATGCTGCGTGCTGCTCTACCATAAACGCGATCACTTCTTCGTTTAAGCAAGATTTGCTGATGTATTGGCGTTGTTTACCAAGGTGAAGGATAAAGCCCAAATCGGTTTGTTCGAGTTGGTCGATTTCACTCCAAGCGAGGCTGCGATCGATTTTACCGCTTTTATAGCGCACGCCATCTGCATTAACTTCAAACACTACTTTGCTGCCACGGCTTGAACTGATGGTTTGACGCCATAGCCACCAGGTTCTTTTGAAGTAAACGCTACACGCTTCAATCACACTCAATACGATAAAGAACCAACCGACATAACCGTTAGGTAGCAGTTCAAACTCCAATAAGACCACGCCAAAAATTAGAAACAATATCGCTTTTAGGTAAGCATGCGGGAACTTCGTTGGCTGGCTAGTTTGATCATAACACTCAGCAAAGAAAGGCTTGTCGAGTGTGTATTCTGTAGTGAATTCGAAATCTTTAGACATGTATGGTTACTTTAAGGCTTCTGTAAATGAGTATTCTTGGTTGCACTCTTGCAACGCGAGCATTGTAGCGCTTCTCTGGCTTTATCTTTAGCCCTTTTGATGCTGTTTTGTAAATCAATAATAACGAAACATTAGAAGACCTCGGTGCACTTGCCAAGATCAGACAAGGCGAACCATCTGGCTCGCCTTGTTAATTAATGACCTATGTAACTTCTTCAGGCTTTCTACTTTAGAGGGTCGTTGTCTGGCAACGCACTGTGTATCCATACTGCTAGTCGGTGTTTGATGCTTGCGCCATCTAGCTTGCTTTCCGGTAATGGCGTGATCTGTTTGGCATCGACCAAGAATAGGTAAATCGCTTTTACTCTTAGAGGTTGTGGTGACTGTGGAAGATCAAAGCCTTGTAGCTTCGCCATCTTCCCACCAATCTCTAGTGCCTTCTTAACCAGTTTGTCTTCATTGTGAAGCTTGGAGCTTTTTGACATTGATAAATCCTCTTCTTCGCTTCAATTAAGAATACATGAAGTGTCACGTATGGCGTGTTAGTAAGCTCGCATATTGATAAGCTTATGTCTTACCACCGAGTAACTGGTTGAAAAATAACCTTAATTCTTCGTCACCAAGGCTGAGCAGGTAGTCACCGACATACCATTCAACGATGGATTGATGTGGATGTGCCGTGACTTGCGGATTACCAAACCAAATGCCCTTTTCTGTAGCGAAAGTATGTTGAAGTTCTTTCAACTTTTCACAGCTGAAAGGCAGGATAAGGTGCAACATGTTTGCTCGAGGTGCTGCCGAACGGCATTGCTGCAGACACTACATAAGGTGTTCTATTAATGATTTATTTAGAACAAAGATCCTGTTCACCGTAAACGAGCCATTTCGGCAAATATGCGGTTTCTGGAATTGTCCAGCCATACTTATCGTATGCCAATGCAGCAAGACCAATCAGTTTCAAAGAAACATTCCCTTTTGGCGAATAACGAACATCTTCATTCATGTAGAACTGGTAATGCGCCTCTAACGCATCTTTCAGTGCTTCTTGATAATGCGCCTCATCGCCATCGATAATGGCAACAAACACATTCACAAATGGAATAAACAAAGAATGTACATAGGGCACTCTGGTTGATTCTAAGTATTGCGGAGAAGATTTCTCCATCACAGTTTGCAATAACTCAGGTAACGCTGATGAATTGCTAAATACACCGTTAACGAACTCGACTAGCGCAACATCGAATGGATCTTTTAAACGCACTAACGACTCATCCATGATGGTCATCAGCTCTACGCCGCGCCAATCTCTCGCGGCCATCGTTAAACAGATTTCATCCAACCAAGCATCCATCGTTCCCCCTGCAACAGAACGGTTACCTACTTCCGAACAATGTCGGTGCCCAACGGAGAATTCAACAACTTGCTCTGAATGATTGGCCAGTAAGTACACGTTATTCAGTAACTCAAGCGCTCTTTTTATATAAGCTGGCGAGGCATGATGTTGTCCATATTTTGAAGCAGTGAAGAATGAGCGGAGCGAATGCCAAGCATCGCCTTTCATTCTTTTGAGAGGTTGCTGATAAAAAGATTGTTTTTCATCAAGCATTTTTTCCCAAAAACTATAGAAACGTTCGTCTTCTTCACGAAAAATACGCAATTTTCTTTCTTCAGGTATCTCTAAATAGTGATTTTTCATTGGTTCCATCGTTCCCTAGCCTCGCATTATAAGTTGTTCTAATTTTTGCCGTGATGATAATCATCCTCAAAATCAAGCATTGAATGATGCCGAAGTTTTTTTATGAAATCAATTTATAATCAGTATCTTATATCGAAAAGCAATACTTAATTGAAATGAATCGAAAAGCCGCCTTTACGCTATTAAATCAATCGATTGCATATCAGTAAATATCTCAAAGAACATATAAAGCATGAGCCAACCGCAATTACTTAACTTCTAGTCGGATGCTTGTATTAGTGAGTTTTGCTATCAACCCGCCTATCCTCTCGCGCATATCGTGCCTTTGCACAATCATATCTAAAGCGCCATGCTCAAGCAGAAACTCGCTTTGTTGAAAGCCATCCGGTAGCTTTTCTCGCACGGTTTGTTCAATCACACGACGCCCTGCAAACCCGATTCTTGCCTCAGGCTCACCAATATTGATGTCCCCCAGCATTGCCAAGCTTGCCGAGACGCCACCAAAGGTTTGATCGGTCAATACCGAGATATAAGGCAAGCGCGCATTGGATAAACGCTCCAACGCAGCGCTGGTTTTTGCCATTTGCATTAAAGCCATCAGCGACTCTTGCATACGTGCGCCACCACACGCATAAAAGCAAACTAACCCGCAATTTTCCTCTATCGCCGTATTCACGGCATCAACAAAACGAGCACCCACAACCGACCCCATCGAGCCAGCCATGAAAGAGAACTCGAACGCGCAAGCCACGATGGGTAAGCCCAACAGCTCGCCTTTCATTACGACCAACGCATCTTTCTCGCCAGTACTTTTTTGAGAGAGAGCAAGACGCTCTTTGTAGCGTTTCTTGTCCTTAAAGTTGAGCAGATCTTTCGGCTCATATTCGCTAGCAAGCTCTATACGCTCACCTTTGTCCAAGAAGCTATCTAAACGATGTCGCGCAGACATTCGCAAATGGTATTGACACTTGGGGCAAACTTCCAAGTTTTCCTTGAGCGCGATGCGATACAGCACTTGGTCACAAGACGGACACTTAGTCCATACGCCTTCCGGAATCGACGCTTTACGCGTATTAATGATGTTCTTTTTATCTAATAGTTTTTCTAACCAACTCATTGGAAAACCTTTATGCCCAAACAACGGTAACTCGCATTGTATAAACCTGTTTTAAGTAACAAAGTGCAACTTATTGGCTTTATAATCCAACCAAATGGGATTAATGGAGATGCTTGAGAAAATTGATCAGCAATGGCTAAAAAGCTTCCATTGTGTCTACGAGAACAATAGCTTCAAAAGAGCCGCCGAGTTTTTATCTCTGCCGACATCAAATGTCAGTCGCCATATTGCGTTACTTGAAGAACAGCTTGATGTGCGTTTATTCGACAGAACGACTCGACGAATCTGTGCAACAGACGCTGGAGAACAGCTCTATTTACGCACACAGCCTTTGTTAGACAAACTGAATGATGCGCTTGAAGAAGTGACGCAACACTCTCGTGAGGTCATGGGGCAGCTCAACGTTGTCATGCCAGATTCACCAGAACTAGCTAAAGCCGTCGTCTCTTTTTGTGCTCAGTACCCTGCTATTTCATTGAATTGCGAGACGAACCTAAGCCCTAAAGAGGACTTGCTCGATGGGTTTGACGTTATCTTGAGTTTTCACCGCGGCAAGCTTGAAGACAGCAATTGGATTGCAAAAGAGATCAAGCGTTGGCCGAGTATTGTGGTCGCATCACCTAAGCTATTGCACACACGTCAGAGACCTTTCAAAATTACCGATTTGAAGCACGTTCCTTGTATCAGCAGCTTTACTGCATTGAAAGGAACACCTTGGGTTTTCAGAAATTCGGAAGGAGAACTGATAAGTCAACGAGTACAATCTGCATTTAAGGTCAACAGTGGGCAACTTGCAAAAGCCGGCGCGTTAGCAGGATTCGGGTTTGCGATTCTACCTGTCGAGTTTTGCCATGAAGAAATCGAATCAGGAGATCTGGAAGTGATCGAACTGGAATATGAACCCGAAGATTTGGTGCTGTATGCCTTTTACGCTTCAAGAAAACACTTAGCCAAGAAGATCCCGGAGTTTATCGAGCACTTAAAACGCCAAGCGAATAACGAAACAAGTGGGTAACTGTCAGATCAGGTCTGAATTAGTACCAAATTAACACAAGTAACCTTATCCGCTCTTCTTTGACTTAGGGTAAGTCTTGCATTTAGCAAAACGCAAAACTTGCCCCCATGATTAGAAACTTATCAAACCATTCATTCTCGTTATTAGCTTGACACAAAATTTAAGTCAGATCGCAAAGATTCACCCTTGCGCAATTTCTTCGCTTCATGCCATTAAGTTTTTAAGACGATGCGCATCCGGATGATTTTCCTGAATAAGTACCCGACTCAATGCTTCAACGAATTCACGCTTCATGACATCAGTCGATGCTTGCTCAGGTTGCGTCATTGTTAATACTGCAAACGGATTGGGTGCAAGGTGAATGTCTTTCCAGATACTTCTACAAATCTCCGCATGAAGATGTTGAGGTAATTGTCCTGATTGTAAAAACAACCCCATGATACTGTCATCATTCACAGACCATAAATGACGATAAGCACCTTCAAATAGTTGCGATGGATGGAGTTTTCCCCTGAACCCTTGACAGCTGTACAAGACATTTAACACATCTGCACTCCATTGCTGCCAAATATCTTCAGGCAAATGAGTTTTCAGGTTGGCATACTGACTGATAATCCAGATTGAATCGACATACATAGAGTCTCCACGAACTAGCTCACTCAAAGTCATAAACCAGGATTCTATTTCCGACTTATTACGTTCGTTATACCCTTCTACTTCTAACGTGCCTTTTAATACTCCCAAGTAGAAAGTCACATGATCAAAACGTCGTCGATATCCCTTCTGTTTCACTGCCAATATTTCAGTCATCAGCTCAGCACGAGATGGCATAGAAAGCCGACAACTTAATCGACTTAACTGGAAAAATAGCTTCCACACCCATTGAGGGAATACTTTAGCAACCTCATTCAATAATGAAGTCAATAATTCAGGTGTTATTTGTTCAGGGCAGTCATTTAAATAGTCAAGAACAACCTTTAGTGGCTCCACTGCATAATCACCATCGCCTGGCTTACTTTTCCCTTTGTTCACTGAAGGTATCAATGCGACAGCCTGATCCACTCTACCTGCGACAATAAACAGCTGAATGATAGCACTGCGATCGTCATAGTTTTTTTGATATTTCTTCAACTGAGCTGCTTTTAATACTGCATGAACAAACGCTTCATCCTGCCAGTGCTTCTTGACAGCGTCTAATAGTGCAGTTGCAGTTTTACATGTTTTAATGACCGAAGGAATATCTGCAACCTCTCCCGAATAAGGCCGTTCATTCTTACTATTTTCGCTTTCACCAATAGTGATGAACGGTTTATCTGCACGGAACCCTCTACGATAATACGGCGTCCACTCTTCAACTGACGTCGCCTTACCAAGTTTACCAATAACTCTTGTCGCTTTTAACAAATCTCCCTTTGTAAACCAATAAGCAGCAAGTAACGTTAGAGGTTTATTTTGTTCACTCTCTACATAGAATTTTTCTGCCTTATCTAACAACTCCGTAGTTAAATAGGGAAGAAGACGCTTTGTGTAGTTACCAAATTCATCTCCTTCTGGATACGCCTTAATTAGATAGGGTAATATACGTTCTGGTTGCCCTTCAAAACCCCACGCAACACCATTTATTAGAGCCGATTTCTGCCAGCGAGGAGCAATTTCCGAGTATAGCCTTTCTAGTTCATCATCGGGTAGGCAAAGCTTACACCCTAGTTTTAACCGATTTTCTTCTTTTGCGCCGAATGGATTTTTTTTGTCTTCATCAATCATCCTTTGTTCAACTAGTGCACAAACATCTTTGCCAGCTTTTACTGCATTGGCCAGTTCAGTGTCGGCATCTGGCTTGTGCTGACTTTTGCTGTCTACATATTGGTTGAGGATAAATACAGGGTCATCAATAGCCGACCAATCATACCCAATCAGTTCAACATGTTCCTTTAAAGCCTCAATTGAGCATTTTTCCATTTGATAGGATGCCAATTCTAAAGCGATGCTAGCTCTCTGATTGAGATCTGCACTCCAGATATACTTACTTAGCGACTCAGCAATTTCATACCATCGCTCACAATTTTGTTTTCCTGCAAGCCTCGCCGCTGCGACAGCTGCACGAAATGTACCGCCAGAGCGACAATCTCTTGGCGCATAATGACGAGCAAGACGTAACAATCCTTTATAACAACGCTGCACTTCAGGGTGATTGCTGTCTAAGTTGATGGTTGCGAATGTTTCAATAGCTGTGCCATAGGCAGCCGCCTCATCCCCCCCGTCTTGAATCATTGGTCTAAGTGCACCAAGAGAACTCAAGCTACAAATTGCTTGATCTTTTAGCTTCCCATCGGCTAATCCTCGGATAATCTCAGCCCATGACTCTGCTACGTACTCGCGATTGTAGGTATTAGATGCCTTTGCATAAGGTATCGCTTTTTCGTGCTTGCCTTGGGCACAGAGAGCGCGAATCACACCCTCCAATGCGCCATCACTACGGGAGTATTGGTTACGATACATGACATCATCATAAGGTAATAAGACAGCAACTTTTTCTGTCCAAGTTCGGTTCAACTCATGATAGATCTCAGAGGTTTTCAGCGACTCAACAGGTACATTTTCACGTAAGCCCAGTGTGAATAACGGTAACTGAGTGACATCTCCCCCCAATTCAACCAACTGAATTTCAAGCATTATGGTGCTCAAGTAGTATTGCAGTTCATTTAATTCTTCTAGTGCCGATACTGCACCACAAACATCACCGAGCTTGAGCTTATCGTAAGCATCCAAGAAAGGTTTACATCCTTCACCGGGTTGTGAAGACAACAATTTCTCAGCAATATCGTACCAGTTTATTACTTGTGGCATTAAGCCAGCCTCCTGCTTATTGAAAGCTTAGAACCTAATCGAATAAATTCATTATAAACCAAACGCTTAGGTAAGGATAGACTAATTCTAAAGCATTATATTCTTCACTAGAAATTCAAATGGAAAATTGGTGTGCCGTGGAGTTGGCTAATTGAAGTAACTTCCCCTGACAATTCTTTGATTCCTTGGGGTCAAATAGCCCACCCTAGCCTCAGTAAAATGGCGTCTTTTACTCGAACCAGAGCCCCACTGGTCTCATCAACCAAACTGGCTTACTATGCCAGGTACCTAAAACGCTTTGTGAGTCACTCATGAGCAGAAAAAATAACAAAAATCTCAGCATTCTTCTTAAACTCAGCACCTTTATTGCACCTTATAAATGGCGGGTTGCGGCGGCCTTGGTTGCCCTTGTCGCGACAGCAAGTTTGACGTTATCCGTTGGCTATGGAGTGCGCATTCTTATCGACCAAGGCTTTGCTCAGCAATCACTGCAAGAGCTTACCAATGCGATTCAGTTTATTGTCGGTGTAACATTGTGTATTGCCATTGGGACTTTCTTTCGCTTTTACCTTGTCTCTTCCGTAGGTGAGCGCGTTAGTGCGGATATTCGCCTTGCGGTGTTTAACCATGTGATTACGCTGCATCCGAGCTATTTTGAGACCAACAGTAGCGGCGACATAATGTCGCGCCTGACTACCGATACCACATTGCTGCAAAGCATTATTGGTTCATCGTTCTCGATGGCGATGCGTAGCGCTTTGATGTGTTTTGGTGCCATCATTATGTTATTCGCTACCAACGTTAAGCTCACGCTGATTGTGCTTGCTTCTGTGCCTTTGGTTCTGGTTCCGATTTTGTTTTATGGACGACGCGTGCGTGCTCTCTCTCGCCAAAGTCAGGACTCAATGGCCGATGTCGGAAGCTACGCTGGAGAAGCGATAGAACATATTAAAACCGTGCAAAGTTTTAGCTCAGAGTCGCATGAACGAGCGGCTTTCGCTGTCGAGGTGGAAAAAGCTTATGAAGTAGGCAGACAGAGAGTAAAACAGCGCGCGATCCTGATATCAGGCGTTATTGTGATTGTGTTCAGCGCGATTGCAGGCATGCTTTGGATAGGCGGCAGCGATGTGATTCACGGAAAAATGTCTGCGGGTGACCTAGCCGCATTTGTGTTTTATGCCATTATGGTTGCCTCATCGACTGCAACCATTTCCGAAGTCATGGGTGAATTGCAAAGAGCCGCAGGTGCTACCGAACGGCTGATTGAGATCCTTCAAGTAGACAGTGATATTAAAGCGCCAAGCAACTATTTGCCTGTCCGTTCCGACATGCCTGCTGAGGTTAACTTTAATTCGGTGAGTTTCAACTACCCTTCTCGACCAAATCAACCAGCAATCAAAGAATTAAATCTAACTGCTGAACAAGGAAAAGTGTTGGCGTTGGTCGGCCCTTCTGGTGCCGGTAAAACAACACTATTCGAACTGCTGCAACGCTTTTATGATCCGCAAAAAGGGCAAGTGTTGTTTGGTGGTGAAGATATTCGACAGTTCGATCCAAACGAGCTTCGACGTCAAATGGCGCTCGTACCACAACAACCAGCGCTGTTTAGCCATGATGTTTTCCATAATATTCGCTACGGTAATCCTGAAGCGACGGATGAACAAGTTATCGAAGCCGCGAAAAAAGCCCATGCCCATGAGTTTATTGAGAAGCTTCCCGAAGGCTATCACAGCTTTTTAGGGGAGCGCGGCGTTAGGCTATCGGGCGGACAAAAGCAGCGTATTGCGATTGCTCGCGCGATTCTAAAAGATCCAAAAATCTTACTGCTAGACGAAGCTACCAGCGCCCTTGATAGTGAAAGTGAACATCACGTTCAACAAGCACTTGAAGCTCTAATGAAAGGACGCACAACGCTGATTATTGCTCATCGTCTTTCGACTATCCAACATGCGGATAAAATTGCGGTGCTCGACAATGGCGAGTTAGTCGATGTCGGTAACCACCAATCATTAATGCAAAGCTGTGAGTTGTATCAGCGACTTGTGGCATTGCAATTTAAGCACTTGGAGTAACGCCTAGTTAAGCGTTCAAAAGTAGGCAAAGGCGGACCAAATAATTTAATAACAGGAGTTTAACGATGTTTTTGTGTCAGTCCAGCGAGCCTTGGCGAGACTAAGAATCTAGCTCTGAGTGGTTAATGAGATAATTTAGACCATGAAGAGCTAGGATAGAAGATCCCACATCATGTCCCATCGTCGCTGTACAAGGTGACGAAATACAAAAGATGCCACTCGCAGTTAAACGAGCGGCATTAAACCAAGCAGCTCGCCTTTTAACAAAGGAATTCCAGTAAGAATCCAGTAACCAGCGTATTCTCCCTTCAACTAGAAATACTCGTTCACAACTACCATATAAAACCCAATCAACTTCATTTGTAACAATTTAGGTTTCAAAAATAGGAAATCATTACTGAAAAAGTTTACCGCGTTTTGTGTTGCTATCTATGGTTACAATGTTTGAGACATCAATGCCTTCAAACCAAGCAACACAAAAGCGGCACCGATATGAACAGCGAAGCGAAACAACTATTTTCTTATCTATGTCAGCGATACGATGCGCTTTCTCAAGAGCTTGAGTCTCGCCCTTTTCCTGAATTTTCTGAGACTATTACTCATCCTCTTGGGCACTGTTTAGTCCGTTGCCCAGCAGGTAGCCAACGCTTTTCTATTGTAGCAGTCAACTTTGCACCCTCCGTTCGCGGGCAAGGCGTGCTTACTGCATTTATCGACTACATCAAAAGCAATCCTTACCACTACCAAGGTGTTGAGGTTGCAATCATTGAAAACAAGAACTTAGCTAAACGGCTTTTGTCTCTTGGCTGGAAGTACAAGTCCCTGTTTGGCAAGATTTTCTTCGCTAGCAAGCCGACCCTAGTAAAGGACTTTCAGTCTGCGTAATAGTTATTACGAAACCGCATCGACATCCAAAGTAAAACCATCACTCAAAATCCGTAAGCATGTTGAAAAAAACTTGGCGATCTTCTGTAGTACTTCCTCGATGAGCAGTGTATTCAACGTGCGCGTCTGCGCTGGCTTTTGGGGATAGATTGATGCCCCATAACGCATTAATTTGGTTTGGTACGATGGAATAACGCATATCAACAATTCGCATTTCATTATTCGGATCCGTCGCTACAAAACCGTTTGAAAACCAACGGAAACGTTCGATGTCTTTTGCTTGTTGCGATTGCGGGTTTAGCCACGGAAATTGCTCTTTTATATTTAACTTTGGAGTTGATTCGCCAGGGTAAATTTTTATTGAACGCCCCACCCTTACGGCATCTACATAGTAGCTCTCTTCCGTTTCATAAATTAGTTTCCAAACCAAAAGATTGCTGAAACTTGGTTTGGCTTTTAATTGTATAGCGTTGTGTTGTCGCTCTTTGACGATTTCCCAACCAGCTACTTCTGCTCTATCTCGCTGGATCGTTCCAAGACTTAGGTAAGCCAGGCACCATAAAAATGCAATGCGGGCATAGTTTGGGCTTCGCTTCAGTGCAACAAACAAAAGCAATATTAAAATAGGGAGTGTGAACGCGGGGTCGATTACCGAAATAGTGTTCCAAGCATAACGCGTGTTGCTTATCGGCCATAGAAGCTGTGTTCCATAACTGGTGCATGCGTCTAATAACGCATGGGTACTATAACCAAGCGCGCAGTAAAACCAACTCTGCCGGAAGCTTAGTCCTCGCTTTTTTGCGAACAATGGATACAACAACAAAGCACAAATGAAACTACCAAACGGGATAAACAAGAGCGAGTGAGTAAATTGGCGATGGTATTCCAAATACAGCAAAGGATCAGTTGAAGAACGGATTAGCACATCTAAATCCGGAGCCATCCCAGAGACCACGCCCAACACGCCAACAACTGCAAGGTTTCGCTTGTTGCTCACCGCCAGTGGCAAAGCTGCACCCAATAAACCTTGCGTTAACGGATCCATCGTTCACTTCCTTTAGATAGATGAAGCTCAGCTGGAAAGCGTACACGCTCAATAGTCGGTTCCAATTTAAAAACCAGAAGGTTCTTCGACATAAATTATCCGCATTTAAGTGGAAAATAATACACGACTTAGTCATGCATTTGCTTGTTTAGCAACAAACACCTTGATTTAGTGTAAGAAGGAATCACGCCGTTCGCTAGTGAACGAACAAATCTGAGTCTAGGCTTGTTTGGTATTTCAAACCCGAAGGTTTATCTGACGCGAAAAAACAAGGCGATCCAAATGGCTCGCCTTGTTTCTAATTTACTGAACGATAAACGACAGGTGTTTAGTCTTGAGGATTCTCTTTCGCGTTGATTTCAGCGTAAGTGTGCAGCAGCTCCGTCAATGTTTTTACCCACGCAAAAACATCCGAAGGTGCATTTTCGATTAGTTTTTCCACTAGCGCACAGTGTGTTTCTAGCGTGATGGCCTCTTCCAAACGGAATGAGATCGCGTAGAAATGCCAAAGCACCAATCGCGTCATTCGCTCGCTATTTTGCTTTGCGTTGTCTGAGTCATCAAACGCTTGTTGAATTTCACTCAGTGCGATTGCTGTCATGCGTAGCATTGCATCAAGACGTGCAGACAACATGCGGTCTTCACTATCCACTTCTTCTTGATCAAAAGTGAACAGCTCATTCATCACGTCTTCTGGCACCATTTTACTGATCATACGAGCACTAAACTCTTCCAGCTCATGGCGAGGCATAGTTACAAGACAATCGAAGGTGTAATCACGAAGCATAAAATCACTCTAGGTTAGAAATCAATTTCAGCCTCGCATTCTAAATATTGAAATTTCAATTGCCAGTGTTAATTTCTATCCATCTACGAAAAACTACAAAACACCGTTGATTGCAATACCAACACCAATCCGCTGCTGATTATGATCATAGTCGATCAAGCTCTTACCATAACCCGCTGAGTATTGTGCGTACCCCTGAACTTTGCCCCAAATCGGAAATGACACACCCAGTTCTGCAAAACCCTTATGTGTTTGAAAGTTCTGGCGACCTAAAAAGGTAAACTCGTAACCATTCCACTTGTAAGCACTCGATAGCTCAAAGTGTCCCATATAGTCTTCGATATCCGGGTTATCATCACCTTTGGGATCATTAGGCGATGTCTTTTCATCTTCAGGTATACGCCACCAAGGCTGGATAGAAACCGCAAAATTGTCTTTTGCAAAGGTTAAGTTGGCATAGACACGGTTCCAACTGCGCGATAGCTCCTGTCTCTGACCGTTAGACTCATGTTCAATACCAAAACCTAACCAAGTCGAACCATCAAGTGGTTTCCAGTCTGTTGGGGTGTAGTAAAAAAGCTCTGGACGATAATTGGTTTCACGGAATGGACGAGATGCTGCACCCGTGTATACCTGCCAAAATGATTTAAGAGTCATTCCAAAAAACAGACCATCGCCATCAAACAACAAGTCATCATAGTTCATTGGTACTTTAAAACTGATTTGGAACTCCGCCTCTTCCTTACGCAGTTCATCGCCGTATTTGGTGTCGGCATACGCGCGTTTATTTACACGATCACT
Organism: Vibrio sp. 1557; assembly: GCF_033340175.1. Classification (NCBI taxonomy): domain Bacteria; kingdom Pseudomonadati; phylum Pseudomonadota; class Gammaproteobacteria; order Vibrionales; family Vibrionaceae; genus Vibrio; species Vibrio sp. 1557. Next base: position 681,214 of record NZ_JAWOVZ010000001.1, on the reverse strand, counting down.
GTATGTAAACGGAAGAATATAGTTAACGCGATGCGCGACTAGGCTAAACGGTTCGAACGCGTTTTCTCGTTCTGATTCCAAACGCTTGTCGACCAAACTTTCCTGAAGTTCTTCAGGCTCTTCAATTTCTGGATCTGCGGGCACTGTGCTGGTTACTGTGTCAAGCTCACACTGCGCGCGAATGCTCTTTATGGTTTCTTCACCTTTGCTTTGCTTTATTTTGTCTAGCAAACATAAATCATAAGCACTGGCTGTTTCTCCCATCGCAACTGGCGCTGCCAATAAACTCAGTATTGATATCCCTGCCACTTTTGAAGCCATCTGAAACCCTTAATATTCTTTATGTCAAACCAGATAATTTTAGTTTTTCTTGGTAAACCGCTTGCCATTCTGACGTTAAGGCAATGTTAAATGTCCGCCGACTTTACGTCTTGGATAAATGCAACAGACTTTAGACATATCGGTCAACTATGAGCAAAGCGCAAAAAACAACCAAGAGTTGAGCATCATAGATAAAAACCACTCGTTTGCATGATGCTCATTTTATCTATGCAAAATACTGGCTCGTAACTTTGATTGCAAACCCGGCTATGAATAAACCCAAACCATAACCCAAATGCGCCAATGTGCTAAGAAAACGGGCTTTCCAAGGTGTTGGGGTTTTACTCGCAGCAAAACCAAATCCTAGACAAGGTTGAATGACCAAAAATGGGAAGATCAACGTTACCACGCCTGTAATTAAGCTGGGCATTAGACTGGGCTCTACCAACCAATGATGACCAAAAACAGTAACGTGAGCCAAAGCGAAAGTAACGCCGATGGCATAATGCAAAAACCAGCCAAGTGACTTTTCTCCCGGCATCGCCTCTGACGCCATAATTGGCGCATGCATAAGCTTTCCTTGGGGCATGTACAAAACCCAGCGCGCAACCAACGCATAGTTTAATGAAGGAATACCAAACACTCTCCTTTGTAACCATGCCCATAAATCCATTATCAAAGTGGCACCAATCCCTATTAGCACCGCTTGCAATCCCATTAAAAGCAGCATTTTTCTCTCCTCAAGTTTTTGATTTGTTAAGGTCTTAGTTGCATGCTACAACTTAAAGCCAACTTGAAGTCAATGGGGAATAATATGGATATTGCAGAAGTGGTTAGAAAATCAGGATTGCCGACTTCAACGCTCAGGTACTACGAACAGCTGGGGTTAATTCGCTCGATAGGAAGGAATGGATTGAGACGCCAATATTCACCAGAGGTACTCAATACACTCAATTTAATTAGTTTGGGGCGTATCGCTGGAATATCGCTTAACGAAATGGCAGAAATGTTGAATCAATCAGAAGTTTCAAAGCCATATATCGATCGTGACTTACTAACGAAAAAGGCACTTGAGATTGATGAGCAAATAAAACGTTTGAAAGCGGTGCGAGACAGCCTAAACCATGTTGCCACCTGCCCTCATGAGTCACATATGGACTGTTCTTCATTTCAAAGGCTTATGAAGGTCGTAAAGCGTTATGTCCCCCAAAAGCAGAGATAAACCGCTCTCCCTACCGTCCTATTCTTGATTTACAAGGAAGTAACTCGCGGTTGTGAGTTACTTCCTTTCATATTACTTAGCTTGCGATTTTACGTACTTCTTCACTTTTTTCATCGCCATTTTTTGCTTTAACGGTGAAAGGTAATCAATGAACAAGTTACCAGATAGGTGATCAATTTCGTGCTGCATCACAATCGCCAAGAACTCATCGCTCTCGATTGTAATCGGGTTGCCATCACGGTCTAGTGCAGAAACAACAACTGACGTGTAACGCTCTACATCTGCGTAGTACTCAGGAACAGATAGGCACCCTTCTTGACCAAGTGCTTTGTTTTCTCCGCTCACCACTTCTGGGTTAACCAAGATTAAAGGATCATTGCGTTCGTCAGAGATATCGATGACAACAACCGCCTCTTTTCTGCCTACTTGGGTTGAAGCTAAACCGATACCATTGCCCGTTGCGTAAAGTGTTTCTAGCATATCGTCTATCAGCGTTTGTACTGTCGATACATCAGTGACTTTTTCTGCTTTTACTTTAAGCCTTGGGTCTGGAATGGAGAGAATTTCGAGGACTGCCATACTTACCTTTCATATCTATAAATCGTAATTCGTGGCGAATTATACACACGTTTCTCGATACATAAACCTGCTAAGCTATCTTGCGCACAAGGCATAAACCATTAACTCAAACTACAACACAATAAATGGGTTTGCCTTTTAGATAAAAATCCTACAAACAGGAAACTAAAACGCCAGCACATTATGGCTGACGTCTTGTCATGATCCTAATTGAATCGTTTGTTGTATTTTATCTACTGACTTTCCTTGGCTTTGAGTAATACTCTAATCGCCATTTTCTCACCACTTTTTAAAATTAAGTAGGCGATGCCAATCGTTATTAGCATTATGATAGCAATAAAAATACTTACCCCACCGAGCTCAGATAATAAATAAAACGGAGAAATATCTAACGACATTAAGATAAGAGAGAACACTACCAAACTTGCTAAAGTCCACAGTAAAACAGCATACCATCTTGTTTTTGATGGCATTACATCTCCAGTCTTGTAGCCGAAGTAATAACCAACACTCATGGCTGGGATTAACGTGCTAAGAAAGCCTGTACCACTCATTTCTATCCCAACAATATATTCAATGGCCAACAGCAATGCAGCCCAACAAACGGACGCCAGACACAACAGAGACGTAACAAGAAGTACCGATGGTGGCTGGTTTATTTCTGATTCTGAATAGTTATTTTTTAATTCCACTTTCATTTCCTTCCATTTATTTGAATAAAATAAGCGTTTTAGATCATGCTTCCGCTTGGACAACCTAGAGAAACAACACCACAAGAAATACAACTTGTAGCTTTTTAAATAGTTTTATTTTCATTTAACCTAGATTCCAACTAACTGTTATTTTTTAAAACTAAACCCTCTCTCTCAAATTGTATATTCAATAAGTTTACTCATATGGGCCCAGTGCAACCATGTTAATACGTTCTATGTATCAGAAACAATTCATTTATTTCCAATGACACTAGTGAGACTATGCGACGTGATTGGAATCTCACTTAAGTTTTCATGGACCTATCGCGCTGAAAATTGAATCCTCTACCTGTCATAAAATAAAAAGCCGTCAAAACCAGTGGTTCTGACGGCTTTTTATAAGCGCCCAGGGGTCATTACCTACACAATTACTGCTTGAAGCTTATCTAGTGACAGACCTAGATAGCTAATAGTCATCCTTGCTATCGGAGGACTTTATTGGCTTTTACGCGGACTTTAACTAACACATCACCATCGACCAACCTAAGGTCGAATATTGGTGAATGTCGCGGTGGCGACTCCATCACTTTGTGACGACAACGATTTTACGTCTGCGCTAAAGTAATACGGATTAAGTGGCATTTTATTCTCTGCTGGTCGCGCGTAGTAAAGCTTGGCGGGCTGTTTTGCCATTTGTTGCGCGTACAAATACCCGACCAACGCATGTTCAAACTGGTGGTAACCATTTCCCCAATGGAACGCTTTGGTTGATTTAGGACTCAGACCGACTCCTCCATATTGATGATCCACCCATACGTCCATAAAAGTGGGTAACGTGTATTGAAGCGTTTCTTTCATCGAACCATCGACAAGAGAAACTGTCATCGCCGCTTGATCGAGTTCTGCCCATTCCCAAGACGAGCTATAGTGCTTGTATGGTCTTGATTGCCAAGCACGAATGCTCTCTTGTGCCCATTTACTCTGCCATTCTGGTGAGAAAAGTGCTTTGACTTGCTCAAAGTTTTGCTGATATTGCGCTTGCTTAAGCGTGTGTTTCATTCCTTTGAAACCAAACTCTGTCCAATTGGAATTTTCCAACAACTGACCAGTGAGATACGTCATCCAATACGCTTTGATGGTGTGTCCAAAATCATTGTGTTTCGCATCTGGCATCATTACCGCTTTGTGGTGTATCGCGCCATAAAAGCGCTGCTCTTTGACGGAATGGTAGTTATCTAGCATCACTTTCGTCAGCCATTGCAGATCTTGCTTCCACTTGGCTTGCGCTGGCGGTGGTAAAAGTGGCGCCGTTAACAACAGATAGCCATTGATCTGGTCAAGTTGAGCGACTAGCTCTTGCTGCTTCGCACTTTCCCCATCACCGTCTTTCAAAACCCAAGCCAGACCGCGATCATCGCTTCGTCGGTATTGTTTAAATATAAACGCTTGCTGGTCGATGAGCGCTTGTTCGACCTTTGGATCTTGAGTCAAGTAGTAGTACATCGCCAAACCCACCAAGGCGTAAGCTTGGTCTTGAGAAGTTCGTTGTTGCCACTCCATCCCCGGTTTCCCACTACGCGTAAAGCTCACAAAGCCGCCGTTTTTCTCATCTTGTAGATGATCAATCAGGTAATAAGCCCCTTTCTTTGCCAGCTCTAATGCTTGCTTGTCACCCGTAAGATGAAAAAGCACGCCATAAGCGTAAGTTTGGCGCGATTTCATGCGGGTGTATTCGCGATTGAAGTGCGGGCTAATCCACCCTTTGTTTAATTCTCCACACGGCTTTTGTGGGTCGAGAATGACACCGTTATCACAACGAAAAGTCGGAAAATTCCCCGCAGGTTGTCCATGCGCGCTTTCCATCATCCAATATGGGGCTAGGCCATTCGTCACATGGTTTAACCAATCATCCCCCGAAGGCAGGCCTACATCAGCAAAGCTGCTCATGCTCGTCGTTGCGAGCAATAAGGTAAGATATTTAAAAGACATAACACTCAATTAAGTTATTGAATTTTATCCAGTATAAATAACTCCCTTTACGCATATTGTTGTCGTGCTCACAATCGCCTTACGCATTTGTTTGCATCAATCATCTTTCAGCCTTGTTCGATGACTGAGCCGAGAATAAACGCTACTCTGTCTTCGACTGACATTTTGGGCACTTCGATCAATTGATAACCAAATTTGTGATAAGCGTTGACCATCTGTTGATACGTAGCCACCGCTTCAGAAAAATCTTGCTTTCGCTCTTCGTCGTTGCTGAATATCGACGTCCACGGTGGAAAAATGAATACTTGAGAATGATAACGAAGCGTCTGGCAATGCGTGATGAGCTCATGCGAGATTGGCAGTTGTTCCAACTTACTGTAGCCATATACGTCCACAATACTGCGATCAAAAAACACATTCCCTTGGTGGACATTGAAAGCTCGGTAATTGCTCACTTCTGCCTTCATCATTTCGTCTCGAAAAGCTTGTTTGTCATTCCAAGGTAATGCTGAACCGTGATTGGCAACCTGCGTTTGTATTATTTGACGGCCGGTTTCTGGCGCGCAGATAAAACCTTGTGTTTTTAGCTGTTCGATTACCGAAGTTTTCCCTGCACCGGGACCACCAGAGAATACGATAAGTTTATTCAAAATCTTTTCCTTATTTTTTGTTTGAGTGAAGTAATGCGTGTACAGCCAAGAAAATGGGCATCATCTGGCGTTTGAAATTGGCATTTGGCACGCCAGCGTTAAGCGAGATCGGTAGTGGGAAATTTGGGGAATAGAACTGGGCAGTGAAGAGATATACAAAGTAAGAACCGAAACGACGTGTTCATCGGTTATGGAAAACGGAGGAATGCTGAGTGAAGCAAGCTCGCCCAAAATACTGGGTTGGGAAATGGTGCGATTGGTTCTGCTAGTTAACGCGTCAATTGGATATTTATATCAAGAAAATGGCACCTAAGCCTAAGAACGCAAAGAAACCAACGACATCGGTAACGGTCGTCAATACTACCGAGCCAGCCACGGCGGGGTCAATGTTAAACTTTTTCAACGTGAATGGTATCAACGTACCCGATGCCGCGGCCGCCAAACTATTGAGGAAAATGGCACAGCAAATAATAAGCGCCAATGGCAAAGAGTCAAACACCATGTAAACGACACCCGCGATCACCAATCCCATAATTAAACCATTAATGGTGGCGATTTTTAATTCCTTATTCACCAATAGCTTCAAGTTACTTTGGTGCAAGTGGTTTAGTGCGATACCTCGAATGGCCACCGCTAAGGTTTGGCTACCCGCGATGCCGCCCATACTCGCCACAACGGGCATTAAGATCGCAAGCGCAACGACTTGCTCGACCACATTATCAAAAAGCCCAATGATGGCGGAGGCTACGAAAGCGGTCAGCAAGTTAATCACCAACCAAAGTGCTCTTAGCCTTGTCGCCACGCTTAATGGTGTGAACAAATCTTCTTCGCTTCGTACGTTTTCTGCCACTACAGCTTGTAGGCTGAGTTCGCGCAACGTAATCGCAATGGTCGCCATCGACAAGACGCCCATAATTTTGCCACCAGCCATGATAGGAAACCAATGTGCTCCACCATCAATCGAGACTTGTTTGCTGACGCTTTGAATCGTTTGAATATCTTCTAGAATTGGCGTAACTACGGTCAAGTCGGTAAGTTTGATATGATTTTCGTGCAGCAACAGGGTATGCGGCTCTATCGTACCAATCACACCACTCGCATCACGCACAATAATCAACCGCACTGGACTTTGCCCACGTTTTAGCAGCTCGGTTTTGATGCCTCCTACGCTGTTTTTAGGGTTTGCGACCAGAAAGTGAGGCTCGGCATAACGTCCAACTTTGTTGTCTGCATACGACAATGCTTGTTGGATATGCGCGACAGACTCTTCACTTTGATCAATAAGGTATTCATCTACAAATTCGGTCGGTAGAAAGTCCGCAAAGATGATCAGTTCTGAATCCGTTATGTACGCCAAGCGTTCATGTTGTAAGTCTTTATTGAGTGATTGATGAATGTGCTTGGCGGTGTCGTATCGGAGCAAATTTAATACCGTCCAATACTTCTCAGGCGGCACTGCTTCTATGACACGCTTACGGTAAGCAATGTTGACCGATTCCAAAATGTTCGCAATCTGTGCTTCTTGATAGTCTTTCAAAAAGCTCAAGTCTTCGGTCGATTCTATCGCTTTAATGATCTCAGCAAGCAAATGTGGCACTTTGCGGTTAATTTGCAATTGGTTGGAATCTATCATTACTTTTACCTATAGCTTTCACTACCACATTCGCCGTATTGACGATATGTGCTATCCGAAGGCATGAATTCTTGATGTTAAAATTCTAGGCGATAGTTGACTTAATTGCGGAATTTATATTTCGCTCGCAGAAACAAAACGCCTCTGCATCAGTTCATGGTATAGACTTGAATGTGTGTCAGGCTCATTCGCCTTGTTTGATAATGGAGTAATCAATGGCACCTGTATTTTTTCTGACTCAGCAGGCCGCCTTACCAAGTCGTAAGGTGCTTCGTAAAGTGATTCAATTTTCGACAGCGCTGGCTCAGCCTATTGTAGTTTTAGTGGAAGACCATCGCCGAAGTGAAGATCACGCATTCGCTCATTTTCTCAGTTTCAACTCTGACCATATAGAAAAAAGACAAGCTGAGTTTGAAGCTTGGACCTTAAAGTTCAACGCATTAATTGTCGAACTTTGTGAAGAAGAAGAGCTTGAAACACCAACGCTCTCTTACGAGCATTTCAAAGGGAGCCATTGGGTTGAGCAAGTTGCGAAACGACTTGTTGACCACACTGACTTACTGCTCGTGGGACACTTTAACAAACACGAGATTCAAACGATGCTCACAGAACTAGCACAACAAGATTGCGACTTGTTGCTACTGAGTGAGCGTTCATGGCCTTCTCACGCCAACATGCTTTGTGCAATCGACCCACTTCATCGAGGGGATGAAAAGTCGATAGTAGATAAAGCCATCGTCTCGCGAGGCTCAAAATTAGAACAAACCTTAAGCGGGAAAATGACGCTCGTTTACTGCCGATACGTCGCGCCATACCTCTCTCGCTATCGTGCAGAGATATTAAGCAATCAAAAAGCAGGCATTACAGATTTTATTACTGCGCAAAAGTTAACGCGAGTTCCATTACTATTACCGGAAGGAAACCCTGAAACGGCGTTACCAAAAGCAGTTAAGCAATCACAAGCAGCGATTTTGATTATGGGGGCATGTAAACGAAGCATGTCATCTCAATTTTGGTCTGGCAGCACTGTAGACACGTTACTTGATCAACCACCTTGTGACCTACTGTTGGTCAACAGCACGAAGGATTGATCAGGCTTCCCCATTCCGTCGCGCCTTAAATAATATCACGCGCAGTTATTAGCTCTTCATGGCCTCTAACTGCGTGGCTTCATGTTCCGCGTTCAAGGCTTGTTTCTGCTGCTGTTTTATCTCATCCCAACTGCGTCCCGACTCAATCGCAGATACACGCTGATCGTATTTGTTGCAGGCTCTTTCGAGTACTTTCTCAGGATCTATGCCCTTTTCTCTTTCCAGCGCTTTTAATACGTTAAGATAGTTCCACAACACATCGCCTAACTCGTCTTCCAAATGACAAAGGCGATCCTCACGAATCTCTTCGCGGACTTCACCAACTTCTTTGCCAATGGCCTCCAGATAAGTCTCTACGCCTTTAAACCAAGTGTTGGTTTGGTCATATTGAGATTTTCTCGTCGCAATTGCATACAGCTCATCAAATTTCTTCATTGCCTCTCCGTAGAACACGTTTTTATTTATGCCTTTTTAGGACGAATAAACTTCCCTTTAGCCGTCACTCTAACTTCGCTTTCGACCCGCAATTGAGCCACCATTTGATATATACCGCGTCGTTCACCTTCACAGTGTGCAGTAATCGTGACTCGATCATCTAACTGAATAGGTGCATGGTAGCGCACATCCAACTGCGCCGTAAGGGCTTGAATGTCTCTAGATAACAAACAATGCGTCATTGCACCATCGAGAAGCGAACTGGCAATACCACCATGCAACAGGTCTGTGTAACCTTGATGACGCGGTAAAACGTGAAACTCTCCGACAACAGAACCATCGGCTAGGTATTGGTAGTTCACGGCCAAAGAGTTCGGATTCACATTAATTGAAGAACAAACCGCACATTGATGATGAGATTCGTGAGTGTAATGACAGTAGCTGTTTGTGGACATGATAGTTACTCGGTTTCTCAAAAGAGTAATTAGCATATGCCAACAATTAAAAAGAAACGGCGAGTAATCTTTGTTTGCATGTTGCAGGGCCAGCAACCTCGCTTTTCATAACACTAAATAATCATTTTAATAATTAACGATAATTTCCAGTTTATTTAGAGTGGCGATATGGTTTGCATAGTGATTACGCAACGTTATGAAAAGGCGACTTATGAAGTTTCTCCACACGATGATCCGTGTAGCTGACCTAGACAAATCTATCGAATTTTATACAAAAGTTCTGGGAATGAGTGTTTTGGATCGTTTTGAAAACCAAGAATACCGTTACTCACTGGTGTTTGTTGGTAACCCTGATCAACCAGATGGCGCGACCATCGAGCTAACTTATAACTGGGATACCGACAGTTACGACTTGGGTAACGCATTCGGACACATGGCACTGGGGTCTGAAGATATTTACGCCGCTTGCGAAAAAATTAAAGCGCTTGGTGGCAACGTTACTCGCGAGCCAGGTCCAATGAAAGGCGGAGAAACTCACATCGCGTTCATTAAAGATCCCGATGGTTACCAAATCGAACTCATCCAAACTCAAAAATAACGAGGTTTCCTATGACAGATGCATTATTTCAACCCATTCAACTTGGCTCTCTCTCATTAAAAAACCGTATCGTTATGCCTCCGATGACGCGTTCTCGTGCTTCTCAACCAGGTAATATCGCTAACGACATGATGGCGACCTACTATGCTCAACGTGCTGAAGCGGGCCTAATCGTTGCTGAAGGCACACAAATTTCGCCAATGGGTCAAGGCTATGCATGGACACCAGGCATTTACAGCCCAGAGCAAATTGCTGGCTGGAAAAAAGTAACTGATGCAGTGCACGAGAAAGGCGGCACTATCTTCGCGCAATTGTGGCACGTTGGTCGTGTGACTCACCCTGATAACATTGGCGGTGAGCAACCTATTTCTTCTTCTGCGCTAAAAGCAGAAAACGTGAAAGTATTTGTCGATAACGGCACAGACGAACCGGGCTTTGTCGACGTGGTTGAGCCACGTGAAATGACCAAACAAGACATCAAGAACGTTATTGAAGAGTACCGCCAAGCCGCACTAAACGCGATAGAAGCCGGATTCGATGGTATCGAGCTTCATGCAGCGAATGGCTACTTGGTTAACCAGTTTATCGATTCTGAAGCGAATAACCGCACCGATGAATACGGTGGCTCTATTGGAAACCGTCTGCGTTTTCTTGGTGAAGTGATAGAAGCGATGACGCAAGCCATTGGCGCTGAGCGTGTTGGTGTTCGTCTTGCGCCATTCACTTCGTTAAATGGCACCGTTGATAGTACGCCAGTCGAAACCTACACCGCCGCTGCAGCGCTGCTTGATAAACTCAATGTGGTTTACATTCACATTGCAGAAGTGGATTGGGACGACGCGCCAGACACTCCGCACAACTTTAAAACCGCAGTTCGTGAGGCGTACAAAGGTACACTGATTTATGCCGGTCGTTACAACGATGAAAAGGCGCAACACGCGATCGAAAGTGGTTTAGCTGACATGATTGGCTTTGGCCGTCCGTTTGTTGCAAACCCCGACTTACCAAGCCGCATCAAGCATGGCTATCCACTGGCAGAACATGACCCTGCCACATTGTTCGGCGGCGGTGAAAAAGGCTTAGTGGACTACCCTGCGTACCACGCGGGTTAATTCATCTACGTAAAGCTGATTCGCAACTCGCGACAAACCAATAGCGAAACCAAAAGAACCTTGCTCTTCCCCCTGTAACGCCAAGATGCAGGGTTCTTTTTAGGCAAGCCATCAGAATTAACGTCTTTGACAAGATGTACAACCTCGACACGCAGAGCGCGTCTTTTTACTGAGCAAACTGCGTTGTACTTTACAGTAAGCATTCTTTAAAGCACGACGACCTGAAAACCAATCATCCGGTTTAGTGAGGATTGAGTAGCCGTGAAACCTCTTAACCAACTCGGTTCGATTGTTTTCGATAAATCGGCTATCAAACTCGATGTCGAAGTAATTCAAAGCCTCTTCGATACAAGTAAAGCTGGCAATTTTTTCCTGAATCGTATTCTTTGTCATCGTTTCTTTAGCGTAATCATTTTCAATGAAGTCTAAGTGCCTCGCGCTTTACGTTCTTTGATTTAGCGCTTCTTAAGATCATTCTTTATGGGTTTTCCATATTGAAATTCAATTTGGGAATTCGTTAACCCACCTAGCATTTTCATTTTGACAACCACTTTAAGACACTGATTTAAATAAACATTATTTCTGGTTCATATTTTGCTCTACTTCATTAAACGGAATGTTGGAGCAACACGATATGACTTACAGAGCAGAAGTAGACGGATTAAGGGCGATTGCTGTCACGTTGGTGATTTTGTTTCATGCAGGAGTTGAGCAATTCGCTGGTGGCTTTATTGGCGTCGACGTGTTTTTTGTGATCAGCGGCTATTTGATCACCACCATCGTGATTAACGACTTAGAAAACCAGAAGTTCAGCCTTGGTGATTTTTATGAGCGACGCATTCGTCGCATACACCCCCTCTTACTGGTGGTGATCGCCGTCAGCTATTTGATGTCTTGGTGGCTATTTTTGCCGCAAGCACACAAAGACGTTGGTCAATTTGCAGTGTCTTCCATTCTCTCTTCATCCAACATTCTTCTGTATTTGAAAGGCCACAATTACTTCGGTTTAGAAGATCAAGCCAACCCGCTGTTCCACACATGGAGCTTGGGCGTTGAAGAACAATACTACATTGTCATTCCTTTGCTACTCATGCTACTCGCTCGTGGTAAAAACGCGTTTTACCTGACTTTTTTTATCACGGTATTTGTGCTGAGTTTGATGACTATTGTCTACGCGAGCAACGATCCTGATTTCGCTTTTTACATGATCTTCTCTCGCGCTTGGGAGCTGGCAACCGGTTCATTACTCGCATTAGTGATGAGAAAAGTCCAAGTTCAATCTAACGATACTCTAGCAACCATTGGCATCGTTTTGATATTGGCTTCCGCGCTTTTATTTGAAAAATCGCAAGATGGCGCGGGCATTACGCTGCTGGTGCCGGTCATCGGTAGCGCGTTGGTGATTTTGTTTGCCTCTAAAGGCAATGTCTGCGGTAGATTACTGAGCCTAAAGTGGGTCGTGTTCGTCGGCTTAATCAGCTACAGCTTATACTTGTGGCACATTCCATTATTTGTCTTTTACCGCTACGTGTTGGACACAACACAAGACATCAATATCCCGCTTTACGTGATCGCTCTTTTTGTACTGTCTTACTTCACTTGGCGCTTTATTGAAAAGCCGTTCCGTAGCCGAAAAGCCATGAGCATGCGCACTGTGTCCGCGGTTATTGTGTTGTTGACGTTGCCCTTGCTAACACTCGGCGTTATCGGTCATCAAAACGGTGGTTTTCCAGAAAGAAGCGCATTTTTCGAGGCCATGCGCGTTAACAACGGTTATGGTTTAGATTGCAACGGCAACACCAACGTTAACGATGTGTGCTCGTCTGCGCCGCAGCCCGCCATCGCTGTGTTAGGCAATAGTCACAGCATGGTTTACGTGAAGCGTCTATCTGAAGTAACACCAACTGGCGTGGTGCAACTTACTCAAGATTCCTGTGCGGTCGGTTATGTCGACATCCTAGAAGCTGCTGGCTCAATTTCTTGCCGACAGTTCTTCAATGAGGCTGTCGATACCATTCTAAGTACCCCTTCCATTCGTCGCGTTGTTATCTCTTCTAATTTCAATAAAGAGCTTTCACAAGCCGATTATGAAGCATCATTAACCAAATTATTGAATGAACTGAAAGGAAAGGAAGTGGTCGTTTTCGGTCCAACCCCTTCTGCACCGTTTGCGGTAGGAGAATGCCTTTGGAAAGCGCGTTTGTTTGGCGAGACAGAAGAGTCTGCCTGCGACTTTTCTCCCAAACAACATCACCCTCAAAACGTGGCGAAGTTAGTGAACTACTTTGAGCAATTTGAGCACGTTGAGTTTGTCGACTTGACCGATGCCATTTGCAGAAATGGCGTATGTCGAATGAGAGTTGGAGCAAACAATGCGATGTATACGGATGACAGCCATTTATCTTACAAAGGCGCTGAGTTGGTGCTTGGGCATTACCTCAACACTACAAATGAAGCGCAACAGTTCACTTACGACCGACAATAACCAAGGAAATAAACTTTTATGCTTCAGCGCTTATCTCAGGTAAGCGCTGAATGCTTTAAAGCAAGACAAAGCTAGGCGTCTATTTGAAAATGCGCGGATCAAACGCGAAATCGAGCTTTTCGGCTTTCTTGATGATCTCTTTCATTTTGGGATGATTTGGATTCACCACGTAGTTTTTATCACGAGGTGAAATCGTTGAAGGCACTTGCAGCGCGGCAAACTCTGGATGAGGATCATTGAGAAACTGATCACCAATGTACTGCGTAGACTCGCTCGCCGGTATTGCCCGCCACGTCACAGGGAGATCTTCTTCATCTAAGGTGGCGATGAGGTATTCTGGCATTTCAATACGATATAAATCGTAAAGTTTGGTGATAGCAGGATCGTTGTTTACGTGAACAAATACTTCCAACGAGCAAAGGGATTCCGATTCAGAGAAGTAGAGGGCTTCGGTTCCTTTTGAGTTCCATCGCCCTCCAAACAACTTTGCGCCAACGGGGCTGAATGGCGTGTCAGCAAATTTCTTTTGTGTGAGACGATAGAGCTTCATATTACGAGAATACCCCGTGCTCTAAACGGCCGATCAAATCTTTTACGATTTCAAAATCCACCGTGGTCGAGACCATATCAAGTGGACGTTTTCCACCTAAGCCGTACACATTCTCTCTCATCCATTTTAACGCGCGCTCTTCGTCGTCAAACAGTTCTGTCGCGAGTTTCAATAACATCGCTAATCGATAGATTGCATCACTTTCTTGCGTATTGAAGCGCTCATCGTTTTTTAGACGACGCTTGATCGTGCTAACAGGTATCAATGTGACGTTTTGAAACTCACTCTGAGAAAGCTTCACACGCTCAACAATATTGCGATACACCTTTGGCTCAAAGCCTTTGTGAACCGCATCAGTGCGACCTGTTTCAGCGTCTTCAATACCCAACATAAACCAGAAATTGGCTTTATGAGGTTGTTTCGGTTTGAAGCTTTTTAATGCTGCAGTTGCCATATCAAGCTCCTATGGTTCATATGGTCCAGTTATTATGGTTCAAATGAGCTTAACTTTCAATCAAAGTAAAAAGATAGGTAAAGAAAAAGGCGAGCTTTTCGCCCGCCTCTCTTACTTATTCATCAACCCATTTACCGACGGGCATCGTTTCACTTATTGCAAGTCAAAACGATCCGCGTTCATGACTTTCGTCCATGCGGCGATGAAGTCATGGATGAATTTTTCCTGATTATCATCTTGCGCATACACTTCCGCATACGAACGCAGGATCGAGTTTGAACCAAAGACAAGATCCACACGGGTTGCCGTCCACTTCACAGCGTCGGTTTTACGATCACGGATTTCATATTGATTAGCACTCACTGGTTTCCACGTATATGCCATGTCAGTAAGGTTCACGAAGAAATCATTCGACAAAGTGCCGACTCGGTCAGTAAATACGCCCTCTTTTCCACCGCCGTAGTTACTGCCTAGAACGCGCATACCACCAATAAGTACCGTCATTTCTGGCGCCGTTAATCCCATAAGCTGAGCACGATCTAATAAAAGCTCTTCTGGCTTAACCGCGTAGTCTTTCTTCAACCAATTTCGGAAACCGTCAGCAACAGGCTCAAGTACTTCGAACGATTCCACATCCGTCATCTCTTGGGTGGCATCACCTCGGCCTGGCGCGAATGGCACGGAAACATCATGACCTGCGGCACGCGCAGCCAGTTCAATACCTACGTTTCCAGCAAGCACGATAGCGTCTGCAACACTACAGCCCTCTTCTGCTGCTATTTTTTCTAGCACAGCAAGAACACGGCTTAGACGTTCAGGTTCGTTCCCTTGCCAATCTTTTTGCGGAGCCAAGCGAATTCTCGCGCCATTTGCACCTCCTCGACGGTCAGAGCCACGGTAAGTACGCGCGCTATCCCACGCCGTACTTACTAACTCACTAATGGATAGGCCACTTGCTTCAATTTTTGTTTTCACTAAATCGACATCGTAGTCTGTCTTACCTGCGGGCGTTGGGTCTTGCCAAATAAGATCTTCGCTTGGCACATCAGGGCCGAAATAACATGATTTTGGTCCTAGATCGCGGTGTGTCAACTTAAACCAGGCACGAGCAAAAACGTCATCAAAGTACGCAGGGTCATTTTGGAACTTTTCTGCAATCTTACGATATTCAGGGTCCATTTTGAGCGCCATATCGGCGTCGGTCATGATTGGATTGTAGCGCTTAGAACCATCTTCAACATCGACAGGCTTGTCTTGTTCTTCAATGTCGATTGGCTCCCATTGCCATGCGCCGGCTGGGCTCTTTTTCAGTTCCCAGTCATACTTAAATAGTAGGTGGAAGTATCCGTAATCCCATTGTGTAGGGTGTGTTGTCCAAGCACCTTCAATACCACTCGTTACCGTGTCACGGCCAATACCACGTGTTTTGTGATTAATCCAGCCAAGACCTTGCTCATGAACGTCTGCTGCTTCGGGCTCTGGGCCAAGGTTTGCGGCATCACCATTACCATGACACTTACCCACCGTGTGACCACCAGCTGTGAGCGCGACGGTTTCTTCATCGTTCATTGCCATTCGCGCAAAGGTCACTCGCATGTCATGTGCTGTTTTGAGAGGATCTGGGTTACCGTCTACCCCTTCAGGGTTCACATAGATAAGACCCATCATTACCGCAGCAAGCGGGTTTTCTAAATCTCGCTCACCAGAGTAGCGGCTGTTATCAGCGTCACTTGTGGCTAACCATTCTTGCTCAGAGCCCCAGTAAGTGTCTTTTTCTGGGTGCCAAATGTCCTCTCGTCCAAACGCAAAGCCAAAGGTCTTAAAACCCATGGATTCGTACGCCATGTTACCGGCAAGGACAATCAGGTCTGCCCAACTTAGTTTGTTGCCATATTTTTTCTTGATTGGCCATAAAAGGCGTCGAGCCTTATCGAGGTTGGCGTTATCTGGCCAAGAGTTGAGAGGAGCAAAGCGTTGGTTGCCTGTAGCAGCACCGCCACGGCCATCCGCAATACGATAACTGCCCGCTGCATGCCATGCCATTCGGATCATTAAACCACCGTAGTGTCCCCAGTCGGCAGGCCACCAGTCTTGGCTATCAGTCATTAAATCTTTTAAATCTTTTTTAAGTGCTTCGACATCTAGCTTTTTCAGTTCTTCTTTGTAATTAAAGTCCTGACCAAATGGGTTGGTTTTGGAGTCGTGTTGATGCAGGATGTCTAAGTTCAAGGCATTCGGCCACCAATCCATCACCGACTTATCTGTAGATGTTTGCCCACCATGCATAACTGGACATTTACCTACCGAACCGCCGTTTGCTTTGCTCATATAATGCTCCTTCGTGTCGTGGTTGTGGTAACCACTCTTTGTTATTCAATAAATCGAATATCCACCTCAAACAGCGTAGTTCATACACTGTTTTTTTAGTTAACGCCAAGTCAAAATTTCAAACATTTCAGCGAATAAATAATTGTTATCAAACATGTACCTATATGCAGAAAATATGGATAGAGATCAGTTTAAGTCCATACCTGAATACTTAATCCCAGACAGCCTCGCCATGTTGTGATCCCAGGTCGCTAAATCATGATGACTAAATTCATTCAGAGCGTGATGACCACACGCCCTCGCCATGACTTTCATGAGCTCGACCGAGGATTCGAAGAAATTTTTCAGTTGCTGGGATGACTTTTCAACGTCGAGACGCTGCCTCAAATCGGCATTTTGTGTCGCAATGCCTGCAGGGCAATTATTGGTGTTGCAGATGCGAGCCGCGACACAACCGATCGATTGCATCGCACTGTTTGCTATCGCTACTCCGTCTGCTCCAAGTGCCAACGCTTTGACAAAATCCGTAGGAACTCGCAACCCACCAGTGATGATTAATGTGACGCTGTCACTTACACCTTTTTCATCTAAGTACTTACGTGCACGAGCTAATGCAGGGATGGTGGGCACACTAATATGATCACGGAACATAGTTGGCGCCGCACCCGTGCCACCACCGCGACCGTCTAAGATGATGTAATCAGCCCCAGCATCAAGCGCAAACTGAATGTCTTGCTCAATATGGTTGGCACTGAGTTTAAATCCAATTGGAATACCGCCTGTGATGCCACGAACTCTGTCAGCAAACTTTCTGAAATCGTGAGTAGTGTGAAGATCTTTGAACGTTGGTGGTGATATCGCTGGTTGTCCCTCGGGGATGCCTCTCACCTGAGAGATCTTACCTACATTTTTATTTGCAGGCAGATGACCACCCGTGCCCGTTTTTGCTCCTTGCCCGCCTTTGAAGTGAAACGCCTGAACATTAAGAAGCTTAGGTTCGTCGTAGCCAAATTGAGCACTAGCAAGCTCATAGAAATACCGTGAATTGGCGGCTTGCTCTTCCGGTAACATGCCACCCTCACCAGAGCAAATCCCAGTCCCTGCCAACTCTGCACCTTTTGCTAGTGCAATTTTCGCCTCTTCAGAAAGTGCGCCAAAACTCATGTCCGACACCAACAAAGGAATGGCGAGTCTGAGCGGCTTACGCGCGTTTGGTCCCACAATCAACTCGGTAGACACAGGAACGTCTTCCAACAACGGTTGTGTCGCCATTTGCGCCACCATGATTTGTATAGCATCCCAATGTGGTAGCAAATACCTAGGAACCCCCATTGCAGCCATCGGACCATGATGACCGAGTTTAGAGAGTCCCTCTCTCGCTAATTGGTGGATAAACTCGAGGGTTGGTTCTTCTTGAGTAGCAGACGCCGTTGGTTTGTCTCTTTTCTCTCGCTTTTGTTCCGGTCCCTCTTTACCGACTTGCTCTGCGGTAAATCGCTTGTGTGTACCATCACAAAAAGGAGCATTGGCGGTATGCTTACATTGGCAGAGATAGGCATCTTCGTCTTTTTCCGCACTAAAGCTCATTGGCTTTAAGCCGGTTCCCGAATGAGACCCATCGCAGTAAGGTTGATTTTTAGAACGCCCACATCGGCAGAAGTAATATTCTTGCCCAGCTTTCAACTCTACTTTGATCGGCTTGTTATCAGCGATGATTGGCTTGCTCATGTTGCCCCCTATTTATTATTGTTAACCATGCTTTCTCGCTGGCTTGCAATAAGCGTAGAACAGGAGCGTAAAGAGCGTCAGTGTCGCCGAGTAAAATGCGCGATTGTCGCCCGACTAACCTATACTTTTTATGGGTCTCATACACGTGGAGGCTATATGACGATTGCAACCCGATTAGATGAATATTTGACTGAGCATAACATTCACTTTCAAACCGTGAATCACAGCCACAGTCATAGCTCGCTACAAAGTGGTGTTGCAGCAGGTGTGCCTTTAATGAATATCGCAAAAGGTGTGATTCTAGAGGATCATGAAGGGCGTCATATGATGGCGGTCTTACCTGCCAACAACAAAATCAGTTTGTCGAGATTAAACGACGAATTTAATGCCACCTTCCACTTGGTGAAAGAGCGTATGGTTTACCGACTCTTCACCGATTGTGAACACGGCGCTATTCCACCGATTGGTAGCCCTTACCACATGTCGACAGTTTGCGATGAAAGACTGGCAAACTTGGAACATGTCTACCTTGAAGCTGGCGATCATGAAACTCTGATTAAGCTGGACAGAAAGGCGTTTAAAGAACTGATGAACGACTGTAGATATCTAAGATTCAGCAGTGAAGTTCTGCATTAAACTTGCCAAAATCTCTCGACATTTCCTGAACAAGGCTCTTTCAACAAGAGCCTTTCTTTGTTGTGTTGGTAGCACGCGAAGGAAGTTTCTCGAACTTTGCTGCCCAGCGTTTCAGAGCATATAGAAACAAAAAAACCGCCTATTCGGGCGGTTTTTTTATCAATCAAATCATAATTATTATCGAACAAAGATCTTTTGGATCGCTTTTATCGCCATAGCCCTACGGCGCATTAATACGCTCGTTCTTGGCAACCATTTCGGTGTGTGAAGAATGGTTTTCGCATGACTAAAAGTTCTGAATCCTTCCTCTCCGTGATAATGCCCAATACCCGATTCACCAACGCCACCAAAAGGCGCATCTTCAGCGCCAACATGTAAAACCGTATCATTAACGCCGACGCCACCACTGTGGGTGTTGCGTACAATATGTTTGATGGTCGATTTGTCGTCCGACATAACATACAGCGCAAGTGGTCTTTGGTGCTGATTAATGTAGTCAATCGCTTCATCAACGGCATTGTAGGGCTTAACAGGTAGAAATGGCCCGAAGATCTCCTCTTGCATGATTCGCATATTCGGCGACACATCCGTGACCAAATGAGGATACAGAAGTCGTTCCTCTTGGGGCGACGCCTCAACAGTGTGAAGGTTAGCACCTTGCGCTTTTGCATCCTCAAGTAGCGCAGTCAAACGATCATATTGTCGTTGGTTGACAATATGGGTCAGCTTTTGATTCTTGTTGGATTTTAAATAGAGCTTTTCAAAACGTTTTAAGAATAGCGAAATGAACTCTTCGACACGTTCTTGCGGTACAAACGCGTAGTCAGGCGCGACACAAATCTGGCCTGAATTAATGCATTTACCAAACAAGACAGCATCAACGGCTTTCTTCATGTCTGCATCTTTTGCAATGATCACCGGGGACTTTCCACCCAACTCTAACGTCACCGGGGTAAGGTTTTCCGCTGCCGCTTTTGCCACTGCGCGACCAACACTCGTAGAACCCGTGAACAAAAGGTGATCGAATGGCAGTTGGCTGAATGCTTGTGCGACGTCTGCTTCACCCTCAAAAACTTCGACATACTCAGACAACCCACGGCAAATATCGACGATGACTTTATTGGTTTTTGGCGTAAATTCGCTGAGCTTCATCATCACGCGGTTGCCAGCAGCCAATGCTGTCACTAAAGGCGCAAGGCTCAAAATCACAGGAAAGTTCCACGGTGAAATGATCCCGACGACACCTAACGGTTGATACTGAACGGTGACTTTAGAAGGTGCGAGCAATAAGCCGGATTCGCGCTTGCTGGGTTTGCACCATTTTTTTAGTCGCTTGAGGGTATAATTAATATGCGAGACCGTTGGCAAAACGTCGGTCATGGCGGTATCAAATTCTGAACGATAGCCAAAATCGTCACTTAACGCTTCAACCAGAGCTTGTTTGTTCTCAAGCAGCGATTTTTTTAACAAAACGAGGCGCTGTTTACGTTCATCCAAACTAGGATAAGGCTCGGCTGCATATGCCGCTTTTAAGCGTTCGAGGCTTTGCTGTAACAAGTTATCTACTTCAACCTCTGTGATTGCGTTCATGATGCTTCTCCTAGCCTAGTTTCTACCAATGACGCCCCAAGTTAACACGAGCGCAACAATGTTACTATTGTAGCGCTCGTGAAGTTAGAGTTCGAACTCTGATTAAAATATCTCTAGGGTGGATACTACGTCAAACGTAGTTCATAAATGCCTAGTCGTTGAGAGCGGTCAAGCATATCGAACTCATGATCAACGTATTCTTTTAATGTGGCGCCTGCACGCTCAGCAATATTGATGCTAGCGATGTTATCTTCCATACAATGGAACTGAATGAATTGTGCGTGCCCTTTCTTCTTCAAGAAAGGGATCAATACTGCGAGTACTTGATCAATCACACGATGGCCTCGCCCATTGTTGGCAAGCCAGTAGCCAATTTCAGTAACACGTGTATGTAAATCCACACCTTTAATGCCAATAACACCCGTAAGCTGCTCATCAAAATAAATTGCACACCAGTGGGAATCCAGCGCATTACTGTTCACTCGCTGGGAAATGTAGTTCACGGCCTCTCTATGATTCGTGACAGAATCCGTCCAAGGTAGATAACCCTCAAGGCTCTCTCGGTGAGTGTTCACAACCTCTAGTAAAGCGGACGCGTGTTTCGTGTTGAGGGGCTCAATTGAGATCCTTTGCGAGACGGAAAAACGCTTCTGTAAGTGATTTCCTTGATACGTCTCTTGGCATGTGACTTCATCCATAGATGTTATTCCTTTTTATTGTGAACGCTCAGCGCAAATCCTAACGCTTCATTTTATGAGAACAAACCTCTCTATAAAAACTAATCAAAGCCGTTGCCGTTCATTTAGCCCTTTTGATCGATCAGCGTAAATGGCGTTAGTGATGCCACATCTACATAATGCTTCCATACATGTTCATAGAGGTGATGCTGATTGGCAAACGGAGCCAGCTGCTTAGCTTCTTCAAGCGTACACCAGCGATACTCTGTATGCTCTTCGTTAAGAACAACTGATTGGTTAGGCGGACAAAATAGCACAAAACATGGGATAACCATGATACGGTTATTTTTTGCTTCGTAGAACTGCTCTAGAAAGTCTGCTGTATGTAACTCAACTTGGTCAATTAGTGTCTCTTCTTTTAACTCTCTTAAAATGGTTTGCCACCCGGCTTCACCCGCTTCGATACCACCTGCAACATTGCACCAATAGCCACCTTTTACGCGTTTGAGTAACAGCATTTTTTCTATGCCATCAATTTTTGAAATGACAACGCCTGAAACATGCGTTGCTTTTATCGGGATCATGTAAGCTCCTTAAATATCGAGTTTTTATTGTTACGCTGAGAGAGGCAGATTAATTGCTACGTATTCTACTGTTTATTCATCTTGTCGACAGAAGTGTTTGAGTTTAGAGGATTTAATCGCTAACTAAGTATGCTAAAGTGAGATCTGTCGCAACAAATGAGCAGTAAAATGTCCAATTCATTCAACACTATGATTCCCATCGGTGTGCGCTTTATGGTGCTTTCCGCGTTCGGCTTTGCTCTGATGTCAGCTACAGTAAAGCACGTCGGCAACTACGGTATCCCCGTTTTTGAAATCGTTGCAGCAAGAGCGCTCGTTTCACTTATCATTAGTTATTTCGATGTAAAGCGAAAACGAATTTCTGTATGGGGCAATAATAAGCCATTACTATTTGCACGCGGTGCTGTGGGCACGATGGCTCTGATGTGTGTATATTATTCAGTGACCACCTTACCTTTGGCAGAAGCGACGATATTCCAGTATATTCATCCGGTATTTACTGCACTACTCGCCGTATTTTTCTTGAAAGAGCGCATCCAGCCGTCAACTTTCCTTTGTATTGCGTTGTGCTTACTCGGCATCTATATCATGGTAAGCCCAGAAACTGGGCAAGGCTCAGATAGCGCTTTACCAATGTTTAGCGTCATGATTGCGATCTTAGGCGCATTTGGTAGCTCAATTGCCTACGTCATTGTCAGAAAACTGAGTCAGACAGAAGACAGCTCAGTGATCATTTTCTATTTCCCGTTGGTTGCTCTCCCCGCTTCACTCTTACTGATTGGCGACGATTTTGTAATGCCCGATCTATATCTGACTTTCATGTTGGTTCTAGTTGGTGTCTTTACCCAAATTGGGCAATTGGGGTTAACCAAAGCGATGCAAACTCAACAAGCGGGTAAAGCCTCCGCTTATTCGTATATCCAGATCGTATTTTCTGTGTTGTTAGGCATCATTTTCTTTGGCGAGGTTCCGATCATTTGGACGTACGTCGGTGGCGGTCTGATTGTTACAGGCGCATTAATTAATGCGTTTGGTCATCACTTACGGTTACCTTTTATTAAGCGCAACGCTTGATATACCTACCCAGAACCGTAAACACGACATTTAGAAAAACAGCCAGAGTGACTCTGGCTGTTTTGTGTTTAGCCTAACGTTAAGCTGATATTTTTAACCCTGCGATACCAGCGACAATCATTAGCAAGCTTAAGGCTTTGATAAGTGTTGCTGGCTCATTGAACAGATAAATACTCACGACTGCCGTGCCTATTGCGCCAATCCCTACCCATACGCCATAAGCAATGCCTAAAGGCAAGGTTCTTAACGCAATGCCAAGCAACCAAAAGCTCAATAACATAAAGACAATAGTGAATGCCGAAGCACCGAATTTGGTAAACCCTTGTGAATATTTAAGACCGACAGCCCATGCGATTTCACACAAGCCCGCAATGAAGAGAATTCCCCAAGCCATGTCACATTTCCCAACGAGATGGGGTCGTCCCCGAGAAAAGATAGAGCGGTGAGGTCGTCCTCACTTCTGATTGACTGCTTATTATATACAGAAATTTAAACATAAAAAATAAAACACGGCGATAAGCATACAACTCAAACATCTCATGTACGCTTAAATTCTACGCTTTTCTTTTTAACGGTGGCGGACTCTCTATTTCGCATCAATAACGACACCGTTTTTTAACAATTTACATATAACCTTCTGGTGTTGAAAGTGTTGCATTTATTGCACAAATCACACAAAAACTAATTGAACATGTAAATATGAAAACGTTTGTGTGACTAATATCGCTTAAAACAATGACTGATGACTTTAATATTCAGCCGAATTAATTATAAGGTATGACGTACCCATGAAAGCAATCAAAACCTCTATCGCTGTCCTTGTTGGCGCCGCTCTACTATCTGGATGTAATGACGATACTGAATACGTCAATGTTCAGCCTAAAGAAGTAAAAATAGCGACTTACAACCTCTCTTTTGACCGCGCTACCTTCGAAACTTTGGTAGATGAAATGCAAATTGAACCAACGCAGCAAGCTGCGTTGGTCACCTCTTATTTAGACGGTTCAATCGCAGCCGAAGACAAAACCACTGCGGAAAAAGTCATTCAAATTCGTAACGTTGCAGCAATCATTCAAAAGAATCGTCCTGATGTTCTCATGATGGCGGAATACAACAACGATGGAACAGGTGAAAACAAAGCAGCCATTGAAGGATTCCAGAAGAACTACTTGTCTGTCGCGCAAAGTATCGATGGCGCGGGCGGTGAAGCAAACCTTGAGCCTATTGAATACCCTTATGCTGAATCTTACTCAACTAATACAGGGTTGTTGAGTGAGTTTGATCTCGACAACAACGGAACCGCAGGTCAAATGCCAGGTGATGCATGGGGCTTTGGCATGTACCATGGTCAATATGCATTTGCCCTTATGTCTAAGTATAAAATTGACACAGCAAACACACGTACATTCCAAGCATTTAAATGGAAAGATATGGAAGGTGCGACAATTCCAACCATTACTATCTGTGACGGTTCGCAAAAGATTCCAGACGGCATGAAGTGTGGTGATGAATGGTACTCAGCGGAAGAGTGGGATCAAGGGCGTCTATCTTCGAAAAATCACGTCGACGCGCCAATCATCATTCCAACACGCAATGGCGAGGAAGTTGTACACTTGTTGATGTCTCATCCTACTCCACCAGTATTCGACACCGGTAAAAACAAAGCGCAAAACGCAGCAGAAGTGGAGTTTTGGCATCATTACATTCAAGGCAAAGACTATTTTTACGACGATGCGGGTAAAACAGGTGGCTTAACGAACGGCGCTAAATTCGTAATGATGGGTGATCAAAACCTTGATCCAGTGGCTGGTGACGGTATTAGCTCTGTAATGCAAGAGCTGCACAACGATCCATTGGTTAACCAAACCGTGATGAATGGTGAGCTTTACCCAACAAGCTTTGGTGCAGCTGAACACGCTGTTGACCGCAGTTCAACTCACCCATATCCGAATCGCATCACTTCAACGTTTGGCTTAGGGGTAGACTATGCCTTGCCTTCAGCAAATTTGAATGTAATAGACTCTGGTGTGTACTGGTCAGCGTCTTATGAAGAAGGCCGTAAACTATTTAACGATGCACGTATCGGTAAGTATGGTGATGGTAAGGATGTATCTTCCGACCATCGCATGATCTGGATTAAAGCACAGTTCTAGACTGCATAAAAAAAAGCCAACCACAAGGAGTCGTGATTGGCTGTATATATTTGTGAACAAGATGGTTCACTAACAACGTCAGTTGGCTAGGTGACCCTCGGCTTAGAAAGGGTCACTCATACTAAAGCATGAGGCGTGCCAACTTTTCAGCGCACAAAAACAGGTTGTTATTTAATCACTTTCATTAAAACTTAACCAATAGCTACTGTTTGCTCACCGAATAAATTGCAATTTGCAAACTATCATTGGCATTTCGCAATAAACCTGATCTTTAGCTCTTGCTTTTATTGCTTCCTAGCTAAGTCGCGTGCAAGGATTAACGCAAGTCCGAATACTTGCAAGAAGAGTCCGATATTCTTGTACCAAGCGATCTTTTCATCCTGCTTTGCCATTACCTCATTGAGCTCTACATTCTCAATGTAGTAATTATCGATGCGGTCTCTATACGAAGCTTGTGCCTGATTTATCTTTGACATCAGTTGAGGAAGTTGATCAATTTTTATTTCATCCGACTCGTTGAGAACCCAAGAAGATAAATGCCCTGCTAATACCTCTTCTAGCTCTAAAGGTATCGCTACGCTCTGACTTATGTGCACATGCAGCAGTAAAGCTTCTCTTTTCCTTTCTAGGGTTTCCACACTGTTCCATGCGAGTTGGATGGAATACAAGTTTTCTGCTGTTTGCTCTGCGAGCTGCGAGTGCTGTTTACCCAACTTATCAAGGACTAAGCTAGTAACGATGATCGCGCCAATATTCAGTACTAATCCAATCAGAACGAGTACCCAAGGTGGTGGAATGTAACGTCGCAGACTTACCATAACTTATCGTATGGCAGGTAAATCATATTTAACACAACCAATGAAAGTATCACCAGAAATGTCACCTGCATCCCTCTAATGCGCTTTTTCAAGTCTTTTTTCAATATGCCTTTAGCATGAATAACTCGACCAATTACAAAAATAATACCGGTGAGATGTATCCATGTTGGGTAAGCACTATTGAATTCTAAAAGTGCCATTAAAATCAGGGTGATGGGGATATATTCTGTCGCATTACTCTGGGCACTACGAGCAATTTGTAGAGCCTCTACCCCACCATCGGCATAAGCAATTTGATTTAAGCGACGTTGCTTAATTACTTGAACAGCCAACCAAATAATGAGTATTGCGAGAATGTTGGCATACAGAGCTGTGATCATATGTCGTCCTTCTTGATCTGGTTTTCACTTATATAAGCGTGTCACTTGGCTATAACTATAGCGGTATCATTATGATAATGCGTCAAATAATCTCAAGTTATGATTTCTATTCGGGCAAAAAACGAAAGCCAATGCTTTATGGTATTAAAAATGCCCTCGAATGAGGGCATAAGAATAAAGAAGCTAATATGTGAGAATATTGAAACCACTATAAGGGGTGTTTGACCAGCTTTTTGCGCCGATGCCCTTTGATAATACTTTCAAAAATTGTGAACAACAGCCCTACCCAAATAAATGCAAAGGTCACCGCTTTCACTTCGTCAAACAACTCGCCAAAAAACATAACTGCCAACACAAACTGCAAGCTTGGCTCGATGTATTGCATTAGACCGACGGTTGATAAATTAGTTATACGTATTGCGATAGAATAAAATACGAGTGGTAAAAGTGTGATAGGTGCACTGCCAAAATACAAAAGCAATGTTGTGGTATCTGTGCCCGAAGCCAGTTCACCAGTTGCCCATTGTTTATAGAGCAAATAGGCGAGTGCAACTGGAGTCAGTAACAACGCCTCAACAAACAAGGTTGTACTCCAGTCATAATTTATCTTCTTCTTGTACAGCCCATACAAAGCAAAGAACAACCCCATCGTTAGTGCGATAACGGGTAGCTGACCATAGTGAATCACTTGATACATAACACCAATTGTTGCCAACACTATTGCAATAAGTTTGCCTTTTGAGAGCCTATCCCCAAGAATAAATACGCCCAGCGCAACAGATACTAATGGTCCAATAAAGAAGCCTAAGCTGGCATCGATGACCCGATGATGGGTCAAAGCCCAAGTGAACGCACTCCAAGAAATACACATCAAACTGCTCGCCACAAACGTGTACCACAAGGATTTTTTATCAAGCCAGATTTCTTTCCAATTCAGCCCTCGACGGGTTATCCCAAGTACAATTAGAAACCCGACAGGTACAGACCCAATGATTCGCCATGCTAGCAACTCATCCATAGAAGCATTTGGTAAATAACGATAATAAATTGGTAGCAATCCCCAGATCACAAAGGAGAATGCTGCCATAAAAGTGCCATAACGAGTGTTATTCATAAAACTATCGCCCATCTAAACGACCAATTTGGCGTAAGTAAACAAGTCCGCCTTACATAAAAAGGAATGCAATCCCGCAGTGGCTTTATGATGCAGATGGCATTATTGGCTCAACGCTTGTACGACGGCAGTAAAGCCACTCACAAAACACAACACAAGTGCCCCAAACCGAATCTTTTCTTTTGGTAACGACTGGGTAGTTTTCATTGCTAGCCAGTAACCAAGCGCCGCAGCAGGTAATAGAGGAATAGTAATGACCAAATGATGCAATGTGAAGAAGCCCACTGGGATTTGTACTATTAGTGAAATAATCGAACTGAAAACAAAAAAAGCCGATAAGTTGCCGCGTAACTGATTTGCTTCTTGATGCTGCAACAATAACGCCATCGGAGGGCCTCCAATCGCAGAACTGGTACCAAACAACCCAGAAAAGAAACCAGCACATGTCATACGCGAAGGCGTAGGCTCAACCCGAAACGGTAAAACACTCACCACGACTGCAAACAGCACCAACAAACCAATCCAAAGCGTGAGAGTTTGTGTAGATACAAAAAAGAGTAGCAAGCCACCAGCAATTGATCCCGGCACTCGCCCAATCAACGCCATCTTTAAGCCGCCGATTTCAACACTACTGCGGTGCTTCATCGCATTCATCAACGAAATAAATAACGCGACTAAACAGATTGGCGCAGGAACATATTCTGGCGCCCAAAGAATCAGTAAAGGTGCTGCAACAATAGCCAAGCCAAAACCGATTGCGGTCTGGACATAAGAGCCAAGAAATATCAAACCTATTGCAAGGAAGTTTATCGAATCGAATTCCATTTAGATTATTCTTACATTTGAAAAATAAACACAAAACCAAAGCACATTCGCATGATGAATACCTCAGGCATACTGCGATATGAATTCCGCGTAGCATTCATCAAAGTGAATAAAAAGACAATCCATTTGTGCGGTTCGCCCTCATTTGCATTTTGTATTTCATTCCGCTGATGTACATGTTTGCTTACATCGAAGAGGATTCATGCTCGCCTGTTCACGCAGCATTTCTTCAGCGGAATTAATGACCTCTTAAAATCTAGCAGAATTAGACCCGTGAATTCTCCATTGCATTTAATGGATTCAGTCAATTAGTACGGCGTCGGTATAGCACTTTACAACTCACCTCTTTATACTACTGATCGATTTATCATTACCGTACTTATTTACACAATAAACAAGTGTACGGTCAGTGTTTTTCTACCTTTAACTTGCTGTGAAAATAATATGAAAAAACAAACGGGATTTACTCTAATAGAGTTAGTCGTAGTTATTGTCGTGCTCGGTATTCTTGCTGTCACTGCCGCGCCACGCTTTTTAAACCTTCAAAGCGATGCACGTGAAGCACGTTTGGAAGGAATGAAAGGCGCTATTGCGTCAGCATTAGGCGTGGGTTATGGGAAAATGGCGATTGCGGGATTGGAAAGCAAGCCTTACGTTTCAAACTTCGTAGACAGTGCTTTAATGGCAGATTTACCATTTGACGGCTGTAATATTGGTGGTTCAAAGCGCTGTGTTTTTTTATATGGATATCCTGATTCTGATAGCGAATCGATGAAGTTACTCGTGCAAGGACTGAACGAAGAAGACTCGGATTGGAAAACATTTCATCACCCGGCTGGTTCAACAACTCGCGAAATGGTCATTGCTGCAGCCGACGAAAAAAGAGCTAGCCTTACACAATGCGGAATTTTATATGGGCCACCGCAGACTCCAAACGAGAGTTACACCTTAGATATTCTTCCCTGCCCTCAATAAAAATAAGGCTGCCAATCGGCAGCCTTATTTGTTTCATCTGATCGGTTTTTTACGCAAAGTTAAACACGTATTTATCCATCATATTCACCATGCGGCCAATCTCTGGCTTGGTAATCGTATCATTTGCGCCAAGAGATAGTGCTTTCGCTCGGTTATCCTCACTCATCAATGACGAGAACATAATGATCGGCATTTCATGAAACGCTTCGGTATCGCGTAGTCTCTTCACTAAGTGCATACCGTCCATTCGAGGCATTTCTACGTCTGTAACCACCGC
Source organism: Vibrio sp. 1557 (assembly GCF_033340175.1). Taxonomy (NCBI): domain Bacteria; kingdom Pseudomonadati; phylum Pseudomonadota; class Gammaproteobacteria; order Vibrionales; family Vibrionaceae; genus Vibrio; species Vibrio sp. 1557. The sequence continues at coordinate 651,789 of NZ_JAWOVZ010000001.1, read as the reverse complement.
ATCTAATAGCTCTTTAACTGGCAAGTTTTCTTCTTTCGCGACCTCGATCAAGCTCATCAACTTCTCATGCGCCTCACCACCGTCTTTACATGTGATCACATTGTAACCTGAAGAAGCTAATGTCTCTTGGATCAAAGAGCGAATAAATGCTGAGTCATCCACCACCATGATCGTTTTAGCATTACGCTTACCGACCATTCTCTGGTTGAGATCCACCGACTTGTCCCCTTTCACATCGTATTTTTCCATACTCAATTCTGGGTTGATGTCTGCGATGATTTTTTCAAAATCGAGAATCATGATCAGGTTGCCTTCTTTACGGACAACGGCTACTACACAATCTTGTTCACCCGCTTCCAAAAACTGACTTGGTGATTCCACATCATTCCAAGAGATACGATGAATACGCGAAATGCTGTCAATTAAGAAGCCATTGGTCATTTTGTTGAAATCCGTAACGATTACAAACTTGCGCTCCAGATCTTGTCGTGTTGGCACACCTAACCAACCAGCTAAATCCACTAAAGGCGTCAGTACATCTCTGGATGAGAACACACCAATCATATGAGGTTGTGCGTTTGGATAATCGGTTGTTTCTGGCACGCGAATCACTTCTCGTACTTTCGCAACGTTAATGCCGTAATAACAAGTTTTTGTGCTGCCATCTGGCAATGTTTTTTCTAAATGAAACTCGATGATTTCAAGCTCATTGGTACCACTTTCTGTCAAAATGGTGCTGGTTACGTTACTCATAAAGCCAATTATCCAACCAAAAATACGCATCAGAAAAAGTTTGATGCAAACGCCATGAGAAGCCATTCTCTGGCTAAAAATCCAAAAGTCCTTTTTAGTCGTTACAACAAAATTTGTAAACCATCAAAAGGACGGCTAACGCACATTTCCATACCAAACCATGTAAAATTGTCTCATTTTTGAACACGACATTATGAGTGGCCAAAGTGCGAATTAACACCTCCACTTTTAGCGGCAGAGTCAATGAAAAGTTTAGAAATAATTTGAAGTAATGTTCAGCGTCAATAGCCAAACCTATCTAACAGATATCATTACAAAGTTGGCTACCGTGCTCATGCCTGGTGTAGAACACGCTCTCTTCAAGTGGCTTGGTATAAAACTGCGCTTGCTAACACACGGGTTTAAATCGAAGCGCTAGAAACATCACAAGAAAATCTGAAGGCGTAGAACACTGAAAGAGCACTTTCAGTTTGTTAATTTTTTGTCAGCGTAAGTTTTAAGCAATTATCCTATCACTAGGTATTTCAATACCTGACATCGCTATTCCCATAATCAAGACACTGATTTTCACTTTTGGAAAGAGTCATTTTCCTTCCTCTTAGCAAGGTTTTTCCTACAATCCTATTCATCCAATTGCGCTGTCGCCTGACAGCACACTAGTTGATGTATTAGGTGAGGTTAACTTTGAATAATGTTCTTATTATCGACGCTCAACCATTGTATAGCGAAGCACTTGCTTCTCTAGTTGAATCCGTAATCAACGCAGCTGAAGTGATTCAAACCACTGACAGTGCGGAAGTGATGGATCTTGTTCGAGGCCAAAAGATTGATTTGATTATTCTAGACGTAGTGCTTGGCGACCGCGATGGTATGCGTTTAGCCAAAAACATTTTAGCGACGGGATATCGTGGCCGACTGTTATTTGTTTCTTCACGCGACTACTCGAGTCTTTCTAAAGCAGCGTACGAAATGGGCGCAAACGGCTTCTTAAGCAAGCATGAAACAAGAGAGACCATTATCGACGCAATTGTGAGTGTTTCACGCGGTTACTCAATGTTTAAGTCGACTCACACACCATCGTCGGGTAACGTAACACTTTCAAATCGCGAAGCCATGGTGTTCCATTATCTTGTACAAGGCTACTCAAATAAGAAGATTTCTGAACAACTTTCACTCAGCGCTAAAACAATCAGCACCTACAAAACGCGTATTCTGAAAAAGTACCATGCGGACACGTTGATTGAACTTCTGCATACTATTCCTCAGTCAGAAAACATTGAGTTTTGCCGCTAAGCGCTCATGTATTTTGCAATAGCACCGATTAACAACTGGTGCATTGCATCATGTCTTAAGCTTTGCTTCACCTGTACAACCACTTTTGGCCAGCCATCTGGGTAAAAATGCTCTGGCACTCTTATAAATTTATATCCATCAATTGGCGCCTGATATTCAAGTAATACGGTTGCGGCGCTTTTTTGCTTAATTAGCTTCAATACGCTGCTTACGTTGTCTAGAGCCGCAATACGGTTGATGACCATACCGTGGCTTTCCATTGCACGCTTAACGAGCTGCTCTTTCTCTTTCCAACCGATAATCTCTAACATGATAAAGGGAAGTTTGGCTGCTTCTTCCAGGGTGGTAATTCCCAGCTCTTCAGGGACAACTACCACAGCAGGCGCATAGCCGATGAACTTCTGATAAACAGATTTCGGAACATCCTCGTTGAAGTAATGTAACTGCGCATCCACTTTGCCTAGGATTATCTCTTCTATCGTATACTCTGTAATCGTTGCTATCGAAATGTGCGCCTTGGGAAACAGCACCATTAAATCCATTGCAAGTAAATGCCCAAATGAGTATTGAGCGGTTTGCGGTAAACAAATGGTGATGTCTTTTTCGTAATTTTCCGGTTCAAACTCATCTCTAATTAGACAAGTTTCAAGCTTCTCTAGTGCATCGGAAATTTTAGGTAATTGACGTTTTAAATAGTCCGTTGGTTCCATGTGATGAGGATGCCGAATAAACAATTCATCGTTTAGCTGGAGTCGCAATCGGGCAAGGTATTTGCTAATTGACGCTTCACTCTTCCCCATCGCTTTCGCAACGGGCTTGAGCTGACGGTGCTTATCCAGTAAGACAAGTATTTTAAGTAAGTTTAAGTCGAGATCTTTGTTCACGTGCGACACCAGATGTAAGGTCGAGAAGAAATAGAGCAATCACTATTTGTTGACTGCTCTAATATAAAAGACCACTCATTCTGTTTGGTCAAATTAATCAAACAGTTATGTCATGGTTATGTTCCGTAACTTAACATTTAGTCAATACTAGACCTGCTTAATGGGACTTTTGTCTGTGTTTTTTCATCTCATAGAGATCTTCATCTGCACGTACAATAACGTCCTGAAGCGTTTCGTGTAATTCATTCGCCGCGATACCAGTACTCACACTAACTTCGATATCCAAGGTTTTTAGTCGGTTATCTTTAACGACACTACGAAGCTTCTTCGCCAATATTGAAGATTGGCTGATACTGCAACCCGGCAGAATCGCAACAAACTCATCACCACCAGTTCGAACTAGATAATCACTATTTCGAAACACTTTAGACATAGCATCAGCAATAATCCCAATAACTTCGTCCCCTACATGGTGACCGTAATGGTCATTGATTCGCTTGATCCTATCGCCATCTATTGCAATGACGGAATATGGCGCGGTTTCCAAACGACGTTTGAATTCGCTATCTTGAAAGACTCTGCGGTTAAACAATCCCGTTAAATCATCTTTCGTCACGTTCGTCAGTGCTTTCGCGAGGCGAAGTTTGCTCTCTTCAGATTCATAAGCTTTGTTGTAATACGCTAAGGTTACGAAAAAGAGGATGATAAACAAGAACACGTAATCCAATACAATTTTGCTGAATGGGTACATGTAAACGATAAGATTGTTGTTGTCTGCGACATATGATTGGGTGTACGCGAATGATGGAAAGGGGTAGCCAGCGAAATAAATCACCATTTGTTTGTTCCCATTCGCTATTTGAACATCCACCGCTTTCCCATCATTATAAAGCGGCGAGAGGTATAATTGTTCCGAGAACTCTCCCACTAACTCACCTTGAAAGTAAACCGGACTCATGATGCTTATCGCCATGTCATCGGAGTATGTCGTTTTAAATGGTAGGGAAAACAATACCCGGTCCGTTAGTTGCTCTTTCCACGCGGCTAACACACAAGAATAGTTACTTTTACACCAATCAACATCAAATGTGGCTTTCACTCCCTCTAGCGCTTCAATCGGTCTCTCTAAGATGAGTTTGTTTCCAGTATAAGAACGAAAATACATAACGGCATTTTGTCGATTGAACGCATTTGATAAATACGCTTCAGCCTGATGAAGCGATTTCCGTGCAACAGCTTCAACGTAATTAAGTTTTTCATAACGTGACAGGGAGTAAATCGCATCTTGAAAGCTCAGCTCTGTTTGCGCTTCTACTTCACTCACGCTCATGCCTTTGTATTGTTCGAGCTGCGCTTCCGTCAATAGCCCCATGAGAATTACTTTTTGTTTTATTTTGGCTAAATTATTCGCGTAAGTGTTGAACTGCTTTACTTCATAAGAAATTAACACCGCACCAATCATTGTGACAGAAGTGACGAATAGTAATGTTGCGATGAAAAGAGACAACGCGATACTTTTAAGTGTCATGATGCGGTCTTACGCCCCCGCCACTCTTGTTAGCTCAACAATGTTCTTTACGTTAAATTTATCCAATAGACGACGTTTGTATGTGCTGACTGTTTTGTCACTTATTGATAGCACTGAAGCGATTTCTCTATTGGACTTTCCTTGTAGTAAATACTTCATTACTGCGCTTTCTCTGCTTGAAAGTTGTGGCATTTCTCGAACGCTGTTAACAACTTGCTTAAATTTGAAGAAGGTATACCCCTTCTCTACCGCTTCTATCGCGTCTTTAAGAATGTCGTGATTTTCCGATTTACACACATAGCCATCAGCGCCAGAACGAAAAGCCATTTGGCTGTACATTTGGCTAGTTTCAGCGGAGAAGAAAATGACTTTGCCTTCATAACCATGGGATTTGATACGTTTGTAGAAATCAAACCCATCGCAATCTGCCAAGTTCACATCTAAGATCAACAGTTGAATTTCTTCCTTTTTCAATATTTGTAATGCCATCTTCGCTGATGTTGCAGTAAATACCCCATTTGTTTTCCCTAACTCTTCCAACAACGACTTGATTGCAACACAAACGAGAGGATGATCGTCAAAGATCAAGTAATTCAATTTATTCATATCTTTCATTTAGTATGGTTATGGCTTCTAGTGGCATGGGTTTATCAATGTAGAAGCCTTGGCAAAGATCAATCCCATACTCACGTATCGCTTGCAATGTGACTTCGTCTTCAATACCTTCCGCGACCAGTCGTATATTCAAACTTTTCGCTAACGCGCAAATAGCAACAACGATGTTGCGTTTTTTGATGTCGCATTCGACACCTTGTACAAACGAACGATCGATTTTTAACTCGTTGAATGGCAGTTGAGCCAGTTTTTCAAACGTTGATGAACCCGTGCCAAAATCATCTATTGAGACAGTGACACCGTTCATCCTCAACTTGAGTAAATTCTTGTACAGGGACGCGCTAGTCTGAAATGTATCTCGCTCTGTAATTTCAATGGTGATTTGTGATGGGTCAATCTCGCTCTCTAAACATTGCTGTAAAAAGTAATGAGAGAACGCCGTATCTTCTAAATTTTCATGGTCTACATTGATGGATACGTTTTGCGTCAATCCGCGGTGTTTCATGTCATAGATAACATTACTCAATACAGCTTGAAACAACTCTCCTGAAAGGCGGCAACGCTCTACAATTGGCAAAAAATAATGAGGGGGTAACACACCATAAATAGGATGATTCCAACGCGCGAGCGCTTCATACCCAAGCACTTCCCCACTTTGCATATCGACTAAAGGCTGGTAATAATTTTTCACGCGCCCTTCAGCCAGAGCAAACAGGAATTCTTGATCTTCCACTTCAATCGGTTGAGCAAAGCTGACTTGTTTCGCTTTTTCATCTCTTATTTTACCCAACAAATCAACGACTTCATTTTCATCGTATGGCTTGGGCAGCTTCCCTAATACTTCAAAGCTAAATCCCTCGCACATGGCTCTTACCGCAGAAATAATGGTCAATTCCATTGCACTGACCAGTACAACTTGCCCCTGGTACTGGACTTTATCGAGCATTTCCATCATATCGATGCCGTCTTTTCCGGGCATTTGGATATCACAAAAAATCACGTCAAAATATTGTTCCTGCACACTCTGAATAGCGGCATCCACACAGTTAAAAGGGATGACTTGCGCGCAATAGCGATCCAATATTTGCGTAAGTATTGTGGTTTGTAGCGGATGGTCATCAATCACCATCACATTAAATTGTGTATTCATTTGTCTCTACCCAATAGTTTATGTTTTCGATCTCCTGCTCGATTCGTAAAATTAGCTCCGCTGTTCGCCTGTCAAACTCCGCAGCAGTAACTCGTTCTGCCTCAATGCAAAGCTCAGTCAGCATGCTTACCCCTATCGCCCCAACCGCTCCTTTGATGCCATGAATGACCCGTTTTTTGTCTCGCTCAGTCGATGCGGCGTTTAAGTTTTTTATATCTGTAGACATTGATTGACTAAACACGCGCGCAATCTCTTTTGCGTCCTGTGCTTTGAACCGTTTAATCCAGCCGGGCAGCCTACCCCTCTCTTTTTCGCCAATAAATGGAATCAAAACGGTTTTTAATTGATTAAGGTCATAGGGCTTGTAGAGCACATCATCAATGCCGATATCCTGTGTGCGCTCAATGGCAAGACGAGCATCTTCTGCTGTCACACCGATGATTGGAATTGCTTTAAATTCGGAGTTTTTCACGTGCCTAACAAGCTCATAGCCATCCATTTCTGGCATATGAAAATCGGTCAGCAGCAACACAACGTTTTCATCTTGGTTGATGTATTCCCATGCTTCGCGGCCGTTATTTACAATGACAGGTTCGATTCCAAGTTCATGAAGCTGCATTGCTATCACACTTTGGTTAATGGGATTATCTTCTGCGACCAGTACCGTGCCGAGAACCCAAGAAACCACTTCTTGATTTACGTCACTAAGCTTGGTTTCTTGCTGCGTTTGGCTGAGCAAATTGAACAATGTATCTGGATACTGAAGCTCTCTTAACGTAAGACTGCCAAGTACTCTTTGTTCGTCACGCAGCATTAGGCCATTAAAACTGGCATCGCTGTCGTGTATAGGGTGAAGGTTCGCCACCATTGTTTTTAACGTCGCTGGACGCATTTTCCACGCGTCACACCACTGGCGAATATTAAGTGGTAAGCTCTCGCTATACGTCCAGTTCAAACAAACGTCTGGCTCAGAGTCGCAATGCTCAATTGGCAGTTTGACGGTAATCGTCGTGCCTAAGCCAAATTGTGAATCGATGCAGAGCACGCCGCCCATGCAGTCGATCAATCGGTCAACAATGCTCAGCCCCAATCCAGTGCCGCCATATTTACGCGTAATAGTGTCATCCGCTTGAACAAAAGGATTGAGAATGCCTTCGAGTTGGTCATCCGTCATGCCGATACCTGAATCTGCCACTTTCAAGATAAGCTGCTTTTCATGAAGAATGACACTGATTCCAACCTCGCCTTCCGCAGTGAATTTCACCGCATTGGAGAGTAGATTGGTGGTAATTTGCACCAATCGCAGCGCGTCGATTTCAATGAAAGCATTCGAAAATGGTTTGATTGTCACTTTGTAATCCAAACCTTTCGCGAGCGCTCGTGGTTCAAAGCTTCGAAACACATCGCACAAGGTTTTAAGCAAGTCGGTCTTAACTGGGGCGACGGTTAAGTACCCTGCCTCTAACTTTGAATAATCCAGTACTTCGTCTACTAACGTATTCAAATGATTGAGCGAGCGTATGGCTTGGGCAATTAACTCGCGATTTGAATCTGCCGTCACTTGGTGATTTAACAAATCGAGGATGCCGTGTGCTGCCGACAATGGCGTTCTTAATTCGTGACTCATGGTTGCCAAAAAGTTTTCGCGCGCACGTACCGCGGTTTGCGCTTCTTTTTGCGCATCGATTAACGCCTGCTCACGTTCTTTTTGCTGGGTAATATCTTGAATAACAGTCAGTACAAACTTGTTCTTACCGCTAGGAGAAGCGATGACTTTGCGTTCTCGATATACATGTTTAATATCAAGTTCACAGCCCGACGAGGCAACCTCTTCTGAAATACGCTTTCCAGCAATAACAGTGGTCAGTTCATCAAAATTATTCACCAGAGGAGCGTGTGCAGAATCACTTTTCAACTTACATTGTTGGCACTGTTTACTGTTGTAGTTAGCACAATTGCTCATCTCCATATGGTTATTTTCACTATGGATAAAAACCAAGCTATTGATCTCTTTGATGATGTCCATCAGCCATTGCTTTTCCGCTTCCTCATTGTCAGCATTAAATTCGGCTAACCTCACTTTAAGTCGCATGTGAGATAAGATGAAATACGCCGCAATTAACATGAGACAGAATATGAATGAACCAGCAACAACAAATGTAGCGATCTGCTCCGCGTCATAGCCATAAGTCAGTTTGAAGCTTCGGTGAGAACGCAGCAGTTTTTCGATCTCGTTAGAATCAATGGTTTCGATGATGCTGTTCAACATGTGTTGCAGTTGTGTATTGTGGTTTGCAACCGCAAATGCATTAGAGAACGTCAAAACGTCCTCCGCATTGATCACCAAGCCATCGACTTGATCTTGTGCAATCATGTTGTGAACGATGTCGTCAGGAATATAAGCCACATCCAAAACGCCCGATTTCAAATCGGTAAGCAGCTTTTTCAAATCATCATAATGATCAACTTGGCCTTGCTGCCAAGTGCCCAAATGAACTAACCCTTGCTTTTTCAAAGTGAGCAGAATACCCGCTTCTTTCAGTGCAGATTTATCGCGCTTACTCTGCTCCGCTTGGATAGCCACGTAATTACTGTGCATGAATGGTTTAGTGAACAACCAATCTGACTTAGGTAGCTCACCCACATAAGAGATGGGGACTATATCGGCATCAAATGCCGTTAATCCATTAGAAAGGCTCGACGTCGGCTTCACATACTTAAAGCTCAAGCCAGTACGAGACTGCAATAAGTCGACAAAATCTGGAAAGAAGCCATCTAACTCGCCCGTTTGCGAATCTCGGTAGAGAAACGGATAAGCTTCGTCACTGCTGCTGTAAGTTATCACTAGTTTGTTTTGATGATTACGTCGGTAATCTACCAATAACTTATCACTGATATGGTAAGGATTTTTCGAGGCGACGGAGCGAATGTTTTTTCCATTTTGCTCCCACTGAAGGATTTTGTTGATGTCATCGATCAGACTCTGTTTGTCCAACGAAGCGATAAAACTCACCTCTTCGTTTTTCAACCAACTGGGAATATCGACAACCCCTTTTACAATGTCATTCAAATCCAAATATTGGGTAATACCAACATAAGTGTAAATCAGCGCGTTCGCTTTACCTCGCTTAACTTCATTAAACGCCTCTAAACGTGTTTTAACGTAATGTATCTTATCGATACCGCGTTCAGTGAGGTTGTCACAATACACACTGCCCTCAACACACACCCATTTAAGATCACGCGCATCACTATCTCGGTAAGTGGCATTCCGATACCAAACCGCGATAGTGCTCGAAAAGAAAGGCATCGAAAACAAGAAACGCTTTTCTCTTGCTGCTGTTTTACTAAATCCAACCGCACCATCAATCTTCTTGCTTTCGACATCCGCAAGTAAAGACGGAATATGCTTGTAAGTCCGAAGTTCTAACTCATAATCCAAAGCTTTAGTAATGTTAGACAAATACTCAAGACTAATTCCGTACGAAGGACCAACGCTACCGTCAAACGAGTCTTTAGCTTCGTCTTGCGCAATAACACCAACGATGACCTTCGGTTTAGGACTCTGTTTGGCAGTTGAGCAAAAAGAACTCGCTAAAAAAATTAAGGCGACGGACGATACCGTAATACTTCTAAGAATACTGAGCATGACTGCTTCCTCTGAATGGAAGCTCAGACTAGTTTTTGTCAGATAAAAGTCAAACTTCGCTCAATAGCGAAATAAAAATAAAGCTTTGATATAAAACCAAAAAACCAAAATTCGTCAGAACAATCTGACAACACAATCCACCTTTGACTACACAGTGTTTGCGTTCGGTCTCTCACCCAGACGGATATTCACTGCGAGTCGGTATACATAAGGGATGTGTGCTTTTAGGTTTACACGCCATAGCTTTTTACTTTCATCTTGAATGATTCATCATCATTCCATGATAAACTGGCGTATTAACATGAAAGAAAGCTCAACTCCGCGGTTTCGAGCAGCTTGAAGTAAACACAGTTTTAGAAAATGCGTTCTAGTATTGTGTCACTCAAGATTCACATTGCTACTTTTACAACCGCTGGAGCATTAGAAAAATTAAGGTATTAAATTCAAATGGTTAATAACTCAATCCAGTGGTTTCCTGGCCACATGCACAAAGCACGTAAAGAGATCGAAGAAGCAATCCCTCAAGTGGATGTGATCATCGAAGTACTGGATGCTCGTATTCCTTTCAGTAGTGAAAACCCTTTGATTTCTCAAATCCGTGGTGACAAACCTGTCGTTAAAGTTTTGAACAAACGTGATTTGGCCGATCCAGAATTAACTCAACTGTGGATTGAGCACTTGGAGCAAGAGCAACATGTAAAAGCAATGGCGATCACGACTTCTGAACCACAAGAAGTGCATCGAATCATGGAGCTTTGCCGCAAACTCGCCCCACACCGAGAAGAAATTGGTAAAAACATTCGCACCATGATCATGGGCATCCCAAACGTTGGAAAGTCGACGATCATTAACACCCTCGCAGGTCGAACAATCGCTGTAACAGGTAACCAACCCGCGGTTACACGTCGTCAACAACGTATCAACCTGCAAAATGGCATCGTATTATCTGATACTCCAGGAATTTTATGGCCAAAAGTGGAAAATCCACACAGTGGCTTCCGCCTTGCGGCTACCGGCGCGGTAAAAGATACAGCGATGGAATATGACGAAGTCGCATTCTATACCATTGAATACCTAGCAGCTCATTATGCAGACAAGCTTAAAGAGCGTTATCAAATTGAAGAGCTTCCAGAATCAGATATCGAGATCATGGAAGAAATTGGTCGTCGCCGCGGTGCACTACGTGCAGGTGGACGTGTTGACTTGCACAAAGTATCAGAGATCTTATTGCACGAACTTCGCCAAGGCACTTTGGGCCAAATTACATTAGAACGCCCAGAAATGATCACTCAAGAACTGATTGAAGTCGAGATTGAAACCGCCCGTAAAGAAGAAGAAAAAGCGAAGCGTAAAGAAGAGCGTCGTAAGCGCTATTTACGTAATAAGCGATAAGCTTGTCTTTTATCTACTCATGTTTCAAGGCGCGATTTTCGCGCCTTTTTTGTTATCTAATGCGCCCATTTTTTTCACTTTTCAAACTTTATATTCCTCATCCAAAATCCCAGATATGAAGCACGAAAAAACACCGCAAAATCGCCGTATAAACTTTAAGCACAAACTAGTTTAGACCCCGGGCCCCTATAGAGTTACAGCCACCATCCAACCCTCAAATGTCGAGTTTGCAAGGGTCTGCAAACTTATGCAACCTGGTTAGTGACACTCTCCCCAAAATCCGCAATATGAATAAGTGTCAGCGCTGGCGTTTTTCCATATGAAGAAGAGATTTATTATGAGTGAAACTATACAAAGCAAACCACTTCCCTCCTTTATCGAGGAACGCCTAGATTTTTATATTCAAGATCTAATCGAACCGAATGAGAACAAAAAACACCTTGTTCTTGGTAAACGCCCACCGTGTAATGCCGTTGTCCTGCAAAGCAATGATTACCTTGCACTGTCTCATAACAAGGAGATTCAAAACGCGCATCGTGATGCGATTTCCCAGCACGATGACAACGTCGTGATGTCCGCGATTTTCTTACAAGATGATGAATCGAAACCTGCATTTGAAACGCAACTAGCCAGTTTCGTTGGTATGCCTAGTTGTCTACTTTCTCAATCTGGTTGGGCTGCGAATGTCGGTTTATTGCAGACTATTTGTGCACCGAACATACCTGTGTACATTGATTTCTTTGCACATATGTCTTTGTGGGAAGGCGCACGTATTGCCGGAGCACAAATTCATCCGTTCATGCATAACAACACCAGTCACCTAAGAAAACAGATTTCACGTCACGGTTCAGGGATCATTGTTGTGGATTCGGTTTACAGCACTATCGGGACCATCGCTCCTCTACGTGATATCTACGAAATAGCACAGGAGTTTGACTGCGGCCTGGTTGTAGATGAATCACACTCTTTAGGTACACACGGTCCACAAGGTGCGGGGATACTGCAGGGTCTTGGCTTAACTCATAAGGTAGATTTTATTACCGTTAGTCTTGCCAAGACATTTGCTTATCGTGCTGGCGCGATTTTAGGCCCAGAAAAACTGGCGAAGACGCTTCCATTTGTGGCGTACCCTGCAATATTTAGTTCTACCGTATTACCGCAAGAGATCATTCGGCTAGAGAAAACACTGGACGTCATAAGAAAATCAGATGATAAGCGAGATATTCTGTTTGAAAGAGCCAAGTCTTTAGCCGTTGGTTTAAAACGCATTGGATTTACTATTCGCAGTGAATCACAAATTATCGCATTAGAATGCGGCAACGAGAGAAACACTGAGCGAGTCCGCGACTTTCTCGAAGAGCGAAATGTTTACGGCGCAGTGTTTTGCCGCCCTGCAACTGGAAGGAACAAAAACATCATCCGTTTTTCAGTCAATGCAGACATGACAGCTGCTGAAGTTGATCATGTACTCACTGTCTGCCAACAAGCATTTGCACACCCTGACTTAGAGTTTGTGTAAGTTAGTGTGTAGATAAAACTAAAGAGCTCAACAGTTTTGCTGAGCTCTTTATTCGTGTTATTCGTTGTGAGCAACTCGCCTCAAGAAAACAAGTCGCGAATGATTAGATCCAGTTTGCGATTTTATCGAACAAACGATTTTTATCCGCCGGTTTTACGATGAAGTCAGACATACCCGAAGACCCAATTTTGTCCAACGTGACAGGTGAACTATCCCCTGTATGCGCAATAATAGGTACCGACGCATAGTTTTTATCCGAGCTTCGAATTCGCCTAGACGCTTCTACACCATCCATAATTGGCATTTCGATATCCATCAGAATGAGATCAACATCTTCTTGCTCTAGTGTATCCAGAGCCTGCTGCCCGTCTTCTTTCTGAATCACTTCAAAGCCTTGCTTTTCAAGTAACATTGCCGTGAATTTACGCAAAGATTCATTATCATCCACGACCATAATTGTGCGCTTATTTGAATTATCTAACGTCACCGAGGCCGTTGGTGTCGATACATAGCTTGAATCATATAAGAGACGCTCAATAGTTGGTTTAGTATTCAATAACCAGGCTTGCGTCTCGATCCAAATAGGTTCATATGCAGCCTTACGTGCTCTCTGAGTCGGATGATGCTCAAAAAGATAAACTATGCGTGCTTCAGTGAAAGACAAGAGAGATTCTAATCTATCCAATTGGTTTGCTCTTGGATCTAAGCTCTCAAGATCGATAAAAATCAGATCGAATTCGAACTCGTACTCTTTCTTTTTGAGTACTTGGTTGACATCTAAAATTGTCGAGTCAAAGCCCATAAAACGGCTAATATCTGTTACTTTAGACACCAAGATATCTTGGCTAGTCACCGTTAGAATGGTTTTGAGTTTAGTCAGATCGTTTTTGATTTCAGTAACGGTATCAGATGTCGTTAGTGGGAAAGTTAACGTAAATTGAGACCACTCCCCTAACTGAGATTGACACTCAATGTTCCCCCCAAATGAACGCATGACTTTTTTACAAAACGGTAGGCCCAAACCATAACTTCCTGATTTGCCGGTGGTGTAAAAGTCTTGAAAGATATTGCGTAGAACATCAGGAGCAATACCAGCACCATTATCGGTTACAACAATTTGATTAAAGCGTTCTGAACTTATCATGGATACATGTATGTGAAAATCTTCAGATTTACGGTGATGGAAGGCATTCTTGAAAAGATTATACATAACGTATTTAAGCAGCGTATCACTACCTAGAAACTCAAACTCACTTCTCGCATCCAACGATATGGCAAATCGATCAGTGGCACGTTTATAACTGAAGCTTTCAATTGCCTGTTCAACGACCGAGTGAGCTGAATATTTTTTGAAGCTAGAACGAGAAACTCGATTTTCATCAATCGAAGTCAGCAATAAATCGATGGTTTCATTACCCGATTGGATAATGTTCATTGCATCCTGACTCACTTCACGTAATAAGGTGACATCTTCTACACTCATGACGTACTGCTCTTTTCCTGCCTCTTTCATGTTGGGCAAGATCGACTGGATAACATCTATTGAAGTGCAAAGCCCACTCAACGGGTTACGCATTTCATGTGCAATCCCTGCCCCGAATGATTTTGCCAGCGAGACTTTCGCTTCATGTTCAACTTGGTTACGAAAATAGAACAAATTACCGAAGACATAAATAAACAGAAAGATTGGCACATGAGTCCAATCCATGGTCAAGTCAAGATGGAACCCTTTTGCAACCCAAGCGAAGAATGTTGCTAAACCTATCCCAGCAAAGGTTTGAGCAAACATGACCCTAGTAACATGAACCAGTAAAATGTGTAAGAAAATTGCAGACATAAACGACATAACCCATACATTGGACCAGTCATTCATCAGTAACATATAAAAAAAGAAAAACGGTAAGCACAGCGTTATCGTCACTTGGTAGTAAATAGGAACATAATCTCTCCAAGTCGATGATAAGCGGTTTCTAAAAATGATGCCGAAAAACAATAACGAGCAAAACAATCTAAGAGGTAAATTTTCATAAGCCTGTGGAAAGGCAAACTCCCAGACAAAGTAGTACAGCGGAAAGCCAAGAAACCCCATCCAGCCAACGAGAGTTAGGTTTGGTTCTGCATATTGATAAACCTTACGTATCGAGTCCATATAATCTGTTTTGCTTACTCCGCCTGACGCACAATAGTGTGATTTTGATTCACTTTTATCGTTTTATTATTAACTAATTATATATTAATCATCATTTATAAGCAGCGCGAAATGACGTAAACAGCTCGCAATACTTATCTTTAGTTTCAATCTTTTAAGACAGCTACACTTGATTTACAACCAAATAAACAAAGTTGCATATAGTTTAGTGCAATTTTGCGATAATCGCTCTGTATCCAATTGGATGTTAATCTCATTTTGTGTAAGAAACTTAAGTCGCGCCTTTGGCACGACTTTCCAACGATTCAAAAACAGCACTCACCGCATATAGCGTGGTGAAGAACAATTGGCTTGGGGTGTGTTATGAATTCTGTCCAGATAAAAAATGTCATTTTTGATGTAGGTAATGTGTTGGTACGCTGGTCTCCAGTAGAAATCGTTCGCTTAACATTTGGTGGTTCCGTAGAATCAGAGAAAATGGCTCAGATGCTATTTTCATCACAAATCTGGAAAGATTTAAATAAAGGGACGATCTCCGAAAGGGAAGCAAAACAGCGTTATCAACGTGAACACCAAGTAACGACGGAAGAAATGGACCGCTTCTTTTATTATGTAAAACACACTCAAATATTACTTTACGGCAGTATAGAGCTGTTAAAACGAGTAAAAAGAGCCGGATATGGCGTATATGCGCTCACAGACAACATCAACGAAATTGTGGAACATCTTCGTACTACCTATGAGTTTTGGCCACTGTTTGATGGAGCAATCATCTCTTCTGAAGTTCAATTACTAAAACCACAAGCGGAGATCTACCAAACTCTACTTTCAAAGTATCAGCTTAACCCCGAAGAGACAGTATTTCTTGATGACATGCCTTACAATGTTGAAGGTGCCCGAGCAGTTGGCATGGCTGCTATTCAGTTTGAAAATGCTCAGCAATGTGAGCTCGAACTAAAAGCCATGGGGGGTTAACTTCTAGAAAGCTTTCAATAAAACATAACGTTAGGGTGCATAAACAAAAAAGAGCAGTGTTGAGACTGCTCTTATCTAATGTTTTAGAACGCTAGGTTAGGAGTAAATCACGTTTTCCTCAATCCCACTAACTAATGACTGGGCGTTCTTCCAACGGAATACTTTTTCTAACACCTCTTTGCCATCAGGTGCGCGCCAAGTTCGCTCTTGATCCTCTTGACCACCAATGTGGCGATAGAATTCAATCGCAGAAATGTTTTGCGACACAACTTCTAAATAAAGACCTGTGTCTTTAAAGTACTGCTGTTGCCATTCTGCGACAGCAAGTAATAGCTGCTTACCAATCCCACGACCACGGTAACTGTCATCAACATGCAATGCGTCAATAAAGGTTCCACGCTCGAAATCATGGTTGCCGAACACACAAACAAAGCCAAGTAGCAAACCTCCCTCCTCCGCCAAGACAATGTGCTGATTGAATGGTGGGTTGGTCAAACGGGTTTGCCAAATCAGTAGTTTGTCGTCAATCGCTTCTTTCTCAAGATAGTTATCACTAAGAATGCCACGGTAATGACGCTTCCAGCTATCCGCATGAAGATGCGCAATGCGCTCGTAGTCCTTATATTCCGCTAATCGTAAATCCATTACGTATTCCTATTTTCTTACATTTTTGCTTCTTTATAGAGTCTCGGTATATTCCACCTTTATAACACTTGTTTCTTGGCAGATTTTATACACCTTAAGCCAGAGCTCATTTTTTAATACTACTCATTATTCAATTAAAAGCAAAATATCCCATCAAGTTCCTTAATCTACACCCAAAGGAATAGTCACATTTGTCTAACTTTAATTTGACTTACATGTGTACGCTGATATTCTAGCGAACAGTTGTTAGCTCAAAGTTAGGGATACACCTGTGACTCAAAACAAACCACCTGTTATCTGGTTGAATACATTAATATTTTCTGCCAGTTTTGTTCTGACTTTTATTGTAATGCCTTGGTATGCATATCATTTTGGACTAGGTTGGGAACATCTAATTTGGGGAGTGATTGCATTTAGTTTTACTAACCTTTCTATTACAGCAGGCTATCATCGTCTCTGGAGCCACAAAACATACGAAGCTCATCCTATTTTGCGCGCCATTTTTGCGATTGGAGGAGCATTTTCTTTGCAAAATAGTGCATTACATTGGTCTTCTGATCATCGTGTGCATCACAAACATGTCGACAATAACGATAAAGATCCGTACTCAGCCAAGCGGGGTTTTTGGTATTCTCACATTGGGTGGATGTTACGTGATTACAATAAATCAAAGGAAAACGAATATACAAACTGCCGTGACCTAAAGCGCGACAAAATCGTCATGTGGCAGCATAAGTATTATGTTCCACTTGCCCTACTGACTAATATTGGTTTCCCAGTCATGCTCGGACTGATCTACGGTGATATCTGGGGGATGTTATTGGTCGTTGGTGCGACTCGACTCTTTATGAGTCACCATACGACTTTTTTCATTAACTCCCTCGCACATATTTGGGGTAAGCAAACTTTCACAGACAAAAACACTGCTCGCGATAATGGTGTACTCGCCTTTTTCACATTTGGAGAGGGTTACCATAATTTCCATCATATTTTCGAGAATGACTATCGCAATGGCGTGTATTGGTGGCATTACGACCCAACGAAGTGGTTGATAAAGTCATGTTCTTGGCTAGGACTCACATCTAAGTTGCGCACAACGCCTACATTTAGAATTGAAAAAGCCCGTGCGAGTCAACTTTTGAAGAAAGCAAGAGAAAAGCTAGAATCGAAACCGAACACGCAAACGATCCTCGATCAGCTACAGCACGAGTTTGATACTCTAGTTCATCACATGCAGGAATACTACGAGATGCGCAAAGAAGTACTCGGTGCCAAAACTGCCAGTGTGGTAAAAAAATACGAATGTTCTGTAACGAAAATGAAGTACCAGCAAATTAAAGCAGAGTTCGAACGGCAGCAACGTAGTTGGAACCTTATGGTTCGTCGATACGCATAGTTTATCCTCATTCTTACGATTACTTAGCTTCGCTTCGGCGAAGCTTTTTTGTTGTGAAGAGTGTTTTCCAATAATTGCTTATTGAGTAAAGTCTTTTTCCTATTGTGAATCAATTCACTCATTATTCATTCACTTTCCTAGTCATATTTTCCTTCCTATAAATAGCTTCAAACCAGCACATAACACTTAGAAAACCAAATTCCAACAATACAATCTAACGAAATCATTTATTAAATTATTATTTGTCTCAGATCATGCAAGCCCCATATTTGTCTCGTGCCACAGCTAAGAATTCTGTAAATTCCTTGTCATAAACTGAAACAGTTTCTTTCTTTTTTACATAACATTCGGAGATCCCTATGTTAGAGCTCTTAATTGGCTTAGTGGTTACCATTGCGGTGGGTTACTTTATTGTCAAAGGCTATAAAGCTGCGGGCGTGTTACTGACAGCTGGTATTGCTTTACTTCTTATGACTGGCGTTTTGGGGCACGACGTGCTGCCGTCAAAAATCACCTCAACTGGTAACATGGTGACAGATGCGCTGGAATACGTGAAATACATGCTTCAATACCGCGGTGGCGGTCTTGGTATGCAAATCATGCTGCTTTGTGGTTTTGCGTCATACATGACTCATATCGGCGCGAACAACGTGGTAGTGAAACAGTTCTCTAAACCGCTTTCTGTCATCAAGTCTCCTTACGTCCTTTTGGTAGCGGCTTACATTGTGGCGTGTTTAATGTCTCTTGCGGTAAGTTCTGCAACAGGCCTTGGCGTACTATTAATGGCGACACTATTCCCAATGATGGTCGCGATGGGCATTTCTCGTCCAGCAGCCGTTGCAGTGTGTGCCTCTCCAGCGGCAATCATCCTTTCTCCTACTTCTGGTGATGTTGTTATCGCAGCAGAAAAGTCTGGTTTAGAGCTTGATGTGTTTGCGGTACAAACTGTGTTGCCTGTTTCTATTTGCGCAATCATCGTCATGGCAGCGGCAGCGTTCTTCTGGAACAAATACTTAGATAAGAAAGAAAATACGCCAATGGAAAAAATTGATGTATCAGAGATCAAAGCTGACGCACCAGCGTTTTATGCAGCTCTTCCATTTCTACCTATCATCGGCGTTTTCCTATTCAACGGTCGTACCATTCCAGGACTTAGTCTAGACATCTACACTATTGTGGTTGGTTCGATTTTCCTTGGAGCTCTGATCCATTATGTTGTAAATAAGTTCGATGGTAAGAAATCACTAGAAGATTTAGATTCTTGTTACGCGGGCATGGCTGACGCGTTTAAAGGCGTTGTGATGCTTTTGGTTGCCGCAGGGGTTTTTGCACAAGGTCTGATGTCTATCGGCGCTATCGATAACCTACTTCATCTCGCAGACAATGCTGGTGCAGGCGGCGTTGCTTTAATGCTTATTCTAACTGCATTGACAGTTGCAGCAGCAATTGCAACGGGTTCGGGCAACGCGCCTTTCTATGCGTTCGTGGAGTTAGCACCATCTTTAGCTGCTAAAATGGGATTAAACCCTGCGTTCCTAATTATCCCGATGCTTCAAGCATCAAACCTAGGCCGTACTATCTCACCAGTATCTGGCGTAATCGTTGCGACATCAGGTATGGCAAACATCAGCCCGTTTGAGGTTGTAAAACGCACATCCGTTCCAGTTCTAGCAGGCCTTATCACGGTGATTATTGGTACTATGGTGCTTGTTCCAATGAGTGCCTAACGGTATTGCCACGATCAAACTAAAAGCAATATCCGAACAAAATTACGTTTAATTAAAAACGCCAGCAAATGTGCTGGCGTTTTTTTATTCTAATGTGATGATTTACGCTGACTTAAATCGGTCAGGAATCTTAGTGATGCTCTCTCTGTAGCTAAACCATAAGTAGGTAACGGCAAGCGAAAAGAATAAATATGAAAGTGCGAATACGATTGGAGACGTGATTAATTCCGCGGACATTCCCCACATCACACCGACTACGGTTATCGTCAACTTAGAAAGCATACCGCAAATGAGTAGGAATAAAGCAAGCTGTGGAAAGCGCGAGCTGCGAAATGCGAAGAAATAACAGCTACCTACCGCTAAAGAAGCAATAGATAAGCCCAACATAAATGAATGGATGTGGTCTGCTGATGCGATACCAGCGGATACCGAAGCCATGAGTAATAGGAACAGTTTCATAAGTCACCTCACAACAAATCTAAAAAGCATCCCTTCATAAATGAAAACTCATTTTTCACTATATTCTGCGCCTAAAATCAGCAATTACAAGTTACTTTTTTGCTCACTTAATGAACACAAAAGCTAATCAGCTTCAATTATTACAAAAGGTTAACAATTAAAAATTAAGAAACCCTTTGCATCTGATACTTACGACAGCCAGATGATAAATTCGCCATTTTTGTTACAGATGGTTAACATGGAAACATTTTGAAATTTTTTATTTGAAATGTGAACTGTGCACTCAACAGCGTAAAACCTCTCTGTCTTGACTCATCATTCGTTATTAGTGAACAAAAAATGCCACTTTTTTACAACGTTCTTACTACATACAAAACCATGAATTCACATCCACTTTTAATGTTGCAAATTATTTTATCAGTAACCGTAAAAAGAGATTCCAATCACATATTTATTGGTTATAATCCGCGCTCATTGCGTTAAACGTTGAAAAACGCAAACTAATTTTGAGAAAAAACATCTTTAAACCAACCTTCTTTGCGGCATTGCCAATAAGAGGAAAAACTGAGAATAAAAATGAGCAAGATTGATAAAGCTATGCGCATCCTGTTAGCAGGGTTCTGTATCAACCTTTGTCTTGGCATCCTGTATGCTTGGAGTGTATTCAACAAGGCACTGGTAACTGAATCAGGCTGGAGTGCTGCAGAAGCTTCTGCACCTTACGCAACTGCAACCATCACTTTCTCTATCTGTCTTCTTATTGCAGGTATTCTTCAAGACCGCATGGGCCCTCGAATGATCCTTATCCTAGGTACTGTTCTTACAGGTCTGGGCATGATCGCTTCTGGCTTTGTGAACTCTCCACTAATGTTGAACATTACATTCGGTGTGATCACAGGTGCAGGTATCGGTTTTGGTTACGCATGCCTATCACCTTCTGCGATGAAGTGGTTCCACGCTTCGAAGAAAGGTATGGTTAACGGCATTATTGCGGCAGGTTTCGGTCTAGCGGCTATTTACCTTGCGCCAGTAACTTCTGCGCTAATAGACAGCATGGGCATTCAAACTAGCTTTATGGTTCTTGGTGTTGGTATCCTAGCGATTGCAGTTCCTCTTGCAGCAACCATCAACAACCCACCAGCAGACTACACACCTGCTGAGCCTAAAGTAAAAGAAGGCCAAGCACCTAAAGCGGTGAAAAAGTCAGATGACTTAACTTGGAAAGCAATGTTGAAAACGCCACAGTTCTACTCTCTATGGATCATGTACGCGTTTGCAGCTTCTGTTGGTCTAATGATCATTGGTAACATCACGACAATCGCAAGCGTTCAAGCAAACTTGCCAAACGCGGTTTACCTAGCGTCTATTCTTGCTGTATTCAACTCTGGCGGTCGTGTTGCCGCGGGTATGCTTGCAGATAAAATCGGCGGTGTTCGTACGCTTCTACTCGCGTTCGTTCTACAAGGCGTAAACATGGTGCTGTTCGCGACGTTCGACTCTGAGTTTACACTGATCATCGGTACAGCAATCGCAGCGGTAGGTTACGGCACACTTCTAGCGGTATTCCCTACTCTAACGGCTGAGTTCTACGGTCTGAAAAACTACGGCACTAACTACGGTGTGCTTTACACAGCATGGGGTATCGGTGGTGCAATCGGCGCAGCGGTTGTTGGTTTCTCGATGACAAATGGCGACGGCTACACCTTGGCTTACACAATTTCTTCAGCAATGATGGCAGTATGTATCGTACTAGCGTTCATCACTAAGCCATTGTCTGAAGCGAAAGTAGCACAGCTAAAAAACGCATAATTGCGAATTGATTTGATAGCAAAAAGGCTTAACCTATGGGTTAAGCCTTTTTTGTTATCGGTCGTTTATGGAAAGCCCTATCGAATTTGCACCAGACTACTATCTAGAGAACTTCTTTAAGCTGACTCATCACGCAGTAACTTGGTACAGCGATTTACTGACCAAGGAAGAACACGCATGGCTTTGCTCGTTTGATTCTTTGAGCAAACACGCCCAGTGCCTTTTGGTGCGTTTATACAGCCGAAAGGGGTGTTGGTTTCGAAGCGATAAGCTGAGTTATCAAGAAATACCTTCTATCAATGAAGCACTGGTAGAATTGAGTCAGCATGAGTTTGTAGCCCTTTCCCCACCCCTTTCTCATCAAGAGTTAGCGGCCAATTTACTGACCAAACCAGAAATCTCCACACTTTATCCCGAACTGCCGAAATCACTCAAGAAAGACGCCCTTGTCGAACGTTTGAGTAATGCGGAATTTGATCGTATAGAGAAGCTTGAGTTTACGATCGTCAAACTCAATTCAGCTCATATGATCGACGTGTTGCTCACTCTGTTTTTTGCCAACACCCATCAAGACTTAAGTCAGTTTGTGCTTGATGACTTAGGTTTGCATCAGTTCGAGCAATATCAATTGAGTAAAGTGCGCCGTTTCTTTGATTCACGTGAGCAAATAGACCGTTTAATTGAACTGAGCCAGTTGGCCAACCTGTACTGGCAATTTGACCGAAAAGACAAAGCCAATCTCGACTTATTAATTGAGGCAATGCCTCAGCCCGTTAAACACCGTTACGTAGATCGTAAACGCGAGCACATGTTGAATGACATAGCACGTGATTACGAACGGCTTAATGATCTAGAGACCGCCCTATCTCTATTTGGGCAAACTCAACTCACACCGAGCCGAGAACGACGCGCACGTATCTATGACAAATTAAACCATGATGATTTATTTGGTGACATTGTCACAGATATGCTTCACTCACCGATCGATGTGTCTGAGCTCGAAGTTGCACAAAAACTTGAGCAACGGTTAAAACGAAAACAAGGCGAGAAAGTGCCAAGAGTGACGAAGCCAACCTGTACGGAATACCGCCTTGAACTGGATTTATCTCAACAGAGAGTCGAACTCGCCAGCAAAGCGTATTTTGAGTCCTTAGGCTGGACTGTATTTTACGCCGAAAATGCACTGCTTAATGCATTACTTGGTCTCACTTTTTGGGATGCGATTTTCGCTCCCATCGAAGGCGCATTCATCAATGCCTATCAACATCGTCCTCTGGATTTGTACCATTCTGATTTTGTTACCAAACGCCAAGCTTTGATAGATGCGACGTTTGATGAGTTGGAAACGGGCAATACTCATACGTTGTTAACTAGGTACGATGAGAAGTTTGGTATCAGCAATCCATTTGTGCATTGGAGCTTAATAAGTAAAGAGCTACTCGAAACGGCACTCGATACAATCCCAACTAGCATGTTGGTGGCGCTATTTAAAATACAATTGAGTGACCTAAAGCTTTACCGCAATGGGATGCCTGATCTGATTGCTTTTAAAGGAAACGAGTTCGAATGGATTGAAGTAAAAGGGCCAGGCGATAAACTCCAAGACAACCAATGGCGTTGGATTAAAGAGTTTACTCGCCTTAATGTGCCATTTGCGGTGTGTTACGTCGCCGCAAGTTAACTCTCTTTATATAAAGAGCTTGGCGCATATTCATTAAAACAATTTCTTTTTTACCGCACCTTGCTCTTTTTCTGAAATATTTTTGTTTCTTCACGATCACTTCACGCTTCATCACACACAATGCGCTTCTACTCATTAAGTTGATTTGAAGAGGCAAAATAAAATGAACAAAACCATTCTTGCGTTACTCGTTACCTGCTCAGTTTCGGTATCTGCGGCTCCTTATGTAGGTCTGGAATATGGACTAGGCACCACTGACCATGACTTGGAACCTCACTTTTCAGCTGAAAATGTAACACTTAATCCAGAACTTGAGGATGGTATTTTCTCAGGTTTTATCGGTTACTCGTTTAATGACAATTGGGCAATTGAGCTAGGTTACAGCCAGTTTGACCTTGATGACGGCCGTTCTAAGAACCTTGGTATCAAGACAATTGATGGCAAAGATTACCATCATGAAATGGATTGGGATTCCTCGATCACAGCCAAACAAGTCTCGCTAGCACCAGTGTTTAACTATGCATTAAGTGATAAATGGACAACAAAATTCAAAGCGGGTTTAACTTACACGCAATACGACGCCAAGGTTGCTCAACATCAAGAATATGAGCTTGTCGTGAATGACGATGTGGAAATAAGCAACACGCTTTTCCATAGCTCAGAGAAAAACAACGAGTTAGGCGCAATGTTCTCTGTGGGCGCGGAATACCAAGTGTTGCCAAAGCTCACCATTGGCGCAAACGCAAAATACCAACTAGACAGCTACGCAAACACTGCATCCTTTAATGTAGGCACAACTTATTACTTCTAATATCAGGAGAGGATAATGAAAAGAGTATTGTTAACATCCATGCTTGCCCTACTTTCAAGCTCGGCTTTCGCCGCGTTTAATGGTCCAGAAGTCAGTGCAATCAATACGGTGAAAGAGGCGCGCAACGCAACCGACGACAGCGCTGTAGTGCTAACCGGGCATATTGTTCAATCATTTGGTAACGAGACTTACTTGTTCAAAGACAACACTGGTGAAATCGAAGTAGAGATCGACAACGAAGATTGGATGGGTCAAGAAGTGACACCAAAAGATACCGTAATGATTCGAGGAGAGGTTGACTCAGATTGGACAACTACGCAGATAGACGTTGAGACCATTCAAAAACGTTAAGAAGTTGACGATACCTCAACACAAGCAACACAGCCACATTTTAGTGGCTGTGTTAAGCAATAATCATGGAAAACGCTCGTTTAGCTAGTCAAGCAAGGACAATCTTGCGGTACGACTAATCGTATACTCTTAGGCTGAACATCAAATCTAATGGTTCTCGAATGATAGGGTTCTCCATCTAAATTAAGAGGTAATGGATTCGGGAAGTCTATCTCCAACCAGCTTGCTCTTGTGTACTTCACAAACTCTCCTTTCTCACTCGGGTTATTGATCTCGTCGATTACTTTAGGCAGCTCATGAGGTAAAAATGGGCGCACCAATGTTAGATCCATCAGCCCATCATTAATCATCGCTTTTGGAGCTAACTCTTGCCCACCTCCAGCAAGGCGCCCATTACAAAACGCACCGAGCAACATTTCTCCCTGATACGCACCACCTTCAATCGTTATTGTTCCGTCATATGGTTTAAAGCCAAGTGCTTTTACAACACCAGTTAGCGTGTAAGCTCCACCGCCAAGAAAGTTTTTGAGTTCAACAGGCGTTTCTGCTGTAACTTCTGCGCCAAACCCTGCTGTTGCCACGTTAATAAAGCAGCGATCGTTCGCTTTGACGCAATCGACCAAAGCGGACTGCCCCTCAACAGCAAGAGATAAAGACGCCTTAATGGAATTAGGTACTTGAATAGCGGCAGCAAAGTCATTGGCGGTACCAAGGGGAATAATGGCTAACTCAGGGCGTTTTTCTTTGACAATTTGAATAATCGCAGAAGCCGCCTCATTGACGGTCCCATCGCCACCAGCGACAACAATACGTTCAATGCCTTCATCAACCGCTTCTTTAACTAGCCGCGGCATGTCTTGAGATTCCCACGTCACACGCACCTGTACGTCGATGCCTTTTTCTCTCATTTTCATGATTGCATCTCTTAACTCTGGATTCCCAGCTTTTTTTCCGTTAAGGATGGCACGTATTGTCTTTTTCATTGCACTTCCTATTGGTTGATGACTTTTCCTGCTTGCTTAATCTGTGAACGTAACCACTGATGGGCGCTGTCGTTTGTGCGACTAGGATGCCAGATTGTACAAAGCTCATACATTTGTTCATCAAATGGCATTGATAAAGATTTAACATGATAGGTGTTATTGAACAAGTTGATCATCGACTCAGGCATTAAACCAATGTATTCACTACCACAAATAATTGGGAGCATTTCTAGTACGCCTGAGGCTCGATACTTAATCTTTCTCTTATCCAAGTCGACAATGTCATCGGCGTTTAACAAGCTCTTACGACTCTGCCACTGCGAAACCACTACGTGTTCTTCTTCAAAAAATTGTTCAGCCGTAATCTCATCATTCAGGCGTGGATGCGCTTCGCTACATACCACCACCAAACGCTCCGTAAGTACAGTTTCCAGTTTTAACACCGTTCTTGCTCTTGGTGTGATATCAATGATCAAATCGTAGCGTTGTAACCGCAGATCACTTTCAAAGTCTTCCGTAAAAAGCGGATGTACTTCTAATGCAACATTTGGCGCCGACACACGGATTTGTTTCATGACTTGAGGTAGCAACTCAAAGCTTGCAACGGACACACAGGCAATAGAAAACACTCTATTCGACACTTTAGGGTCAAACTCTCTAGAGGCTGATAATGTCGAAGTGAAATTTTGTACTGAAGCAAGAAGAGCAGGATAAATATCCATCGCGAACGAGGTTGGTTCGACACCTTTAACGCAACGATGAAACAATGGATCATCGTAGATATCACGTAGCCTTGATAGAGCTTTACTCACCGCAGGCTGGGTGATGTTTAAACGCGCCGCCGCCCGAGACAAGTTACGCTCTTCATAGATGGCAGTGAAAATGGGAATAAGATTAAGGTCGGTCGGTTTCATGCTATTAAATTTTTCAAAAGTCACTTTCTCTATTTTAATCTAACAGCATGATCCTTCACGTAGCCAAGTGCAATAAATGGGCGGTATCGCTTGTTTTAATGAGTTTTAACTCAATTTTGACGCACTTCATTCACCACATAAACTGGCACCATAGTGCAACGTAAAGCTTGACTTAGGCTTTGCCTAGGTAAGGGGTAAGAAACTCGCTGACTTCCTCGCCGCACAAACCCGTTTCTACCTCTATACCTGCTTGTTTTAGAATCTCAATACCTCGACCACTGTTGCGCGGGTCGGGGTCCAATATGGCTACGACGACTTTGCTTATGCCGGATTTGACTAATGTCACCGCGCAAGCTGGCGTGCGACCAACAAACGAACACGGTTCCAGCGTAACGTATGCCGTCACCGATTCTAACGAGCCTTGATACGCATTCAGCGCTTCCACTTCCGCGTGATTGCCACCAATCGCTTGAGTATGACCTTCAGAAACGATTTGATTGTCTTTCACTAACACGCAGCCAACCGGCGGGTTGGGTTGACATTCAGGAAGCGCATTTTTGGACACTTCCAATGCGCGGCGCATAAACTCTTGGCTCATTTGAACTCTATTCTTTAATAAAAACGAGGCGCTATATTAGCGCCCCGTTTTATTCATTGCCATCTCTTCCAATGACTTTGTCCAATTCTGGTAACGCTCGCGGAATACGGAATTTAAAGCGTTTTTGTTTGGTCTGGACTTTGCGCCACATCGACTTCAGTAAATGAGCGCTATTTTCACCATTTTGCATTCGCGACGCACTTTTTTGCCACGATTCACTCGTATCGGCTTTGGTCATTTCTAGCTCGGCCGTATTTAAACGCAATTGTTTGTACAATATGGTCCTTGCTTCAGACCAACGTTTAGCCTTTAACAAACGGTGGAACGTCAGCCATGCTGGTGTCGGTCTGTTGCGGTAGTAACGTTTAATGGCTACCAATGAAATAATCACAAAACCCAGCAACACAAGCGTGGAAACAATCCATTCAAAGTACGTTCTGATGAAGGACTTCAACGTGTGCTTCGCGGCAAAAGTTTTGCCCTCTAACATCACCGTTTCCACTTGCTGAGTCTTACTGTTCCACCAACGGAACTCATAATCCGGCAGGGTTAATTCACCACCTTGTTGAATCACGTACACGCTCTCTTCTGTGCGTGTTGACTGGTAATCACCACGTGTTTGCGTATCTGTCAAACGGTGGGGTTGAGGATACGCTTGATAACGGGTTGTTGATTCTCCTTTCAACAAGTCTGGTAGCAATACAGATAGTGAATCTTGAGCCGAAATGGTGATTTTACGCGTGATTGCATCCCCAACTTTGAGTGACTCAGTGGAGGTATCCCACTCTTGCTTTACCTCTACATCTGTTGCAGAAAACCAAGGTGTCTCACCACTCAGCAGGCCCGATGGCAATACGGTTTTGAACTTAATCGGCTGCGTGTAAAGTGTGCCTGACACCTTCTCGCCGTCCGGCGCCGACACCTGAACGCCCACTGCGACAGGTGGAATCACAAAATCACCAGAAGCTTGAGGATACAAAGTCACTTCCCAGCGTTGACGCGACCAAGTTTGTCCCTCTTTTTGCTCAGTAAAGTTGGTTGCTAGTTGATTACGCTGTTTGGCGATAACATTGGGTATTTCAATATTGCCAATTCTCGTACCACCCGTAAACCAACGCGGCGTTGCCACTTCGATGGTTAAAATAACTTGCTCATTGACGCTAAAACTTGGTGTTTTCCGCTTCTCTCCAGCCGTTGGTTGTTGACCAACCCACGCTTGTAACTCAACACCATGCTCTCGTTGAACGTCACGAATATCTTGAGCCAACACACTACTGCTCAGGAGGAAACCGAAACAGATAACTAACCACAAGGGTAAAGCAAAGTGCGTAAAACGGTGGCTTTTCATCATTGCACCGCCTCCTCTGTATTTTCGTTCGCAGTAGAGGTTGATTCTCCGGTTTCTATTGAACGCAATTGAATCTGAAACTTCGCATTTAAGAAGTATTTAGGATCCGCTTCGACTCGCTTTAACCATTTGTCGGCTAATTCTTGGCTACCTAAGATGTCGTCTGCACTTAACGTCTCTTTAATCATCAACTCCGCTGACGTTTTTTCATCCGCCCCTTCTGCGGTTTGAGGGTTATCGCCTAGCTCGGTTGATGCTTCTTGCTCCGTTCCTGCCTGACTCTCACTCATCCGGTTGATGTCCTCTACAATACCACCAATCACTTTCAAGTTATGCTCAACATCCGGTCTTAGCCTCTCGCTTAACGTTGGCTTGTTGGCTAGGGATTTTAACAAGTCACGTGCAGCCAAATATTCACGCTGACGCGCCAATGCACTCGCCGCATTATAAAGACCGTAATCTCGAACCTCTTCGGACGGGTCGTTTTGCATTTCCAAAAACGCACTGTGGGCGAGTTCAAACTCGCTAGCGTAGTAGTACGCCGTCCCTTTGCGTAATGGATCGACAAAGTGTTTCGCGGCTTCTAAATACGCTTGTTGGTTGAACAAACGCTGTCCTTGTTGATCTGGCGTTAGCCACAAATCCCACCACCATTGCGTCACCTTGTCGAAAGCCGTCACTTTTTGCACAACTTGTGGCTGCTCGGCTTTAACTGAAATGTTCTCGGCCAATGCACTTGTTGGCATCAATAACGTGCCGCTCACCATTACAATCACGCACCACTGCACTAACCACCCTTTTCTAAACCACAGCATCATGATCAGCGCGATTGGGAACAGAAGTTGATACCCCATGTCTTTCCAAGGCATTGAAGATTCGCCATTAAGCTGCATATTGCGCTCAACGTATCGATTCAGTTGCTCGATATCACTATTATCGACGGTCACTTCCACCAATCGACCGTTAGTCTGACTAGCCAGTTTTTGTAGAGAATCCAAATCCATTGGGTTGTTACTCACAATGTCAGCATTCCCTGCCGCAAGAATTAACAGTTGATAAGGTTTGCCCGAGAAATACGCTTGGTATTGCTCAATCGTGGCTGGATTAACGCCATCACTCACCAACAGAACGGTGGAGCCTGGTTGACCTTGCAATTGTTGGTCAATTAACGGCAATGCTTTTTCGGCAAGCTTACCTTGCACGGGCATAATTTCTGGCGTAATGGCCGCCAAAAACGGGTCAAATACTTTGCTGTCTTGAGTTATAGGCATCGCGACATGAGCACTGCCCGCGAACACGACTAAACCCGTTTTTCCGCCTTTTCGCACGGCTAGCAAATCGCGTATTTTCTGTTTGGAACGCTCAAGGCGGCTTGGTGGGAGATCTTTTTGCAGCATCGATTCGCTGTTATCAAGCACCACCAGCAGAGAGGCTTTATCTTCGCCAAAGGGGGAAGATTCACGTTGCCACGTTGGGCCTGCACAAATCACAATGGCGATGAACACAATCAGCATCAAGAGCTTAAGCGGCAGTTGCTTACGCCAGCCTCGCTCACCTATCGTCAAAGCATTGCGTAAATGTTCGGGCAGAATATCCTTCCAGCTTGGCTTGCTTTCTTCTCGCCAGCGTAACCACACCAAGAAAAACATGGGGACCAAAGCCAGTAACCACAGTGGTCGAATAAAATGAAACTGCGTAAAGAATTGCGTCCAACTAAGAGAATCAAACATCGCTCTCTCCTAATGATGATCGTGTAACAGCCCTTCTTTTAAGTGTTGCGACGCTGAACGCGAGCAAATGCATGATGACCACTAACGCCATCAAGTAATGATGAAGGCTTTGTTTTGGGCGGTATGTGGTGCTTTCGTAAAGTTGAGGTTCCAGTTTGCCAATTTCGTCATAGGCAGCCGATAGTTCATCACGGTTGAGTGCTTCAAACGCTTCACCGCCGGATTCTTTCGCAATGCGATGAATCGTGTCCATATCCAACGCGGTTTCACCTATCGTTTCCGGATCGCCCATCGCAATGACGTGTACTCTCACGCCTTTGGCTTTCGCAACTTTCGCCGCATCAATCGGTTCAACAAAACTGCCCGTGTCGTTACCATCGGTTAATACAATCGCGACTTTTTCACGGTTTTGATCTTGTTCTAAAGCACCACGCGACTTATCGCTTTGCTCAAAAACTTTAATCGCTAAGCCAATCGCATCACCAAGATGGGTACTCTGCCCTGCCATTGCCACATCGGTTTGGTTAAGCAGTTCGAGCCACACTTTTTGGTCTGCGGTAAATGGCGTTTGCACGAAAGCAGCATCACCAAAAAGCACCAAGCCTAATCGGTCACCTTTACGAGACTGAACAAACTCCGACAGCACTTCTTTTGCCGCATCAAGACGAGAAATTTTTTCGCCTGTACGTGAGGTGAAATCTGGCTCGGCCATGGAGCCCGAAAGATCCACCACCACCATCACATCGCGGCCTAAACTCGCGCGAACTTGAGGCTCGCCTAACACGGTGGGTTTTGTCATCGCACACACCACCAAAAGCCATGAAAGAATTAACGTTGCTCGCTGCCACCAACTCGGGGTCAACTGGCTTGCACCTTCTGATGGCGTCTCGCCAATCGCTTCCACCAGCTGACTAAAAAACGGCACTTTGATCGCCATTTGCTTAGTGCGATATGCGGGCACCAAGTAGTACACCACCAACGGCAAGGGCAAAACCAGAAACCACATTGGGTGAGCAAATTCAAAACCAGACAAACCAGTTATCGATGCAAGAAGATCATTCATGTTGACCTCCCTGATGTGCTTTGCGTTTCAATCGTGGTGATTTATTTGCCGCGCTTTTTTGAGCATCACAACGGTGCTCACTCACCCAGTTTTTCGCACGAGCAATAAGCGTTACTCGCTCTTCGTTGGTTAGCGTAACGCTTGGGTCAACAATACTTTGTAGCCAGCACTTTGAAAGCTCATCGTTAAAAACCATTTGCGAGTTTGCTTGAGAATCTTCGGTTTGCGGATACAGCGCATCGAGCTTGCGCAGAAAGGCGGTATCAAACAATTTCGCGTTGCGGCTATCAATATGAATCAGCACTACTTTAAGCACAGAGAACAATACTTTTGGCATGTCTTTGTCGCTCGATTTGATTTGCGAAATCGCCAGTAGAGCTTCTTTTCGGTAACGATTATGCCACCATTGCCGAGCCAATCGATATACGACATACACCAATGCAATGAGCACAACCGCCGCTAAAATTTTCCAGCCAATAGTTTGCGGGTACCAACTCACGCTGGGTGGTACAGCCACATCATGCAGCTCTCTGAGTATGTAGGTACTCGGAGGCGTAGGAAGATCACTCATTTAACGCCCTCCTACCAGTTTTTGGAATTGTTTAATGTGCTCACCTGTCGTATCGAGTTCGATGTGCGGAAGGTGTTTCATCGCCATAAGTTGAGAGAGTGATTGACGCTGTAAGCTAGTTCGAGCCTCAAGCTTTGCGCTCGCAGCTTCTACCTTTGCTTTGCTGTCTAAATTGAGTTGATACTGCCCATCACCAACCACCCATTTCGATTTTGCCAAATCGTCTGGTAGCGCTTGTTCTAATGGGTCACTGACCATCACTGCAAGAACATCGTTGTGCTGTTGTAGCTGTTTAAGGTGATCAAGATGGTGCTCCTCGCAGTCGCTCCAGTCGCTGATAAAAATCAAAGTGGATTGCTTGAGCTTCATGCGTTTAATAAGCTCAATCCATTGACTGAACGTTGCTTTTTCGGAATTGCGGGAGTCCACATTGAGCGATTGATTGGCTTTAGCGAGACGTTTAAGTTGCGCCAGAAGATCGTTTTGCGAACGCTGTGCCTTGCTGTGAAACAACGCCTGCTGGGATGCGATGACAAAACCGACTCGGTCGCCATCTTTTAATACTCGCCACCCACACATCGCTGCGATCTCTGCCGCGACAACTGATTTCATTACTTGCGTCGAAGCAAAAAACATTGTGCTTCTCTGGTCGACACACACGATTACGTTGCGATCTTTTTCTTCTGTATAACTGCGTACATGCGGCTTACCCGTACGCATCGTAACTTTCCAATCAAGGTTACGAATATCGTCACCCAATTGGTAATGGCGCAGCTCTTCGAAGTTCAATCCACGACCGCGAAACAACGAATTGTGTCGGCCAGAGAGTACGCTACCCGCCTTTAGGTGAGGAAGTAAACTGAATGATTCTGCTTGTGCTTGCAGACGTACTAAACGAGCGTAATCGCAGTACAAACGGGGATCCATCCCCTGTGATTTTGGCGCAAGAGTTGGCTTAGCCATAATGCCTCCCACTTACCCAATTTCTACACAATCTAGCAGCTCTTGTACGACTCGTTGGTGATCGACTCCGTCTGCTAGTGCGTCGTAGGTCAAAGAAAAACGGTGGCCCAATACAGACGGAACCATGGCACGCACATCGTCAGGAGTCACATGGTCACGTCCTTGCATCCACGCATACGCACGAGCGCATTTGTCGAGTGCGATGGAAGCACGAGGACTAGAGCCAATCTCAATCCATTTTGCTAAGTTTGAATCGGCATAACGCTCTGGCTTACGAGTCGCCATCACTAACGCAACGATGTAGTTTTCCACTAGGTCCGATACCACGATGTTTGGTAACTGACGGCGCGCTTCTAGCACCACGTCTGGCTCAATGTGTTTTGGCGTAATAATTTCGCTGCTGGTTTCCGCACCCAATTCTTCACTGCGCACCAAACGAATGATGTCACGTTCGGCGTCATCTTCTGGATAATCGACGGTAACCTTCATGATAAAGCGGTCCATTTGCGCTTCTGGCAGTGGGTACGTGCCCTCTTGCTCTACTGGGTTTTGCGTTGCAAGCACCATAAATAAGTCCGGCAATACGTGAGTTTTATCGCCTACCGTGATTGTGCCTTCGGCCATGGCTTCAAGCAGTGCCGCTTGTACTTTGGCAGGTGCACGGTTGACCTCATCAGCAAGTACAATGCTGTTAAAAATGGGCCCAGGTTGAAAGTGGAGTTGCGGCTTACCATCCAGCTCTTGATAAACCTCAGTACCCGTCACGTCAGATGGTAAAAGATCCGGCGTAAACTGGATTCGACCAAAACTGGTGTTTAACAAGTTCGCCAAAGATTTTACGGAACGTGTTTTTGCCGTTCCCGGTAAACCTTCTAGCAGAATATGCCCATTTGTTAATAACCCGATGACTAAAGCTCGAACCACGTGGCTTTGTCCAATGACGCTTTTTTCTGTTTGTTCGATGAGTTCTTTTATCGCTTGTTGTGCGTGGTTCATAGGATACCTTTTCAATGGTTTAAGCCGTCTTTTCGATATTTAAGTATAAGAACAAATGAAATAACTTAAGGTTATATTCACTATGTTATCTTTGCGGTTCTTGAGATTGGAGAAGTTGTGCAAGACCAACCAACATCGGTAACGCATAATCAAAGAACATTTTGATTCCCGAACACAAATAGTTTAGACCACTCTCACCATTCGGCGTTTTGATCAAACGGTTTTTTGGGCACTCACCCCAACAATAAGGCAAGTAAGGGCATTGCTTACAATACGTCGGCAATGAATCGCGTTTTGCCATGCCAAAAGTATATTGTCTTGTAGAGAAGGCCATTTCATTCAGTGAGTGTTCATGAATGTTGGCGAGTTTGTATTCTGGATACACATAGTGGTCGCAACTGAACACGTCGCCATTGTGCTCAATCGCCAACCCTTTGCCACAAAACTCCGCCGTCACGCAAAGCTGAGACGGTTTCCCCATTACTTGCGCCACCGCGGTTTCAAACAGATTAACCAGCACACGGCCAAGATCGTTATTCACCCACTCTTCAAAGGTCGCCATTAAAAAGCGTCCCCAGTCTTCAGGATCGACTGACCAATCCGTTACAATCGACATTGGATGCCCCGGTTTAGCCAGATCACTGCCTTTGGTTGGGATCATCTGTTCGTTCCAAAACTGCGGCGCGGTTGTTTGGAAGTTGTTGGCTTCTACCACCGGCGCAAACTGAATATAAGTCACACCCAATTCTTGGGTTAAAAATCGATATACTTCGAGCGGGTATTTCGCATTGTGACGATTCACCGTGACCAACGCGTTGAATTTCACGCCATGCGCTTTGAGCTTATCTACCGCTTTCATCACGAGATCAAACGTTGGCTTACCGCTGCGGGTTTTGCGATATTTGTCGTGCAGCTCTCGTGGTCCATCAATCGACAAGCCAACTAGGAAGTTGTGCTCTTTTAAAAACGCACACCACTCATCGTTTAGCAAAATGCCGTTGGTCTGAAGGTCGTTTTCAATGCGAACGCCTTTCGGCTGATATTTCTTTTGCAAAGCTACGACATTGCGGAAATAGTCCAACCCAAACAGCGTCGGCTCCCCGCCCTGCCATGAGAATACAATTTCTTCGCCATCCTGACTTTCGATATAGCTTTTCACGAACGCTTCCAGTGTTGCGTCGTCCATTTTTGGCTGCTTTTCTTGGTGCAGTAGATTTTCTTTATGCAGATAAAAGCAGTACTGACAATCGATGTTGCACTTTGCTCCGCCTGGCTTTGCCATCACATGGAATCGACGGTCATACGCGCCCAAAACCGGCGCTTTAGACGCCGTTTTAAGAGGAACAATAGGCATAGTAGTAGAATGGCGAGGGGAAATCTTACTCATACGTTTCTCACTATTACATATACCCAAATAACCTCGTGAGCGCTGTACAGCAAAAGTGAAGCTATTTGGGTATATAGCGCTCCAAAAAGCGCTATATAATCTTAATTTACTTAGAAGACTTAGGTACGAACGAACCTGCTTCCATACGAGGCGGGAATTCTTTGAATGTACCCATCACCTCTTTCACTGTATCCATTGCTGGCATCATTAAGAATGAACGCTCGTACATCCAACGAGAATAACCCATGCCTTGATCGCCTCGTTCAAATGGATCAATGCTCAAGTCAAAGATCAGTGGCACACGAAGTTTAGTGAACGGCTTACGCCATACATCCATACCCGTTTCATTCTCTTGAATCATAAAGTGGAACTTGTACTTTCCTTGGCGCAATGCCACAAGATCGCCGTCGTCGCTCCAGTAAACGAACTCATTTCGTGCGGATTTGTCTGACTTACCCGTTAAATATGGCAATTGGTTGTAACCGTCTAGGTGAACTTTGTAGTCCATATCACCAACTTTTTTGCCTTTTAGTAGTTCGTCTTTAACTTTGGTATCACCTGCCGCAGCAACTAGTGTCGGGAAAAAGTCCTCTAATGACATCATGCCGTTGAATGTTTTACCTGCCTCAATTTTTCCAGGCCATTTAATCAACATTGGCACACGGAAACTCCCTTCCCAGCCAGTGTTTTTCTCTGAGCGGAACGGTGTCATCCCTGCATCCGGCCACAAATCAACCATAGGGCCGTTGTCAGTGGTGTAAACAATGATTGTATTGTCATCCACACCTACCTCTTTGATCTTGTTAAGTAGCTGACCGATTTGGTCATCGTGCTGCTTAACACCATCCGCGTAGAAACCGGCACCTGTTTTACCTTGGTATTCTTCAGGAACATGTGTGAAGTTGTGCATGCGAGTGGTGTTAAACCAAGTAAAGAACGGCTTGTCCGCTTTTACTTGTTTTTCTATGAAGCTTTCTGCGGCATCAAGAAACTCACCATCAACATTTTCCATACGCTTACGCGTAAGTGGACCGGTATCTTCGATTTTACCGTCAGCGTAAGAATGGATAACGCCACGAGGACCAAATTTCTTCTTGAACTCCGGATCTTTAGGGTAATCCACGTTCTCTGGCTCTTCTTCTGCGTTCAAGTGGTATAGGTTGCCGAAGAATTCATCAAAACCGTGGTTGGTAGGAAGATGCTCGTCTCGGTCACCTAAATGGTTCTTACCAAATTGTCCGGTTGCGTAACCCATTTGTTTAAGCACGGTTGCAATCGTCGGATCTTTTTCCGAGATACCTTCCGGAGCGCCTGGTAAGCCCACTTTTGATAGACCTGTACGTTTTGGCATTTGACCAGTGATGAATGCAGAACGGCCTGCTGTCGAGCTTTGCTGTGCGTAGAAGTTAGTGAACTTCGCACCTTCTTTAGCAATGCTATCGATGTTTGGCGTGTTGTACGCCATCATGCCTTGGTTATAGGTACTAAGGTTCCAGTAACCAACATCATCACCAAAGATGACAAGAATGTTGGGTTTGTCCGCTGCATGTGCAACTGCAGATGCAGCGCCCAAAGCTAACGTACATGCGTTAAGTACGAGTTTTTTACTGCTCGTTTTGGTCGCATTTTTCATATTATCTCCAAGAGTTCGCTAGTGCGTAAAAATGGTATTCGCTTTTCAATACCATTGTTGATATAAGATAAAGCACTAATTTCAGGCGATAAATGCAGTCAAAATTAGTTAACCTATAAATTAAATTTATGAGTGACGTTATGGACTTGAATTTGATCCAAACTTTTCTTGTTGTTGCGGAGTTTCAATCTTATACAAAAGCCGCGGAACAATTAGGGCTTACACAACCTGCTGTGAGCGCTGCAATAAAGCGTTTAGAGCAAGTCGTAGATAAGCAATTATTCGTTAAAAAAGGACGAGGGATCGCACTAACCTCCACCGCTTATCAATTACTGCCGCAATTCCAGCAAGCGGTTAATATTATTGACAATGCGATATCTGATAAAAATCATTTTGAAGTGTGTTGTTCGGAAATTTTGTTGCACATTATGGACCCAATAAAGAACACTATTTTTTATGAATCACCACCCGAAAAGTTCCTATTATTTGAGCTGTTAAGACAACAAAAAGTCGATCTAGTAATCGATACGGTGATCACGAAAGATGCAGCGTTTATTATTGAAGATGCCTATGAGGAAGAAGCCGTGGTTATCTGTCGTGAGAACCATCCCCGTGTACACGGCACGCTCACAAAAGAGCAATTTTATGAGGAAACTCACTGTTTATTTTCAGGAAAATGGAACAACATGTCGGGGTTCGAGCAACTAGCAAAGGAAACAATTCAAGAAAGAAAAGTCGACTTGATCACATCTTCGCTAGCAGGCATGGCGCTGTATGTCGCCCAAAGAGACAGTTTAGGGATCGTTTCTCAATCTTTTGCAAACAAGTGGAGCAAAGCGCTCAAACTTCAAATTTTGCCCTGCCCCATTTCGATACGCTCTATCCCTTACAAGTTCGTTTACCATAAGCGAGAGGTAAACAACCCAGCCCACATCGCTCTACGTGAAAAAATCAAAGCCAACTTAACGGCAGCCCACTACGAACCAATTTGTTTATAACTCTTGTCAATTGAAGCGTTAGGCGTTTTCGTCATCAAGCTTTCTACAAACCTGAATAGATAGAATTTTACAGATAAAAAAGAGGCTCACGTTAATGAGCCTCTTTCTATATGTGATACTTCACTTAGCTTTTCCTACTTATTTGGGTTCTCTTTTAGTTTCTCCATCACTTGATCGAGCGAGAAGCTTGCTGCTTTTTGCCTTGGTGGGAACTCTTTAAACGTTTCAAGGAATCTGCCTACGTAAGCTTGCGCAGGAACAAGCATGTAAGCACGGTCTAGCATCCAATCGTAGTAAGTGTTAGAAGTGATATCAGCCACTTCGTAAGGATCCATACGCAAGTTGAAGATCTTAGGAACACGAAGTGTGGTGAATGGTTCAGCCCAAATACGCAACGTGCCTTTTGCTCGTTGCTCCATAAAGACCAGCTTCCATTTGTTATAGCGAAGTGCAGTTAAGTCTCCATCATCTGAGAAGTAAAAAATTTCTTCTCGTGGGGCCTTATCCTCTTTACCAGTCAAATATGGTAGGAAGTTATAGCCGTCTAGGTGAACTTTGAATTTCTTACCATTCGTACTATAACCTTTGAGCAATTTCTCTTTGATATTGTCATCACCCGCGGCAGCAACAAACGTTGGCATCCAGTCCATGTGATGCATGATATCATTCGAAACAGAGCCAGCTTTAATTTTACCTGGCCAACGTACCATCGCAGGAACTCGGTACGCACCTTCCCAGTTGGTATTTTTCTCTCCACGGAATGGCGTTGTACCTGCATCTGGCCACGAGTTCATGTGTGGGCCATTATCGGTGGAGTAAAAGACGATTGTATTGTCTTTAATACCCAAATCATCCACTTTTTTCAGTAGCTGACCTACATGGTTATCATGCTCGACCATACCATCTGCATACTCGCTGATACCTGTTTTTCCAGAGTTCTCTTCTTTCACATGAGTACGGAAGTGCATACGAGTTGCGTTCCACCAGACAAAGAAAGGTTTTTCAGCCTTGACTGCACGATCCATAAAGTCGAGTGCCGCATCTAACGTCTCTTCATCCACGGTTTCCATGCGCTTGCGAGTTAGAGGTCCTGTATCTTCAATTTTGCCATCAGCGTACGAACGGATAACGCCGCGCGGACCGAACTTTTTACGAAACTCAGGATCTTTAGGATAATCGACGTTTTCTGGCTCCTCCTCGGCGTTCAAGTGATAAAGGTTGCCAAAAAATTCATCGAAGCCGTGATTAGTAGGAAGGTGCTCATCTTTATCACCTAAGTGGTTTTTACCAAATTGCCCTGTCATATAGCCCATCGGCTTCAGCATTTCGGCAATGGTTGCGTCCTCTTCCTTCAAGCCAAGATCAGCACCTGGAAGCCCCACTTTACTCAAACCTGTTCTAAGAACGGTTTGGCCCGTAATGAAAGTAGAACGGCCCGCTGTACAAGATTGCTCACCGTAATAGTCAGTGAACATCATGCCTTCTTTGGCGATACTGTCTATATTTGGTGTTTTGTACCCCATCAAGCCAAACGTGTAAGCACTGAGATTGGACTGGCCAATATCATCACCCCAAATGACGAGAATATTTGGTTTCTCTGCTGCGATACTGCTACTTGTCGCACCGATTAAAGCGGCGGCAAGAATCGCTAATCGGCGTTTAACGCCATATTTCGCTGTCATATAAACCTCTGTGTGTATTAGAAAAGTGCTTCCTGCAACAGAATGTATAGTTCACAAATAGCGGATAAGCGAATTTACTAAATGAGAATTCTTTCTATCTTCGCCTAACATTACACCGTTATTTGTAGCTAATACGCACTCCAATAGCACTTTAGTTCAGAGCGCCATCGCACCATTCATCACTACTGTTAATCTCAAATATTAAGATTGTCTACGCATATCACAGTGCCCATAAAGTACCTGATTGCTTTTATATAAATATTAATGATAATACGTTTTACTACCATTAATAATTAAGGTGCCCGCGTGCTTGACTCCAAGGTTTCAAATGGAAAAACTTACCAATGCCAACACAACGGCGTTCACCATAATGATGAGGAGCTATTACTAGATAAGCGCACTCACTCTGTGGTACTCAATTACTTGCCAAACAAGAAATCTGTTCAGTTAACAAGCATTCAATTTAAGCTGCTGCAAACTCTCACTCACCATCAAGATCAAGTACTTAGTAAGCATTTTCTTTACGAAACAGTACTAAAACGTGAATTTACTGAACATGATCGAGCACTCGATATGCACATGAGCAGAATGAGAAAGCGTCTAGTTCACGAAGGCGTTCCAACAGACAGAATTCAGACAGTCCACCGCCAGGGTTACATTTTCAAGCGCTCAGACAATCAACAGAAAAATTAACGCTAATTGGCCCAACTTTTGGTAATTGACCGCTTATTTTGCTTTAATTAATGCAAATTCGAATCACGTAAAATAACTCAATGAATTTGCGCTTAATTTTTACACTTTGCATTGCTACTTTGTTTGCCGGCTGTGCAACCTATGCTGGTCTTAACTATGACCAACTGTTTGGTCCACAGCTCGTGCGTGAACGCACAGTTGACGTGGAAACCCCTCAAGCAAACTTCTTCCAAAGCGAAGTTAAACCCATTATGGATAACCGCTGTGTCGTCTGCCACGCGTGCTACGATGCACCATGTCAACTTAAGCTCTCTTCTGTTGAGGGCATTGACCGTGGTGCGAGTAAAGCACTGGTATATGAAGGAACAAGACTCACAGCCGCAGCACCAACACGCTTATTCGAAGATGCAGAAACAACCCAAGAGTGGCGCGATGCGGGTTTTCATCCGGTTCTCAACGAACGTGATCAAAGCATGGCAGCCAACATTGATGCAGGCCTTATCGCACGTTTGCTACAACAAAAAGAGCGCCACCCATTGCCTGACCAAGTCCAGTTAGAAGGCTTTGACTTTTCGATAGACCGAGAGCAAACCTGTCCGACGATTGAAGAATACGAGCAATACGAAAAGGATAACCCGACCTGGGGAATGCCTTTTGGTATGCCAAATCTATCAAACAGTGAATACCACACACTCATGACTTGGTTGG
Source organism: Vibrio sp. 1557 (assembly GCF_033340175.1). NCBI lineage: Bacteria > Pseudomonadati > Pseudomonadota > Gammaproteobacteria > Vibrionales > Vibrionaceae > Vibrio > Vibrio sp. 1557. The sequence continues at coordinate 610,736 of NZ_JAWOVZ010000001.1, read as the reverse complement.
AAAACGGCGCAATAATGAACGTTCACCAACCTGTTAGTGAGAATGAGCAAGCGCAAATAGATAAGTACGAAACATTACTTAACCACTCTGATTTGAAAAATCAGCTGATGGCTAGGTATATATATGAGCATTTGTTTTTATCTCATCTCTACTTTTCAGAACTCGATGAAGATCCCCGATTCTTCACGCTCGTCCGCTCTGCTACACCACCAGGACAGCCCGTCAAACGTATTTCAACGCGTCGCCCGTACGATGATCCAGGGGTTGAACGTGTGTTTTATCGAATTATTCCAGAGCAAGGGACCATAGTAGATAAAACTCACATGCCATTCGCGGTAAACAAGCAACGCATAGAGAACTGGAAAACTTGGTTTATTGATGCTGATTACACGGTTAGCCAGCTACCGAGTTATGCACCAGAAGTTGCTGCAAACCCGATGACATCATTCATCGACCTTCCAGTGAAATCGCGCTTTAAGTTCATGCTAGATAATGCACAAAATACAATAATGGCATACATCAAAGGCCCAGTTTGTCGTGGCCAACTGGCATTGAATGTTATCAATGATCGCTTTTGGGTGTTTTTCCTTGATCCAGATAAAGCAGACATCCCAGAAGTAAATGAGTTTTACCGATCTCAGGCTGATAACCTAAAACTACCGGCAGAACAAGAAAGTAACACGCTACCTGTTACCAACTGGGTCAAGTACGCGCGCCAGCAAGCTCGCTACCTAGAGGCTAAATCTGAGTTCACTAATAACTGGTTTAAAGAAGGTGAAAACCTATCCACCGATGTAATTTGGGACGGTAATGGCACCAACCATAATGCGGCATTAACGATATTCCGCCATTTTGATAGTGCTTCTGTTGTTCAAGGGTTAGTTGGTGAGCAGCCTAAAACAGTGTGGATTCTTGACTACGCGTTACTAGAGCGTATCCACTATTTGCTTGTTGCTGGGTTTGACGTTTACGGTAACTTCGGCCATCAGCTCATGACACGAATGTTTATGGACTTCTTGCGTCTAGAAGGCGAAAGTAACTTTATCTCGTTGTTACCCGCCGATATGCGCCATGAACTGCAATCTAGCTGGTATAAAGATCAAAGCCCGCAGTTGAGTGACTTTTTACAACGAAATGTGAAGCCGTTTAACCAACCAACCAGCGTTCAGTATAAGAGTGACGATCCAAAAACGGAGTTGGTGGAGTTGTTGAGCGAACATGTTTCAGATGTGCTTCTGCCTCGCTACGAAATTCAAGACACGGCTCTTTCTGCGAGTAGTGAAAAGCAACTAAAACGTATTGACCACGTTCGTGGTGAAGGCCTAAAAACCGTTCCGCAAATCACTATGCTTATGGTGAGAAGTCAATCAGGGGAAGATGAACTGTTCACCTTACTTCACAACAATGCACACACAAACATCTCTAGCTTGTTTGATGAAGAAAGTAACCGTGACTTTGCTAACGATGATATGACCATTGTACGCGGCGTTGTGGGAAGCTACCCTGCGGCATTTTTCTCGATCAACGAAAACCAAGTAAAAGATTTTGTCGATCAATTTAGTGCCATCCAAAACGAGTCCGATTACGTTAAGTTATTGGATAATTTTGCGATTCGTAGAAGCTCAGAAAAATTCTGGTCATTTAGCGATCGTTTACATAATTGGTACCGTACAAAACAACCGATCGAATTTGGATTACTTGACTATAATCGTTTTGAGAATCGATGATGATTTAAAGGGGGTTCTCATGGGTATCCGAGATAACATTGCCGCTCTTGAACAACAGATTTACGTTGCTTGTTCTGAGGGAGACTACGAAACGGTCAATATGCTTGAGCATCAACTCGAATACTTGCGTGGCAAAGTGGAACATCCTTTTGATGATGACCCTTATGCCCTAGACACTCGATTCGAGTGGGAAGATGACATGACCGAATAGAAAAAACCTCCGGAAAGCCGGAGGTTTTTTTATTTTCAATGCTCGATGGATTACTTCGCCATTAACTCATCCAGAGCTTGAATTGATGCAGACACTTGAGAAACTAAATCATCTTTAGTCGCATTATAGGTATCTAGAGGTTGAGGCGCGGCTTCAATTGCTTGGCAAGCGTTCATTAGCGCAGTTAGTCCTAAACTTCCTGCACTGCCCTTTAATTTATGGGCAAGGTTCTTTACTTCTTTACTATCATTGTCCTCAGCAGACGCTTGCAGCTTGCTTAATACATCGGTGCTGGTGGCTCTAAACAGATTAATAATGTGCAACATCTTATCTCTGCCCAAGATTTTCATATCGGACTCAATCACGCTCGGATTAATGATAACCACATCGGGTTCCTTTGTTTTAGGTGCTTGAACGACCTTTGATTGTAGCTCTTGTTCTTGAGGCGAAATTTGATCAAACGGGGTACAGTCGGCATTTTGTGGCAACAACAACGGCTTTCCGTCTAGCGCATCCTGAATCAATGCCGCGAGTGCCTCTTTTGCCAATGGCTTAGGCAAGTATCCGTCAAAACCAGCGGCTAGATAGCGCTCAACTTCTTCCGCAAAAACGTGCGCAGACACTGCAATCATTGGCGTGACGGCAAGCGCTTTATTGGCCGGCTTATCACACTCAATCCGCTTTAAGCGTTGGATCAACTCAGTTCCATCACAATCAGGGAGGTTGATGTCGACCAAAGCGATATCAAAATCTTGTGTGCTGATCAGTTGCTCTGCTTGTGAGCCGTTTTCTGCCATCACGACTTGGTGCCCCATGCTTTCTAGAAAGCCTTCCGCGACCACTCGGTTGACTTCATTATCTTCTACTAGCAAGACCTTTGCTTTCACTTTGCAACGTGCGGTTGCCACGGTTCCTGTTTCAATAGGTTCGCTTTCCTCTAACGGAATAGAGAACCAGAATCGGCTACCATTTCCCTCTTCGGAATCGACTTCTAAAACACCGCCCATCGCTTCAATGATTCGCTTACTGATGGCAAGTCCAAGCCCCGTGCCTCCAGTTTGGCTCATCCCACCTTCAGCTTGCGTGAAGGCATCAAACAACGTTCTCTGGTATTTTTTGGCAATTCCTATTCCAGTGTCTGATACTTCAAACAGGACTTGCGACTCGTCCTCAGGGTTCAGGCTAACGTAGATATCAATTTCTCCTTCGTCAGTGAACTTAATCGCGTTACCAACGAGATTGTTCAGCACCTGACTGATTCTGGTGACATCCCCTTTCCAGTAGCGACTAACATCACTTTCAATATGGTAGGAGAACAGCAGCTTCTTCTCTTGTGCTCGACTGTTCATTAACTGGAAAGTGTCCTCCACCATTTGGTGTAAATCAAAGCCCATGTGACGAATTTCTAAATGCCCCGCTTCAATCTTGGAGTAATCCAGTACATCATTAAGGATCGCGAGCAACGTTTTACCACTACGATTAATGATTTCCGCATAACGCTTTTGAATTGGGTTGAGGCCTGAGTCAATCAACAAGCGTGCTGTCCCCAACACTCCGTTCATTGGCGTTCTTATCTCATGGCTCATCGTCGCCAAGAATGCCGATTTTGCTCGGCTCGCTTGCTCTGCTTGCTTGCGAGCTTTAGCGTGATTCAAAACCTCTTCATTCAAACGGCGGTTTGCTTGTTTTAACTGCGAAGTGCGCTGCTCAACGAGCTCTTCTAAATGCTCTTTATGCTCCTCAAGCTCTCGCTTGGCTTGAGCTTCACCCTCTGCTACCACTTTTAGTGCTTGCGCGGTATTACGAGCCGTGATGATGGCCTGCCCCATATGCGCCAACTCATCTTTGCCTTTCACTTCCAACTCAACCGCTAAGTTACCCTGCGCCACAGACAGCAACGCAGCGGAATATTCAGCTAACCGCTTCACAACAGAAAGGTACACCACACGCCATAAAATCAGCACCAATACAATCAAACCAACAATTGAAATAACGGTTAAAGACCACTGAGCGAATTTCAGTGTGCTGGTCAATTGGTCTACAGCGACGGTAGTGGTTTTGTTTGAATCATCAACCAATTTGTTGACCGTGCCATTAAGCTCTGAGAACAACTCTAATGTCTTTTGCATCAGTTGTTGTGACTGTTCGTTATTCTCGTATTGCTGCATCAGTATAGAAAATACGACCTGACGCTTACCAAGCTCTATGAGCAGTTGGCTCATTTGCTTAGAGCGCGTAGGATCTTCCACAGCGAGTACACGGCGTTGCATGATTTTGAGGTTGCTATCGAAATCACTTTGAACCTGTTGAATTCGCTCAATATTCGTTAATGTCCGAGCCTCTTCAATCTGATTCAACATTTTAAAGGCCAACAAGTGCAGTTCATGCAATCGCTCAGTCAGATCAAGATCGACCTCCACCAGTGCATCTAGCGCCTGATAAACTTGCGATTTTTTATTCGATTCTAATAAGTCATAAATATGCGTGACGTTAGCAACAGCAATGGTGCTTGTATTCTGAACTTGCGTACGAGTTAGTTGTTCTAGCTCTTCACTGAGCAGACGCATTTCTTCAACACGAGTATCTATCTCTTTTGCAAGCCACAGCTTTTTTTCAACCGAAACACCGAGTTCTGCCAAATTGTCGATAACGTTCTGGACGTTATTCTCTAAAGCTTCTAACAATTGAGAATCGAACGACTCACTCCCGAGCTCCTTGATGTGAGTGAGTAAAGACTCGAGCTGTTCGAACAGCACTCGCCCTGACTCCTTTCTTTCCTGCTCGTTTCTTGCGTTCGACAACATTTGTACAGACGAAATAATACGAGTACTCAACTCAGAGACTTGTCTCGCCTCAATCATGGCGGGAATCGCAGAATCCACAACATTTCTTTCGGTTTTGGCAACCAAAGAAAATCCAGACACACCAATAAGTGCCGATAACATGACCAGTATTGCCATCGCAATGAAAGACAACAAAAGTTTACGACCGATGCTTGCAGTTGCTAGCAGCATATTTTCATGACCTTAATGTTCGTGTTCAGCGACATATTACGTTATATTTTGCAGTGTTTACTTAATCTATGCCAACGAACTTCATTTCATGGTTAAAAATCAACACGCATTTCGCACATTTTTCAAACATTCTGCAGCCATTTTAACCCTAGTTGCTTCTTTGCCAGCGGTTGCCGCAGAGAAAATATGTGCAATATACCCTCACCTAAAGGATTCATACTGGTTGTCAGTAAACTATGGAATGGTGTCCGAAGCGAAAAGAGAAGGTGTCGAGCTACGAGTCCTTGAAGCGGGCGGCTACCCAAACAAAACCCGTCAAGAACAACAACTCGCACTGTGTAACCAATGGGGAGCAGATGCGGTTATCCTTGGGACCGTGGACCCACAGGCTTACGAGCATTCACTTAAAAATTGGGTGGGGAATACTCCCGTTTTTGCTACTGTGAACCAACTCGACTTGGATGAAGAACAAAGTGAGTTGCTAAAAGGGACTGTCGGTGTTGACTGGCATTGGATGGGATACGAAGCGGGTCAATATTTGGCAGCTCGCCATCCAAAGGGGTCAGGAAAAACCAACATTGCCTTACTTTTGGGGCCGCGAACTCGTGGTGGTACGAAACCCGTTACTGCCGGATTTTATGAAGCGATACAAGGAAGTGATATCAACATTGTTGACTCATTTTGGGCAGACAACGACAAGGAGTTACAACGTAACCTAGTTCAACGTGTGATCGATATGGGAAATATAGATTACATTGTTGGCAGTGCAGTGGCGATTGAAGCGGCCATCAGTGAGCTGCGCAGTGCCGGCAAAGCTGAGGAGATCGGTTTAGTTTCTGTGTACTTAAGTCATGGTGTATATCGAGGCCTGTTACGTAACAAAGTGCTCTTCGCACCAACAGATAAAATGGTGCAGCAAGGTCGGCTTTCCGTGATGCAAGCAACGTATTACTTAAGAGGTGAAGCTTATGACAAACATGCCTCACCAACCATCAAACCACTGACTCCGAAGACGCTTCATGACGACACGATCGAAGAATCGTTATCTCCGTCAGAATATAGGCCGACATTCCGTGTTAAGGCTGTTGATTGAAAGACCAAAAACGTGTTCTATTGAGCCACAACAATTTTAAAATCATACAAACGGAAACATCTTGATGCAAAAAACCATTCGTACCATGCCAACCCATAAACATGTGGCTTTGGTTGCTCACGACAACTGCAAACCTGAGCTACTTCGCTGGGTAAAAGAAAACAAAGAAAAGCTACAGAGTCACTTCCTTTACGCAACTGGCACGACAGGACACATGCTGAGTAAAGAAACTGGACTTGCGATCAAGAGCATGATCAGTGGTCCGATGGGCGGTGATCAACAACTAGGCGCTCTCATTTCAGAAGGCAAAATCGACGTTCTCGTTTTCTTTTGGGATCCACTGAATGCCGTACCTCACGACCCAGATGTTAAAGCGCTTCTTCGTATTGCTAGTGTTTGGAATATTCCTGTAGCAACGAACCGAGCCACCGCTAAGTTCCTGTTTAACTCCCCTCTTCTTGAGCAAGAAGTAGACATCGAAGTACCGGATTACGAAGCCTATCTTGCTGAGCGCATGTAAGCTTTGATGCCAACCAAATAAAGCAAGGGCGATACCAAGTATCGCCCTTGCTGTTTTTAACATTCTAAACGTTGCATTTAACGGGAAGTCACTATGGGATAGTCACCATTAACGAGCTCTTGAACGAATGCAGATCCCGCACCAGTATGCGTGATCCAAACCTTCTCTTTCGCACGTGTAATCGCCACGTAAAATAGCCTGCGCTCTTCTGCGTAAGGGAATTTGTCTTTGGACTCCGTCAACGCACCATCAATGTGAATTTGCTTCTTCTTAGCGGGGAATTGCCCCTCATCCACAGAAAGAATAATCACAAAGTCAGCTTCGCGTCCTTTACTCGCATGGCAAGTCATAAAGCGAATATCGAGATTAGGGAAACGTCGCAACCAATCGTCGAACAAATCGGGCTTATGATAATGGTTACGTCCTAGCAATAAAACTGACTTGGTTTGCTTGGCTTGTTGATTCAAGTGATCCAAGATCTTTTCCACTTGATTGCTCGGCGCGGTATGTACGCTCTTCTGCTTGCGTTGTTTGTGGCTGTTTAGTGTTTTCGGCAACTGCGATGGGTTTTGCTGCACGAATGTATTCGCTACATCACCAATCTGATTGTTGAAACGATAAGTTGTATCTAAGTGATGAACGGTAGAGTGAGCAAAGCGTTCTTTAAAGCCAGTGATAAGATCGACATCCGCTCCTGCAAACTGATAGATCGCTTGCCAATCGTCGCCAACAGCAAATAACGTGGCACCTGCTTGTTTCTGAGTGGATTCACACAGTGCTTCAATCAATGCCAGACGATCTGGAGAGATATCTTGATACTCATCGACCATAATAAAGCGCCATGGCGAGACAAACTTCCCTTTATTCACATAATCTGTCGCACGACTGATCATGGTTGGGAAATCCACTTGGTTGCTTTCTTTAAGCATTTTCTGCCACGCTGTAAAACATGGCCAGCATAAGGCGAGTTCACTATTTAAACGCGTATAGTCTTGGTGGTTTACGAGCTTTTCTTGTACTTGCTTTTTGGTCAACCCTACCGCCGCTAAATGAGACAGCTGCGAATCTAGCCAAGCGATCAGTTTTGGATTTTCTGAATGGCTTCCTAACTCATCATCCCCTTTTAGGTACGCAATCGGCCATTTGTCTAAATGTTTTTGCCAACGTTTAAAGTTGGTGGGTGTCATCCAATGTTTTTTCAACCAGTCTACACACCATGCCGTTCGTTGATTTTCGTCCAACGCTAAAGGGCTAATTTCGACAGGTTGCTGTTCGACTTGTTTAAGAATATACAAGCCCAACTGATGGAATGTGTTGACGCGCACACCGTCTGCCGCCATGCCCACTTTATCTACTAAGCGTTCTTTCATTTCAGTCGCCGCATCACGACCGAACGCTAACATGAGAAGCTCTTCTGCTTGAGCCTGATGGCTTTGCAACAAATAGGCAACTCGTGCGGTTAAAACGCTGGTTTTGCCCGAGCCGGCACCAGCAAGAACTAAGTTGTGGTCGTCGTTGAGTAATACCGCATATTGCTGGGATAAATTCAAAGGAGAGGATTCAATTTGATTAAACAGCACTTCCCAATTTGGACGTTCTGCTTCTAGCCAATCGCGATTACGCTCACCAAGCGCCTCAGAGGTATCAATGAGCCAAGGCTCTATTTGCGACATACGATTCGGCATTCGCATTTTGGCTTCTTCTAGGGTGGTTTTCATCTCGCTTAACTCTTGGTTAAGACTTTCAACCCAGGAGACCACTTGAGAATGCGATAAGTAAGCAGGCAAGTGCTTTAGTTTGTAAAGCTCTTCTTCCCACTTAGGTAGATACTCAGCCAGTTTTCGGCACTGAGTGTTGTGCCACTCTTGATATTGACGAACGGCCTCAAGCGCGAACTTTCGGCATTGTGGCCACGGTAAACCTTGGACTAGCCAGCTTTGTTGTTTGCCTTCGTGTTCATGAGCAAAAAACTGTAAAGAGCTCCATAATAACCCACGCTTTACGCTAACTTTGCCATTCCAGATCGTAAAAGGAATATGTTCTTCACTGCCTATCGAGCTTAATAAAACACTGTTCTCTTTTATTTCGACGTGATGGTACTCATTTTGAATAAAAAACTGTGCTTTGCTAGTGGCAGTAAGCTGCATGAAACGTGCGCCTTTTAGTTTAGAAGTTGTCGATTTATATCATTTTAAGGCGCTAAATTGTAGCAACGGCGAGCTCCTAAGTAAGCTTCTTCTTCTATTCTTTAATAAAATTCACATTACTGTCGATTTAATAACCTAAAGCTGAGGTTATTTGAAGCTGGCTTTACAATCCTCAATACATGACCTGGCAGCTTTAATATAAGTCAATGACATCCCTGCTGATTTTATCAGCAACCACGAATTTTTCTTAAAGTAAATCATAAACGCGCTATAGTGGGTCTGGTAGTATTCCCCCTGTTCTTCATCGGAAACATAAGGCGCATTGTGCAAGCAACTTCTAAATTTCGGCTCTATTGGGCAAACAAGACCATAAATTACAGCGTTCTTATCCTAATCACCTTACTGGGTGTAGTTATCCCGACTTGGTACTTCGAGCAAAACACGCTGATAACGCCATTAATATTAGGCGTTATTGCTGCTGCTTTGGCTGAAAGTGATGACAGTTTCACTGGACGCATCAAGGCTCTGATTCTCACCTTTCTCTGTTTTGCGCTTGCTGCTTTTTCAATTGAAATCTTGTTCGATACCCCTTGGGCATTTGCATTAGGGTTATTTATCTCAACCTTTGGTTTTATCATTCTTGGGGCGATAGGTCCTAAGTACGCGAGTATTGCTTTTGGTTCGTTGCTGATCGCTATTTATACTATGCTTGGCGCACATGAAAGCACCAACATTTGGTTTCAGCCACTACTGCTTTTGACTGGTGCCGCCTGGTATTACTTCATGTCCATGATTTGGCAGATATTTTGGCCCCTTCAACCGGTGCAACAAAGCCTAGCCAATGTGTTTTTCCAAATGGCGAATTATCTTGATGCGAAAGCCAAGCTTTTTCACCCTGTGACCAACTTGACGCCACAACCGCTGAGGATTGAAGCTGCAAAATGCAATGCTGCCACGGTTACGGCACTAAACGCTTGTAAAACCACATTACTTAACCGATCGAAACGGGGTCACATTGATGGGCCTAGTGACCGATTTTTAAATATTTATTTCATCGCTCAAGACATTCACGAACGAGTCAGTTCTAGCCATTATCGCTATCAGGATTTAGCGACCGAATTTGAACGTTCTGATGTGCTGTTTCGTTTTAAATATCTTTTGGAGTCTCAAGCCCAAGCGTGTCGTGATATTGCACTAGCCATTCAGCTAGGAAATGAATACTCCCATACCGATCAATCTATTCTGGCATTAGCTGAAGTACAAAACTCTCTTGCTTATCTAGAAGAACAAAAGCAAGGGCACTGGAAACGTCTTCTGATGCAGTTAACATATTTATTCAACAACTTAGCGACGGTAGAAAAACAGCTTAATAACATTAACAACCCAGATGTTGAAGGCCTCGAAGAAGATACCCTCGCCGATACCAACCCACACACGCTAAAAGCGATGTGGCAGCGTATATCAGCAAATTTACACAAAGATTCGATGCTGTTTCGGCATGCATTACGTATGTCAATTGCCTTAACGATTGGCTATGGAATCATTCAAATATTCAACATCGACCGAGGTTACTGGATACTCTTAACCACTTTATTCGTATGCCAACCGAACTACAGTGCCACTCGCCAAAAATTGACGGCAAGAGTAATAGGTACATTAGCTGGTTTGTTGATTGGTGTACCATTGCTGACTTTTTTCCCTTCTCAAGAAAGCCAGTTAGTATTTATCGTTATCTCTGGTGTGATGTTTTTCGCCTTCCGGATGAACAACTATGGGTACGCGACTGGTTTTATTACACTGCTCGTCCTCTTCTTATTTAATCAACTAGGTGAAGGTTACGCAGTTGTCCTTCCTCGACTAGCAGATACCCTCATCGGGTGTGTGCTTGCAGTAGGAGCAGTATTAGTTATTTTGCCCGACTGGCAGTCGAGAAGGCTTCACAAAGTTATGTCGGATGCGATAGAGGCGAACAAGCAGTATCTCGATCAGATCATTGGTCAGTATAGAATCGGCAAGAAAGACAATTTGAGCTACCGTATCGCTCGCCGCCAGGCCCATAATAATGATGCCTCACTCTCTTCTGCGATTAGTACGATGCTGGCGGAGCCTGGCAAATATCGCGCAGCTGTTGATGAAAGTTTTCGCTTCCTAACGTTAAATCACGCAATGTTGAACTATATTTCTGCATTAGGCGCGCACAGAACTCGCATCGAAGATGAGTCAATTCATAAACTCGTTTTAGATGCTCACCGTTGTATTCATCAGCATCTGGATGTACTTCATAAACAGCTTCACCAGCATTGTGAGGAGTGTGACCTATCTAATATTGATGATGCTGGACTCGAGCAACGCTTAAACGAATGGCGCGATGAAGACGACAGCTCTGCCCGCATGGTATTGCAGCAACTTCATCTTATCTATCGCATGCTCCCAGAGCTTCATTCACTTGCTAGTAAGTTTGCCGTCAGGGTAAGTTAGTAACATTCAAACCATATGTAAGAGGGAAGCGCTATATCGCTTCCCTTTTTCTTTTTACGTTTCCATCTACCCCAAAGTGGGTAATTATGTACCTTCTTAGGAAAAATCTGACGTATCACTTAACACACCTTGACAATATTCGGACAAAAAGCAATCGATCAAATTCTAATCTATTTTGGTTGAATAAATATGTTGTATCCAAAGGATGAAGAATTTCGGGCAACGACGGATAAACCGAATCACGACGAAGGTATTGAGATGAACGCACAACAATTTAATGAACTTAAGCAAAAGCTCAGTGATTTAACGGCAAGTCAGTTAAAGTCATTACAAGGTGAGATCAGCGTGAAACTAAATAAAGCGCAAAAACCGGTTCTATCTGGTGAAGAAAGAGAAATGCTTGCCAAACTGTTTGCCTAATCAAGTCATTGATATAAAACACTTGAACGTTTTATAAACTCCACCTATGCTCTCACTATCATAATGTTGGGAGTAGTGATATGCCTGTATCGGGAATTCAATCTGGATACCACATCGTTCAGATGTCACAACAAATGGCCGAGAAAGCTGCACATGGCATTAGCAATAATGTAAGTAAGGTAAAAGAAGAGCTTTCTGATCATAACATCGATTTAGCTGCGGTTGCGGATGTCGCAATAACAGCCTCAACACCTAGCCTTCCCTCTCAAAAAGTTGAATCTCTCATCAACCTCGCACAAGCCGCTGGTTATAACCGAGTTGGCGCGTCTGTCATAGAGAAAAACAATGAAATCATTGGCAGCTTGCTAGACATCCACGTTTAGGCGATTTAACGTCAAATTATCGCTATTTTAATTTCCAACTATCATTGTAACGTCGTAACAAGATAACCCCTTTGCTTCGTTCTTGCTTTCTATTTCGATTCAAATATCTCCTGTTTAAAATCAAGCGTTCCCGAAAAAAATGGGCGGCTTATCAGAGCCGCCCATTTTTGTGTTATATACAGGTTTATCCGTTATCAATAACACCGTTGTTCAGCAATGACTCTACAATCTCATTGGAGCTGAGACCGTTGAAGTCGATTGAAGTACCTAAGTTTTCCACGACAATAGTCTGTTGAACATTTGCATCCGTCGTAATGTTCAGAGAAACACTTTCCGTCGATGCATCGTAGTCTGCCGAAATGTGACCAAGCAGATCATCCATGTCGATCATTGAGTTATTGAGATCAGAGATAACTTCACGTAAATCGATGCTGTCTTCGTTAACAGTGAAGTCAGTAATGGTATCCACTGCCCCTTCATCAACGGAGTCTACCGTCCACTTGAAGATATCGCTGCCGTCTCCACCCGTTAAGATATCTGAGCCTAAGCCACCGATAAGAACGTCATCGCCATCGCCACCCAGAATAACGTCGTCACCGTCGCCACCAATCAAATTAATACCTGTGTCTCCACCGACTAAATAGCTGTCGTCCACTGCGGTTGACTGGTCAATATCGTCGCTATCACTACTCACATTCAAACTAATTTGGACAGGTGAAGACTGCGCTTCATCGCCATTAGATTCCGTTGATATCGCCGTAAGCGAAATATCGTAAGAACCGACATCAATACCACTGTTAGTATCTGTTGCGACAATTTCTAGCGTATCAATTTCATCGCTTGGTACTGTCCAAGTGGTACCATCGAAGCTAATGCCTGATGGAGAAACGCCACTTGTTACCTCTGCACTAGCTGGTACGCCCGTTAGCTCCAAAGACAGCACCTCGTCAATATCAGTAAGCGCCGCCATGATTCCGACAATCGCTAAACCTTGACTGCTCGCGGTTTGGCTAGCCGCAATTTGACGAATGTAATTAAACTGAGGATTGATACTCAATGTAGGTGCATCAGCTACAGGTGTCACATTGATAGTGAAGTCTTGATTCGCTTCCAATGCGGTACTCGATGCATTTTCGAAGTACACGCCGTTGTCTTCGACTTTCACCGATAAAGTGATTGAAGCTGCGTTGACATCTCCTGCATCCACAAATACACCCTCAGAAGCGTCTGTTGCTCCAAGAACGGAGTTAATATTATCTGGTGTGCCCATTAGGGTGATTTCACCAGCCATCCCCGCCCCAACAGTCACACCACTACCTGCTGGCGGCTCGACACGAAGGTCGCCCTCGGTAACTGTAAGAGTCACGGTCATGCTTTCATTTGCTTGTGCGCCCGCAAAGTCGACGTCACTCACACTAATACCCGTTACTTTCTGGCCATCAGCTTCATTGATCGTATCCGTTACCGACGTTGCAGTGATTTCAGGTGCGTCATTGGTAGCTTCAACATTCAACACTGCTGTGCCCGCGATTGTAATTGGGTCTGGAGCGCCGTTAGTGGTTCCGTCATCTGTGATTTCATAAGTGAAATTAACGTCACCAAAGAAATCTGCTGCGGGTTCAAACGTCCACTCTGTCGCACTCACTTGAGTCAGCGTGCCGGAAGCTGGATCCACTAACACAACATTATCGACGGTCAAGTTGTCTGACTCAGGATCACTTGCGTTGCTCAGCAACTCAGTAGCCGTAATAGTTACCGAACCACCATCTTCTTCGGTACTACTCAACGTTACCTCTGATGTTACCGGTGCATCGTTCACCTCAGTGACTTCGAAGGTCGCCGTTCCTGACACCGTTTGAGGATCTGAAACACCGTTCGTTGTACCGTTGTCGGTAATGTCGTAGGTCAAATCGACCTTGCCGTTGTAGCCAGGCGCAGGAGTAAATGACCATGTACCTGTTACGTTGTCGAAATCCAATGTGCCGCTGCTTGGATCAACCAACTGGACATTGTTCACCATCAAGGTGTCGTTTTCAATATCAGACGCATTCGCCAACAAATCAGCTTGGGTAATATCAACCGCCGTACTGTCTTCTGCGATATCAGAAAGTGTCACTTCAGACGTCGTTGGAGCATCATTGACTTCCGTTACGTTGAACGATGCGCTGCCGTTAACCGATTTAGGATCGGATACACCATTTGTCGTGCCATCATCTGTAATGGTGTACGTGATTTCAACTGGACCGTTGTAATCTGGTGCTGGGGTAAATTCCCACTCTCCCGTGCCACTGTTGAAAGTAATGCTGCCCGAATTCGGATCCGTTAACTGAACATTGCTAACCGTGAGATTATCGTTCTCTACGTCTGTCGCATTCGCAATAAGATCCGCTTCAGAGATGGAGAACACACCACTGTCTTCTTCAATGTCCGGTAGCGTCACTGGCGTAGTTTCTGGGGTATCATTCACCGCTGTTACTTCAATATTGAAGCTGCTGCTGTTGGTATTTAGGGTGTCATCTACCCCACCAATTACGATACCTTCATTACCTTGGTCATCGACTGTCACGTCCACCTGAACGTCACCAAAGAAGTTCAGCTCTGGGTTAAACTCAATCAGACCGTCTGCAATGGCATTGTTTAGATCGGCCACTGTGCCTTTCAGTTCAACGGAGTCCGTACCATCACCGCTCACGGTTAGGTTGTAAGTAGCGATGAGCGTTGGATTAAGCTCCAAGATACCGCTGTCGACGTTCACATTGAGTACATATTCAGCATTCGGATCATCGAGTACGGCATCAATGTCGGTAATGCTGAAACCATCAAGCAGCAATGGCGTATCTTCTGGTGTTTCCACATCCACGGTGTTGACGAACTCTGGACGATCGTTCACTGCTTCAACATCAACAGTGACATCAAACTCCTCTGCGGAGCCCAAGCTTTGACTGCCATCGAGCCCAGTATCAACGGCTTGCACTTTGAAATGCAGCGAACCATCCCATGAGTTATCGTTGCGATCCCCAGAATTAAACACCACTTGATCCAAGTCTTGAGCATTGATTTCTAAGACAAAAATGCCGCCGCCTTGGTCAGTAAACACTGTCCCATCAGGTAATGAAACACTCGCCCCATCAGGGACATTGGAGACCTCAACTCTCAGCGTCTCTGGATCATTTTCCTGGTAGTTTGCACCATCTCCGATGGACTCTTTGTTATCAACCACTAACGCATTTACATTAATAACAATGTCTTCGCCCTCATTACCTGCAGCCGAAGTATCGGGATTCACATCAACATCATCACCAATAGGATTGACAATAAGCGTAAAGTTGTTGTTTCGTTCCGTTGGAACTTGTAGCAACTCCTCTTGAATGAAGACCGTAATACCTATCTCAGCCTCGCCACTAAAGTGTTTTGGCGGTTTAATTTGGATGTCACTCAGGTCAATGGACGTCTGAGTGAGATCTTTTAGTTGAATACTCCATTCGCCCCCACCGTTGTTCTTAACAACATAATCAGAGGAATTGGATTTAACGATAAAGTCATCAGGAAGCCCCGTTAACTTGAGTGAAACGAAACTCTCAGAACCGTCATTATCGTTCAGGCTGATCGAAACACCAGAGCCCGATTGATTCAGCGAAATTAAAGTATCTTCGTCACCAATCACCGTGATTGGCTGCGTCGGATCGGCACCTGTAATGGTAATGTCATCAACGACTGGCGTAACTTCAAATGTGACATCGTCAGTGAAGGTTCTCACATCTATATTATCGCCAGAGTTATTCAAGATAGACTGATCAAACACAGCTTCATCAGTAATTTCTCCCTCGACATTAATCTTGACGGTATTTTGGCCACCACCTACGGGGTAATTTTCTTTTGGCTTAAACAGAACATTGTCAAGCGCACCAGCTAAAATCTCAGCTTCATTAAACTCAATACTGGTTCCTAAGCTGTTACCATTGGCATCAACAAACTCACCTAATGTTGTGTCATCAAGCTCTAACTTGATGTTCGTTAGTGTTTCTCGACCACCTTGAGTGTTGTTAAATTGATCGGCAAAATCAACACTCAAGTTAAGTTGGATTAAGCCATCTTCGTAACCAACACCATCCGCCGTGGGAACGTCGTTATTTAGATCAGTCACAGGTTGTTTGTTTGCATCCAAGCCGAAAGTACCGACGATATCTACTCTTACATTTGGTGTGACATCGCTATCCAACGGCTGATCCCCGGCTGAACTCGGAACGTCTGCAACCGGTAAAACCTGAACTGGAAACTGAACATTATTTTCTTTTTCATCACCGGACTCAGTGTCTTTAGTGACGAACCGAATTGGTAATTCGAAATCACCTGCGTAATCTTCTGCCAAGTGCATCGTCAAACCATCAAGGCCAGTAATATTTCCACTCGCATCGATATGGGCTTGGAACACGTATTTACCATTGACAAAGTCGATATCCGTCCCCGTGATCACCAAGCCAGGAGGAATACCAGGAGCTGAAGGATCGACGATAATAGTCAAGACATCCTCCACGCCATCTGCATTAATCGCATCAACTTTCGACGTTAACTGAGCACCAAGGTTAATAGAATTGTCTTCCAACGCTTGAATTTGGACATCATCAGCCACCTGAATCTCTGCCGCTACACTCATTTGCGGTGTGAGAACGGTAGGAAATTCAAGTGTCACATCCGTTTGGCGCATGACCGTCGCATCTTTTTCGTTGCCCAAATCTTCGCCCAAATCATTCACTTCTGCGTAAATGGTTAAGCCAATTTGAGAGAGACCACCGTTATCGCCATCGTCACTGTCATCGTTTGGTGTTAAATCAAGTCCAGACGGCGCTTTAATTGAGAAGTTGTCTTCATTAGTTACTGTCCAACGACCTCCACCTTCATTTAGTGCACCGACGATAACCAATTGGTTGAGGATCTCAGGGTCCACATTGTGAAATTGAACAACAAGTTGAGTCACCACTTCATCTGAAGACGCATCAAACTCTTGATATTTAATGATATGAGCACCAGATTCGCCCCCCATAGAAGTGTTGATCGTAAAGTCAATGTTACCTTGATCGTCTGACTTCACGATATCGGTAGCACCACCACCACTTTCAGTGACAAGCAGACGGGTTTGGTCGTCTATTGCCCCCGTCTTATCCTCTGGCTCAACGATTGGATTAACTTGGACATTCACCGTACCATTGATGGTTTTCTCAGCGATACCTTCACCGGGATTCGAAGCGTCAACATATTCATGGTCAATCTCTTTCACAGTGACGGTCGTGGTCAAGTCAAAGTCAGTACTTGAATCCTGCTCCAACTGGACTTGAACATAGCCACTTTGAGAGATTTTAGCGGAAAAATCTTGCTCTGATTCACCGGCTTGCGGTGAAAGCGTTAGTGTTCCAGAAACAAGCGCTTGTGCCACACCATCTACATAGACCGTGCTGCCTGGAGGAAATCCAGAGATGGTTACATCACTAAAGAATTCATCGGTATCAGGGCTTTGTACGAGCGTCGGTTTCCAATCGATGTCAAAGCGCGTATCTTCATCTCCCTCCGATCGAACAACGTAGTTATCTTGAGCATCAATAACGGGTTCGACCTTGATCCTTACCTCTCTTTCAATCACACGACTATGACCATCATTCTCGGTAACAATGATCGTCCCTGTAATCGCAATGTTTTCAGTTGAAGAGGCTTCCGGAATAATTTGAATACCGGAATTAAAATTCAGCCCAGTGATGTTTGCTTCGTAAATCGGTTGACCGTTACCATCATAGCCAACAAAAGTGAGGTCAACGCTTGAACCGTCTGAATCTACGACACGAACACCATCGGGGATGTTGGACAGGATAACAGTAATGGCTTCTGAATCATCCTGTGGTCTATCGGCAACTTCACCAGATACAACCGAGAAGTTGAGGTTTACAACACCATTCTCTTCAATAGTCGTCTCTATTCCGGCCACATCTCCGTCTACGAATCGGTTCCAAACGTTCCCCGCGTCAATTAATACCGTGTCTGGTATGTCAGCAACACCTTTTACACCAACGATGACGGTCTTACTGCCCAGTGACAACACATCTTCTGTCGTACCGGTAGACAATGATGCTGTGTCTTTCACAATGCCTTCGACATTGAAAGTAAAGTCATCATTGCTGTGCAACGGAGGAAGAACTTCGACGTTCGCTAATTCAGACTCTGGCACTTCGTAATAAAGTACATTGCCGCCTGAATCGGTCACTTCTACTATCTGACTTGGGTTTGCTGAGTCCAGCCACACCAAAGTAACCCCATCAATTGAGAAGTTAGAAATGCGCACAAATAACGCTTCAGAACCATCTAAGTCCGCTGATGGTTTCATGGTGATCACTTCACTTAATTGGAGTGGGTCGTGATCAGTGACAGGGTCTACCGTATTTTGAGTTCGAGCATTATCCTCAAACACATTAATTCGGTTTACAGTAAAACTACCTTTATCCGCAACTGGGTTTACATCAATAATGATGGTTTCGGTTTCTGAGCGAGCGGTATCTTTCCCAAGCAGTGGATTGTTGTTTTCCGTCGTAATAGCGGTGACATCAATTCTGATTTCGCCCGAGAAGTTATCTATCGGATCAACTTGAACTTCATCAATTCGGCTTGCATCCACCAGATAAACACCACCGGATTTTGGTATCGCACTACCATCTGAATAGACTAACTCTGCGTTACCTTCTCCTTGTGTAAAGACAAGCTCGTACACAATGCCTTCTGGGTTACTAGTGTCTTGGGTTTCAGCCGTGATGTTAAGTGCGACATTGTTTCCATCTTCATCAACCGAGTAGTTAAATTCGCTGCTTGCCGTCCACGTTGCAATATCTGCGACGGCAGCAACTTCAATGTCTAAACGACCATTAATCGTATGATCTGGCGTACCATTGTTAAGAATTTCCACGCGGATACGAGGATCGATACCAGAAGCATCGGTTGATGTATGACGATCTGGTACGAAGTACAAGTTATCTAACGAGACAAGCTCACCATTGAATGACTGCTCAACATTTGATGCGTCGAGAACAACCGTATTGCCCACAGATGTTAATTCAATGTAGTTGCCACTGCCGTCTCTGTAGTAGAACGTACCGTTGTGAGTATCAGCATCTCGAATAGTGATGTCACCTAAGCTCTCGTTACGGTCGATATCGTGTAAATTGATAACCAAGTCGACTTTCGCAGGGCTAACATCCAGCGTCGACAAGTTGTCCTGAGTATTTGCAGAGTCAACGCCCACAACGACACCATCACGCCCTTGGTCTTCGAACGCAGTAACGGTAGACGTGTCAATTTGCGCATTGCGGTCTCTTATCGAGATATCCACATCGGCATCTGCGATATCGCCATCACCATCGGTTGCAACAACGTTGATGGTGAAATCAATCGAGTCGGTTTCGGTATGGTCAAGGTCGTCATTCGGACGGAATGACACACTGCCATCGGTTCGAACAACCAAACGACCGATTTCAGTATCCACTCCGTCAAGAACCTTGTGAACAAATACGACTTGGTCGCTGCCGTTCAAATCGACAGAATCAGAATCAACACCATTTTGCTTAAAGTAAATGCCTGAATCATCAGCCGAGAATGAAGTCACTTGTGCGCCGTCAGCACCAAGGTCATCATCCCCCTCTACAGGGTCTCGGAATAAACGAACCGTGCGGCTGCCTTGCCCCTCAACACGCGAAATAGATGCATCGTGCAAGGTTGGAACATCATCGGTAATCGTCACTGGTAAGTTAATACCTGCCGTATCACCATCGACATCGGTCGCAAAGACTGGGAGATCAAGTATGAGTGTATCTTCGCCTTGAGTTGAGTGATCTAGCGCACCCTCAAGCGTAAACTTGTAAGAGCCGTCAGCGTTCAAAACTAGTGTGAACACTGAGTTACCATCAGGTGTTTGACCTTGATAAGTAAAGTTGTTGTTGCTTACCGCGGTTTGAACTAACGTCACCGCAAAACCACCTGAAGTTACTCCTGGTATCGGGTTAGAAGTAAGATCCAGCTGATAAGAGACAACGGTATCTGCCCCTTCCACCGTATCGAAATTGCCCGTTGCTTCTAGGCTGTCTTTGTTGGTTGCCTGAGAGCCGTTGGCAAGGTCATCCTCATCAACAGCCAAAGCATCTGCTGATTTAATTTCGGGAATGTCATCAACTACGGTAATTGGAAGATTCAGTGATGATGACGTGTCACCATCAAAGTCTGTTACTGTAATTGGAATATCAATGACAAGGTTGTTTTCACCTTGAACAGCGTCATGGTCGATTGGTCCCAACAGCTCAAATTGGTAGCTGTCATTATTCGCATCAAGAGACAGCGTGAAGATCTTAGTTGATGTGCCAGTAATAACCGCTTCGTAACTGGTTACTCCACCATTCGTGCTTACTAGATTCAACTCGATGCTGCTGCCGTTCGACGTTAAACCAGACACGACTGCATCGAGGTCTGAAACTTGGTAGCTGACAATCTTGTCTGCACCAGCAACGACCTCAAATCCGCCGTTCAATACCGTTGAATCACTACTTGTCGTGTCAGAGCCACCAGCAAGATCATCTTCATCAACGGTTTGTTGGCTTGAGTCTGTCACTTTCACAATCGCTGGAACATCGTCCACTACTGTGATCGGCAAGGTGATGTTATTGGACACATCGCCGTCAAAATCGGTCGCGTTGACTGGGAAGTTGATGACTAACGAGTTTTCATCGTTACCCGCAGGATGATCAAGTGCACCCAACAGTTCAAATTCATAACTGTCTGCTGAACCATTTAGCGTCAGTTTAAAGACGGTGTCCGTCGTACCTTGTACATAAGCTCGGTACTCAATCACACCGTTTGAATTTGAAAACTCAACCAACTCAAGCGGTTGACCACCTGAGGTAAGTCCAGAAACAGGCGACGTTAAGCTATCCAACTGGAAGCTAACGATAGAGTCGGCACCATCAGTAACGTCAAAGTTGCCACCAATGATATTGGATTCTGGCGTGTCGTCCGAACCTTGGCTTGGAATATCATCCTCATCCACAGACAAGGTACTACCAGAGCTAATAGCATCAATGGTTGGCTTGTCATCTACGATGGTCACTGGCAAGGTCGCAGTGATGGTATCGTTGTCGCCATCCGTGATCTTCACAGGTAGATTCAACAAAATCTCATCAGAGTTAACCGCGTGATCTAACTGACCAGATAACTCAAAGTCGTATTTACCATCTTGATGAAGTGTCAACGTGAAGACCGTCACTCCACCCTGAGTTTGTCCCACGTATACAAGCGCGTCAGCAGTTGAAGCGCCAACGTCTTGAGAAAGTGTTACCTCTTCTCCACCCGATTTCAGATTCGGGATAGGATTTGAGCTTAGATCCAATTCGAAAGCATCAATACCATCTGCGCTAGTGACTTCGAACTCACCTGATACCGTTAACGGCTCTTTAGTGCCATCAGAACCAAGAGGTAAGTCATCTTCGTCGACACGTAGACTTTCAATATTAGTAACAACTGGAACATCGTCCACAACGGTAATTGGCAATGTGAAGGCTGGTGAAGTATCACCATCATTATCTGTCGCCGTCACAGGGAGGTTAATAACAATCTCGTTTTGCTGATTACCATCTGGATGATCAAGCGGCTTCTGTAAATCGAACTCGTAGGTGTTGTTCGTTGCATCCAACGTCAGTTCGAACACAACTTCAGCAGGATTGCCAGCGACACCTTGGTATACGTTCACGCCGTTTGCGCTAGAAGACAGAACTAAGGCTATAGCTTCACCATCTGAAGTCAGTGACGCAACAGGCGTGGTCAGGTCACTCAGCTGAATAGAAGCAACTTGGTCAGCACCTTCGGTGATATCAAAAGTACCTGAAATAACAGTATCTTCTGCACTTGCAGCATCCGTACCTGCTGGTAGGTCATCTTCATCAACGGTTTGTTCGCTGCCTGCTAGTAAACCATCAATGGTCGGAACATCATCCACAACCGTAATTGGTAAGGTGATGTTGTTCGACACATCTCCATCAAAGTCCGTCGCGTTTATCGACAAATTGATGACCAGTTCATTTTGGCCATCAGCATTTGGATGATCGAGAGGAGCGAGCAAATCGAACGTGTAGCTGTCATCAGAGGCATCGAGGGTCACACGGAATACCGGTGTCGTCGTGCCATCAATACGAGCTTCGTAAACTGAAACACCACCTGCGTTTGATACTTCAACCATAACCAGAGATTGACCACCAGAGGTCAGGCCTTGTACTGGCGTCGTTAGGTCAGAAACGCTGTACTCGACAATGCCATCAGAACCATCAGTCGCGATGAAGTTACCGGCAATGCTGTTCGACTGTGTACCATCAGATCCGACTGTTGGGATATCATCCTCATCAACCGTTTGCACACTTGTTGCTTCGATTCCGCCAAGTGTCGGCTTGTCATCAACGATCTTGACAGGAATTGTCTCAGCAGAGGTATCACCATCAAAGTCTGTTGCGATGATTGGGAAGTTGAGCGTTAACTCATCACTATCAACAGCATGATCGATTGGGCCTTCAAGCGTGAAGTTATAAGAGCCATCAGTGTTCACTGTCAGTGTAAAGACCGCTTCAGTACCCGCTGTCGCCTCGTAAGTAAAGCTGCCATCACCATTTGCGGTTTCCGTCAGTGTGACTGCCACGCCTTGTGATGTAAGGCCAGCCACTGGTGTTGCAGACACGTCAAGCTGATAACTTACCACTCGGTCCGAGCCTTGTGTGGTAGTGAAGTTGCCATCGATTGAAATCGGGCCAGTCTGATCTGAACCAATCGTGCCTAAATCATCTTCATCAACGGTAATCGAATCAACATCGATAATGGTCGGCTTATCATCCACGATGGTGACTGGGATCGTTTCTGTGGTGGTATCACCATCAAAGTCCGTCGCGATGATTGGGAAGTTCAGTGTCAGCTCATCACTACCCGTCGCATGGTCGATTGGACCTTGCAGCGTGAAGTTGTATGAACCATCCGTATTAACGGTCAGCGTAAATACTGCTTCAGTTCCTGCTGTCGCTTCATAAGTGTAGCTACCGTCGCCGTTTGCAGTTTCCGTCAGCGTGACGGCCACACCTTGTGATGTCAGACCATCAACTGGTGTTGCAGCAGTATCTAATTGGTAGCTCACTACCCCATCAGAGCCTTGCGTTGTAGTGAAGTTGCCATCGATTGAAATTGGATCTGAGCCATCAGAGCCAATCGTCGCTAGGTCATCTTCATCCACACGGATTGCGTCTACATCAGTGATGGTTGGTTTATCATCAACGATGGTGACAGGTAGTGTTTCCGTCGACGTGTCGCCATCAAAATCTGTTGCGATAATCGGGAAGTCGATTTGTAGACTGTCACTATTCACCGCATGGTCTAGTGGACCTTGCAGAGTAAAGGTGTAGCTGCCATCTGGCTTCACAACCAATTCAAATACGGCATTGCCATCTGCTGTGGCAGTGTAAGTAAAGCTGCCATCACCATTTGTTGTCTCAGTAAGCACGACAGGCTCACCATGAGAGGTCAACCCTGCTACTGGATCTGCTGTTGCATCAAGCTGGTATTTAACAACACTGTCCGAGCCTTCAGTTGTGGTGAAAGAGCCCGACATAAACGCATCATCGTTTTGGTCTGAGCCAATTGAGGCAAGGTCATCTTCGTCTACTGTTAGTGGGACAACGTTATCGATGGTTGGAACGTCATCAGTAATCGTGACTGGAATAGTCGCGGTTGTCGTATCGCCATCAAAGTCTGTTGCAATGATTGGGAAGTTCAGAACCAATTCATCGCTGTTTAACGCGTGATCCACCGGCCCTTCAAGGCGGAAATTGTATGTGCCATCAGCATTAACATTCATGGTGAAGACCGGATTGCCATCCGCGGTAGCCACGTAAGTGAAGCTGCCATCAGCATTCGCATTCTCTACCAAAGTAACAGGCTCACCGTGAGAAGTTAAACCTGCGACAGGATCAGCCGTTGAATCAAGTTGGTAGCTCACTACACGGTCTGAACCTTGGGTAGTGGTGAACGCGCCTTCAACAAACACAGCGTCACTTTGGTCTGAGCCAATACCTGATAAATCATCTTCGTCTACAGCCAGAGGCACAACATTATCGATGATTGGTGCATCATCCGTAATGGTGACTGGAATGGTCGCCGAAGTCGTATCACCATCAAAATCGGTGGCAATAATTGGGAAATCAATCGTCAGGCTGTCGCTGTTAGCTGCATGGTCAATCGGGCCTTGCAGCGTAAAGTCGTACGTACCATCTGCTGCTACATTCAACGTGAAGACTGGATTACCGTCAGCGGTCGCAACATAGGTAAAGCTGCCGTCGCCATTCGCGGTTTCCACCAAGGTAATCGCCTCACCTTGAGAGGTTAGCCCCGCAACAGGATCAGCGGTTGAATCCAGTTGATAGCTCACCACTCGGTCAGAGCCTTGTGTGGTAGTAAACGCGCCTTCAACGAACAGATCGCCGCCAGGGTCGGAACCCACACCGATAAGGTCATCTTCATCGACACTTAACGCATCCACCGCTGTGATGGTCGGTACATCATCAACAATCGTGACTGGAATGGTTTCAGTAACGGTGTCGCCATCAAAGTCGGTTGCGATAATTGGGAAGTTGAGTGTCAGTTCGTCACTATCAACCGCGTGATCAATTGGCCCTTCAAGTGTGAAGTTGTAAGAGCCATCAGTATCTACTGTCAGAGTAAATACTGGATTGCCACCCGCAGTCGCTTCATAAGTGAAACTACCATCACCATTTGCGGTTTCTATCAGTGTGACAGCCACGCCTTGCGACGTTAAACCGTCAACCGGTGTTGATGTGCCATCGAGTTGGTAGCTCACCACTCGGTCTGAACCTTGTGTGGTGGTGAAGTTACCATCAATAGAAATCGGATTGCTTTGGTCTGAGCCAATTGACGCTAGATCATCTTCATCAACCGTAATGGAATCCACGTCAGTAATCACTGGCTTATCGTCCACGATCGTCACAGGGATAGTGGCATTTGTGGTGTCGCCATCAAAGTCTGTTGCGATGATTGGGAAGTTGAGTGTCAGCTCATCGCTATCTACCGCGTGGTCGATTGGCCCTTCAAGCGTGAAGTTATAAGAGCCATCAGTGTTCACTGTCAGCGTAAAGACCGACTCAGTGCCTGCTGTTGCTTGGTAGGTAAAGCTGCCATCAGCGTTTGCGGTTTCAGTTAGCGTGACTGCCACGCCTTGTGATGTGAGTCCAGCCACTGGTGTCGCAGACGCGTCAAGCTGATAACTCACTACTCGGTCAGAGCCTTGTGTGATGGTGAAGTTGCCATCGATTGAAATCGGGCCAGTCTGATCTGAGCCAATCGTGCCTAAGTCATCTTCATCGACGGTAATCGCGTCGACATCGGTAATAGTGGGCTTATCATCCACTATGGTGACTGGGATCGTTTCTGTGGTGGTATCACCATCAAAATCCGTCGCGATGATTGGGAAGTTCAGTGTCAGTTCATCACTGTCTGTCGCATGGTCGATTGGACCTTGCAGCGTGAAGTTGTATGAACCATCCGTATTAACGGTCAGCGTAAATACGGCTTCAGTTCCTGCTGTCGCTTCATAAGTGTAGCTACCGTCGCCGTTTGCGGTTTCAGCCAGCGTGACGGCCACACCTTGTGATGTTAGGCCATCAACTGGCGTTGCAGCAGTATCTAATTGGTAGCTTACTACCCCATCAGAGCCTTGCGTTGTAGTGAAGTTGCCATCGATTGAAATTGGATCTGAGCCGTCAGAGCCAATCGTCGCTAAGTCATCTTCATCCACGCGGATTGCGTCTACGTCAGTGATGGTTGGTTTATCATCAACGATGGTGACAGGTAACGTCTTCGATGAGGTGTCGCCATCAAAGTCTGTTGCGATAATCGGGAAGTCGATTTGCAGACCGTCGCTATTCACCGCATGGTCTAGTGGGCCCTGCAGAGTAAAGGTGTAGCTGCCATCTGGCTTCACCACCAATTCAAATACGGCATTGCCATCTGCTGTGGCAGTGTAAGTAAAGCTACCATCACCATTTGTTGTCTCAGCAAGTACGACAGGCTCACCATGAGAGGTCAACCCTGCTACTGGATCTGCAGTTGCATCAAGCTGGTATTTAACAACGCTGTCTGAGCCTTCAGTTGTGCTGAAAGAGCCCGACATAAACGCATCATCGTTTTGGTCTGAGCCAATTGTTGCGAGATCATCTTCGTCTACTGTCAGTGGAACAACGTTATTAATGGTTGGAACGTCATCAGTAATCGTGACTGGAATGGTCGCGGTCGTCGTATCGCCATCAAAGTCTGTTGCAATGATTGGGAAGTTCAGTACTAGCTCATCGCTGTTTAACGCATGATCGATTGGACCTTCTAGACGGAAGCTGTATGTACCGTCTGCATTCACGTTCATGGTGAAAACCGGATTGCCATCCGCGGTAGCCACGTAAGTAAAGCTGCCATCGGCATTCGCAGTCTCTACCAAAGTAACAGGCTCACCTTGAGAAGTTAAACCTGCGACAGGATCAGAAGTTGAATCAAGTTGGTAGCTCACCACACGGTCTGAACCTTGGGTAGTGGTGAACGCGCCTTCAACAAACACAGCGTCAGTTTGGTCTGAGCCAATACCTGATAAATCATCTTCGTCTACAGCCAGAGGCAAAACATTATCGATGATTGGTGCATCATCCGTAATCGTGACTGGAATGGTTGCCGAAGTCGTATCACCATCAAAATCGGTGGCAATAATTGGGAAATCAATCGTCAGGCTGTCACTGTTAGCTGCATGGTCAATCGGGCCTTGCAGCGTAAAATCGTAAGTGCCATCTGTTGCTACGTTTAACGTGAATACCGGATTGCCGTCTGCGGTCGCCACATAAGTAAAGCTGCCATCACCGTTGGCGGTTTCCACCAAGGTAATCGCCTCACCTTGAGACGTTAGCCCCGCAACAGGATCAGCCGTTGAATCCAGTTGATAGCTCACCACTCGGTCAGAGCCTTGAATAGTGGTAAACGCGCCTTCAACGAACACAGCGTCAGTTTGGTCTGAGCCCACGCCGCTAAGGTCATCTTCATCGACACTCAACGCATCCACCGCTGTGATGGTCGGTACATCATCAACAATCGTGACTGGAATGGTTTCAGTAACGGTGTCGCCATCAAAGTCGGTTGCGATAATTGGGAAGTTGAGTGTCAGTTCGTCACTATCAACCGCGTGATCAATTGGCCCTTCAAGTGTGAAGTTGTAAGAGCCATCAGTATCTACTGTCAGAGTAAATACTGGATTGCCACCCGCAGTCGCTTCATAAGTGAAACTACCATCACCATTTGCGGTTTCTATCAGTGTGACAGCCACGCCTTGCGATGTTAAACCGTCCACTGGTGTTGCTGAAGCATCGAGTTGGTAGCTCACCACTCGGTCAGAGCCTTGTGTGGTAGTAAAGTTGCCATCAATAGAAATTGGATTGCTTTGGTCTGAGCCAATTGACGCTAGATCATCTTCATCAACCGTAATGGTGTCGACGTCGGTAATAACAGGCTTATCGTCCACGATTGTCACTGGGATAGTGGCATTTGTGGTGTCGCCATCAAAGTCTGTTGCGATGATTGGGAAGTTGAGTGTCAGCTCATCGCTATCTACCGCGTGGTCGATTGGACCTTCAAGCGTGAAGTTATAGCTACCATCAGTATTCACCGTCAGCGTAAAGACCGCTTCACTACCCGCTGTCGCCTCGTAAGTAAAGCTGCCATCAGCGTTTGCGGTTTCAGTCAGCGTAACTGCCACGCCTTGTGATGTAAGGCCGTCAACTGGTGTTGCAGAAGCATCAAGCTGATAACTTACCACTCGGTCAGAGCCTTGTGTGGTGGTGAAGCTACCATCAATAGAAATCGGGTCAGTCTGGTCCGAACCAATCGTGCCTAAATCATCTTCATCAACAGTAATCGCATCAACATCGGTAATAGTTGACTTATCATCCACGATGGTAACAGGCAATACGATTTGGCTTGTGTCACCATCGAAGTCTGTAGCAATAACGCTAAAATCAAGGGTTAAGCTGTCGCTATTTGCCGCATGGTCAATTGGACCTTGCAGCTCAAAACTGTACGAGCCGTCGGTATTCAAAATTAATGTGAAAACTGCACTGCCATTTGCCGTTGCGCTGTAGGTGTAACTGCCATCTGCATTTTGCGTTTCGGCAATGGAAACGGTTTGACCTTGAGATTGCAGGCCATTTAAAGAATCAGCGTTTACATCCAACTGATACTGTACGACGCCATCAGAACCTTGAGTTGTCGTAAACTGACCTTCGACCAACGTTGACTGTGATTGGTCAGAGCCTACCAAACTTAAGTCATCTTCATCGACGGTAAGAGCGACAACGTCATTAATGGTTGGCACATCATCGGCAATGGTTACCGGTAGAACAAGTGAACTGGTGTCACCGTCAAAGTCCGTTGCGACAATAGTGAAGTCTAGAGTTAAGCTATCGCTACCCACAGCATGATCGATTGGACCTTCAAGGGTAAATGAATAAGAACCGTCAGGGTTCACTTGTAAGGTGAAGATAGCGTCCCCTTCTGCCGTTGCAGAATAGGTAAAGCTGCCATCTGAATTGGTTGTTTCCGTCAGAGAGATAGATCGCCCCTGCGATTCCAACCCATTGAGTGGATCAGTGCCGCTCTCTAATTGATAACTTACAACACGGTCTGAGCCCTGAGTCGTCGTGAAGCTACCTTGCGCGAACACAGAGTCGCTTTGATCGGAGCCAATGCTTGATAAATCGTCTTCATCGACGGCTAGCGCATCAACGCCATCAATCGAAGGAACGTCATCTTGAACTTGAATGACAATTTGCGCAGCTTCTGGTGTGTTCGAACCTTCGGTAATAGAGGAGCGGTCACCATCCGCATCTACCGCGTAAACTGGCAGTGAGAAAGTGAGCGAGTCATCGTTAGCACCCGTATGGTCAAGTTGTTCATACAAGTTGAATTGGTATTCGCCCAATGCAGGTGCATCAATCGCCACATCAAATACGGTAATACGCACACCATCCAGCTCGATGAAGCCTTCGTAAGTACGTACGCCGTTACTCTCGGACGCTAGTTCTAGTTGAACAACCTGCCCTTGAGATTGGAGTTCTCCACCAACATTGAACTCTGTAGGTTCCAACTCATAGTGATCAATGATGTCACTTCCGACCGCTGTCGTGATCGACCCAGTACCACTTGTTACTGCCGCGCCTTCCTGTGAACCTTGGTCAACCCCCGCCTCATCTAAAGACAAGCCCGTCACGTTCTCAATCACTGGGTTATCGCCATCGAGGATGGTCATCGTAAAGGTGTTGCTTGCCGTATCTTGGTCATAGTCGACGATTGTGGTTGGTAAAGAGAGCTCAATCGTATCTTCACCGTTTGTTTGTTCTAACGGCTTAAATTGCTCAAATTGGTAGGTACCATCAGTATTCAGACTGATGGTACCTACCATCAGTATTCAGACTGATGGTTAAGACGGTTTCATTCGAGCCAGCAATGGACAAGGTGATAGTACTGCCGTCTTCAGAGAGTACCGCTTCTGTCGCCTGATTATCACTCAGTAGGCCATCGAACTGACTAAGTCCTTCTTGATTAAACGTGACCGTTGCCAATTGATCACTACCAATATCAACAAAGGTGCCAGTAATTGGTGTAGAAGAAGATTCAACGTTTTCAAAAGTAACGTTTTGCGGCGCAGGATCATCGCCATCAATAACGGTTGTCGTAAAATCGATAGGCGCTTGAATGCTGTTACCACCAATATCTGCACCTGTAATATCAAAAGCAATATTGATTTGATCACCGACGATCGATACTTGGCCATCAGCAACAGACGCAACATGGTCAACGCCCTGGCTAATCGTGGTAACGACTTCTAACTCTAAATCACGGCCTACAGATGTCGCTTCGATCTCGATACGAAGCACTTCGTTACCTTCTTGAGTACCGATAATGGCATTTTGCGCTTCGTCATAAACGAACGCCACTGGCTGACCACCAGAGGTAATATCACTGTTAAGCTCAGTCAACAAAGACTCTAAAGAAGACGTTTCGGGTACAAATGAAGCAGTATCAAGTGCGAGATCCCCTGCTTCAACCAGCACACTAGACGAAATGGTTTGCGGGTAGCTTGATAGAGAAATTGAGCCTTCTGTTACGCTAGATTGCAGTGACTGCCCACCATCAGCAAAAATCGTGACATTCAAACCGTCATCTTCGTCGCGATCATCTTCTCCGCTGCGAGTCGCAGACGTTTCAAAAAAAGTAGAAGCGAGTACTTCCGGGTTATTATATTCAACCGTCACGTAGCCAGCATTAGCCGAGCCTTCAGCACCTGCGCCAGCAGCTGTTGCTTCTAAGATAGCGGTAGGGTCAGCTCCGTCTAAAATAGCTTGCTGGATAGCGGCAATATCGTTGGCGTCGAAGTCAGCACTTCCAATAGCCGTTGGGTCAAAAGTCACCAAGCCATTAACTGGAGATTGTACCAATACTGGTTCTAACGGTTCAGAAGAAGGCACAGGAAGACAAGCAACACAATTTGCATCGACCAGATAAAGCTCATTATTTATCTGTACGTCGAGAGAAGCATTATTTTCTGTGATAATAATCTCGCCAGGTCTTAACTCATCCCCCGCTTTTATGACCTTAACGTTTCCATCCAGGCCCAAAACCAAAACTTCACCTTTGACAGCATTTACAATCGCGCTCTGCGGTACCGTGTGCGTACTCATCTGACCTCCGCTAATGGCTTACGTTTCCCATTAACCTTTTTAGATAATTTCTTATTAATTTAGTGCGGCATACTGCACACCTTTATACGATTAAACTAAGTATTGAATCATTAAACAATCGATAAATACCCTACTACCAAGCAACATAAGTAAAACTTACTCGTAGTCACAGAAATGTGACACATGTGCTGACGCGTAGATATCGAATAATTATATGAAATTGATACCTTATTCTGATTAAGTGTAGTTGTTTTAAGAAAAGAAGAGAGATGAAATCATTCAGCTAAACGCCAGACTGCCGGTTGCGATCAATAATGGAAGAAAAGCAATGAGAATGTTGTATACACCGGAGCGTGATGACATCTTAATCAATATCGGTGACGAAAAAAACGTAACGATTAAATATTGAACAACATAAATTGCAGGACAAAATGCAACGATAAAAAAGTGGCTTACGATATGAATCCCCGCACACCACGAGTTCGGTTTTGTTCTGATATACAGCAAAAAAAACACGAGCAAGCTAATAATAAAATACATAAACACAGCACTTGAAAATAATTATCATTTTCAATCATATGTAAATATTCCCTTACTTTCAATGGTGTTTGAGCTATTAATGTCATCGTTATTATCAATCAACACAATAAGTAAAATTATCAGTAATTCCAGTCCTAAACGTTTGCGTAATCGCTAACCTTCTCTTAACCTTGATTTGAGGCTTTTATCACGGTTTTTCCATTGATATAGTGCGTCCATACAACAAAAAAAGACCATTCGAGGCATGGAGCTTCCTCATTAATCTCAAGATGAGAAGAATTGGTACCGACAAAATTCGGCAGATTTTAAGAGGGTCAAAAAATGGACATGAATATGGTTGAGATTTTAGGTTATGCAGCTTCAATCATGGTCGCTATTTCGCTAACTATGAAAGATATTGTTAAGCTTCGTATCCTTAACTTTATTGGTTGTGCGCTATTTACTGCTTACGGACTAATGATTGATTCTTGGCCTGTAGTACTAACTAACGGTTTTATTGCTTGCGTTAACATCTACTTCCTAGCAAAAATGCAGCAGGAAAAAAAAAGCCTAGAGCCTGAGAAAGCGCAATAGCATTCAAATAATAAAAGCCCGCAAATCATAAGATTGCGGGCTTTTGCTTTTAACATTCCCTTTCTATCACAGCATCCTTAAACGAGCGCTAACGAACCCAGCTAAGTGCTAGTGTTTCTCGACGAGAAAACATGTCCACATGCGATGAAATGATCGCCTTCACCGTATTCAGTTTCTCTTCTGAATCCGCCTCACAGGTTATAGTTAAGCTAGATGCACAAAGGTTAAACTCAGCTTTTCCCGTCGGAAATGTCACCAAACCGCTATTTTCATTCCAAGTAGCAGGAACTTTTCGTCCAAAATGCCGACAAAGCGTCACTAAGTATTTGTCAGCGTGTTCGCTATCTATTCGGGTGCTTTCTTTAATCATGAACTTACTCGTTACTTTGAAACGTCCTATGAAGAACCTTGTTAGAATTGATAAGCTGCAGAGAGCTTGAAGTTGCGACCCGGCTCGTAGTCATCAAGCGTGAAGCCACGTGCAGTCCCCGAACGAGACGCATGAGAGCTGTACAACTCGTCAAATACATTATCAATACCAAAGGTCACCGACAGCCCATCAATATCAGACGGCACCCATTGAGCGTATAGATTATGCACATCATAACTTGCTTTCTTTGGCTGACCATCAAAGACGTTGTCTTCCTCTAGAACAAACATTGAGTTCCACCCGAAGATCGTTTCTAAAGCGTCTGACTGGTAATCCAAAGTTAGAGCAATGCTATCACCCATATCAATGCTACGCCCATTGCCCCCAGCAACAGGACCACCAGTATTCTTGTTTTTGGTGTCCGACTTAGAGTAAGAAAGTTTGCTGTTAAACTTGTCGTAACCATAAGAAGCACTTGCTTCAAAGCCTTTAATCTCAACATCACCTAAGTTGTAAATCAGGTAAGTTTGAGTCGCGTTTTGGTACTGATCTGCAATGTAATCATCAATTTCCGTTTGGAATACCGTAATATTCGCCCCAAAGAAATGCTTATCAAAGGTTTTATCAAAACGAACACCACCCTGCGTGTTCAATCCCGTTTCTGGCTTTAACCCATCCTCTAAAAATGCAACGTCTTGGTAAGCAATAAAGGTTTCCATTAGCTCTGGACCTTTAAATAGAGAGCGTGCACTCGCAAACAACGTCCAATCTTGCGTCACCGCCCATTCTGCTGCTAGAGCCCAAGTCACATCATCATAATTACTGTTTCCTGTCTCAGCTTTGCGTTTGTAATCATCAAAGCGCATACCTGCAGTAATAAAGAAGGCATCAGAGAAGAAGAACTGATCTTCTACAAACAGTGCGGTTGAAATCGCCGATTCGTCCATAAACTTACGACTACCGTAGTAACTCGAAGACGTTTTATCCATGTAGTCGAAGCCATAAGTGACTCGATTATCAAACTCACCTAACATAACATCTGACTGGAATTTGCCATTCAAACCAAAGTTTTGGTTTTTGGCGGTGTTCTTTGATAAACGGTTCGAGGGCCAACGAGGGGCCATCACCGTTTCGTCACGTTTAATTTCTGTCTCGGTATTATAAAGAGTGACGTTTCCTTGGTGTTGTTCGCCTCGCAACTCGTAACTCAAGGTAACGGTATCGCGGTCATAATCCGTAGGGATAAGTAACTTGCTCGACAGGCTATTATTTGCACTACCCGACATATCAGGACGCGGACTGTAATCTCCACTGTCTCGGTACATGTCATAAGAGAGCTCAAAACGATGGATGTCATTTAGTTCATACCCCAGCTTAGCCAGAATGTTGTAAACATCACCTGCAGCACCATAGGTTTTATTGCCATCACCATCTTCAAAATCATCACGCGTAACGTAATGGCCATAGACCATCGCATCAATGTTTTCGGACAAAAGTCCGTACAGTGTCAACGAACCTTGTTGGTTGTCGTTGGATGCATAGCCGCCATAAACACGCGCACCAAACTTTTCATCGTAACGAAGTAAGTCACGAGCGTCTTTCGTTTCAAAGTAGACCGAACCGCCTAACCCGTTTTGAGTCACAGAGTTATTACCTACCTGAATGTCCGCAGATTTGAGAATGTCAGGGTTCAACGTCAAGTTACCAATATGATGGAACATGCTCGCATGCTGAGAAGCACCGTCAAGACGAATGTCCAAATCGGTTTCGCTCAAACCACGAATCGTAATACGTTGATTCACAGAGTGTGTGCCACCAACATCCACACCGGGAATATCGCGCAGTAAATCAGACATATGATCCGCTTGCTTCAGTGACATGTCGTCCGCAAACATCGACTCAGTGTTGCTGGAAACTTTCGTTCCCCATACAACGACCTCTTCAAAATGTGACTCAGTATCTTGAGCTAAAACAGGGGTTGATAGCGCCATTCCCACTGCAAGGCAAAGGCTTGAAAGCTTGATAGGTGAACAAGCAGGGCTTTCCATAACTTAACTCCTAAATATTAATGATAATAATTCTCAGGTATAATAAGCATGAGTTTTATAAATACAAAGGCGATTCGGTTATGCGAAATCGCACAAGTGTTATGAGGAAGTGTCAAATGCAGGAAGTCACAACAAAACGAACTAAAATTGCCAAGATAGCTTTAACCCAAAGACTAGAGGCGACAGAGAAACAATGGATTGTCACGCAAGGCCAACCTTGTCAAACTCAACTGGCCGAAGGTAAGTTCCTATCATATCAGTACAATGATCAAATTTTTGTTCATGGCGGGCGTTGTCTAGAACTTATTGATTCGAATATTGTTTCTACTGCACACGCCTCACTGCTGGTCACTATTCTTTTAGAAGGTAGACTCTCGTTTGGCTACGACGATTTGCAATTTGATTTAGACGCGAGCGACGGCCCTAAGGGTGTAGTGGTGAACTTACTCAAACCTGCAAATTTTCGTCGTTCACTGCTCAAAGATAACCTCATTAATAAGATCAACATATTGGTTAAGCCCCAATGGCTAGAGGCCCGCCTTGAGCAAAATTGTAGTCATCGAGCCTTTTTTAACTCTCATCAGGCGTTTCAACAGTTGGAGCCTAACCAGACGCTATGCGAGCTGGCCGAAACGTTAACAAATAGAGAAACACCGCAAGAGTTCCAAGAAAAGCTAGAGGTCGAAAGCTTGATCTATCAAATATTACATCAAGCCACCAAGCAAATTCCTAAGAATTTCAGTGCTAAAAACAGCAATATTGAACGACACATTGATGGTCGAATTGAGGATATTGTCAGCTATATTGAAACTCACCTTGATCAAGAACTACGCTTGGAAAAGTTGGCGAGCCAATTCTCAATGAGTGTTTCAAACCTGCAGCGTCGATTTAAACAATCACTTAATATGACCATAAACGGCTACATTCGTTTTCGACGTCTTGAGATTGCTAGGCAACATTTGGAACGTGGCCTAGTGACGATAACAGAAGCCGCCTATGAAGCCGGATACCACCACCCTTCTAACTTCACTTATGCCTTTAAAAAGGCATTTGGTGTGCCACCACATGAAGTGATTAAAGAGTAAGGGGACTCTAGGTAACTGACTGTTATTTAGGAGTGTCTTATCCACAACATCGGTATATACTCGCCTTAAACGTTATGGAGGTTAAACATGAATATTGGTGCCGTCGCGAAGCTCACTGGGCTTTCATCTAAGTCGATTCGATTATATGAAGACAAAGGGGTCATATCTCCACCAGCGCGTAGCGACTCTGGCTATCGCGAATATTCAGATAATCATATTCAAGAGCTTAACTTGGTATCACGCGCAAAAAGCGCAGGCTTTTCGTTGCAAGAATGCAAAGAGTTCGTACAACTTGCTCATAACCCCAATCGCAAAAGTAGCGAAGTAAAAGCAAGAACCATGGACAAACTGAGAGAGGTTGAAGAAAAAATTGCACACCTCATGGAGATCAAAACGCAACTTGAAGGTTGGGTTTCTTCTTGTCCTGGAGATGCAGAGAGCCGATGCCCAATCATAGACGAGCTCACCAAGTAAGCCCGCCTATCTATTGATCTCGTTAAAAACGAACTAGCTCGCTTAATGATAAGTACACATGCGCTTACCGTTTAACTCTATGATGTTAAATGGCGTTTCATAGATGTCCTCTAGCGTAGACGCTTGAATAACATCTTCAACCGCACCACTCGCCACAACTTTACCTTTCTTAAGCGCCAATATGACATCTGAGTAACACGCCGCGAAATTAATATCATGAATCACGACCACCATGGCTTTATTCATGTCATGGGCTAACTGCTGCACAACTTTCATGATCTGAAGAGAGTGTTTGATATCTAAGTTATTAAGAGGTTCATCAAGAAAGACATAATCTGTATCTTGTGCAATCACCATAGCAATAAATGCAAGCTGTCGCTGACCACCACTTAATTCATCCAAGTATTTGTCTTGAATATCTTGCAAATCTAAGTAGTCGATCGCTTGTTCTATGACCTCATGATCTTCTTTAGTCAGATTTCCTTTAGAGTATGGGAAACGACCAAAAGAGACTAACTCTTTTACGGTAAACCGCATTGTAATCGAGTTAGCTTGGCGAAGTACTGCCAGTTTTTTCGCTAGCTCTTTTGTGTCCCATTCCGCGATTTCCTTGCAATCAATGATAACACTACCGCCATCTCGCTCCGTTAAGCGCGAGGCCATAGATAACAGCGTGCTCTTTCCCGCGCCATTTGGACCGATAATCGATGTTACCTTGCCCTTTTCAAACTGAGTATTGGCCTCGTCTACGACTTTGTTTGAACCGAAAGCCTTCGTTAATTTATCTATTACTATCATATTTATACAACTTTGTTTTTCAGCAGCAGGTATAAGAAATACGCACCGCCGATAAAGTTAATTACGACACTCAACGTCGTCTCAAAACTGAACACGTTTTCGATTATCCATTGCCCAGCAAGTAATGAACTGATGGATAGAAACGAACATCCGACCAATAGCGTTTTATGTTGGTAACTTCGGAACATTTCTCGGCTTAAGTTGGTCACTAGTAAACCAAAGAACATGATTGGCCCTACCAAAGCCGTAGAAATAGCAATCAAAACCGCCGAGATAATAAACACATTTCTCGTCACTTTAGGTACATCAACACCCAAACTTTTCGCATTGTCTTGGTCGAGCCAAAACACATCTAAAGTGCGATGCATCCTAAACAACAACCAACATGCAAACATCAAAGCCGGAGCACTAAAGTAAACCAAGTTCACTTTGACATTATTGAAACTGGCGTACAGTTTCGACTGAACAATTGCATATGTGTTTGGGTCCATCAGCAAAGAAAAGAATGACGCCGCATTGGAAAATAGCTGACCAAAGATCAAGCCGACCAATAGCAACGTAATCAAGTTCTTGCTGCCTTTTGAAAAGTAAAACCCAAACAGCAGTAGCGAAAACGACACCATTACAATTACTGCAATCGCGAAATTGACGTACAAGTTAAGAACTAAGGTACTCAACCCACCAAAAATCAACACGATCAAAATTTGGGTTAACACATACAGCGCATCAAAACCCATGATACTTGGCGTTAAAATTCGGTTGTGCGTAATGGTTTGAAATACAAGTGAAGACTGAGCAATGGCCACACCCGCTAGCACTATCGCCAATACTTTAGGAACTCTACGAGACAAAAAATATTGGTAGTTGTCAGCCGTTAGCCCAATACCAATAAACAGACACGCGAAAAGAATCGCAATGCCACCTAGCAGCAGGATTTTCGTTGAATCACGCATGTTGCTTACCTCGCAACAACATTGCGATGAATACCACGCCACCCAATATGCTAATCAC
The DNA here is from genome assembly GCF_033340175.1 of Vibrio sp. 1557. NCBI lineage: Bacteria > Pseudomonadati > Pseudomonadota > Gammaproteobacteria > Vibrionales > Vibrionaceae > Vibrio > Vibrio sp. 1557. Next base: position 573,011 of record NZ_JAWOVZ010000001.1, on the reverse strand, counting down.
GATAGAGATTGGCATTTCATGAGGGAAAATAATTAAACGACTCACCAAATCGCAACACAACACTAAAATGGCCCCATACATGGCCGTAAGCGGAATGTTCTTTTTGAGGTTATCGCCATAAAAGTGACTCACGAGATTCGGTACAATCAGCCCTAAGAATGGCAACTGGCCAACAATCATCACGACACTTGCTGACATGATGGACACCAATAGCACGCCAATCGTCACAACCTGCTGATAATTCAAACCCAAGTTAATCGCGAAATCTTTTCCGATACCTACGGCAGAGATCCTTGCGGCAAAAAGATAGCTGAGGATAACCATTGGTACCGCGATGTACAGCAGTTCAAAATCACCACGCAAGATGTTGGCGAAGTTTGCGACTGTCCAAGCATTCAGACTTTGAAGTGCATCATATTTGTAAGCGATAAACGTAGTCATGGATTGGATGACATTGCCGAAAATAATCCCGACAAGTGGCACAAAAACCACGCTCTTAAATTGAATGCGCTGAATAAAGAAAACAAACGCCAGCGTCCCAAATACCGAGATGCCGAACACGAGCCAAAGGTGATTATCATTACCAAAGAAAACCACGCTCAGTACATAGCCCAGCATGGCACATTCGATCGTACCAGTTGTAGAAGGTGCCGCAAATCGGTTCTGGCTGATTTGCTGCATGACAAGACCCGCAATACTCAAGCCAGCACCAGCAAGCAATATGGCAAATAAACGTGGTATACGGCTGGTAAAGAAAAGTTCTAATGCTTTCTCATCACCTGAAAAGAGTTGTTGGGGCGTCATGTTTGCCACCCCAACAAATAACGAAACCGTGCTTAAAACCACAAGGGTTAGCAATAACTTCTTCAAAGTTAACCTCTGCTATCTTGGATTACAGTTCAACGGTTTGCTTTATCTCACTGACCATTTTTTCTGTTGCTGTCACACCAGACATCGACAAGTACCACGCGTCCACATCTAAATAAGTGATTTTATGATTTTTATATGCCGCAGTCGCTTTGACTAAGTCGTTATCCATGGATTTACGAATATCGTTATCCGGCGTACCTGTCAGAGAATTTCGGTCAACCACGAGAATATTTTTCGGGTTAGCTTCACGAATAAACTCATAAGAAATGACATCTCCGTGAGTGCCCGTTTTCACGTGCTCAACCGTTTCCAAGAAGCCAAAGTCGTTATAAATGACGCCAAATCGCGACTGGGCACCAAACGCGCTGATGTTGTCACCCATGCTCAAAATCGTTAATGCATCATTTTTGTTCGATTGGTTGTAGTCACGGATTGCTTTAAATTGAGCATCTAGCGCTTCAATTTTCTGCTCTACTTTTTCTTCGATATTGAAGATCTTACCAATATTGCGCCATTGCGCTTGCGTGCCTTCCCAATAGCCTTGGTTCTCTTTCGCCGCAAAAACAACTGTAGGGGCAATTTCACTCAGCTCTTCATATTTCGCAGACGCTCGCGGACCAACCAAAATCAAATCCGGTTTTTGCATGTAGATGGTTTCAAAATCAGGTTCAAACAAACTACCCGCAGAGGTGTAGTTATCTTTGCTGTATTTTGAAAGGTAACTAGGAAGATTAGAAGAGTTAGATACTGCAACAGGATCGATACCAAAGTTGTCCAACGCATCTAGCGGGCCAAAGCCAATCACAACCACACGCTCTGGGGATTGTTCTAGCTCTGTTTGACCCATGTAGTGGTCAATCACAACTTTAGCAGCGAAAGAAGGAGAAACAGTAAATAACGACAGCATAGCCGCACCAACGAATTTTTTCATTTTGTTAAGCCTTAATGAGATCTATTATCATACGCGTTCGCAATATAACGCTACTCTTTAATGCATTCAACAAAATTTAAGGTACTTTACATTAGTTACGTTTACTCAAGACTTAGATATATCAAAGACTTATAAAACCCATCAGTTCCAATACCTGGGCGTATCATTCATGCGCTTCAATAAACGCTTTGAGTGCCAGCTCATCAATAATCTCCAAACCGTTGTCCGTTTTTGTAATCAATCCCTTTTCAATCAAGTCCTTAACTGCACGTCGATAGACTCGGCCTGAGGTACCAAACCGCTCAGCCTCTTGGTTCACTTTATCAAAACCACCAAGCAACTTATCCGTCTGATTACGGACGAGAAGATCATAGGCAATGTTGTAAGTAATGGGATGCAACAAACGGTTAGTGTAGATATCCATGGAGTCTTGATAATCCTCAGCCAATGCTGAAGCGAAGAACACCATCATTTGGGGATGATTTTGCAGTGCTTCGGTTAGTTTTTGGATACAGATAACATCAACCTGCATATGTTCATCTGCTATCACATTCCATTGACAAGGAGTCTGAGTGAAGAACTCCATTTCACCATAAATATGATAGTCGCAGTTAGCTTCCCCTAATTGAAAACGTCGTCCATTTGCGGCCAATATGTTCATCGAGACTCGACCTACTGGCACAACATACAAGTACTGAAGTTGCTCACCTTGGCGGAGAATTGCTTCCCCAGCATCAAAGTAACGCGAATTTATTTGGCATTGATAAATCAAATCGCGAAAGGTGGCACTCTTTTCTTCAAGGTATGTTTTGAAGCGACCAGTCGGATAAGGGCTGATTTTCATTTTCTGCTCTCTCAGAAAAAGTTACGGACAACTATTTAAGGTGGATTGTACCCCGTAACTCCAAATAAAAAAGCGACAGTGACCTGTCGCTTTACATCTATTCTGTTTATGTGACTTACTGAGATAGAGACTGGCTAACGCTGAGCAACCAAGGCTTCTAATGCCGTAATCGCGGCACTCTTCTCACCTTGCATCATTACTTTGGCCTCATCAACGTACTGACCAACACCTTCTTTCACATCTTGTTGATACAGCACCACGTTGTTTAATATCGAAGCCACATGAAGGCCTCGTAGTCGACCGACCGTAAACAGCGCAGAGGTTTCCATATCGGCACCTAAGATGCCTTTCTTGTTCCAATGTTGGCATATTGCATCCTCGTCATCGGTATAGAAACTGTCGTGAGAACGCACCACACCAAAATGATAATGCACTTTTTGCATCGACAAGTAACGCTCAACTTCCTTTAACAGTGGAAAGCTTGCGTAGGCTGGATAAGACGAATCGACATACGCTTTAGAGCCGCCCTCATCTCTTACCGCGCCTTCGGCAATGATCAACTCGCCAAGATGAATGCCTGATTGCATTGCCCCCGCCGATCCAACGCGTACCACATGAGTCACACCGCACTGTTTTAGCTCTTCCACTGCGATGATCATCGATGGCGCACCTATACCTGTACTACATACTGAAACAGGCTTGCCTTTGTAGTTGCCGGTAAACACACGGTACTCGCGGTTTTCCGACACCATTTCTGCATCATCAAATAATACCGCGATACGATTCGCTCGATCTGGCTCGCCGCATACAATAACGAGGGGAGCGATTTGTGTTTCATCCACTCCGATATGAGGTTGTTTGGCCATTTTTCGTTCCTTACGCAGCAGCGTGCGCTAAGGTTTTATCGCCATTGCGCTTAGCGCTACGAGCCCACTCACGCGTGCCATTGGCAGCGATGAACATAAGAATCGCGTACTGAACAGACATTGCGTAAACACCTTGCGTCGCGTAGATACCCACACTGATAATATTAATCACAACCCATAGAATCCAGTTTTCGACGTATTTACGTGTCATCAGAATTTGTGCAACAACAGAAAGTACTGTCATGGTTGCATCCCAGAACGGGAACGCGTCAGGTTCAAGCACCGGTTCAGCCAAGTCAGCACCAAAGAGATTCAAGCTATCAACAGCAATGTTTGCTAGCGCAAAGAAAAATGGGTCGATATAGATCGTTAATAATGCGATACATGCAACGCTAATAGAGGCAGTAGTAATAAGTTTCTGTTTATTTAACCAGCGAACCTCCAGCGTTTCACCTTGTGCGTTTGGACGAGTCCACGCATACCAGCCGTAAATGTTCGCACAGAAGAAAAACAATTGAAGAAGCAATAATCCGTATAACTGAATTTGAAAAAAGATAACGGCAAAAAGCGTGACATTCAGCAAACCGAATAAGTAGTTGATGGTTTTTTCTTGGCTGGCAAACCAAATGCAAAGCAGTCCAAAAACGGTACCGAAAGCTTCGATCCAGCTCATTGCGTAGCCGTCGCCAATCGGAATGTTAACGAGAGTATTATTAATATCGAGTAAGGCAAAGAGGTCCATAACATGTCCTTTATTATTTTGTTTGGAATACGCTTATATTAGAGCGTGATCCCCAACAAAAAGGAGGACATTTGTCCTCCTCTTGATGCACTCGATCATAATTCAGTTCAATGTTTACTTGAAAGCAATAAATGATGCTATTGAACGGTGTTGGAAATAGACGTGCCTATGAGTCCAAGCCTAGATAGCGTTTTTTGAATGCAGAAGCTGATGCAAATAAAGCTGACGCCAAAAGTGTAATAATAAAGCCAATTGCGTACTCAAATGCTTCATTAACCAGTAGCTGATAGCAGCTCACAAAAAAAATCAATACAACTGTAATAACATTAACTCGGTGAAACCAAGGGTGTTTTACAGATAACTTAGCGTAACCTTTTGATAACATTTGACTAATCCGCCAGACAACAATTAATAGTTTTATTTATAATCAACGACGATAGTAAGGCTTTATCGTATAAAGAGAAACGACTTTTTTAATTTTTTAGCTCAACATCACACGTCATTCAGTGAGGTTTGACTTTAACCTCTTGACGCTTTTTCGTTCCACTAGAGTCGGCTCTAATTGTACGACCTGTGCCTCTGTTGATTTTTCATCCAACTTTCGGACAAGAGTCTCAACGGCAGCCTGCCCCAAACGGTACTTAGGCTGATGAATGGTAGTTAGCGATGGCGACATAAATTTCGCGATATGGATGTCATCGTAACCAATAATGGATAGGTCGTCCGGCACTTTAATACCGAGCTCATTTGCGGCGTTAATCACACCCATCGCCATCATATCGTTAGAGACGAAAATCGAGCTGGGTAATGCGCCACGCTGAGCCATTTTTTTGAACGCTTGATACCCACCCTCACATTCGAAGTCAGACTCAATGATCCAATTGGCATTAAATTCCAAGCCAGCTTCGTTCATTGCTCGCTTATAACCTTCGTATCGCATTTGCGCTTGGTGTTTAATCAAAGGGCCAGTGATGCACCCAATTTCGGTATGGCCGCAATCAATTAAGTATTTCGCCGCTAAGTAACCGCCACGAAGTGAGTTGTCTTGTATTTTATCGCTTGTAAATAGCATCGGCCCCCAGTCCATTACCACAACTGGGATATCTGGGTAACGCTCAAATACATCGATACGCTCTCCTTCTAGCGACGAGCACATCAAGATCAAACCATCGACACGCTTTTGCAATAGCGTATTAATGGATTGACGCATACGTTCGTTATCACCCTCGGTGTTACATAAAATGAGGCTGTAGCCTTTTTGGTAGCAGCTGCGTTCGACGCCTTTTACGACTTCGCCAAAGAATGGGTTGGTTGAGGTTGTCACGAGCATACCAATGGTTTTGGTACGATTGACTTTGAGGCTACGCGCCAACGCAGAGGGCGCGTAGTAGTTAAGCTCTTTTGCGGCATTGTTAACGCGTTCAGAGATCTCTTCGCTCACAAAACGCGTCTTGTTAATAACATGGCTCACTGTTGAAGTGGAAACCCCTGCCAGTTTTGCGATGTCTTTCATCGTCGCCATGTTACTACTCCTATTTTAATGAGGCGTTGTGCGCCTTATTGTTCAGCGAGAAACGCGTCCACCTCTTCGCGGGTTGGAATCGACGTTTGCGCGCCAAAGCGGGTCACAGAAATTGCAGCCGCCGCATGTGCAAACTTAATCGCTGATTCTAAAGGTAAACCTTCTAGGAGACCAGTGACGAATGCCCCATTAAATGTATCGCCCGCTGCGGTAGTATCCGTCGCTTCAACGCGGAAACCCGAGATGATTTCGCCTCGACCGTTTTGGCTTAGCCAAACGCCTTTTGCACCGAGTGTGATCATGACAATTTCTATACCTTTACCATGTAGCACATTCGCCGCTTCTTGCGCGCTTTCGTTGTCTGTTACAGTAATACTTGTCAGAACTTCAGCTTCCGTTTCATTTGGCGTAATCACGTCAATGTAAGACAGTAATTCATCTGACAATTCACGAGCTGGCGCAGGATTCAAAATTACGTTGGTTTTGGCATCTTTCGCTACACGCGCAGCTTTCTCAATGCCGCACATCGGCGTTTCCAATTGCATTAGCAAGTAATCTGCTTGGCGAATACGCTCTAAATCTGGCTCAATCGCTTCTGCTGTCAGTTTGGCGTTCGCTTCAGCTGAAATGCAAATGCTGTTCTCACCACTGTCCGACACTTGAATCATCGCGATACCTGTCGGGCAATTTGGCTGCATCTTCACACCAGTGATATCGATGCCGTCCATTTTGAAGTTTTCGCGAATGTTAATGCCGAATGAGTCGTCGCCCACACAAGCGATAAAACCGATGTCTGCATTTAATCGCGCCGCCGCGACGGCTTGGTTGGCACCTTTGCCACCTGGGATAACTTGATAGTTGCGACCATGCAGCGTCTCGCCTGGGCGAGGGAAAGAAGGCACTTGAAGAACATGGTCAGCGTTTACACTACCTAACACCACTAACTTATTCATACGGTTATCCTCGGTTCTGAATGAACCCTTTTTAAAAACTGTTTAGGAAAATACATTAGATGACTTTAACTTCTCTTCCTGATGAAGGAGTCTCGATAAAAAGCCAAAGGCATCTATACCCCACACTTTGCAGTATTTTGGGTAAGTTTGCCCTCACCTCCTAAACGACAGATATAAACGGAGGAGAGAGCAAAAATTAGGATGATTTATTGGAACTTGAAACTTACTTAGTGACTACTTTTAGTGGTACTGGGATGTACTCTTCTACTTCTTCACCTTTCAAAACTTTGTCAGCCGTTTCAACACCTAAAGCACCGATAAGGTCTGGTTGCTGAGCAATAGTTGCCGCTAGTTTGCCACGGTTAACTGCTGCAATGCCGTCTTCCGTACCATCAAAACCAACGATAACGACATCTTTGCCAGAAGCTTGAACTGCGCGAAGTGCACCTAGCGCCATTTCATCATTCTGTGCAAATACCGCTTGTACATCCGGGTTAGCCGCTAGCAGGTTTTCCATTACGTTTAGACCTTTTGTGCGGTCAAAGTCAGCTGGTTGGCTAGCAAGAAGATCCATATCGCTGCCCTTCACGGCATTCATAAAGCCTTCACCGCGCTCACGCGCTGCCGATGTGCCCGCAATACCTTCAAGTTGAATGACTTTTGCTTTTTCGCCTACTTTTTCCATGATGTAGTGGCCTGCCATTTCACCACCAATTACGTTGTCCGACGCGATGTGACTCACGACTTCACCACGGCTTGCACCACGGTCTAATGTCAACACAGGGATCTTAGAACGGTTCGCCATACGAATTGCATTAGACACTGCATCAGAATCCGTTGGGTTGATAAGAATTGCTTTTACGCCGCGAATACTTAAATCCTCGATGTTCGACAGTTCTTTACTCGGGTCATTTTGCGAGTCCAGTACAATTAAGTCGTACCCCAATTCTTTCGCTTTTGCTTCCGCACCGTCTTTCATCGTTACGAAGAACGGGTTGTTTAGCGTCGAAACCACAATCGCCATGGTATCTTGAGCTTGCGCCGCTACCGATACGGTTGAAGAAAGAAGTGCAGCAGAGATAAGAGTTGCAAGTTTTTTCATCGTTCTAGTCCTTTGTGTAGGGTGAGCCAGTACACGTCCCCTGACTCGGTTTGTATTCACTGTTTTATATATACAGATTGTTATGAATTACTTGTTTTTGTTGTCTACCAATACCGCAAGCAAGATAACCACTGCTTTTGCAATCATTTGGTAGTAGGAAGAAACATCAAGTAGGTTAAGTGCATTGTTCAAGAAACCGATGATCAGCGCACCAATCAAGGTACCCATGATACGGCCTTTACCGCCCATCAAGCTGGTACCGCCAAGAACAACCGCTGCGATAGCGTCTAGCTCGTAGCCCATACCTGCTGTTGGCTGCGCCGAAGAAAGACGAGACGTTACGATAATACCTGCAAGCGCTGCTAGCATACCGCAGATGGCGTAGACACCAATCTTCACTCGGTCTACATTGATACCTGATAGGCGAGTCGCAGACTCATTGCCGCCTAGTGCGTAAACATAGCGACCAAAGCGCGTGTGGTTAAGTAAATACCAAGCCGCAGCGAACACAACCACCATTAACCAAACAGGAACTGGAATGCCTAGCGCGTAGCCAGTACCAAACCATGCGAACGCATCCGCGGTGTCAGTAAAGCCTGTCGAGATTGGACGACCTTCGGTGTACACCATGGTCACACCGCGTAGTAACGTCATGGTAACCAGCGTAGCGATAAATGCCTGCACCTTACCCTTCGCAATAATGATACCGCTGATCGCACCTAACGCTGCACCTGCGACTAAAGCAGTTGGAACCGCCACTAGCACCGGAACCTCAAGCGCAATCATGCTTGCCGCAAAGGCACCACACAATGCCAATACCGAACCAACACTTAAGTCGATGCCTGCTGTTAAAATAACTAATGTCATACCCACTGCGATAATGGCATTCACGGAGGTTTGACGAAGAATGTTGAGAATGTTGTCGACCGTAAAAAAGTTCGGGTTCAAAAATGACACAACAACGATCAGAAAGATCAAAGCTATCAGTGATTTTTGCTCAATCAGCCACTCTTTTGTGAACAACTTCTTGTTGCCAGTTTCGGTTGGTTTGCTCATGGTATTCGTACTCATGCTGCTTCCTCATTGATCTCTTTGCCTACGGCACAGGCGAGTAATTTTTCTTGATCGGCGTCTTTCGCATCAAATTCGCCAGTGATACGACCTTCATGCATCACTAAAATACGGTCGCTCATGCCGAGCACTTCAGGCATCTCGGAAGAAACCAAGATGATGCTCATGCCTTCGGCCTTAAACTTGTTGATGAGCTGATAAATCTCTTTTTTTGCTCCGACATCAACACCACGTGTTGGCTCATCCAGAATCAGAACTTTAGGTTTCGTCATTAACCCTTTCGCAATCGCAACTTTTTGCTGGTTACCACCAGATAAGTTGCCGATGATTTGATCTCGCGTTGGGGTTTTAATGTTGAATAACTTAATAAAATCTTCCACTGCAATCACTTCGTCGCTGTGTTGAATCTGGAAGCCTTTGGTCAGCTGGTTTAGCGAACAAAGTGACATGTTCTCCTTAACTGAAAGACCTAAAACCAAACCATCGCCTTTGCGATCTTCAGAGATGTAAGCGATACCATTTGCCAAGCCATCTTGCGGGCTAACCGGGTTAATAGTTTTGTTATCAAGATTGATAACACCATGCTCACTAGGTAATGCGCCGTAAATGACTTTCATGAGTTCAGTGCGGCCTGCGCCCATCAAGCCAGAAATTCCAAGAATCTCACCACGCTTGAGAGTAAAGCTCACATCCTGAACGCCAGATCCAGTCAAACCAATGACTTCAAGACAAGCTTCGCCATGTTGTACATCAATACGTGGATATTGCTCTTCTAATTTTCGGCCAACCATCATTTCAATTAGGCCATCTTCATCAGTGTCGGACACCTTGCACTCACCGATAAACTTACCATCACGAAGTACGGTAATGTCGTCACAGATTTCAAAGATTTCTTTAAGACGATGCGAAATGTATACGATGCCGCATCCTTGCTCGCGAAGCTCATTAATCACTTTAAACAGTGATTCCGTTTCGGTATCGGTCAATGCGTCCGTTGGCTCATCCATAATGATGACTTTCGACTCAAACGAAAGTGCCTTTGCAATTTCCACCATTTGTTGTTCACCAAGGCTTAAATCGCCAAGCAATGTTTTTGATGAGTGCTTGACATTGAGACGTTTTAAAAGCTTGTCAGCTTCGTCATACATTTTGCCCCACTGGATACGCCCTAAGGATCCAGTGAACTCTCGTCCCAAGTAAATATTTTCGGCAATCGTCAGTTCAGGAATCAGGTTCAGCTCTTGGTGAATAATACTAATACCAGCTTCCTGTGAATCGCGTGGCCCTTTAAAGGCCGCCGGCTGACCTTGATATTGAATGCTCCCCGCATCCATGTGGTAAATGCCTGTCAACACCTTCATTAACGTTGACTTGCCTGCTCCATTTTCACCCATCAGCGCCATAACACGGCCTGGATAAACATTCAGGCTTGCTTTGTCGAGTGCTTTTACGCCCGGAAACGCCTTCTCAATTTCGCTTAGTTGTAGAATGGCTTGAGTCATAATCTGTCCTCAATATCTCTGGCTTAAAAAACCACGCCCGCTTGGAAAATAACGTTCGCATATGGCGAGCATTCGCCGGTTCTTACGATAGCGCGACTTTGCGCCGTACGTGCTTTAAACGCTTCATGTGACACGTAGCTCACTTCAATAGATTTGCCCGTTTCTTCACTCTCTTTGCTCAGTTCGTTGAGCAACGCTTCATGCAAAACTGGGCTTGCATCAGAGAACTCTTCCGCAATGATGACCCCTTCGATTTGGGACTCAGATAGAATTACGCGAACAGTATCAAGAAAACTTGGTACCCCATGCGTTAGCGCCAAATCGATTCGCTGAACATGCTCTGGGATTGGTAGACCAGCATCACATATCGTGATCTCGTCGGTGTGGCCTAGCGTCGCCACCAAGTAAGAAATATCTGAGTTAATTAGGGTACTTTTTTTCATCTCATCGACCTTTCGGTTACACGTTCATACAACCATGAGCGCCTGTTTTAAAGTGTTTTCGTTATTAACAGAAAACCCATCGAAACGTTTCGATGAAATAATAATTCGTCATCGCAATTTGACCAGTGTGAGATCGATAAGGTGTGAGAATGATCTGTAATTCAATTGTCATTGAATAGGAAAAGTGCACTTGAGTCACACTTTACCATCGAAACGTTTCGATGACGATATTTCCCTGTCATTACGGTTAGGTTTTATACAGGGAGGAAGGAAAAGAGACGTCCAACTACTGAGAAAACTTCTAGTTAATAAGCTCGAAACCTTTCACGTCATCACAATTCTTAGATAGCTGCCTGATTTTGGAGAACGCTCACCTTACAATCTGGTTACAATTTGCCAAAACACATCATCCGTTCAGTACCTTACCTGGTACGCGACGTTTGTAGGGACACAAACGGAAACTAAGAACCATAATGAAGTTAAGCAATAGAGTCATTTTGCTTGTCGCGCCAGTGATCTTATTAAGCGCGTTAGTATCTAGCTATATTATTTATAGCATTCAAAAAGTGACGCTCATCAAGCGGGAAGACAGCTATATTCAGTTGCAGATGGAAAAGCTCGCCGGGCAGTTTCGACAAGCGAATATTTTTCTTAATAGCTATGCCTATACGCTCAGTAAAAGTGATGTATTACAAGACTATTTGGTTAATCATAACAACCCCTATCGTGAGCGAGTCTTGTTTAATCGATTAGACGAGACCGCTGAAGTATTAAGCCATGGTTACAAAGGCGATGCGAGCATGGCGATCCTCGACGGAAAACAAAACCTTCTCTACTACACAGAAAACAAGTATTACGAATCATCGGGCGTGGTCGACCCAAAGGTGTTAGAGTACATATCACGAAGTTTCAATGAGAGAGAGGCTTTCAGTCACACTGGCTTTATTTATAACTCCAGTGGACAAAGCATTCTTCTTCAATACGAGGTCGTCGACAAAAGAACGGGGACTCACCCTTTGAGCTTTGACTCAAAAAATGTGTTTTTTGTGGTAGTTTCCGTATCACTTGAAGCCTTTAACGAGATTAAGCATGACATCGAGTTTGACACGCACAGCGTGATTACTTTCGCCGACAAACCCATTTATCTTGATATTCCTCTCGCTCAAACCATTGAGCTGCTGCCGCACTTTTATGCCGTGCTTTCTCCTGCCGAATATTTAATGTGGAATAAAGTCGATAAAGTGTGGCTAGAACTTGCTTTCTCCTTTGGCGTAGCGGCGTTTTTCACCATCACATTAATCATTTTGGTGTTGTATCGCTATGTGTTGCGCCCCGTTTCTCGCCTTGATAAGCAGCTGAACGAACTTGAATCTAATCAACGTGACAATATTGAAAAGCTAGAAACAAACGATGAAATAGGACGCCTCTCTGCACGCTTTTTTGATATGTATGAGGAACTTAATGTCATCTATAAAAAGACAAAACGCCTAGCTGAAACGGATCACCTGACGCAACTCGCCAATCGCCATCGTTTTCATGAGCTTGCCACTCGTGAACTTATCTCCCCTTCGCAGTTTTTGTGGGTTGTTTACGTCGATCTTGATAACTTTAAATACGTGAATGATAAATACGGGCATGAATTGGGAGATAACTTATTAAAAGTGTTCTCATCACACATCAAGAATGCTTGTCAAAAGTTCTCGCACGATTACAACAGCCCCTGCTTTGCCGCCAGGTTATCTGGTGACGAATTTGCAATTTTACTGAGCTCAAATCAAGAGGTAAAACGCTTGCCTGATTTGCTTGCATCAGAGCTGCTAAAACCAATTAGTAATCTCAGTTCATCTTGGAGTAATTCATTTCCCGTTACGGCAAGCGTAGGTATTGCACAATATCCTCAAGACGGTACTGACATCGCGAAGTTACTCTCCAGTGCCGATGCGGCTATGTATCAAGCAAAACGGGCAGGGAAAAATCAATACGCCTATTATTCAGCCGCTCTCAATATTGAGTCTCAAAGACGAAGTCAACTTGAACGTGCGCTCCGAAAAAGCAATGTAGAGGAAGAATTTCACCTTGTTTTTCAACCCTATATGAACAATCGAAGCAACGAAATTGAGGGGTTAGAAGTCTTGTTGCGCTGGGAAGCCGAAGGTATCGGCCCTATCCCTCCAAAGGAGTTTATTCCAATTGCAGAGCAAGCCGGATTATTTGATAAAATTGACCGCTGGGTTTTCGCCAATGCAACGGCGGAATACCATCAATTAAGGAATATTTTCGGTAAGGATATTGTTCTTTCGGTCAATCTTTCATCAGCAGAGCTAAACTCGATAGAAATGGCAAACTACATCCATGAACAAGCGACACTGCACAGTGTTAAACCAGAATGTATTGAGATAGAAATAACCGAAACCTTTGCCGCAGAACAACAAGGAACGGCTCTACTTGATGAGCTATCAAAACGTGGCTACCGTCTTGCAATTGATGACTTTGGTTCTGGTTACACATCGTTAACTCAGCTCGTTCAGTATCCGGTTCAAAAAATCAAATTTGATCGAGAGTTCCTCGTTACATTGATGAAGACCAACAACGGCCATGTGATCAAACCTATTATTGAGCTATGCCATGCCCAGAATAAAACGGTTACAGCAGAAGGTATTGAACACAATATGATGCATGAATGGCTATCGGCATACCGCTGCGACTATATGCAAGGCTATTTATTTGGCAAACCAATGACTAAAGAACAATTGAGCTTGTGGTGGCAATCGGCAAATGACGACAGTCGATTTGATGCGTCCATGGCCAGCTCAATTAGGGTTTCAAGAACATAAGTTAAGGGGAGACGTACAGCTGTCACAACTGTGGCGGCTGTATTTAGTTATATATGAGCTTCATTGATAGATGCTCAGCTTTTGTTCCCCCATACCTATATCTATGACTTTAGTCGAGTAAATCACTATTTATTCGTTTTTAAACCAGCACTTCCTTGAAATCCAAACCGGTCAAATTCAGCGCTTTGACGCTATCGTACAAGCCACCTTTTTTGTCCGTGCAAAACGTTCTGAGCCCAGCACCTTTTACTCTGAACAAGTCAGATTCATTAACGGCTTCTCTATTCAAAACGAGTTTCTTAAACGGTCTAGCACGACTTAGCTTACCATGACGAAGATTATACTCGGTAGCAGAGGTATCAATGGCATCAATTTGAGTGACAATGTTTAATGCTCGCCAAGGCTTTCCTTGTAGATTTAATGGTAAAAATTCGACATTCTCGCTCAACACATCGAGCTTATCCGCAATAGAAGCGGATACAGCAAGAGTAAAAGATCCCCATGCTGCAATATCAGGCCTGGGTAATGGCTTTTCACCCTTAACGTCTAACCATTCAATATCAATACTTTTCCAACTGGCTTTAACAGACTCTCCATAGAGTTGGATAGGTTTGCTTGCCGTTACTTGAAGAGACATTTCCAATGGCGACTCTCGCAACATTGCAAAATCATTAACATTGGGAGTGACAATAAACACTTTATTAAATGCTGTCATAACCGTCCTTAAATAAATTTGAGCGCTTTTCTTAATGAGATGAGCACTCTCCCACCAAACCAAACATAATAGATAGAGTTTACTTTCATGTTCAAAAATTTAATGAATTCAGATCTGGCGTTCTTCTCTTTTAATTTCGAAGTTTTATTATTCATATATTTAATCCACACGATAGAATTATTTTTTCAATTTTTACTATGTACCCTTCCTTATGTAATCGAATAAATTAGAGAATAAACAATAGCACGCATCACTTCACTTTTGTCGAGCTCATCACTCTCACTTAAACGATACATTCACAAGTTCAATTTTTGTACGACTTAGACTTAGCTTTGTCAATCGTGAATTAAAAACAACCGATTCACCGCTGTTTTACTGCCTTTTCTTACCACCCTGTTGTTTATTCATACATTATAAATGCACTTATACACATAACGATTCGGCGTTACGATTTGTTACGAGTTAAATCACAAACTTTTGAGGTATTGGATAAAGCGCAGAAAAAGAAAACACATTGAAATAAAAAGAGTTTCTAAAGTACGAAAAATAAAACGCCGTTTTTATAAATTGGCAACTTCACAAATATCCTTAAACACAGTTTTATTAATTACATATATCAGATATTATTTACGCCGAAGTTTATAGAAACCATCGTTAAACTTCATATTTTATATAAGTTTCAAACAGTTAGTTTTTAACTCGAGAAATTATCGTCAACCCAATATCAAGCACCTAAGCGTGCAATAAGAAACATTGGGAATAGAATTATATTGATGTGCATGTTGTTTTAACGAGTGCATGAAGCAATCGGTAAATTTGTAACACCATAGAGTTTTATTTAGCCAAGATGAAAAAGTTAATTATATTATTTACATGTGCGCTGTTGTCTGTCTCACCTTTTGCTTTTGCAAAACAATCAGATAACGAACCCAGGGATCATTTACGACCAAAGCAAGTTGAACATGTGTTTAAACAAGCCAAGCTAGATGGCATAGTAGACTTTAAGTTGTTCAGTGACGCTTACATCGCTTATCAGAAGACACCCGATAGAAAGAAGTCGGTACTAACGATCATCGACTATAGTAAACCATCAACTGAAAAGCGTTTTTATGTGGTTGATTTAGATAAAAAGAAGCTAATTTACAATACGTATGTTTCTCACGGCGTGAACAGCGGAAAGAAAACAGCGACACAGTTTTCAAATGTCGTGAACTCGCGAAAAACATCATTGGGCACTTTTTTGACTGATACCACTTACTACGGCTCAAATGGCTATTCACTTCGATTAGATGGGCTAAGCTCTGGATTAAACGACAAAGCTCGCGAGCGTTACATTGTCGTGCACGGTGCCGATTACGCAAACCCTTCCTTCATCAAGAAGAATGGATACCTCGGACGCAGTTGGGGTTGCCCTGCTTTGCCAGAGAAGTTGTCTCGCGAGATCATTGACACCATAAAAGGCGGCAGCGTTATTTACGCAAGCGCATAATATCGATGCGACGAATATGGGGAAGAAAAAGAAGATTCTATTTCTTCCCCAGTAATAATCCTGTTAGCTTAATCGTCCTTGTGCAACGACTCTCTTTCCATTTTCGCTTACTCGAAAGCGAAAAATTATTGTGTTATTCGCTCATATGCCTAAGTGCGATCAGAAAACTCTGTTCATCCCCCTTCCATCTCGTTAGTATACGCTGAGTTCATCAGACACTGGCTTTCATCGTTATCATAGTTCCACTAAGATTCCTTAATCATGGTGGGTAACTGTGGCTTTATATGTTTAGGGTTACTTCTTGCGTTATCTACACCGTATATTATTGATGCTTTCTTTGTCCCTGCTTTCAGGGCTCATCACAGCTTCATATGCGCATGAGTGGCACCACACCAAACATTACACTTCCGAGCGTCTACTTAAACTCTCTCAACAAGACGATTTTGAGCTAGCACACACTGATTTTCATGCCTCAGCTTCTCTGAGCTCTTGGGGTTCAGAAAGTTACTACCTACATATAAAGCGCGAGTTGTTCGGGCTTGTTTCCTGTCGCCGAACATCAGCTACTGATGGCGTTTTATCATCAGATTTTACTCCTGATTATTTTTTACTTATTGCTTTCTCTTCTCCACCACTACTGGAGTTGGCAAAACAAGCATCTCGCTTACCTCTAGACAGTTATGGCGGACTCATGAGTCAACGCTCTCTTTATCGCCTCTCAGGAAGAAAGGAAGCGAACTTAATGTACGTCTTTACTCATGGTCGCAACGCCTTCTCTGTTGTTTAACTTTTTATGACATACAGAGAACACGAAAATGTAACGATAAGAGCCAATATGCTCATTGTTACTAGAACCAATTTGAGGTCCATATAATGACAAGAATCGCTACAACCATCGCACTAGCATTACTATTTTCAGCGGGCTCAACCTTAGCAAACACAGAAACTAAGCCAGAAGAAATGAGTAACGACACTCTGTTAGAGTGTGCCAACGTTTCTAACGCACGTATTGCAGTTCCGGAACACAGAGCGATGTTCAGACACTACTTAATGTCTGAGAGAGACTACAGCTTTGACCAGCTATCGTCTGCCGAACTTGAATTTAAAGCAGCAGATAAGAATAAGTCTGAAGTAGAGAACATCTACAAGTCTCAGTGCAAAGAAGTTGGCGAATACCTATATAGCATTGGCTATTAAATTCGAAACCCTAACGACACTCAAAAAGAAAGGCGCATACATTGCGCCTTTCTTTTTACTGACAAAAACCTGTCGATTAGATGTCTAATCTGCATACAAGCTTAAAAGTGTAAATCAAGTAAACTTACTGAGAAAACTCAGACACATCCTTGGGTTTACAGAACGCTCGACGTGCTTTAACAAACAAGAAACTAAGCACTCCAATCACAAGAGTAATTATTGGTGCCGCCATTAATAGCATTGTGATTGCTTTGCTCATATTTTCCGGTAGCAAAGGAAGTAATGAACCAAAACCGCATAATATCAGCGTCCATAAAATCGCACTCAGCCACGCAAAGTAATGGAATTTACTAATACGTTTCACTCGCAACCCCATCATTAATGGCAATAGGGAACGAACAACCGGAATAAACCGCGCGCACAAAAGCGCAACCAATCCATGTTTACTGAGTAATACGTCGACTTGTTCCAAACGCTTTTGAGGAACCGCGCTCACCCAACCTTGGACCTTAGGTAAGCGATTTAGCCACTTGCCTTGTAAATAAGCCGCCCAACTTCCCAATCCCGCACTAACAGCTATCACCAACATGATCATAATTGGGTCAAGGACGCCAACCGCCGCCAGCGTACCGGATAATACGACGACACTGTCGCATGGGAAAGGTGCAGCAGGAATAAAACCACTTTCCAAAAAAATAATCACAGCAACAACAAAATAAACTAAACCTGCACTGCCTGGCGCCATTAACGCCGTGAAATCTTGATGCCAAAAGGCACTCAAGACCTGAATTATCGAATCAAACATAAACCGCTCCTAAGCATAATTAACCAAAAGTTGCAAAAACATGGAATGTGTTAGCGAGCATGTATAAAGCGGTATATAAAATTCGATTCTTTTCTCACGCCGATTCTGTATTTAAAGTGAGTAAAAATACTTTCAATACAACAACCTAAAGCCTCATTGCCGATGCGTTTTAGCCGCTTCATCGAGTAAATTGCCGAACGATGCGCCCACCATGCTACATCAAGCATTTCAAACCATTCGGGTTCTACATCGTCGTTCGAGCTCATTTCCTTAGCATGGCTAACCCTCAATACATTCCGGCTGTTTAAACTCGGATAGTCTTGTTGTATTGGAGAGATAGGATATTCTGAAAAGTGCTTCGACTTAGCGTCAACAGCAATATTCTGGTTATGAAAGGAAAGAAAATTTGGGTGTGAGTGCGCCAGGCTCATGCTCGGAGCCAACAAGCAGAAAAGTAGTCCGAGTAAAGCAATCAGAATCGTACGCACAAAGGTAACCAAAACCAAAATAATAAGTTCTTTTAACCCTGTGCGTAACTATTGGCAATTAGTATTCTTAATCGTTAAGAATACTAATTATTTTTCACCGTAAGGGTAGCTTTCAAACATCTTCGCGATTTCTTCTTGGATGAGAGATTCTCTTTTCTCAGAGCTCATTGACTCAGACAGTTTACGACTTGAAACGCCTTTCCAAACGACTTGATTAGCCTTTGCATCAACCAGTTCAACCACCAACTTCCCATACTTACGTTCTTTATATCTTTCTGGGCTTGAAGTGATCACACCAAAGCTATTCCAGCCATAGCCAAAGCTCACCGACGATCCTGAAGAAACAAGCTCGGATTCTTCTACGATATCATGATGTACGTAAAGGTCACCGCCACTATTTACCTTAATTAAACCCTTACCCTCAAGCTGTTCAGCAAGCCCTTGCTCAATACGTCGACCATCAATACTGGTAGGAGCTTCCGCCTGAGCACCGAAGTCAAACGTTCTGTAAGCTGAAAAGTCGGCTTGTTTATCTACATCGGTTGTAACGTTAGTACAAGCAGATACCAGCATCACCACCAGCCCTAATATCAAACCTCTCATCATGTTAAATCTCCTTTGGTTAAGCTGACTGTTTCAGCAGAATTACCCTGTGTTATACATACGCATCAACAGTAAAAAGTAATCATTTCAATATCTAGTCTTGACCATGAAACGTGACTGTTCAATAAACGAGATTAACCTTTACACAGAAAATCTTGAATATCATCAACATCTAAACACCTAAGAATTCGGTGTTTACGACCTAATTGGAAGCCCCTAGGCTTAGTAGCGGAATCGCGAGTGCCACAAAAAACCAGAGACAATGAACACTTTAACATCAGTCCGCTACTTTTTTAGGCAACTGACAAACATTTGATGAGAAAAGACTTTTCTTTTTCGTCCAGTGTGGCATATTAACTGAGTCCTATCGATGCGCGGGCATCGTATAATGGCTATTACCTCAGCCTTCCAAGCTGATGATGCGGGTTCGATTCCCGCTGCCCGCTCCAATCTCTTTATCTCAATTTACTCATAAAAATCCGATGGCGGAGCGAACAAACGGCGGCAGCGTTGTTTCCATGATAAGTTTGGTCGAGTTACGTCATAAAACATGTCTTTCCATTCTGCAAACGTCACGCGGATGGGATTAAAGCTGTTTACAGGTTTAGAAACCCCATACCGAACCGTTTCCACCTCTGGTTCAAACGTTCCGAACATTCGATCCCAAATAATTAATACACCCGCATAATTTTTGTCGATGTACTGACGGTTCACACCATGATGAACGCGATGGTGAGACGGCGTGTTAAATACCCACTCTAGTGGCCCGAGCGAACGAATTGATTGGGTGTGAACAAAAAACTGTAAGCCCAGATTAAACAACACAACGAAGACAACCCATTTTGGCTCAAAACCAATAATCACCAAGGGCAACCAAAAAATCCACATCCCCGCTAGCGGATACATTAAACTTTGACGAAAGGCGGTACTGAAGTTCATTCTTTCCGAACTGTGATGAACAACGTGCGCGGCCCACATCCAACGAATACGATGGCTAGCCCGATGAAACCAGTAATAGAAAAAATCTTGCAGGACAACAAGTAAAAGAAAAGCTGAGACGCTCATTTCGATATCAAACAAACGCCAATCGAACCACCACAAATACAACTGAGCAATCAGTAAACCCGTGAGTATGTCTGTCGCTTGGTGTAAGCCCGCAAGAACAAAATTACACGCTACTTCAGGGAAGTAATACGTCGCGCTTTCAGGCAAGCGTCCCCTTCTTTGTCCGAACCAATATTCGGCAAGCATGCAGAAAAAGAAAACTGGAGCCAGAATCATCAGAAGTAATTCTGGGCGGTCCATCAACTGCGTCCAATCCATTGTGTTTCTACCATTTTGCATAGTGATCTTCAGTAAGACCCATAACTTCTTCTAACTGATGTTTGATGCCATTTCCATCGATAAGATAGCCAGAGAAATAACCGATATACTGACGAAAGTTACTTTTGAGAAGCCAAAAATTTTTCTTCTCTGAGCGTCGATTCAAAGGCGTGAACTGTAAGTTAACTCGTTTATCTTCAGACGTAATATGCCACTTTTGCCCTTCATCACTTCGTGAAAACTGAAACTGCACAGGTTGCAAAAAGTGACGCTGACCATTAATCCACAATACATTTTCGCAATAGCCAGTTTCATTAACGCCAGCTGCCAAGTTCAACCCCAGACGCCTGTCATCCTCAAAGCAATTGATACTCGCCCAGCGCCAACTTGTTTCTCGCCGCATGTACCCAGCGGAAAAATCGTAACCAGCAGCCACCTCTGAAAGATCTTGCTCTTTTCCTAATATGAACAAGTTACCGTCTACTGCTAACGCATTGTGCTTCTGAGTATATGTCCAACCCGCATAACCTGTTGGCGTACACAACATTAATGGCAAACTCATGTTTTCTGGACGTAAATAGAGATCCGCATTGACTGACTCTGTCACAAAGTGGACGTGCCAAATACCATCCTTAATAGAAAACTGAACTCTTTTGTTAGCAAGATGGGCAAGACTGCACCAACTGGAAGGCTGAGTTTGATAACCTATATTAAAAGGTTTCAACCATTGTTGCTCAATCAACTTATTCTTTTTAATATCAAACAGGTAGCAAAAGCCGGATGCTAAATACCGTATATCAGCAATCGCTACTCCAATGACGTAATCAGGTGTGACCAAATTGACGAACTGAAACTGCTTATAATCGCGGTAACGGCGCCACTTAGACACTGGCTTATCCATCTCATCGAGGTAAGTAAATTTATCTAGCTGTAACGATGTTGGAATTCCATCAAGGTGGCCAAACGCTGGTAGACCATTCTGCTGAATAAACGAGTTCAGAACCTTAAGCTCATCCATATAGTTGTCTTTTCACAAGTTATCACACACAAACTTTAACATGACGTTAACATAAACAATTTGCGTAACTGCACAACAACATCGACTAAAGTGATTTCTGCTTGTTATATGTGAAACTGATCACTCAACCACCCGCTTACTTAGCTCGCCCTACCTATCTCAACCAACACTGCCTGGGTTAGAAGCTGCACATTCTCATCCGCAGGAAAGACCACTACAACCATTGAATCTTGGTCAAAATCACTATTTAATGGAAATACATTCATATAAACTGATTGCTTATTCACATCAAGGAAGAAATCTATGTCATACATACACGATACTATTGTTGCGTTGCAACACAGTAGCCCTGCGCAAAAAGAATTTTACCAAGCGGTAGAAGAAGTATTAACTTCTCTCGCGCCGGTAATAGAAGGCAATAATAAATATAAGGAACAAGCGATTATCCAGAGGATCGTCGAGCCAGAACGTCAAATCATGTTTCGAGTTCCTTGGGTTGATGATGCTGGAAATGTACAAGTAAACAAAGGTTATCGAGTTGAATTCAACTCTGCTTTGGGGCCGTACAAAGGAGGATTGAGATTCCATCACTCAGTCAATGCGAGCATCATAAAATTTCTCGGCTTTGAGCAAATCTTTAAAAACGCACTGACTGGCCTTCCTATCGGTGGCGGCAAAGGCGGTTCAAACTTCGATCCTAAAGGAAAATCCGACGGCGAGATCATGCGATTTTGCCAATCATTTATGAACGAGTTGTACCGTCATATCGGTCCTGCCACCGATGTTCCCGCAGGCGATATCGGCGTCGGGGCGCGCGAAATTGGCTATATGTTTGGTCAATACAAACGATTGACGGGGCGCTACGAAGGTGTGCTTACAGGCAAGAGTCTGCTTTGGGGGGGCTCACTCGCCAGAAAAGAAGCGACAGGATATGGCGCCGTCTATTTTGCAGAATGCATGCTCAACGACCGCAACGATTCATTGAAAGGGAAAACTTGTCTCGTTTCTGGTGCTGGCAACGTGGCTATCTACGCCATTGAAAAACTGTACCATATGGGAGCAACGCCAGTTACATGCAGCGACTCTCGAGGTACGATCTATCATGAGCACGGTATTGATCTTAAGCTCCTAAAACAACTGAAAGAAGTGAAAAGAGCAAGCTTAGAAGAATATTTAGAAACTTACCCTGAAGCAGAATACACACCAGAGGGCGACTATCCTAATGAAGGACATGCTGTTTGGCGATATCAGGCTGATGCTGCCTTCCCTTGTGCGACTCAAAATGAATTAACGTCAGACGACGCACTGGCTCTTATCGAAAACGGATGTATTTTGATTAGTGAAGGGGCGAACATGCCAACCACCCGTGATGCTGCCAATATTATCGTGGACTCAGACATAGCTTATGGGCCTGCCAAAGCAGCCAATGCAGGCGGTGTTGCAACCAGTCAACTTGAAATGGCGCAAAACGCCAGCATGCAAAACTGGACGTTTGAACAAGTGGATAGTCAGTTGCAAACCATCATGAAAAATATTTTCATCAATGCAAACGAAACCAGTAAAGAGTTTGGCCAACCTGGAAATTTAGTTTTAGGCGCCAACATTTCAGGCTTTAGAAAAGTCGCTGATGCAATGATTGAGCAAGGTGTCGTCTAGATGAACGAGCCAGCAGGATGACTGCTGGCTTAATATAACTCCGCAATAGGCCGCGCTTTTTGATAAAGAGCTCCACTTAATTCGCAATAAGCGTTGTCACTTCTGTTTTAACGGAGTTGGCGATAAAGCAATTCTCATGGGCCATGTGGTGCAGTTTTTCTAATTGAGATGGTGTCGGTTGTTTTTCACCTGAAAATGTTATCTTAGGGTTTAACGTTACCTTTGATACCCACTCTTTTCCGTTTTCGCCTTTTTCAAGCTCCCCTACCGCTTCATCGAAGTAACTGTCCACAACGTAACGCCGCTTTGCTGCAATAGACAGGAAAACGAGCATATGACAACTAGAAAGTGCCGCGACAAACGCTTCTTCTGGATCAACGTTTTCTTCTACGGATAGTGGTAATGGTACTACGTGGGGAGATGGAGATGCTGGGACTTGCAACCCTCCATCAAATTGCCAAATGTGTGCCCTACTATACTTATTATCCTTAAACTCTTCGCCAGCTTTACGATGCCATTTGATTAAAGCGGAATGCTTACTCATTCTAACTCCCTGATTTTCCGACGACGAATCAACACTATCCGTCCTTGCCACAGTAAACCACAACAAAATGAGTTAAGGAAAGCATCGCACTCACAGGGACTATAAAATCTGTTGAGGATCGGCATTGTTCTTCTGGATATCATCCAAAAGTCTATGAGACTGATGGATGTTGACCTGTAACCGATTGATCAGCATCTGCAACTGCTCAATCTCGGGACTTTGGTTGGCTTTAAGTTGAGTTTCCAGGGCCTCCGTTTGGCTCGCCAAAATAGGTAAACTTAGGTTCAGTGCCATCCCTTTCGTTTTGTGCAACGTCAGCTCTAATGAAGCAAAGTCTTCAGCCATAAAGTATTCAATAAGCTCATCAACAGATGTCTCAAAATCGACAATAATGCTTTTTAGCAGCTCGTCGAGCGCTTCTGGCTCATCTCGTAAAGAAGCAAACATGCCTGAGCGGGAGAGTTCTTCCTCTGTTAACCTTAAGTTCTCGATTGGCTTACGCTGCAACTGAAGCACATTGCTGTCACTCGTTAGTGGCGGATTCTGTTTCGGTTCGAGTCTGGCGGCAAACTGTTTGAGAGCGTCTGAAAAGCTCTCATGCTGTAGCGGTTTTGTAAGCACATGGTCTGCTCCTGCTTCAATAAAGCTATCATGGGCTTCACGAAATACGTCTGCCGTGTACGCAAAGAGTAATGTCTTGATACCTAACTCTTGTCGGATAACGCGTGTCGCCTCAACGCCATTCATCTCGGGCATATGGTTGTCCATCAAGATCAGGTCGTACTCGTTCTCTTTCGCCTTTTTAACCGCGATTAATCCATTTTCTGCAACATCCACTTCATGCCCAAGCTTTTCGCAAAACCCCTTTGCCACAATGGCATTCACACGGTTATCATCAGCAAGTAGTATCTTTAAATGGTGTGATTTTGCGCGAGGTTTCGGTGCTTCTTGCTGCTTTTTCGGAGCAGATTCTACCCAAGGAATCGGCAACTCAACGATAAATTGACTTCCAACGCCTTCTATACTCTTCAGAGTAATATGGCCACCCATCAAATCGGTTAGTTTTTTGACGATGGCTAACCCAAGCCCTGTTCCGCCGAACCTTCGAGTCGTTGATGAGTCTGCTTGCTCAAACGAGTTAAAAATATGCTCGTGCTTGTCTGGCGCAATACCAATACCGGTGTCGCTCACGCGCATGACCAACAACTGATTCGATTCATCTAACTCAGTTCTAACCAGCACATGCCCTTCGTTGGTAAACTTCACCGCGTTACCGGCGAGATTAAACAAGATCTGTCGTAAACGCGCACAATCTCCAGTAAATTCAGTATATTCAGAAACCTCGTTTTCCAAGATTAACTCGATATTTTTTTCATCAACAAGTGGTTTTATTGCGCTACACACCGGAGAAAGCACTTGATCGAGCTTAAACTTAGCTTGCTCAAATTCCAGTTTGTTTTCTTCAACTTTAGAAAAATCCAAAATATCGTTGAGGATAGTCATCAGATGCTGGCCAGAGTCAAGAATAACCCTAATGTGCTCTTTCGTCGTCGGCTCTTTGGTCTCTTCTGCAATCATTTGAGAAAGCCCTAGTACGCCATTCATCGGCGTTCTTAGTTCGTGACTCATTGCAGCGAGAAAATTTGATTTCGCTTTTGCCGCTCGCTCGGCTTTGTTTCTCGCCTCTTCAATTTCAAGATTCAACTGTTTTAAGTTATGCATTCGGTGATGCGACTGATAAACAAACGCGCTAACTAGAAACATCACCGCGATAAATACAAACAGCCACGTAAAACGCGCCTCACTTTGAGCAATATTGAGTAACCGATGCTCTGAGCTTTCGACAAACTCAATATAAGTGTGATCAAGCAGTTCATTCGTCAGCAATTCAATTCTTTTATCACTCGTTTGAAGCCGTTTAAGGAAGTTCGCTTCCTTTTCACTCTCAACTTCGGTTTGTGTTAGAAGCAACTGGTTGAGAAATTCAAAATAACGACTGCCACCCAATGATTGACCGCTATCGATAGAAACCTCTTGCTGATACAAATTGAACAACATGAGTAATGCATACCGGTTTTCTACCTGAACACCAATTAACATATCAAGCTTCAACGTTATTTGAAGCACTCGCTCCTTAAACTGTTCAAGCGTATCCCTAACTTTTATACGATTGGGTGTCACAGGAAACCAAACTGATGCCTTTGATGATTCCAACAGTGCCTGTGCTGCGATTTCTATCTCTACTAAAGATGTTGTTAACTCATAGTTTTTCCTATCTTCAACGGCATATCGGTTCACGATAACATCACGCTCTTCAATCAACTCATGTCCGATATTCATTAGCTCTGCATGAAATTCTTGAGCGTTTTTTGAGTTCATATACGACATATACGCCAGTGTGCAACACGCCAGTATCCCAATAAAAAAGCAAAAATTGATCAGTTTGAATTTATTCATTTTCCAACACCTCTAAAATTATGGGTCTAGGTGCTGTCAACGACTGCAAGAATGCTTCAATGTCCGCGACATTCTCATCGTTCATCGTTATACCGAGTTGGGTTTTAGCCATGATTTGTATCGCGTCGGATAACTTATCGACTTGCCCATTATGAAAATAAGGACTCGTTAGCGCGACATTGCGCAAACTGGCTACTCTAAAATAGAATCGCTCTTCATCTTCTATCGTAACGAGTTGCCTGCCCGAGTCCTCTACTACTGGCTTATCCTTGAAATAGGCGAACCTTTGGATCATCGCTCCGCCGATATTTTTGCCCTGATGACACTGCACACAACCTGAAGTCTGAAATGTTTTCCAACCTCTGATTTGCTGTTCACTCAGTACATGCGTGTAACCCAATAAGTAAGCATCGAATGGTGCGCCAGGCGTCTGCAGCCCTTCAACAAACTCCACAATAGCGGACTTGATATTATGAACGTTAATCGGCAATTCACCGTCACGATTAAATAGCGCTTGATAATGTTCACTCTCTTTTACATATTGCTCTATTGTTTGCCAGTTTGAGTCCATTTCCATTGGATTATGGATTGGACCATCAATCTGAGCCATCAAGGTGTTTTCCGTACCATCCCATAAAAAACGATAATTTAACGCTGCATTAAACACTGTTATAGAATTTCTAATTCCATCACCTTTCACCCCCGTAGAGACAGGTGTATTTTCAGCGCCATTGGTTTGCAGATTGTGGCATGTCGCACAGCTGACATTACCATTTGACGATAATTGAGGATCGCGGAAGAGATGCCAGCCAATTCTCGCTAGCTTAATATCCACATTAGGATCACCCTGTATGGGCTGAACTAGGGAGATATCACCTAACATCTTCGCGTTTCTTGCGGTTGTTGTTTGGCTCAAAATGAGTGTTACAACAGCTAGTGCGATTGCGCTGAATTGCCTCATCAACTACATACCTTAAACTTGTCATTGATATGAATTTAGTTGCATTTTGGCGTTTTTTCCACCGACAGGAAGTTGAAAAAACGAGTTAAGTATTGCTTTGTTTAAGGCTTTGGTTGAAGAGGGAGTAATAAGGCGAATAGGAAGAAACTTATCGCCTTATGAGTAGCTAACGTATTGAAATCTGAGTTTAGTGTAGAAAAGCCAAAAACCGTTGAAACCAAGTCACCTCTCCATAGGAGATCAGATCGAAAATAGTAAAGAAAACGGCACAGATAACGGCCAACTTAATCAAACGCTGAACAATAAACATAAACATCACAATTACCAATAATTTGCTTTAGTTTACTATCTCACACAGCGTTTATATATAAAAAAGTAGTCTCCTAATTAGCCTCGGCAACTTATTCATTAGAACCTATACTCAAGCATCTCTAAGTTATTTGGATATACTTGAATTAGGATTTCAAAAAGTCCCTGTGACCACACAAGGAGGACTGCATGAAACGACTATGGATATGGTTCTTACCTTTACTCTTGATTGCCAGTCAAGCACTGGCGAATACCGTTTGGATTGTTCCTGTCAAAGGCGCTATAGGGCCTGCTACTAGCGACTATTTATCTCGTGAAATAGAAGAAGCTCAACTAAACGGTGTCAGTTTAGTGATCTTAGAGATGGACACACCAGGCGGCTTAGATAGCGCAATGCGAGATATTATTCACGCGATTACCACCTCCTCGACTCCCATTGCGACTTGGGTCGGCCCATCTGGTTCTAGAGCCGCCAGTGCCGGAACATACATCTTGCTCGCTAGTCACGTAGCCGCCATGGCTGAAGCGACAAACCTCGGAGCTGCAACGCCCGTCGCGTTAGGTGGTGCGCCTCAACCTCCTTCATCGGATGATGGCAAAGATCAAAACGCGGAAGAAACGCCAGAAGGAACCAACGAAAGCTCAGAAAAAGTTCCCGCTAAAACCGCAATGGAGAAAAAGGTAATTAACGACGCCAAAGCCTACATTAAAGGCTTAGCAAAACTTCATGGACGAAATGCAGAATGGGCAGAGAAAGCAGTAAGCGAGGCGGCGAGCTTGGATGCAACAGAAGCATTAGAATTAAACGTGATCGATTACATCGCCAATTCGCCAGAGGACTTAGTCAAAGCCATAGATGGGCAAACTGTTAAAGTAAACAATCGCACTGTGACATTGTCACTTGAAAATCCAACATGGGTTGAAAGAACGCCAGATTGGCGAGCAGAAATGTTAGCCGTTATCACCAATCCAAACGTTGCCTACATTCTAATGCTCATCGGCATCTACGGTTTACTTCTTGAATTTTACAACCCAGGAATTGGCTTACCCGGTGTGCTAGGTGGGATTTGTCTGCTTCTTGCCATGTACGCACTACAAATGATGCCCGTCAACTACGCAGGTCTTGGTCTGCTGTTACTCGGTATTGCACTAATGATAGCGGAAGCATTCAGCCCGAGCTTTGGTATTTTGGGCTTAGGCGGCGTTGTCGCCTTTGTTCTCGGTTCAATATTTCTCATGGACAGTGAGTTACCAGGATTCCAGGTCGCCCTTCCTTTGATTTTTGGTATTGCCATATTTTCCGTAGCTCTAATCGTGCTGACTGTCGGCCTGCTGCTTAAAATTCGTCGCCGGCGTGTAACGACGGGTTTAGAGACATACCCTGGGAAGGTCGCCGTGGTAAGCGATGACTTTATCGATGGCGAAGGACGCGTTCAACTCAACGGTGCGTTATGGCGAGCTAAAGCCAAAGACCATCAACAATTCAAACAAGGTGATCACGTCACCATTGTTAATGTTAAAGGGCTGACCTTAACTGTGATGCCTGATGACCGCCAAAATAAATAGGAGGCGCTTTATGATGCTCTATACCGTTGCGGTGATCGTGGTGCTGCTGTTCGCACTAGCGACCCAAATGTTCAAGGTTTTGAGAGAATACGAACGTGGGGTTGTGTTCTTTCTTGGTCGATTTCTAGAAGTCAAAGGACCTGGTTTGATCATCCTTATCCCATTTATTCAGCAAATGGTGAGGGTTGATTTACGTACTGTCGTTTTGGATGTGCCGACACAAGATTTAATTACCAAAGATAACGTTTCTGTGCGCGTCAACGCGGTCGTTTATTTTCGCGTAGTCGATCCTCAAATGGCGATTAACAATATTGAAAGCTACAGCGATGCTACCAGCCAGCTAGCACAAACCACGCTGCGCTCGGTATTGGGTCAGCATGAACTCGATGAATTGCTATCAGAGCGAGAACGCCTCAATAAGGATTTACAATCCATTCTCGATCAACAGACTGATGACTGGGGAATCAAGATTGCTACGGTTGAAGTCAAACATGTTGATTTAAATGACAGCATGGTCAGAGCCCTAGCCCGTCAGGCAGAAGCAGAACGTAACCGTAGGGCGAAGATCATTCACGCTACTGGTGAGTTAGAGGCTTCAAATAAATTAAAAGAAGCAGCGCAAATGCTCAACGAAGCACCGAATGCACTGCAATTACGTTACATGCAGACACTCACTGAAATCACTACAGACAAAACATCCACTATTATTTTTCCAATGCCGATCAATCTTGTCGAAGCTGTCAGTGATATCGCCGAAGCGGTGAAAAAGAATAAAGAGACACAAGATAAGTAAGGTTCTGACCCTAGGAAGTAACGACCACTCACGTTACTTCCTTATTTGGTACTCGCTTTAAGGAAGTGCCCATCTTCTTTATCACATTCTTGTTTCATTACTTCTAAGCCCGTTTTAAAGCATGTTCGCCAAGCGGTTTCAACATCGGCATCGTACCCGGAATCACACTGTCGAACCGTTTCTAACAAACTCTCAAGCCAAACATCAAAATCCTGCGGCTCTATACCAATATCTGCACTTGCATGCTTTTTCCCATACTTTTCCACCATTTTGTGCGCTTCGGTCGAGGTATCTGCCATCATAAAAAATACGATAGACCCTCTAAGCATTCTCACTTGTTGGTGCATGTCTATACCATCAAACTTCTGTCTAAAGTTGGCGCTTTTCGACCATAAATTTTTGTAGAACAAGTCGAAAAACTCCTGATCTGAAGTACAACGTTCATAGCTATCATTAAAAACTTCAATCACGTTCATGTTGCTTTCCCCTACGCCTTAATATGAGTTTAATTTAATATCAAATAAAAGCTTCCAAATAAGGACTTTTAAGTTTCAAACCGATCAACCCACATCGATTTTCAACAAAAAGTAAAAAGTGATTTAAATAAACACCCTCTTATCAATGAAAAAATATCCATTATCATGACCCCATATTCGAGGTACGCATGGTTGTCGATGCTAGTGCATCCTCATCTGTCATCACATAAAGAGGATATAAACGTGTCCCATCAAATCATTACCGATCTAAATAGCCGTTACACTGCAAAAAAATATGATGAAACCAAGCGCGTTTCTCAAGAAGACATGGCGATAATCAAAGAAGCACTGCGTTTGTCGGCGTCTTCTATCAATTCACAACCATGGAAATTCATCGTTATTGAAAGTGATGAAGCGAAGCAACGTTTCCACAATACGTTTGCAAATATGCATCAGTTTAACCAACCACACGCGAAAGCCGCATCACATACGATTCTGTTTGCTTACGATCCTAAATTTACTAAAGAGAAATTTGCGAAGCGTGTGGATGCAGAAGTAACATCTGGCCACTTGCCAGCGGAGATGTACAACAACTTTATGGGTGCTTACGCTTTTGCCGATGCAAATACGGACGAAAATGGCTTCAACGGAAACTGGACAAAAGCACAAGTCTATTTGGCACTAGGCAACCTACTACACACATTGGCACGACTAGGCATTGATTCAACACCGATGGAAGGTGTCGATCCGGCTCTGATTGGAGAAGAGTTTAAAGAAGAGCTCGAGGGCCATATTTGTGAAGTTGCGCTGGCGATTGGCTACCATAAAGATGGGGAAGATTACAATCATGGTCTTCCAAAAGCACGCCTTGCAATGGATGAGGTAATTACGACTCTATAGTCGACCATTGTCTTAGCTTAGCGACTTAACTCATTGTTTAAACTAAAAAGAGCCGCATTAATGTGCGGCTCTTTTTTACTTGGTTCTGCGTCAACGTTACGCAACTTGCTCTGACTTAAAATTACCAAGCAATGCATCGTAAAGCTCATTGTCGCTTAACACACCAACCAGATTATTATCTTCAACCATAAGCAGAGGCTGATTGCTGCGCTGTTTAAGTTCAATCGCTTCTCGCATACTGATTTCTGGGCTAACCTGAACCAGAGAGTTTTCATTAACTTCATCAAGGTTCGAAGAATCGCTCTTCCATTGAATCAACGATTTACCTTTATCCGCTAAACTTAACCCCTTGCTCTCTTGTATCACCCAAATATCTTTATCAGGGCAAATCAGAACACGCGTATCTTCGCGAACCAAATCGTCACGCATTAAGGAACGTCCCTTCAGCACATTTAATGGATTAGTGTGAGCAACAAAGTCCGCCACATAATCGTTTTCTGGAGCAAGAATGATCTGTTCTGGCTTGCCATGTTGAATCAGCTTTCCTGATTCCATAATGGCGATGTTGTTGCCGATTTTAAGCGCCTCATCCAAGTCGTGACTCACAAAAAGAATGGTTTTGTTTAGCTTTTCTTGCAGCAGAATCAATTCATCTTGAAGCTGAGCACGAATCAATGGGTCAAGCGCTGAAAACGGCTCATCCATTAACAAGATATCTGTGTCCATCGCGAACGCTCGCGCTAGGCCAACACGCTGCTGCATACCACCAGAGAGCTCGTGCGGGAATTTCGTTTCCCACTCAGACAAACCGACCATTTCGAGCTGTTCACGCGCTTTTTTACGGCGCTCAGCTTTACCAATGCCTTGCATCTCTAGACCAAACGCTACATTGTCTAACACCGTTAACCATGGCATCAATGCAAACTTCTGAAACACCATGGACACGCGGTGCGTACGAAGGTGGCGCAGCTTCTGTTCGTCACAGTTAGAGAGCTCAACCATATCGTCGCCATCTTTGATTTTCAGAGAGCCACGAGAAATATCGTTCAATCCGTTAACCGTTCGCAGCAAACTTGATTTACCCGAGCCCGAAAGCCCCATCAAGACACAGATCTCACCCTGTTTCACGTTCAGCGAAACATTATCAACCCCAACCACTTGGCCAGTTTCATCAATGATTTCTTGTCGAGACTTCCCTTGATCTAGTAGTGCTAGCGCCTGTGCTTGTTGCTGACCAAAAACGACATCAAGATTTTTAATAGTAATAGCGTCCATGATTATGCCTCCTTCTGGTTTGGTGCTTTACACAAGCGATCAAGAATGATGGCAACGAGTACAATCGCTAAACCCGCTTCAAAACCTTGTGAAATGTTTACCGTATTCAGTGCACGTACGACTGGCTTACCAAGCCCATCAGCACCAACAAGCGCCGCAATGACAACCATAGACAAAGACAACATAATACATTGCGTAACGCCAGCCATAATACTTGGCAATGCCGCAGGTAACTCCACCTTAAACAGTAGCTTCATGCGGCTGGCACCAAATGCTTTACCCGCTTCAAGTAGCTCCTCCGGCACTTTAATAATGCCGAGGTACGTCAATCGAATTGGCGCAGCGATAGCGAAAATGATGGTCGAGATTAGACCAGGGACAATACCTAAGCCAAACAGAACCAAGGTTGGAATTAGGTAAACGAATGTCGGTACGGTCTGCATCAAATCGAGTATTGGCCGCAACAAGGTGTATAACCAAGGACGGTGCGCCGCCATAATGCCCAACGGCACGCCAATTAATACGGAAATCGTTGTCGCTGCAAACACAAGGACAAAGGTTTCCAGCATTTCTTGCCAGTAACCAAGGTTGAGAATTGCGAGTAAGGCCAACACGATAAATACGACAAGAGGAATGCTGCGATGTAAGAACCAAGCAATTGCCGCCGTCATAATGATTGGCGCTGCAGGTGGCATCCATTTAAAAATGTCCACCACGAAAAGAATGATCGTTTCAAGTGTAATAGAGATTGCATCGAAAAAACCCGATGCATTGATGGTTAACCAATCGACGCCAGTTTCCATCCATTGGCCCAACGGTAGTTTGTTGTCCGTAATAAAATTCAAAATAAAACCTTTGTGTTAATGAAGCGGGCAAAACTCTGCCCACTTTCTTTTAAAAAAACGAGCTCAAATACTGCTTATTAAGCGTTTGTTTTTAAGTAGTTTGTAATAGCTGTTAGCGCATCTTGGCCATCTACCGTTTTCACGCCCTCTAGCCACGCTTCAATTTGCTCTTGGTTTGCATTCAACCATGCTTGCGCTGCTTTTGATGGCTTCTGTTTCTGGTTAAGAATCGCTTCCATCAGTTCATTTTCCATTTCTAGGTTAAACTCTAGATTTTTCACTAGCTGACCTACATTTGGACACTCAGCGAGGTAATTTTTACGTACGTTTGTGTAGACGTTCGCGCCGCCGTAGTTAGGACCGAAGAAGTCATCACCACCCGCTAGATATTCCATTTCAACGTTACTATTCATTGGGTGCGGCGCCCAACCTAGGTACACAATCCATTGATTGCGGCGTGCGGCACGTGATACTTGAGACACCATGCCAGCTTCACTGGACTCAACTAGGCTGAAATCTTTTAGGCCGAATGCGTTACTATCAATCATTGACTGAATTAAGCGGTTGCCATCGTTTCCAGGTTCAATGCCGTAAATGCGGTCTTTAAATTTGTCGGCATGTTTTACTAGGTCAGCGAAGTTGGTTACGCCTGCGTCATAAACGTATTTTGGAACCGCTAGCGTGTACTTTGCGCCAACGAGGTTCGCGCGTACGGTTTCAACAGTACCTGCATCACGGTATTTCGCGATATCACCTTCCATCGTTGGCATCCAGTTACCTAAGAAAATGTCGATATCGCCATTAGCCATAGAGGAGTAAGTTACAGGCACAGACAGAAGATCAGTCTTCGTTTTGTACCCCAACCCTTTAAGTAACTCTGATGTAACGGCAGTGGTCGCTGTGATGTCAGTCCAACCTACATCTGCGAAACGAACCGTTTCACATTGGTTGGCGTAAGCGCCTGTTGCTAAAGTACTTAGTGCAATTGTTGAGAAGATTTTTGTCATCTTAGACATGTTGAATTCCTTGTAATGATTACTGACTTTTTCATTTTATGAGATCGAATCGAGATCTCTTTTTGGCGGATGCATTCGTTGCATCTCTTGCCAGTCCGGTGCAATCCAAACTGGTACGTTGTTCGACGTTTCTAGGGCGTTATCCAAAATCATATCCGCGGCGCGTTCTGCCACCATAATCGTTGGCGCATTTAAATTACCGTTCGGAATGGTTGGGAAAATAGAAGAGTCCACCACACGCAAGCCTTGAATACCGCGTACTTGGCATCGCTCATTTAAGACGGCTAATGGGTCGTTATCTGCGCCCATTTTGCAGGTACAAGATGGATGGTAAGCACTCTCGACGTTTTGCTTCACCCATTCATCAATCTGTTCATCCGTTGTGATGTTCAGACCGGGTTGGATCTCATCCCCACGAAACTCATCCATGGCTGGCTGATTGAGGATCTCGCGAGTAAGGCGAATACAATCACGCCAATCCTGCTTATCTTGTTCAGTGGAAATGTAGTTAAACTCAATCTTCGGCTTATCATTCGGATTCGCAGAGACAACTTCAACCGACCCGCGACTTTCTGGCTTGTTAGGTCCAACGTGCACTTGGAAACCATGACCATCAAAAGCAGCTTGCCCGTCATAGCGCATTGCCGCTGGCAAGAAGTGATATTGAATATTTGGCCACTTTAGTCCTTCACGAGAGCGGATAAACGCACACGATTCAAAGTGGTTAGTAGCACCAAGGCCTTTGCGAGTTAATATCCACTCAGTGCCAATCAAGCCCTTGCTCACCAAACCTAATTTGCTGTTGAGCGTGATAGGTTGCTTACAGTGATATTGGAAGTACACTTCTAAGTGATCTTGCAGGTTTTTACCTACCCCTTCCAACGAGTGTTTCACCTCAATGCCCGCTTTTTCTAATACTGCCTTAGGGCCAATGCCTGAAAGCTGCAACAGCTGAACGGAGCCAACCGAACCCGCACTCGAAATCACTTCATTATTCGCAAAACATTGCTGAATTGAACCTGACTTTTCAAATTCAACGCCTACCGCTTTCTTACCTTCTGCACCAGTTTCTTCTAATAAAACTCGATGAACCGTCACCCTCTTCATTAGGGTGAAGTTTTTGCGTTTTTTAGCGCGGCTTAAGTATGCATTAGAGGTCGAAGCGCGTACGCCTTTGTCGACGGTCATATGCATTGGGCCAAAGCCCTCTTGTTGATAACCGTTGTAATCTTTTGTTTCTGGGTAGCCCGCTTCTTTGCCTGCATCAATAAAAGCTTGGTACAGTGGATTGAGCTTCATATCGTTGCCGTTACATGTGCCGACTGGACCGTGATCGCCCCGATATTCATCAGCACCACCAATCCAAGACTCTGCTTTACGGAAATAAGGCAAACACGACTGATAATTCCAGCCTTTCGCGCCTTCCTCTTCCCACTGGTCAAAGTCACAAGCGTGTCCGCGAACGTAAACCATGCCGTTGATGGATGAGCTACCACCCAGAACTTTTCCGCGAGGGCAATGAAGTTGACGGCCATCCAACCCTTGCTCTTCAACCGTCTCAAACTGCCACGCGTATTTTTCAGTGTTCATCGGGTAAGAAAGCGCCGTTGGCATTTGGATAAAAATACTTTTATCCGACCCACCCGCTTCGAGTAATAGGACCGAATTTTGACCACTTTCACTTAAGCGATCCGCTAACACACAGCCGGCCGAACCCGCACCGACGATGATGTAATCGTAGTGTTGTTGCATTTTTATTCTCCTAGGAGTTAATACTCATCACCGTAGATAAGTGAACGAAATTAGCGTAGGAAAAATGCTTGAGAACAAGGCGGAAATTTTCGATAAGTAGTTAACCTACAATCAAAATTGACAACGCAGTTATCGAGCATTTTTTCAAGCTAAAGTGGTCAGTTATCTACTACGATTGGTATCATTTGTAAGGGCTTTCGAAGTCGCTTAGCTGAACCAGAACACTCTTCGTTTGCGTGTAATGTTTAAGGGTTTCGACTCCGTTTTCACGGCCAACACCTGATTGCTTGTAGCCGCCAACTGGCATTTCTGCAGGTGAGTCACCCCATGTGTTCACCCAACAAATACCCGCTTGAATTTGATGGATCACACGGTGCGCACGAGATAGGTTTTGAGTAAATACACCTGCCGCTAAGCCATAATCGGTGCCATTTGCACGCGTAATCACTTCCGACTCATCGCGGAATTTCAGAACTGACATTACCGGGCCAAAGATTTCTTGTTGAACGTGGCTCATGTCATCATCGCAATCGACAAATACGGTTGGAGCAACAAAGTTACCATTAGCTAGACCATTGTCTGTTACTTTGTAGCCGCCAGTCAGTAACGTCGCGCCACTCGCTTTCGCGGCTTCAATCGCTCCTAGAACTTTCGATTCATGATCTTTAGAGATTAGCGCGCCAATTTGCGTGTTCTCATCAAGCGGATCGCCGACGACTAACAGCTCGGTTCGGGCTTTAAGCTGTGCGATAAAGTCGTCATAAATACCTTCATGGACAAATACACGTGTACCATGCGTACAAACCTCACCTTGGGTGTAGAAGTTCGCCACCATGGCCGCAGAAACGGCATCGTTTAACTTCGCATCATCAAAAATAATCAGCGGAGACTTGCCACCCAGCTCCATCGTTACTTGTTTTAGTGTCTTAGCGCTGTCACTCATGACGACTTTACCGGTGCCTGACTCACCCGTGAATGACACTTTTGCGATATCAGGATGCGCCGTTAGCATCTGTCCTACTCGGTAATCCCCTTGCACGACATTAAATACGCCATCTGGCATGCCCGCTTCTGAATAAATTTCGGCGAGCTTAAGCGCCGTTAATGGTGTTTCTTCTGATGGCTTGAAGATCATTGCGTTGCCCGCAGCGAGTGCTGGCGCCGATTTCCACATCGCAATTTGAATTGGATAATTCCAAGCGCCAATACCCGCGCAAATGCCCAATGGCTCACGACGTGTATAGAAAAACTGATCGTCGCTGAGTGGCTGCTGTTCACCTTGTAGACTTGGAGCAAGGCCAGCGTAGTACTCAAGAACATCGGCACCTGTTGTGACATCAACCGCGATAGCTTCTTGAATGGGCTTACCAGTATCTGCCACTTCCAATGCAGCCAGCTCGTCATTACGCTCACGTAAAATGGCAACGGCTTTGTGTAAAATACGGCTGCGCTCAATCGCAGTCATCGCCGACCATGCAGCAAAACCTTTCTTGGCCGATTCAATCGCTGCTTGAAGATCGTCTTGGTTCGCTTGTTTAATGTTGGCCAATGGCTCACCATTCGCCGGATTGTAAGTGGTGAAGTGTTCATCTGAACACCCGTCGTACATCGCACCATTGATATAGTGTGCTTTCATTTCCATTTTGAAGACCTGTAACTTTTATATTTTTTCAGAATAAAACGTAAGTTGTTTTTCGAGATAATCGTTGATGATGATTCTCGCTCTTTCTGCATCAATGCCTTGCGGGTTGAGCGTTCCGCGCAGCCAAATTCCATCAATAAGTGATGCAATACCATGAGCAACCAATTCAGCCTGCTCTGCATTTAATAATGCTTTGAGTTCTTTTCTTAGATGGGACAATAGACGTCGTTCGTTGACACGCTGCAAACGCTTGAGCTGCTCGTCATGCATTGAGTACGACCAAAACGCCAGCCAAGTCTTAGCAACTTGGTTTTCTGCCTGATAGCCGACAAAGTTACCATCAATGATGGCGTTAATTCTTTGGTGATGAGCATCACTTGGCAGCTCACGTAACTTCTGTGTGATAGTGGACGAAAGCTGACGCAAGATTTCTCGCATCGTTTCCTCCAGCAATCCGTGCTTACCACCGAAATAGTGGTTGATAATCCCCGTTGATACACCGGCTTCTTTGCTGATTAACGAAATACTCGCCGCGTGTAAACCGACTCTATCAATCACTGACATTGTCGCTTTCACAAGCTGCGGTTTTCTGATTTCAGGCATCCCCACCTTTGGCATTTTGCGTCCCTGTTATTTTTAATTGAACGGTTAGTTAAATATAAAATGCCTGAAAATTAATTCGAACTCAAATTATTTTTAAAGAAAAATGTTAGTAAAAAAGGATGAAAAGTTGAGGGTGTACGAAAAATCGCTCGGTAAGAACTTGTTGGGATAACTAGATTTCAGTTTAAGAACAAACAAACAAGAAAAACAAAATCAAACACTTAACTCTTTCTCTATTTTTGAAACGATGATGAACGAGTTGATTTTTGAACAACAAAAATCTGTGCCACAAAAAATTTATATCGACCACTAATCATTTCACCTGTACATGGTTTGTTTGTACAAAGAATAGACACACTAGTTTGTTATAGTTTTGTATACACAAGTGGCATTCGCACTTTGAAGGTGAAGGAGGCAAAAAGAGAGGTTATATTGAACGCCATGAATATGCGATTCGATATCCTTAAGCCATTTTTAAGTAATATCGCCAAGTGACTTTAAGATGTTAGATTCAGCGTTTTATATTCGAAGCAAGGATCTCAAAGTCACTTGGCTATCAAAGTAAATGGGAGGGATAAGTTCAGATTCATCGTGCGATGAGCCTGAACTTTTGATTTCTGTTACGCTAGCGAGCGACCTTTCACGCAGTTGCGTCCGTTCGCTTTCGCTTGATAAAGCAATTTATCGGCCTGATCGCAAAGTGATTTAAAACTCATCTCATTATCTTCAGTGGTAACGACTCCAAAACTACAGGTCACTCTCACTTCTTCTTTCTGTTCCGTAACAAAGCCATGTAGGGATAAAGCGCTACGTAAACGTTCTGCAGTAATAAGGGCGTTTTTATGGTCTGTATTGGGCATAACAACAACAAACTCTTCACCACCAAAGCGAGCAACAATGTCGTTCTCACGTACAGTTTCCTCCAACACTTTGGCAACGCCCGTTAGTACGGTATCTCCAAACACATGCCCATAGGTATCATTTACCTGCTTGAAATAATCCACATCGATTAACGCTAAAGTTACTGGCCCCGATTGTGGTTTATTTGGCACCATTTTCTGTTTATCGAGTTTGCTATCTACCCATTTATTTAAAGCTAGATAACCGTACTTAACTTGCTCGACTTGCTCAAAAACAAAGTGTTGTATCTTTTCTTGCTTAGATTGAGGTACCGGTTTTTCTTTTCGCTCACGCCTCACTTCTACTGGCTTAGTGAACCAGTCCTCTAAAAAACGGCGATTGAACAACCCTGTCAATGTGTCTGTCTTTGCGAGGCGACGCATTCTCAAACGCGAGCGATTGACGACGAGAAATACTACCGCCATCAAAAATAGAACACCGATGAGCGCAAGTAGCGCTTCACCCAATAAGTAAAAAGTACGACGGTTATTTTCTAGCTCCATACGCTGCAACACATTGTTCCAATTGAGATCTTCGTTCTCATATTCAAGTCGTTCCAACTCAAATAACGTCTGCTGGCGCTCAAGATTTTCAACTTCTCTTTGATTGCTAAATTGGATAAATTTATCGTGATAGTTACCGTAAGTTTCGAATGCTAGTTTAAAGTCATTGCTTCCCGCATAGGCCATAGCGGCGACTTTTAGTAGCTCCATTTGCTGTTGCTTGACGTATCGACTCTCTATAATCTCCGGCAGCATTGGCGCGATCATCGCTAAAAGTATTTCAAATTGCTGCTGCTCTAACATATATTCGGCTTGTAACAACTTAAATGTTGCCAAATATGCGCTAGACGTTTCTCTGTACTGTAAATTCTCCGCCAGCTTCAAGTGGTTAACCATCTTCTTTTCTTGATTCGTCTCGCGATATAAAGCTGCAAGTTCAAGGTTAACTCGAAATCTAAAGCGTCCATCACCGATAATTTGAGCCAGCTTTAACGCTCGCTGATATGACGCTATCGCCTCTTCGTATTGGAACTGTGCTTTATGAAGTTTCGCTATCGTCAAAACGCTCAACAACTCATTGAACGACATACGCCTATCCCTAAAGTAGCGATATGCTTGTTCCAAAAGCGCCTCAGATCGGTCGTAGCCCTGAATTTTGACAAGCACGTCACCTAGCTCTAATGCTGCACGTTCGACCAGCCCGTGAACACCTGAAGATTCAGCCGCATCCATGGACGACATAAGTGCAGCATAGGATTTTTTAAACTCACCTTGCTCATCGTAATAGCGTCCTTTTAGCAACAGGATTTCTGATTCAAGTTGCTTATCACCATTCTCACGCGATGTTTCCAACAAGCTATCCAACGCAGAAAGCGCGGTATCGATATCGCTCTTTCCAACCATAGTTCGCATCTGAATCAACTTAAACAGGAGATACTCATGGCTCTGTGGACGCACAAGCTCCAATCCTTTTTGAACGACACTCTGACTCTCTTCTACGCGCCCTAGCAGCTCTAAAACCGTGGCCTTGGCAAGCCAGTAACGCACCAACAGCGCTGTTGGTTGGTTTTGTAGTAAAGACTCTTCTTCTAACGCTTCAATCAAAGCTAAAGAACTCTGAGGTAATGCGTAAATTTGATTTTCGATGCCTTCTAACGACTGTAAAAACTTACCTTCCTGTTCCACCTTTTCTGTGGAGGCCTGAACAGAAAAACACAGACACCCCAATAATAGCGGCATCGTCCTAAGCGAATGAAATAGTGACATTATTGCTCTTCCCTAATGGGTAGTTACTTCAGTGTAATTGAGAATTCTGATTATTTATTATTAAGACAACTGAAGGTTATTCAGTCAGCCTCATATTCCCATGTATTTTGCGCTGAATAATAAATCACCATCTTTAGATGCCGAAATAGTTTTCGGTTACAATATGACCAATAAGAATGTTTTTTACACACCAAGAATAACGATCTCGTTAGTGAGACAAAAGATCGTCTTAGTTGTGAGTTAATACATTTACATGACAAGCAATATAGAACTAACCATTCACATTAGAAATAGAATCAATTTTTATACCGTTCGATGAGATAGCAGTCGACCATGCATCCAATACATTTTTCAGATAGAAGCAATAAAAGACAGAAGAAAGTGGAAGGAAGCGGACAATCAAACTCGCTCCCCTTTTTTATGTTGCAGAGGGGGTTACATTCGCATTCCGCCATCGACTTCGAACACTCGTCCGGTCACGAATTCGTTGGTTAACACGTATTTTATGGTCGATGAAATTTCATCCGCCAAACCTAAACGTCCAACCGGAATCATTCCGATTAAACGTTCCATCGCTTCAGGTTTTATTTGGTCTGTCATGGCAGTTTTGATGACACCCGGAGCAATCGCCACTGAGCGAATTCCGAAACGCCCTAACTCTTTCGCCCACACCGTTGCCATGGTGGCTACCGCCGCTTTAGATGCTGAATAGTTGGTTTGACCAATATTCCCGGCACGCGCAACGCTGGATATGTTGATCAGAACCCCTTTGCTATCGGTGTTCAGCATTACCTTGCTCGCTTCACGGCCACACAGGAAAGTGCCTGTTACATTCACATCTAGAACAGACTGAAATTGTTCCAGCGACATCGTGTTAACCTGACCATCTTTGACTTTAATGAACATACCATCACGCATAATACCTGCGTTATTGATAACACCATTGAGCTGCTTGAAATCTGCCTCAATTTGCTCAAAAGCAGTGCACACCTGCTGTTCGTCAGTCACGTTCGTCACATAAAAACGAGCGGTAACGCCGAGAGATTCACATTCCGCTTTCGTTTCAGCCAGTTGCTCTGAATTGAGGTCGATAAGCGCAAGATGAACGCCATTTTCCGCCAGTGACAGTGCCATTTGTTTACCCAGCCCCTGCCCTGCCCCCGTGATCGCAATGACCTTATTTGCTAACTCCATAAGCGCTCCTTAGGCCTGATTTTGCTTTTGGTAGAACTCAAACAAGCTTGAAAAATCTTTTTGCCCGTTGCCCTGACCGTTGTGAAAATTAAACAGGTTACGAGCCAAGCTGCCCATTGGCGTCGATGTTTGACTGGCAACTGCCGCTTCCATCGCAAGACCCAGATCTTTAGCCATTAACTGGCTCATAAAGCCGCCCTGATAACCATTGCTTGCTGGCGTATTTTCCATCACACTTGGACAAGGGTTATAAAGCTCTAGCGCCCAGTTACGTCCTGAACTTTGCAACATGATGTCGGAAAGCACTTTGGGATCGAGTCCGTTTTCCATCCCTAAATTGAGTGCTTCACAGGTGCCGCTCATCAAAATGCCCAACATCATGTTATTGCAGATCTTCGCCACCTGACCAGCTCCAGCATCGCCTGCATGGAAGATGTTTTTACCCATGTGGCTAAGCACCGCTTTGGCTTGAACAAAGTTCTCTTGTGAGCCGCCAACAATGAAAGTTAACGTACCTGCTGCTGCGCCCGCAACGCCACCAGATACTGGTGCATCAACAAAACTGATACCAAGTTGCGATGCTTTTTCGCCAACCAAACGAGCAGTCACCGGATCGATGGTGGAAGAATCAATCAGCAAGGTACCTGATTCGACGCTATCTAAGATGCCATCTTGACCAAGATAAACGCTTTGAACGTGTTGGCTCGCTGGCAGCATAGTGACAACCACGTCAACACCTTGTACTGCCTGCTGAACGGAATCGGCAGTTGAAGCGCCCAATGCGGTCAACTCCTCAACTGCGCTTGGGTTCAAATCAAATACTTCGACATTCAAGCCCGCTTTGAGTAGATTCTTAGCCATAGGCGCACCCATGTTACCAAGGCCAATAAATGCAATTTTGTCCATATCGTATTTCTTCCTTGTACTAAAGTGCCGCTATAGCTACCGACGATGCGGTCAGTGGGTATTCTGCTGAGTCAATTGGCGAGAAGAAGCGCTCCAAAGCTTGTGGCGTTACGTCAGAAACCGTGCGATGTTGCCAAGTCGGTTGATTGGTTTTATCAATAATCAGCGCACGAACCCCTTCTCTAAAATCACCTTCTAAGCCACAACGTAGTGTTAGGTTAAACTCCATATCAAAACACGCTTTCAAAGAGAGATTTTGATACTGCGTTAACTGCTGATAAGTGATACTGAGCGACAACGGACTGCCATAGTTCAGTGACTTCTGCGCATTGACGAACCACTTGTTATCAACGTTAGCACGGCTGATTGCGTCAACAATTGACGCTAAGTCACCCGAACATAACTGCTCAATCAATTCCGCATAGGGCATCAACATCCCTTCGCTTGGCTCGTCCACGTGTACCGAACGCAGCGTAGTAGCGATTTTTTCGTTGATGTTCGCTTCACCTTTCCA
This sequence comes from Vibrio sp. 1557, assembly GCF_033340175.1. NCBI lineage: Bacteria > Pseudomonadati > Pseudomonadota > Gammaproteobacteria > Vibrionales > Vibrionaceae > Vibrio > Vibrio sp. 1557. Next base: position 529,615 of record NZ_JAWOVZ010000001.1, on the reverse strand, counting down.
ACTTACCGATGCAAGCAGATCCAGCAGCACTTGCTTGTTTTCTGGCTGTGCAATCCATTGGCTTAACCCCAACGCTTTCATATCTGTTGCGTTAATTTGGCAAGCCGTCAAACTTAAGAACAGAGCCAAATGTTTTGGCAACTGGTTTAGGAAGTACGTCGCGCCTACATCTGGGTAAAGGCCAATTTTAATCTCTGGCATTGCAAAGCGGGTGGTGGTTTCTGCTACGCGATGACTTGCGCCCATAAACAGGCCAACTCCCCCGCCCATCAAATAACCATGTCCCCACGCGATGATCGGTTTTGGATAAGTATGAATAAGATGATCACAGCGATATTCGAGGTCAAAGAAGGTTTCCATCGCTGAAAACGCAGAATCAAAATCTTGCTCTTTGTTTTCAAGTGCACGGTAGATCGCTTGAATATCGCCACCAGCACAAAACGCTTTTTCACCTTGAGCATGCAAGAATACCGCGACGACGCTGTCGTCCGTTTGCCATTCACTAAGCTGTTTGTACAACTTCTCAATCATCACGTAACTCAACGCGTTGAGAGCAGCTGGATTATCAAGCTCTAGCACACCAATAATAGAGCCATCAGCGCACTTAAGTTTTGAAACATTTACTGTACCTGTCATTTGGCCTCCGCTAGCTGTTTGTCCATTGTGGCTTGCGCTTTTGCAAAAACGCATTCACACCCTCAGTCTGATCTTGTGTATTGAACAGCTGTAAAAACAGTTCACGCTCCAAAACCAATCCAGCCGCGTGAGTTTGGCTGCGTCGACCTTGAATGAGCGTTTTGCACGCTGACACAGATTTCGGTGATTGACCTGCAACACGCTGCGCTAGTTCCATAGCCGCTTCGAGTGCTTGACCTTTCGCTACCACCTCTTCGACTAACCCAATTTTTTCCGCTCGCTCGGCCGTCACTCGTTCGCCACATAGAATCATACGCTTCGCCCAACCTTCACCTACCAATGCGGTCAGGTTTTGTGTCCCACCCGCACACGGCAACAAACCTACCGATGCTTCAGGAAGTGCCATTTGTACTTGTTCTTCTGCGATACGAATGTCACACGCCATCGCCACTTCCAGACCGCCGCCCATCGCATAGCCATTAATCGCTGCGATAGAAACCCCATCGAATGCAGAAAGCGCTTCAAACGCTTCACCAAATGCGAACGCCATGTTTGCTGCTTGTGATTTATCACCCGATGCAAAGTTATTAAGATCTGCTCCAGCAGAAAAGAACTTCTCGCCTTCGCCTGTTAAAACCAACGCATAAATAGAGCGATCATTGCTAAGTTCAATCGCCAACTCTTTTAGCTGATTCAAAGACTCAAGCGTCCAAGTGTTCGCTGGCGGATTACTAATCGTGAGCTTGGCAATATGCGCTTCGCGCTCTAATTTGATTTGTGCCGTCATAATCTTTCAGTCCTTTTTAATTTCTTTAGGTAAGGCTGTGTCTCGCTGATTAAAGCAGCTCAACGCCTTCCGTTAGTAATCGTCTTGCGACGATCAGACGCATGATTTCGTTGGTACCTTCAAGAATTTGGTGAACACGAACGTCTCTGAAATGGCGCTCGACTGGATATTCTTTGATGTAGCCATAGCCACCGTGAATTTGCAGCGCCTGATCGCAGACTTTAAAGCCCACATCAGTAGCAAAGCGTTTTGCCATGGCACAGTACGCACTTTTTTCTGCGTGCTGGGCATCGAGTTTAGCGGCAGCGAGTCGCACCATTTGACGCGCAGCGACCAGCTCAGTCGCCATATCAGCAAGCTTGAACTGCAACGCTTGAAATTGCGCCAGTGAACGGCCGAACTGTTTGCGTTCGTTCATATATTGCTTGGCTTCGTTCAGTGCTTGTTGCGCAGTACCGACGGAACAAGTAGCGATATTGATTCGACCACCATCAAGGCCAAGCATGGCGAACTTAAAGCCTTCTCCCTCTTCACCCAACAGATAGTCAGCCGGAATGCGGACATTTTCGAAGGTAATCATGCGAGTTGGCTGGCAGTTCCAGCCCATTTTGGCTTCTTTTTTACCGTAGCTAATGCCTTCGCAATCAGCAGGAACAACGAATGCAGAAACGCCACCCGCTCCTTCACCACACGAACGCGCCATCACGACGAGAACATCTGTATCACCCGCACCCGAGATAAACACTTTTGCTCCATTGAGGACAAACTCATCGCCATCACGCACTGCGCTAGTCGTTAGAGAAGCGGCGTCAGAGCCGGCATTAGGTTCGGTTAAACAGTAGGAAGCGAGCTTTTCACCCGAAATTAGATCCGCGCTAAATTGCTGCGCCACTTCTGCTTTGGCAAAGCTGGTGATCATCCACGTCGCCATGTTGTGAATGGTCATAAACGCAGTAGTCGCGGTACAACCCATAGCCAACTGCTCGAAAATGATCGCCGCATCCAAACGAGATAACCCTAAGCCACCATGCTCTGGCGGCGTATAGATGCTCAGAAAACCAAGTTCACCTGCTTGACGCAGTACGTCTTTAGGGAAATGATGGTTTTCATCCCACTCGGCCGCATGAGGCGCTAACATTTGGTCTGCAAACTGCTTTGCTACTTCGGCAAACGCGAGTTGATCTTCGTTTAATTCAAAATCCATCTTGAAGTCCTAAGGTCTAATTCGTTGCATTTGTATCCGAGCCAAGCCCACTTAAACGGTGGCGCTTGGCTAGAGGTGTCGCTAATCCAGTAATTAGCTAAGTTGAATGGTCATGTTTGGACCGCTTGGAATGTCATCTTCAAACCAACGCGCGGTGACAGTTTTCGTCTCGGTGTAGAAGCGAACCGCTTGTTTACCGTAAGCATGCAGGTCGCCGTAGAAGCTGCCTTTCCACCCAGTAAATGAGAAAAATGGCAATGGCACCGGAATCGGCACGTTGATGCCTACGTTACCTACTTCGATATTGTGTTGATACTTTCTCGCGGCAGCGCCGTTCGCCGTGAAAATAGACGTACCATTACCAAAGCGGTTTGCATTGATCAGTTCAATCGCTTCATCTAGGTCATCCACTTCCATAGTTAACAGTACAGGCCCGAAAATTTCTTCCTGATAAATCGACATGTCTGTGGTCACGTTGGTAAACAGTGTTGGCCCCACCCAGTTACCGTTCGGGAAGCCAGGTACTTGGCACTCTGTCCCGTCCAGAACACAATTCGCGCCTGACGCTTTGCCTTCATTAATCAAATTCACCACTCGCTGCTTCGCTTGAGGGCTAATCAGTGGACCATAACCGGCGGTTTCATCATCCCACGCGCCAGGCTGAACCTGAGCTAACGCCTCTTTAAGCTCTGGAATCCATTCTTTGGTTTCGCCGACAAATACGGCAACCGAAATCGCCATACAGCGTTGGCCTGCAGCACCAACTGACGCGCCAACTAGGTTATTGATGACTTGCTGTTTGTTTGCATCCGGCATGATGACCATGTGGTTCTTAGCACCTGCAAATGACTGCACGCGTTTCAGGTTGTCTGTACCTGTTTTGTAGATGTACTCACCAACGGGCACAGAGCCAACAAAAGAGATCGCACGAACAACTGGATCAGTCAGAATGCGGTCGACTTGCTCTTTGGTCCCGTGAACAACTTGCAATACGCCTTTTGGTGCGCCAGCTTGTTCAAACAGCTCCGCCAGTTTCATTGCCGTTAGTGGCACTTGCTCTGACGGCTTCAAAACAAAGGTGTTGCCACAAGCGATCGCCATCGGGAACATCCACAATGGGATCATCGCAGGGAAGTTAAACGGTGTAATGCCAGCACAAACGCCGAGCGGTTGAATGTAAGAGTAACCATCAATATTGGTCGCGACGTTCTCAACCGTTTCGCCCATCATTGAGCTACAAATGTTTGCAGCTTGCTCTACCACTTCAATTCCGCGCCAAATGTCACCCTTTGCATCCGCGAGGGTTTTGCCTGTCTCACTTGAAAGCAGTATCGCCAACTCATCGTGTTGCTCTTTTAACAGATGTTGGTAGCGCAACATCAATCTAGCACGCTCCGGCGCTGCAACTTCTTTCCAGCGTTTGAACGTTTCTGTTGCGCTGGCAATCGCCGCATTCATTTCCGATTCCGTGGCACAAGGTACTTGTGCAATCACTTCGTTGGTTGCCGGGTTGGTTACATCTAGCCATTGTTTTGAATCGGAGATGGCAAATTCACCACCGATATACTGCTTTACTTGTTCTGTCATGATGACATCCTTGTATTTTTCAGCTTGTTACTGACTACTGTTATGTAAGTGAAACTTTGTTGAGAATGATTTAGCAGATTTCAATCGCGATAGCGGTAGCTTCGCCGCCGCCAATACAAAGCGATGCAACGCCACGCTTACCACCAGTTTGTTTTAGCGCATGAATCAAAGTGACAAGGATTCGATTGCCACTTGCGCCTATTGGATGCCCCAGCGCACAAGCCCCTCCGCGAGGGTTCACTTTGCTCTCGTTCAGTTCGAGAGCTTTCACCGCGTATTGAGTCACGACAGCAAAAGCTTCATTGATTTCCCAAAGGTCCACGTCTGATTTGTCCCAGCCCGTTTTTTCCAGCAGCGATTCAATCGCGAAGACTGGTGCGATGGTGAACTCATCAGGCTGTCTTGCATGCGTGCTGTACGCGACAATTTTGGCTAGAGGCTGAAGGTTTTCCTGACGACCAAACTCACTATCGACTAAGATCATTGCCGACGCACCATCCGAAATGGAACTAGAGTTTGCTGCGGTTACGCCGCCATCTTTGGCAAACGCAGGGCGTAAGGTAGGAATTTTAGTGACGTCGAGTTTGCTCGGTTGCTCATCATCTACAACCAAGGTTTCGCCGCGCCGACTTTTTACGTTAACAGGCACGATCTCTTCTTTGAACAAACCTTGCTCGATTGCTTGCTGCGCACGAGTCAACGACTGTTGCGCCCAGGCATCCATACTTTCACGGCTGAACTGATACTTTTGCGCCGTCTGTTCTGCAAAGACACCCATCAGCTCGCCTTGGTAGGCATCCTGCAACCCGTCATAAAACATGTGATCAAGCACTTGCTCGTGACCTAAACGGAAACCATCACGCGCTTTCTTTAATAGATAAGGAGAAGACGACATGTTTTCCATGCCACCAGCGATGACAGCATGCGCATTACCAGATTGAATAAGGTCATATGCCAGCATCACGGTTTTCATACCCGATCCACAAACTTTGTTCAGTGTCGTACAACCAATCGATTGTGGCATTTCAGCTTTAAGGCTTGCTTGTCTTGCAGGCGCTTGCCCCACACCGGCGGGTAAAACGCACCCCATCAACACTTCGTCTATTTTGTGCACATCGAGTTGGCTTTCGGCTAGCGCCCCTTGAATGGCTTTCGCACCGAGTTCCGTGACATCTGTTGAAGCTAATGCACCTTGAAAAGAGCCGATAGGCGTTCGCTTAGCGGCAACAATCCATGTTTCATTTTTCATTCCATTAACCTTTTGTTGACGTTTACGTCATAACTATACTAACATTTACGTTAACGTCAAGTTTGAGGTTATTGTTTGTTCGAGTGATTCTTTGATTTCGAGTAAATGCGAGTGATATCAAGGCTCAAGAGTGGATGTTGTTTGTTTACTTTAACGTTAACGAATTGTATATTCATGTAAATGTTATACGAAAGTCGTAAGGTTAAGGAATGAACACATTTAAGATCAGCGAGCTCGCGAAAGAGTTCGACATTACTACTCGAAGCATTCGCTTCTACGAAGATTTAGGTCTCCTAACTCCAGAACGTAAAGGCAACACTCGAATCTACAATGGTCGTGATCGAATTCGACTAAAACTGATTTTGCGAGGTAAGCGATTGGGCTTTTCTCTTGCAGATATCAAAGAGTTATTTGAACTCTACGATACCGATCAAAGTACTGAGCAGTTGAACTATATGATTCGGTTGATCGAAGAGAAGAAGGCAGCATTGCAACAGCAAGCAAACGACATTCAAGCGGTAATGATGGAGTTAAATGCTGCGCAGTTGCGATGCCAAAACACACTGAGATCCATGAAAGGCGAAAAAGTCACCTAACACCTCAACTCTGGGATGTAGGTGACGTAAAGGCAAGGACACGCAATGAAATCTACCTACTCTTCCCTGAACTTTGTTTATGACGAAAATACCGATTTGCTTCGCGAGCAAATCAATAGTTTTGCTGCAAGAGAAATTGCGCCGCTAGCGCAATCTATCGACCAAACTAACGACTTTCCAAACCATCTTTGGTCCAAATTAGGTGACATGGGTCTTTTAGGTGTGACCACCAGCGAAGAGTTTGGTGGTGCAGGCATGGGCTATCTCGCCCACGTTATCGCTATGGAAGAAATCAGCCGAGCATCCGCTTCGGTTGCGTTAAGTTACGGCGCTCACTCCAACCTTTGCGTCAACCAAATCCACCGTAACGGCACACAAGCGCAAAAAGAGAAATACCTACCTAAGCTCATCTCCGGTGAACATATCGGCGCCCTTGCTATGAGTGAACCCGGCGCCGGCTCTGATGTGGTCTCTATGCAGCTTAAAGCCGAACGTAAAGGCGATATTTTCCTGCTAAACGGCAACAAAATGTGGATCACCAACGGCCCTGATGCACACACCTATGTTGTCTACGCAAAAACCGACCCAAGCCAGCACTCCAAAGGCATCACGGCGTTTATTGTGGAACGCGGATTCCCTGGATTTACTCAAGCACAAAAACTCGACAAGTTGGGTATGCGCGGCTCGAATACGTGTGAGCTGGTCTTCCAAAACTGCGAAGTCCCTACGGAGAATATTCTCGGCGAAGAAAACCAAGGCGTGAAAGTATTGATGAGCGGCCTCGACTACGAACGTGTGGTGCTTGCAGGCGGCCCACTTGGCATCATGCAGGCGTGTATGGATATCGTTGTGCCTTACATTCACGACCGTAAACAGTTCGGTAAATCCATCGGTGAATTCCAGCTAGTTCAAGCAAAAATCGCGGATATGTACACACAAATGAATGCCGCTAAAGCGTATGTTTACGCCGTCGCTGCCGCTTGTGATCGTGGTGAAACCACACGTAAAGATTCTGCTGGCGCGATCCTCTACAGCGCAGAGCTGGCAACCAAGATGGCACTGGATGCGATTCAACTACTTGGCGGTAACGGCTACATCAACGAGTTTGATACGGGCCGTTTGTTGCGAGATGCCAAGCTGTATGAAATCGGTGCGGGCACTTCAGAAATTCGCCGCATGCTTATTGGTCGCGAATTGTTTAACGAAAGCGCCTAATCAACATACCTAGGCGTTCTGAATCTAAATAAATTCCTTATTCAACCTAAATCTTATTCAACATAGATAAAGGCGGGTGGTGTCACCCGTCTACCGAATGGAGATCGGCTATTTATGGCTTGTTTGACGACCAATATTAATACCCACTCAGAGCAGTATCAGGAAAACTACCGCTCTATGGCGTCACTTGTAGATCAACTTTATACCGTGACTGCCCAAATAGAAGATGGTGGCGGTGAGAAAGCCCGCGAGCATCAGCAGAAGAAAGGCAAACTTCCGGTACGTGAGCGCATTCTTGCCCTACTCGACCCTGGTTCGTCCTTTCTAGAAATTGGTCAATTTGCTGGCTGGGATGTGTATCCAGATTACGTTCCATGTGCTGGAGTGGTTGCCGGTGTGGGTGTAATTGACGGCAATGAGTGCATGATCGTCGCGAACGACGTGACGGTAAAAGGCGGCAGTTACTACCCACTCACCGTGAAAAAGCACTTAAGAGCACAAGAAATTGCAGAAAAATGCCAACTGCCGTGTGTTTACTTAGTCGACTCTGGCGGCGCTAACCTACCCCGCCAAGATGAGGTATTCCCAGATAAAGACCATTTTGGCCGTATTTTCTACAACCAAGCCCGTATGTCGGCCAAAGGCATTCCACAAATTGCGGTGGTCATGGGGCTATGTACCGCTGGCGGCGCTTATGTTCCTGCGATGTGTGATGTTTCCATCATAGTCAAAGAACAAGGTACGATTTTCTTGGCAGGTCCACCTCTTGTAAAAGCAGCGACAGGTGAAGAAGTCAGCGCGGAAGATCTTGGTGGCGCAGACGTTCACTGTCGCACCTCTGGTGTGGCGGACTATTACGCAGAAAATGATCACCACGCGTTAGAGTTGGCAAGACAAGCGGTTTCACAAATCAACCACTTGAAACCCGTTCAACTCAAGCAAAAAGCACCTCAGGAACCACGTTTTCCTGCCCAAGAGCTGTACGGCATCGTCGGAACCGATCTTAAAAAGCCGTTTGATGTTAAAGAGGTCATTGCCCGAATTGTTGATGATTCCCAGCTCGATGAATTTAAAGCCTTGTTCGGCGAAACCTTGGTCTGTGGCTTTGCCCATATTCACGGTATGCCGATTGGCATTGTCGCTAACAACGGCATTCTATTTTCGGAATCAGCACAAAAAGGCGCGCATTTTATTGAGCTGTGCGCACAACGCAAAATTCCTCTGCTCTTCTTGCAGAACATCACGGGCTTTATGGTCGGTCAGAAGTACGAAGCCGAAGGCATCGCCAAACATGGTGCGAAAATGGTAACTGCTGTTGCGTGTGCAGACGTGCCGAAGTTTACCGTGGTTATTGGTGGATCGTATGGCGCAGGAAACTACGGCATGTGTGGCCGCGCTTATGATCCAACCATGATGTGGATGTGGCCAAACGCGCGCATCTCCGTCATGGGTGGAGAGCAAGCGGCTGGCGTGATGGCGCAAGTGACCCGCGATATCAAAACTCGCAAAGGTGAAAGCTGGAGCGTAGAGGAAGAAGAAGCGTTCAAACGTCCAATTGCGGAGCAATATCAGACTCAAAGCCATGCATACTACGCCAGTGCACGCCTGTGGGACGACGGCATTATTGATCCCGCCAAAACCCGTGATGTTGTCGGCATTGCTCTGTCTGCTGCGCTTAATGCGCCAATATCAGACAGTAAATTTGGCATCTTCCGCATGTAGTCGGATGCAAGGCAAGCCTTAACTCCTCGCGAATACCGATGTTTATACAAGTAACGGTTAGCGAGTATTGGAATACAGACTGAAATGTCAGACAAAGGAAGTCACATGACCGGACTACTGCTCGAAAAAGACAACAATGGCGTTGCTTGGTTGAGCCTCAATCGACCAGAGAAACATAACGCGTTTAATGATGAATTAATTGCTTCACTTATCGAAATCTTGGAAAAACTTGATAGAGACGACTCTCTACGTGCATTGGTACTAACGGCCCAAGGTAAACACTTTTCTGCGGGTGCGGATCTTGGCTGGATGCAGTCAATGGCAACCAAAACCGAGGGTGAAAACCTGCAAGATGCACAGCAACTAGCAAAACTTTTGCATACGCTGGATACCTTTAGCACACCGACTATTGCTATGGTGCATGGCGCTGCATTTGGCGGCGCACTTGGGCTTATCTGCTGTTGCGATATCGCTATCGGTACACCTGAAAGTCGCTTCTGTTTGAGTGAAGTGAAGCTCGGTTTGTTACCCGCCACCATCGGACCTTACGTAATCCGAGCGATTGGACAAAGACAGAGCCGACGCTACTTTTTAACCGCGGAACTGATTGATGCCGAAACCGCGCTATCGATGAGTATTCTTCATCAGATAGACGCTCAACCACGTGAAGCCGTCAATCGCACCATTGATCACCTGCTCAACAACGGTCCACAAGCCATGCAGGCAGCAAAAACGCTCTGCTTACGTTGTGACAATCAACCTATCGAGCATTCATTAATTGAATACACCAGCCAAGCTATTGCAACCGCCCGCGTGTCCGCAGAAGGACAAGAAGGACTGAGTGCATTTTTTGAAAAGCGCGCCGCCAATTGGAGGAATCATGTTTAAAAGAATACTGATCGCAAACCGCGGTGAAATTGCCTGCCGAATCATTAAAACCGCAAAAAGCATGGCTATCGAGACGGTTGCCGTCTATTCCGAAGCGGATCGCAGCAGCTTACATGTTAAACAAGCGGATTTCGCTGAATTCATTGGCCCCGCTCCGGCGAGTGAATCGTATCTCGATATCGATGCGATTATCGGCGCTGCGAAAAAATGGCAAGCCGATGCTATCCACCCTGGGTATGGTTTTCTTTCCGAGAACCCGAAACTGGCCAAAGCGTGCAGCGAAAATGGCATTGTTTTTATTGGCCCTTCCACCAGCGCAATTGAAGCAATGGGTTCGAAGTCGCAAGCCAAAGCCATCATGTCTGAGGCGAACGTGCCCTTGGTTCCCGGCTATCACGGCACAGACAACAGCGTAGAGCACTTATTAGCGGAAGCGGAAAAAATCGGTTACCCAGTGATGCTTAAAGCAACACAAGGTGGCGGCGGTAAAGGCATGCGAGTGGTCAATAGCGCAGCCGAAATGCCTCTGGCCATCGACGGTGCGCAGCGTGAAGCACTTTCAAGCTTTGGCGATAAGCAGCTTCTAATCGAAAAATGTATATTGCAGCCTCGCCACGTTGAAGTTCAGGTATTTGCTGACCAACATGGCAACTGTGTCTATCTTTCTGATCGCGATTGCTCCATTCAACGCCGTCACCAAAAAGTAGTCGAAGAAGCACCAGCTCCCGGTCTTAGTGATGAACTGCGTAAACAAATGGGTGAAGCTGCGGTTCAGGCCGCTCAAGCGATCGACTATGTTGGCGCTGGCACGGTGGAGTTCTTACTCGATAGCCGAGGTCAATTCTACTTCATGGAGATGAACACCCGTCTGCAAGTTGAGCACCCTGTCACTGAATTGATCACCGGCGTTGATTTGGTGGAGTGGCAATTCAAAGTCGCAGCTGGCGAGCATTTACCTATTTCGCAATCTGAAATCACCCACGACGGCCATTCAATTGAGCTGCGAATTTACGCAGAAGATACAGACAATGACTTTATGCCGTCGACTGGCCGCATTGACTACTTAAAAGAACCCGTATCAGACAGTAATGTGCGCCTAGCGCGCGTACGCGTTGATAGTGGTGTTACCCAAGGCGATAGCATCAGCGAATATTACGATCCAATGATCAGCAAACTGATCGTCTGGGGGCAAACTCGTGATATCGCACTAAAGCAGCTTAAGCAGGCGTTAACTCAATATCACGTACGTGGAGTAACGACAAACATTGGTTATCTGCACAGTATTATTTCGCAGCCAGCCTTTGCCGAGATTGAGCTCGATACAGGTTTCCTCGTAACACATCAACAAGGCATAAATGAGCAGCAAGACGTGTCGGATTCAATCTGGCTTACATTGGCGGCGGTTGCTCACCGGAATGATCTCATTTCAAAATCAGACAGCTCAACGTTACCCGCGCCAACCAGACGAGGTTTTAGACTGTCAGTTGACAACGTTTACCGATTTAACTTCACGGATGCCAATGCCAACCATCAGGTACGTTTGCAACAATCATCGCAAGATACAGGATCTCACTTCACTGTCCGATGTGGTGAGGAGCTGCATCAGGTCATCCTGCTTGAAAGTGGCAACCAGATTATCGTCGATATTGATAATGTGCGTTACACCTTTAATGCACTTAGCGATGAACAAAGAACAACACTATTTTATCTTGGTCAGCAGCGCACGTTCGCTCATCAACCTAACTTTGACTCTGCAAAAGATGTAGATGATGAACTAAGTCCAACCGCACCACTCAACGGCATAATTTCAGCAGTTATGGTGGCTAAAGGTGACGAAGTGGCGGCGGGCGTTCCGCTTTTGGTACTCGAAGCAATGAAAATGGAATACACCATCACGGCTCCGGTCGCAGCAACAGTCGACGAATTGTTTTATCAGCACGGGGACCAAGTACAGCACGGTTCCATACTGCTGAATTTGTCTTTGATATCGGATAACGTCAGTGAAGATAAGGAGCGCGAATATGCTACCAGCGAAGGTTAATATCGTCGAAGTCGGCGCTCGTGATGGTCTGCAAAATGAAACGGCAGTGACGCTGGTTGATAAAATCCGTTTGATTAACCAACTAAGCAGCAGTGGCTTAAAGCATATTGAGGCGGGATCTTTCGTCTCTCCAAGGTGGGTGCCTCAAATGGCCGATTCCGATCAGGTGTTTGCTGGTATCTCAAAAAAGCCTGACGTGGTTTATAGCGCGCTCACACCAAATCTCGCAGGGTTAGAACGTGCGCTGGAAAGCGGTGTAAAGCGAATTGCGGTGTTTGGCGCCGCTTCAGAAACGTTCAGCCAGAAGAACATCAACTGCAGCATTACCGAAAGTCTCGCTCGATTTGAACCCGTTATCGAATTGGCGAACCAGCACAACATTCCTGTACGCGGGTACTTGTCTTGTACCATGGTGTGTCCATATGAGGGAGTAATCAAGCCAGAGCAAACTACCAAGGTCGCCAATACGTTGTTTGATATGGGATGTTATGAGATTTCGCTCGGTGATACTGTCGGTAAAGCAACGCCTAATCGCGTTATCGCCATGCTGGATTCGTTGTTAACGCTACTGCCAAAAGACGCGCTCGCAGTACATTTTCATGACACTTATGGACAAGCATTAGCCAATATCTACCAAGCCTTGTTAATGGGCATCAACACCATTGATAGCGCAGTAGCGGGGCTCGGCGGCTGCCCTTACGCGAAAGGAGCCAGTGGTAATGTTGCAACGGAAGATGTACTTTATCTGTGTGAGCAACTTGGGATTGAAACGGGCGTTGACCTTAGCGTCATCAATGAAGCGGGTTGGCAAATTTGCCGTGCGTTAGGAAAGTCTCCTGCTTCTAGGGTCGCATTAGCTCTGGGCGATCCGTATAGCTTGTAAATCATCAACAACCAATCAGGTAATGTATTTCAACGGGCATGCAGACGTACGTGCCCGTTTTTTGTTGTTACTCATAAAAACCTTAACGCTCAACGGTCTTCATCACATTAATTAGTGTCTGATTTCAGCTACAATTTAGTTTCAAACCGAACATATAAAACAGGATCAGGTAAATGCTCATAACATTTCGTTGTCGAAGCCACTCAAACGTCACGATGTTTGGTGATATTGCATTAGATATGCTCAAAATGATGGGTCACAGCGGCACGGTGCCGGGATCAATTTCCGCTCAAGATGTTCCTGACGCGCTATCAAGATTAACTTCTGCTCTATCTGCGAAAAATGCAGCTGAAGAAAACCTCCCTACTGATGTAGACGAAGAGGAAGAACAAGCAGAGCCCGCGGTAAGCCTAGGACGCAGAGCGTTTCCACTGATTGAGTTGCTAAAATCAGCAATCAAAGAAGAATGCGAAGTCATGTGGGACAACCAATAACGCCTTCAAACTGGTTTCTAGCGAGGTGAATCCGTGTTGTGACCGCCTCGCTATGGTTACTCGACACCAAGATAAGAACACCAATACCGCTTATCGCCCTATCCGTTTCTCTCCCTAGACAACTTGATTTCCCCATCAATGTGCACATCTCGTTGTGGAAACGCGATTTCAATACCGTGCTTTTCGAAAGCTTCATAGATTTCAAAACGTATGGTACTTGCGACCGTTCGAATCCCGCCCTCAACCGTTGAGTTAATCCAAAAATAAGATTCGAAGATCAAAGCATTGTCACCAAAGTCTTGAAAAAACACGTCTGGAGCTGGCGAACTCAGAACTTGCGCTTGCTGCGAAGTCACTTCCGCCATTAAGGCAGCAACCTGTTTGACATCGCTCCCATACGCGACGCCGACGACGACCGAGCCACGGACTAATCTGTCGCATAACGTCCAGTTGATCACCACGTTCTCAATCAACTGACTGTTGGGAATGAGCATGTGAACGCCATCGGTTCGCCTGATTCGAGTTGAACGTGTATTTATTTGCTCGACAATGCCTTTGGCGCCCTCAACCTCTAAAAAGTCCCCAATTCGGATTGGCTTTTCACCAATCAAAATCCAGCCACTTATGAAGTTGTTAATGATGTTTTGTGCACCAAAACCGAAGCCGATAGCGATGGCACCAGACAGAAAGGCGAACGCGGTAATTGGCACATTGATCATCGAAAATGTGGTCATAAAAATAATGGCGAGAGCGATGACAAATAATATCCGTTTAACCAAATGAATGACGTTTGGATCTTTCCCCGATGAGGACATTCTTGACGTAACGGTTTTGATTAAAATTTTGGACAACCATAAAGCGACAATCACCCATGTCGGCACCATCAATATCGCCCACAACGTGATAGGTTGTTCGTTAAAGGTAAACAGCGTTGTTTCTAAAAATGAAATGACCCGTTCGAACATAAAGTGCTCACTCTTGATTCATCGTTACCAGCAAGCCAGAGCGCATAAGTCTTATATTTTTAGCCCAATCGATAGCGCAAGCGGCTCAATTAAGTTCTTCTTATTAACTATATTGTAATCTACGCAAAACGCTTCGAGTGGTTTCCCGCTTTGGCTTCAACACGATTAAGCCATTTAAGGAGTACGTCTTTGTGTACTCAACGAGCCAATCAACCGACTAAACACGCAAGGCAAATCAGTGATAACTTTCTGATTTTTAAGCATCAAATTTTCACTTCGAATCTCCTTCACTTATCATTATGCACCTTATTGCAAATAATATTGATGGAATGATTGTTATGTCAGAACTGACTCGGATGCGCTCTGGAGAAACCTATAATTGTCTGGATGAAGAACTAAAGCTCATGCGCGCCAAAACCGCGCAGCTTGTCTTCCAATTTAACCACGAGCCAAACCCAGATATCCGTAGACAACTGCTGGCGGAAATGGGCGTCCGTATAGAAAACAACGCCTGTATAGAGCCACCGCTTCAACTTACCTACGGTTGCCACTTGTCCATCGGGGAAAACACCTACATCAACTGGGACGCCATTATTCTGGACAATGGGCAGGTTGAGATTGGCGCGAACGTCATGATTGGGCCTAGAGTGCAAATTTACACAGCCGCTCATTCACTCGATACACAAAGACGCTTAGCCGGAGATGAGATCGCCAAACCGGTAAAAATCGGCAATAACGTTTGGATTGGTGGGGGCGCAATCATACTGCCAGGCGTGGCCATTGGCGATGAAGCCGTCGTCGGCGCTGGCTCTATCATAACCAAAGACGTTGCGCCGGGCGATCGAGTTGCTGGAAATCCGGCGCGCTCCATTAAACCCAAAAACTGAAGAAAGTCGCTATTTTGCCAAATGACAGCGAATAATGTTGGCAAGCAAATTGAGAGCATGGACGTATTTGTCATTAAGCTCAAAAGAAGCGTTAAGACGAATACAGTGATCGTATTGTTCTGTCAGGCTGAACATCTTTCCCGGTGCGATGCTGATATTACCTTTTAGCGCTTCTCGATATATCTGCAAGGCATCAATATGCTTGGGAAGCTCTAACCAAATAAAGTACCCACCGCTTTGGCTTAACACTTTGACTGCTTCAGGTAACAGCTCACTAAGCAGAACCGTCATCTTACTTTTACGTTCAAACAGCTTTTTCCGTAACTGCTTCAAATGAGATTCATAATTGCGGCTTGTTAAATAGTGTACCAATGTCATTTGCACTGGTGCACTCGTCGCTAATGTACTCATTAACTGTAACTTTTGTACCTCTAGCGCCCGCTTTCCCGCCGCAACCCAACCAATACGTAGCCCTGCGATTAATGATTTTGAAAACGAGGAGCACAACATGGTATTGCCCGTGTCATCAAACATTCTTAGTGGATAAACCGAGTCATTCCCTGCATGCAGTTCGCTGTACACGTCATCTTCAATCACTGGCACGTTATATCGCTGTGTCAGTTCAATCAGCTTTTGTTTTTTCTCGTTGGAAAGCGTAAAACCCAGAGGATTCTGGAAGTTCGACATCAGCCAGCACGCTTTCACATCGTGTGTTTGCAGCGCTCGTTCCAATGAGTCTAGGTCAATGCCCGTGACTGGGTCTGTTCTTACTGAGAGCGCTTTCAAACCTAACCGCTCTAAGGATTGCAATGCACCATAAAATGCAGGCGACTCCACAACCACCCAATCTCCCGGTCTTGTGCTGGCTTGCAAACTGAGCGTTAACGCCTCCAGCGCGCCTGCCGTAATGACAATTTCATCGGGTGAAATTTCAATGCCTTTCGCAGCATAACGCTTCGCGATGATGGTGCGTAATTGTTCGTTTCCCGGCGGTAAGTTATCAAAGGTGGTGGAAATCGGCATATTGCGAGCGGCTGCGCTCATCGCCCGATTCACGTGATAGCGTGGATACAAACTTGGGTCTGGATAGGCAAAGCCAAAATTGATCATGGATGGATTTTTACTCGCCTGCAGAACATCAAAGATAAACTCATTGATGTCTACCTGCTCTGTCCACGAAACCGCGGCTGGCGCTTGGGGTTCATTTGAACTCTTAATATTGGGAGCGACTCGATAACCAGAGCGCGGCTGTGACGTTACCCAGCCTTGAGATTCCAGAATTTGATAGGCATGCAACACCGTCATCAAGCTTAAACCCGAGTGTTCAGATTGGCGACGCAGAGAAGGCAGCTTGTCACCCGGATGCCATATCCCCGATTTTATCTGCCTTTTAAGCTGTTCCACTAACTCTTGATACTTCGCCAAACGCAAATCCCCTTCCCTAAAGCCGAATTCAAAATAATAACACTTCAATATTTAATCTGTTATAGGTTTATAGTCACTGTCTGTACCTACTTCCCTCATTCCGCTCCTCTTAAAATAGCTCTCTCATAAAACTTAAAAGATCAAAGGAAGTTTAATGTTTGGCCTCGACGCATTTATGCTTGCACGGATACAGTTCGCCTTTACGGTATCCTTTCATATTATTTTCCCCGCTATCACCATAGGTTTGGCCACCTATCTCGCCGTGCTGGAAGGCTTATGGCTAAAAACACGCAATCCCGATTACCAAAAGCTCTATCATTTCTGGTCGAAAATTTTTGCGGTTAACTTTGGGATGGGCGTTGTATCTGGCCTTGTCATGGCCTATCAATTCGGCACCAACTGGAGTGGTTTCTCCGACTTCGCTGGTTCTATCACTGGCCCATTACTGACTTATGAAGTGTTAACGGCATTCTTTCTCGAAGCCGGATTTCTTGGCGTAATGCTGTTTGGTTGGTGTCGCGTCGGCGAAAAGCTGCACTTTTTTGCAACCTCGATGGTGGCGTTAGGAACGATCATTTCGACGTTCTGGATTCTCGCCTCCAACAGTTGGATGCAAACGCCACAAGGCTATGAAATTGTCGACGGACGTGTGGTGCCAACCGACTGGTTTGCTATCGTTTTCAATCCTTCATTTCCTTATCGTTTGGCGCACATGAGCGTCGCGGCTTTCGTCAGTTCAGCACTCTTTGTAGGCGCGTCAGCCGCTTGGCATTTATTGAGAGGCAATCAATCGACTGCGGTAAAAACCATGTTTTCGATGTCGCTCGGGATCTTAGTGTTCCTTGCGCCACTCCAAACCGTGATTGGCGATGTGCACGGGCTAAACACTCTGGAACACCAGCCCGCCAAAATCGCTGCCATCGAAGGACATTGGGATAACAGTGATGGCAAACCAACCCCATTGATATTGTTCGGCATGCCAAACATGGAACAAGAACGCACAGACTATGCCTTAGAAATTCCTGTTTTAGGAAGTTTGATCCTACGCCACAGTTTAACTGAGCCAATCCCGGCACTGAAAGACTTCCCGAAAGAGGAACGACCGAACTCACCTATCGTCTTTTGGTCATTTCGAATCATGGTCGGGCTAGGACTTCTGATGATTTTACAGAGCTTCTACAGCATATGGTTACGAAAAAAGAACACGCTTTATACCTCGCGTTGGTTCCTCAAGTTTTCATTATTTATGGGGCCATCTGGTCTTATCGCAATACTCGCTGGCTGGTTTACGACAGAGGTTGGTCGGCAACCTTGGGTCGTTTATGGCGTACAAAAAACGCGTGATGCGGTTTCTGCACACGGAGACCTACAAATGAGCATCAGCCTGCTGTGTTTCCTTGTTGTGTACAGCTTGGTGTTTGGTTTTGGGTATTACTACATGATCCACCAAATCAAGAAAGGCCCCGATGCAATCGAACACGATGAGCACGACATGACGACCGTTTCAGGCCGCATCTAGAATTTGTCACAAAGTTAAGGTAGAGAATATGCATTTTGATTTATCCGTGATTTGGTTCGCGATCATCGTTTTTGCCACTTTGATGTACATCATCATGGATGGCTTCGATTTGGGTATTGGAATACTGATGCCCTTCATCAAGGATGAAAAACAAAAAGACGTCATGGTCAACAGTGTCGCGCCAGTTTGGGACGGCAACGAAACTTGGATTGTGCTTGGAGGCGCATCTCTATTTGGCGCTTTTCCGATGGCTTACGCGGTAATTATTGAAGCGCTAACCATCCCTTTAACGTTGATGTTGATTGCTTTGATCTTTCGTGGCGTCGCGTTTGAGTTTCGCTTTAAAGCATTGGAAAATCACTTAAAGTTCTGGGATCGCTCTTTTATGGTCGGCTCGATTTTAACCACGTTTTTCCAAGGCATCGTTGTTGGCGCGGTAATTCAAGGCTTTGCGGTGGAAAACCGCGTCTTCGTAGGTAGCCAACTCGACTGGCTCAGCCCTTTTCCCATCTTTTGTGGTTTGGGTTTAGTCGCAACGTACGCGCTGCTTGGTAGCACATGGCTCATCATGAAGACGGAAGGTGAACTGCAAAACACGATGCACCGCTTCACTAACAAAACACTACTGGCGATGATCTCCGCATTAGTCATTGTGAGCGCTTGGACTCCACTTGCTTACCCTGCCATTGCGGAAAGATGGTTTTCTCTGCCTAATTTGTTCTACTTACTGCCCGTACCTGTCATTACTGGGCTGGTATGCTTGAAGATTGCCGACTCCGTTAAAAAGCGTAAAGAGCGCAGCCCTTTCGTGATGGCGTTAGTGATCGTGATTCTCGGGTTCGCTGGGCTTGGCATCAGTATCTGGCCAAATATCATTCCTCCTAGCATATCAATATGGGAAGCAGCGGCTCCTGCAAGCAGTCAGCGCTTTATGCTCGTTGGAGCAGTGATCATCATCCCGATTATTCTGGCTTACACCTTTTGGAGTTACTACGTCTTCTCCGGAAAAGTAAAAGAAGGCGAAGCGTACCATTAACGAGTTGATAAGGAGTGAGTATGAAAATCAAAAATTGGTGCCGCCAATGGGCTTGGATGGTTGGAATATGGGTCGTTAGCGTCGCTGCATTAGGGTTAGTGTCTATGTTATTTCGCGTCATGATGACCGCTGCAGGGTTAAAATCTTAGCTCGGCACGTTTAAGTCAATAAAAAATGGATGCCTCTAGATCTTGTGTAAGAGCTAGAGGCGTTTGCATTCAAGTCCGACTTTTCACGTGTGCAGACAATACGATCGTAGATTCTAAACCGCGAGCCACTTCAAAATAACCACCAGCACGAGATAGCTGACGAGCCGTCAATTTTTCTTTGCCTAGCTTTTCAAACCAATAAGGCGCCAATGAGCACTGAGCCGAACCTGTGGCAAGATCTTCTGAAATACCGATTTTAGGTGCAAAGTAACGCAGCACATAGCCACTATCAGAACTTTGAGCCGTCACGATGACAGCATGAAACTCATCAATTTTAATCAGCTCATCAAAGTTAGGTTGATAGCGAACAACATCATCTTCTGATTCGAGAACAACAACCAAATCACGCGTTGTAAAAGCATCTACGGGGTGATTGGAAAAGCCTGAAATACCCAAGGGGATGGCATGAGGCTTGGCTAGCCAACTTGGCATCACTATCCGATACATTCCATCCAGTCCAGTAACGGTAACATGACCATACTGACTTTGTAGAATGACCTCGTTCTTATGATAGTTGGAAATGATTGCAGCGCCTGCGCCCAAACTTCCGTGTCCGCATAGGTTGATCTCTCCTTCTAGGCTAAACCAGCGAATGTGGTAGTCACTGCCAGACTGAACCACAAATGATGTGACAGGTTGAGCGACCTGATGAGTGATTTGAAGTAATTCAGAATCACTCAGCCAGTGATTTAGTTCGACAACGCCACATGGATTACCTTGAGCTAACTCATCACAAAATACATCAAATATTTGCGCTTTAATCATCCATCACCCTTGCGGTTTAACCATGCATTAAATCAAGGTCCTCGTCATTATCATCTCGATAAAAACGAGAGTTCAGCTATCAAGTCAACTTGATGTAGGTAATATATACGACAACAGAGTCGCAATCTTCAGTAAGTTTTGTTCGTTGGGTACAATCGACAGGTTATATGACAAAGCTTTAAGCCTCAACATGACCGATGTGCATGGCTACTTTTAGCGCTTGTTTATTGAGATTAGACGCCTCCCAAGCAACAACAACACGACTAGTGAGAGGGATATCCTCAATCTCGGCGACTGTCGCGGAATCATCGAGATGTTCAGCCAGTGAGCGCGGAACGAGAGCGATACCTAACCCAGCCTGCGCCATGGCAATCGTCGTACGAAGTTGCGGTGCTGCGAACTGTGGTTCGAGCCTTACTCCTGCGTCGGCAAAAAGTGTGCTCATGCCATCAAACAATGCGGGTCCAGTCTCTCGTGGAAACAGTAAAATTTTATGGCCTCTCAACTGTTTCATCTGGATACAGGGATATTTTGCCAGTTCGTGCCCCGCCGGAATCACCGCGACAAACGGGTCGTTAAACAACACCTTGTGCTCAAAAGGCTCACTGGCGTAACAGGGTAGCCGCATGATTGCGAGATCAAGTTGTTTGCTTTTTAACTGAGTGGCAAGCTCTGGCATTGATAGTTCCGCCGTCTGTAAATGAACCCCATTCTCTTGAATACGCCCAATCCTCTCCAATACCTTAATGCAGGTTGATGTTGACGTCGCGAACGCGATTTTAACCTGCGTATTTTCACCACGGGCAATCTGTCGGGCTTTTGCTTTAGCGCGTTCCACATCAGCAAGAATATTTACCGCATCCGTATAAAAGACTTGCCCTGCATGGGTCAGTTCTACTCCTCTAGACAAGCGCTTAAATAAGTCCACGCCAAGCTCGTGCTCTAGCTTTTTGATTTGTTGACTCAAAGGAGGTTGCGCAATCCCTAACTGTTCAGCTGCTCGGGTAAAGTGACGAGTCTCGGCGACCGCGACAAAATACTTCAGGTAGCGAAATTCCATATATTTTCCATATCAAAATAAATCTTTTTTATATTGGATTTAGCACCGTGTAGAAGTCAATCTAAATATACTCTTCATTGCATAACTGGTCTTACTCATGCGTGGATTTTATAACCCTCTATGCGCTTGTTCGCTTGAAGTAGCGAAAGAATTTTCTGAATACCATCACGTTACCGGAGATGGTGAGATTTATCAGACTTCGTTAATGAGTGCTTTGATAGCTGGTGTTTACGAAGGCTCAACAACCATAGAAGAACTGCTGAAACATGGGGATTTTGGTTTAGGTACGTTCAATGAATTGGATGGTGAGTTGATTGCTTTTGATAAGGAAGTTTTTCAACTCAAGTCGGATGGCTCCGCAAACCCGGCAGACCTAGCGCAAAAAACGCCCTTTGCTGTCATGACTTTTTTTAAACCTGATATCGAGCTGCCACTGACATCGCGCATGTCACGTCATGAAGTCCATAACCTCATAGACGACATGGTTCCAAGCGATAACCTATTTTGCGCAGTGCGCATTGATGGCGTTTTCGATTCAGTTCGCACTCGTACCGTACCTAAACAAACACGCCCTTATCGGCCAATGCTTGAAGTGGTCAAAGAACAACCAACATTCCGCTTCACGCATAAGCAAGGCGTGGTCGCCGGCTTTCGCAGTCCTAAATACACGACTGGCATTAATGTGCCCGGCTATCACGAACACTTTATTACCGATGACCGCCAAGGAGGTGGTCATATCCAGGATTACAGCATTTCGTCAGGGTTCCTCCAGATTGGCAAAGTCTCACGGCTAGTGATTGATACCCCAGTATCGACAGACTTCCTCAACGCCAATTTGGCTCCGGAAGATATAAATACCGCCATAGAAAAGGCGGAAAAGTAACAAAGTCAGGCAAATAATAAGGACAACAAATGCAATCCAAACCTTCAAATAAAAATGGAGCTCAGTTGATCGCTCAACAGCTAGAGTCTCTCGGCATTAAGTACATTTTCGGTATTCCTGGTGCAAAAATAGATCGACTGTTCGATGCGATTGAAGACACTAACATCCAAATGATTCCGGTACGTCACGAGGCTAACGGCGCGTTTATGGCGGGCGTTATGGGAAGACTAACCGGCAAAGCAGGCGTCACAATGGTTACGTCAGGCCCTGGCTGTGGAAATCTAGTTACGGGGGTTGCAACAGCAAACTCCGAAGGCGATCCGCTGATTGCTATCGGTGGTGCGGTGAAACGAACTGACCAGCAAAAACAAACACACCAGAGCATGGATACCGTCAGTATTTTTCGCTCTATAACTAAGTTCAGTGCTGAAGTGCAGCATGTGGACGCCGCAAGCGAGATCATGGCGAACGCATTTCGTATCGCAGAGTCAGGTCGTCCTGGGGCTTGCTTTTTGAGTCTCCCCCAAGATGTTTTATCCGAGCAAACCCAAACGGACATTATTGTCCCCTCGCCTTACACACAGCCTGGTTGCGCAGACATCGCAGCAATCGAAGAAGCGGTCAGTCGAATCAGTAAAGCAAAGCGCTGTGTGGTTTTACTTGGCCTTCACGCGAGCCGCAGTCAAAACGCTGCTGCTATCGCTCGGTTTCTTCAAAATACGCAGCTACCCGTTGTCGGCACTTACCAGGCCGCCGGCACGGTAGACATCAATTACTATCATCACTTTGCTGGGCGTGTCGGTTTGTTTAATAACCAACCTGGCGATGTTTTACTGCGGGACGCCGATTTAATTCTCACCATCGGCTTTAGCCCAATAGAGTATGACCCTGAGCTTTGGAACAGCCACCGCAACCCAGTGATTCACCTCGATATTGAACCAGCAGAATACCAACTTAATTATCAGCCTTGTGTTGAAATCGTCGGAAACATTGCGCAGTCATTAGACAAGATGGGCAGCTATATCTCTGAATATGCTCGCCTTTCCCCAACGGCACTTTCAGTACTGGAAGAGGTCGCACTGCAACGGCAAGTGATCAAAACCTATCCCAATGTCTATCACAAGCAAGGATTTCATCCACTGGCGCTAATAAAAGCTATGCAATCTATCATCACACCGGATACCACGCTATGCCTTGATATGGGGAGCTTCCACATCTGGATCGCTCGTTACTTGAGCTGTTTTCGAGCTCGCCAAATGCTGGTGTCTAACGGCCAACAAACAATGGGCGTTGCACTACCATGGGCCATTGGTGCCAGCCTACTAAAACCTGGTAGCAAAGTGGTATCGATATCAGGAGACGGCGGTTTTATGCAATCGAGCATGGAGTTAGAAACCGCGGTTAGACTGAACTGCAATATCGTCCATATTGTGTGGGTTGATAACGCCTACAACATGGTAGAAATGCAAGAGATCAACAAATATCAGCGCTGCTCTGGTGTGAAATTTGGACCAATTGATTTCAAGGCCTACGCCGAATCATTTGGCGCGAAAGGCTTCGCAGTGACTAGTCAACACGAATTGCTACCGACATTGAATAAAGCCATGGACGTTGAAGGACCAGCAGTGGTGGCTATCCCCGTAGATTACAGCGACAACGACAAACTGATGTTGCCGCGCACAGAGAAAAATCAAGATCCCGTTTTTGTAAGTTTCGAAGGAGAAATCGCATGAGAGGATTAAAAAATAAAGTCGCACTCGTCACTGGTTCTGCCAATGGTATTGGTTTGGCCATCGCAAAACGTTTGTATGAAGAAGGCGCAAACGTCGCTCTTGCCGATTGGAATGAAGAGCAGTTGGCAAACGCCGTTGAGGGCTTTGATAAACAGCGTGTGTCTGCGCATTCTATTGATGTTTCTGACCCAGAAAAAGTCGCAGCACTGATTTCTGATGTTGTTACCCGTTTCGGTAAACTGGATATTTTAGTAAACAATGCTGGCGTACATGTCCCTGGTTCCGTGATTGAAGGTAGTGTGGAAGACTGGAAGAAGATCTCTGGTGTAAACATTGATGGTGTTGTTTATTGCGCGAAGTTTGCTTTGCCTGAACTCTTAAAAACGAAAGGTTGTATGGTAAATACCGCGTCCGTTTCCGGTTTGGGTGGTGACTGGGGTGCCGCATTCTATTGCGCGAGTAAAGGCGCAGTGGTGAACCTTACCCGAGCGATGGCATTGGACCATGGTGCGGAGGGCGTAAGAATTAACGCCGTATGCCCAAGCTTAGTAAAAACCAACATGACGAACGGCTGGCCGCAGGACATCCGCGATAAATTCAATGAGCGCATTGCGCTCGGCCGAGCCGCCGAACCTGAAGAAATTGCGTCCGTCGTGACTTTCTTGGCAAGTGATGACGCATCTTTCATTAATGGCGTAAACCTACCTGTAGACGGCGGTGCCACCGCATCAGATGGCCAACCTAAAATAGTATAAGCATGAAATAGACAGATCAGTGAGAGACGTTCTACTACCTTTCGGATCGATGCTGATCTGTCGCTTTACGCTCTGAGCACACAACCCGTGCCGGCAATAAACTCAACCACTCGACCGCTGTTAGAGATATCTCAACAACTTAAACCAGCAACGAGAAATTAATGTTTCACACAAACCGACAAACTATGTAAGCATTCCATCAGGCATAGAGTGAAGACCTATGTATCAGCGATTCACAAAGAACCAGACAGTTTCCGCGAATACTTTCTAAAGAAGTCTCAGTGACGACTAACGTTTCTGCCACACCATCCATTGCTCTCTGCCTTTAAAAACCTCAACACTGTTTGCCACCACTGAGGACTTCACAAGTTCAAACGTGGGCTCTAGAAAAGATGCCAACTCCCCACTTCGCAAACAAAATGGAGGAAAGCGTGATAGGTAATTATCATCAATGACGAAAAAACCAATTAGAAAACCTCCGCTTGGCAATAATTTATCCACCATCGAAAAGTATTCTGACCACATATCTCTCGGTAGTGCTGCGAGAAAGGCCCGCTCGTAAATGACATCAAACGAGTGAGAAAAATCGGCATTAAATACATCACCCAATACGACTTTATCTTTGTAGTTACCTAACGTTGATTGCGCCATTTTTACCGCTTCTTGGCTGTAATCCATCGCGATCACGTCATGCCCATATTGAATAAAAGTGCTCAGTTCATAAGCGGCACCACACCCAGGAATAAACACTGACTGGCCTACATGAAGTGAATTGTCGAGATAGTCCTTGAGTTCTTGAGGTGTCGATTGGGCATCCCAAGGCATAGTGCCTCGGATAAACAAATCATCCCAGAATTGTGTGTTAATCATTGGTGCCTGTTTCATTTACCCGCTCCCTGATTGCGGTAGTAAAAAATAAAGGGATACGCAGCGCAATGTGGTATCCCTTTTCTAGCCTTTTGTCTGACGTTGTTAGTTTTTTATGACAACCACTTTCTACTGCACTTATGCCACCAATGAGTTAACTGCGAAGATCATTGATTAACGGCTGCTCCGCTTGGTTCGGTACAAACTGGACATTGCCTTTCAGTTTAGTGACAGACTGGAGTGTTGCTTGAATGTCCTCTGCTGATACATGCACATCATGACAACAGAAAGTAATGGCATCGTTGAAGCCATCGCGCTCAATTTTCAAGGAGCCTTTAATATCGTGGCGACGACAGACTTCTTGGATCTGATGCGGATAAACAAACAGCCCTTTTACTTTCACCGCGGAGTCTGCTCGTCCCATCCAGCCCTTAATTCGTGCATTCGTGCGTGAAGAATCAGAACTTGTCTCTAGGTATGCCGATAAATCTCCCGTTGCGTAGCGAATCAGCGGGAACTTCTCATCGAGCGACGTTACAACGACTTCACCGACTTCTCCCGGTTGTACAGGAACACCATCAGGATCAACGATTTCAACAATAATATCTTCGGCAATCACTAATCCTTGTTCACCAGACACTTGATAAGCAATCAAACCAAGCTCTGCACTTGCGTAGGCTTGAAAGACTGCAATGCCTTTTTCCTCAAACATCTGTTCCATGTCTGCTGTAACCGCTTCACCAGAGACCAGAGCTTTCTCAAAGCTAGGCAGCTCATTGTATTTCTCTTGATACTTTTGTAGCAACGTCAGCAAATACGAAGGTGTACCAGTGTAACCATTAGGTTGAAGCTGTTTAATTGCTTCTATTTGCGCTTCGGTATTGCCTACTCCAGCCGGAAATACCGCACAGCCACAAGCCCTTGCGCCACCATCCATAATAAATCCGCCAGGAGAGAAATGGTAAGAGAGCGTGTTATGCACTAAATCACCCGCACAGAACCCAGCTGCGTGAAACGCGCGCCCCATACGCCAGAAATCGGCCTCATCCGTTTGAGCCTCATACAAAGGCCCAGGAGACTGAAAAACACGTGCCATTTGACCAATGGCAACGCTATTTAAGCCACCAAACGGCGGTTTAAGTTGCTGCTGATTAGGTACATTGAACTTACGTGTAATCGGGAACTGAGCAAGCCCTTCACGATTGTTTGCCAATGTAGGATCTAACTCAGAAAAATGCGCTGCGTAATGTTCGCTATTGGCTTTCGAATTTTCAATCAGCGCTGGCAAACGTTGAAACAGCGACTCTTCTCGCGCCTGTAGAGACAACGATTCTTTCGCATCAAATAGTTCGTTCATCCTTGCTCCTTACAACCAACGCTTACGACGTTTGTAAGATTTCAGATTCTTAAAGCTCTTGCGATCTTCATCGCCGCCGCCAAGGTAGAATTCTTTTACGTCTTCATTGTTTAGCAATTCGTGCTTGCTGCCATCTAGTACGATTTTGCCTGATTCCATGATGTAACCGTAATCGGCCGCTTGAAGAGCGAAGTTGGCATTCTGTTCAACCAAAAGCATGGTAATACCTTGCTCTTTGTTGATCTTGTTAATAATGCTGAATACTTCTTTAACTAGCAGTGGAGAAAGCCCCATAGACGGTTCGTCCAACAAAATCATCTTCGGTCGAGCCATTAACGCTCGGCCAATAGCTAACATTTGTTGCTCACCGCCAGACAAATAGCCCGCCAGGCCAGTGCGCTCTTTGAGTCGCGGGAAATAGTCAAACACCATTTCGATGTCTTGTTCAACTTCGTTGTCAGTGCGTGTATAAGCGCCTAAGCGAAGATTTTCTATTACCGTCATATCTTCAACAATTCGGCGCCCTTCCATAACTTGGAAGATGCCCGAACGGACGATCTCTTCCGGGCTTTTGTTGTCTATACGCTCGCCCATGAAGTTGATTTCGCCGCGCGTCACTTCACCATCTTCGGTTTTCAATAAACCAGAAATGGCTTTCAACGTTGTGGATTTACCCGCACCGTTGGCGCCCAGTAAGGTCACAATCTGCCCTTTTGGAACTTCTAAACTCACACCGCGAAGTACTAGTATTACTTCGTCGTAGACGACTTCAATGTTGTTCACTGAAAGCAGTATTTCTGCCGGTTCGATATTCGTTGCTAATTCAGCCATCAAGCTACTCCTTGCTAGGGTGAGAGTGTTCTCTCACCCATCCTTATTTTCAGTAAGCTTTGTTATTAATAAGTCGTAGATTAGTAACCTAGCCAATCGTCACGACGTGACAATGTCACCTGAGATACTTTCTTAATATCAACTGCGCCGCCATCGTTGTTGCCCATAAAGACGTTCACGGTTGTTGTGCCTCGGTGATCTTCCGGTTTCCAGTTCGCAGGGACACAAACACCTTCTAAGCCTTGTGGTACCCAGTTGTCATGGACATACATGCCCTTCTTGATGTTTTCACCTGTGATGCCACCGTTGTCTTTCGCCCACTCCATTGCTTCTTTCATATAGAACGCAGAACAAATACCGCGAATGTAATGGTGAGTTCTGAATTCGCCCGGCTCTGATTCAGACTGCTTAGAAATCTCACGAACCAGCTTCATGCCCTCATTATCATCTCCCCAAAACGCCGTCATACCCGGGAAAACGTAATCTTTAAGGCCATCGCCTGCTGCTTCAAGCACTGGCTTGTCGCCGCCCCAAATGTTTGCCATGTACTGGAACTCTGTCCCAACCGTGTTACAAGACTTCACTAGTGAGATAACCGAGCTACCGATATTAGCAATGTAACCATAGTTGGTGCCTGACTCTTTCAGCGACAAACATTGCGCTTTGAAGTCCCCTGGTTTTAGTGACACAACGACTGGGTTTTGCACATCAAAACCAAGCTCTTTAGCGTACTCTGCACACGCTTCTTTTGGCGCATTCGGGAATGGATGGTTATCGCCAATGTGCGTAAATTTCGGCGCACCTTGATTGCCCTTAGATTCCCAATCTTCTTTCGCCCACTTAACTAGCGCACGGCACGCATCTGAGTACGACGCACCATAAAAGAAATTATAAGGCGCTGGTTTCGCGGTTTTTGGGTTTTTGCCAGTTGGGTCAGTTAAGTGACCAGAGTAAGAAGCAGAGAACACCGGCACTTTGTCTTTGGTGACAAACGAAATAAGTGCTTCGGTATCCGCCGTACCCCAACCTTGCAGCGCAACCATGTCTTTACGCGCCACCCAACGTTTATAGTTAGAAATCGCCACTGGTACTTTGTACGCCATGTCTACTGTTTCAAATTCGAGCTCGGTACCGTTAATGCCACCGTTTTGGTTAATCCAACGCAATGCGTCTCGCACGCCAGAACCATAAGGCTTGCTCACATAGGCAGTTGGTCCAGAAAAGTCGACTAATTGCCCGACAAACACAGAATCTTTTGCCCAAGTTGCGGTAGTAAACAGTGCAGATGACAGCACCAACGTTGTCGCTAAATGTCCTTTGTTCATAACTCGTTGTCCTTGTTATTGAGGTATATTCCACTTAATTCCACGTTAATATGAGAACGGATAGTGTTTCCAATATGCTCGAATCTGTTGCCAGCGATGCGATAATCCTTGAGGTTCGAAAATGAGGAACAGCATGATGACTAAACCAATCGCCATCTCTTTGAAGTAAGCCAGACCATCAGTGAAAGCGGTGGTATCACCAAACGCTGAAAGCCCCGTTACGCCAAACTCTAAAACTTCAGGCAGAAGTACGATAAATATCGTCCCCATCAGCGTACCTTTGACTGAGCCTAAGCCACCAATGATGATCATGGCCAAAAACTGGATAGACATCATGATGGTGAAACCTTCTGCTGATACAAACCCTAGATAATGTCCGTAGAGTGCGCCCCCGATGCCTGCATAGAATGCACACACTCCAAATGAGAGAAGACGATACTTGGTTAGGTTGATGCCCATGATCTCTGCTGACAGATAGTGATCTCGTACTGAGACAAACGCGCGACCGTCACGAGAACGGATTAAGTTTGATGCCCACATATACATGAAGATCAGCGCAAACAGAGCGATGTAGAAGAAGCTTTCGTCAGTCGTAAACGCAAAGCCAAACAAATTAATTGGGTTCGCGCTTGCACCGTATGAGCCGCCACTGAACCAATCTGCGCGAGCAAAGAAGTCCTCTAGAATAAACTGCGCCGCCAACGTTGCGATAGCTAGGTATAAACCTTTAATTCGAGCCGCTGGCAGACCAAACAGCATCCCCACAATCATGGTTAAGTAACCCGCAAGCGGAATCGCAAACACGACTGGAATGTTAAACTGGTTATTTAGCCAAGCCGATGCAAAGGCGCCAAAGCCAAAGAACGCACCGTGACCTAGCGAAATTTGTCCGGTAAAACCAACCAGAATGTTTAAGCCCAATGCCGCGATACCGAGGTATGCAATCTGAATAAACAGGTTTAGGAAGTAAATATCCAAGACCAGCGGTGCTGCCAGCATGGCGATGACACCTGCAATCGCAAGGCTTCTGATGGTTTTGGTTTCAAAAATTGGCGTATCGCTTTTGTATGTGGTTCGAAAATCCCCACACGGGCGCATGCTAAGTTGAGCCATGTTATTTCTCCTTAAATACGCTCAATATCTTTGGTACCAAACAGGCCATATGGCTTGAAGGCAAGAATGATTAACAGCACATAGAATGGTGCGATGTTGTACAAGTTACCCACTTGCAGGTATTGGCTATCAAAAAACTCAGCCAAGTTTTCTAGCACCCCGATGGTGATACCACCGACAATTGCGCCGACTACCGAATCTAAGCCACCTAAAATAACGGCTGGGAAAACTTTGATACCAATAATGGATAGCGCGTCAGATACGCCGTTAACGATACCGATAACAATCCCTGCTGTTGCAGATACCATTGCCGAAATGGCCCAACTGATGGCGAACACTTTCTTGATGGAAATGCCAAGACTCTGGGCTACTTGCTGGTTGAATGCCGTTGCGCGCATTGCCAGACCCATTTTGCTGAATTTGAAGAACCAGTAGAACGCGCCCATGATGAGCATTGAGAAGATCAAGCTCAGAATGTAAGCAAACTCAACATTCAAACCTCCGATATTCACCACGTTGGTTTCGAACACTTGCGGGTACGACACAGCAGAGACACCGAATATCCACTTCATCAGCGCTTGGAAAAACATCGATAGACCAATGGTCACCATGATCACAGAGATAATCGGTTCACCAATCAACGGTCTGAGCACAATGGTTTGCACGGCGATACCAAAAATCATCATGAACGCGAGCGTGAGTAAAAAGCCTATAAAAAACGGTAACTGTAGGTGTACCAATGCCGCCCAACATACCCATGCGCCAATCAACAGGAACTCACCCTGAGCAAAGTTGACCACCTGGGTCGATTTGTAAATCAATACAAAGCACATGGCGACAACGCCATACAACATGCCAACGATCACGCCATTAATGACGAGTTGCAGTAATAAATCCGTATTCACTATGCGATCCTCCGTTGTTCGCTATCCACTAGTGTTGGCTCATGCTCAATAAGCGTTTCAATAACTAGCGACGTTTGAATGCGTGTTTTGGTGCCATCTTGATAAGTGATCACTGTATCGACATCGACTTTTGGATCGTCGCTGTAGATGGTTTCGATGATGTCTCCGTATTTCTCTGCAACCACACCACGGCGTACTTTACGTGTGCGAGTTAGCTCTCCATCGTCGGCATCCAGCTCTTTGTAAAGTAGAATGAATTTGCTGATCTTCTGTGCATCCGGTAGGGATTCGTTCACTTTTTGAACTTCTTCACGAATCGCTTGGTACACTTCTGGTTGAGCAGATAAGTTGGTGTAGTTGGTAAATGCCAAGCCGCGTTGCTCTGCCCACTTCGCGACGATCGCATAGCGAATACAGATGATGGCAGACAGCCAAGGTCGACCTTTACCTACCACCACGGCTTCTGCAATAAACGGCGAGAACTTGAGTTTGTTTTCAATGAACTGCGGAGAGTAGCGGTCGCCGTGGCTGGTTTCCGACATATCTTTCAGACGATCAATCACCACCAAGTGACCGGAATCTTTAAAATAACCCGCATCGCCTGTGTGCATCCAACCATCTTGAACATCTTCATCATATGCTGCTTGGTTGTTTAAGTAGCCAGTAAACATGCCTGTACTTTTCGCGATGATTTCACCAACGCCATTGCTGTCTGGGTTGATGACTTTCACTTCTGCATTATCAAACGCAACACCAACGGAATCGTAATCCACATCATCCGCTTGGTGCACGGTGTATGCGCCACACATTTCGGTCTGACCATAAAGCTGCTTAAGTGGCACACCAATAGCTTGTAGGTAACGGAAAGTGTCAGGCCCCATCGCCGCACCGCCCGTTGCAGCAGATGTTAGGTTCGAAAAGCCTAAACGGTCTCGCAAAGCACGCAAAAGAATCCATTCGGCGAGTTTAGAACGTTTGCCCTGCTCTAACGCTTTGTTGGCTAAGCTCATGCCCAGTTTGTACATCTTTTGCTTAAACGGTGTCGAATCCATCATTCGTGCAGACACGTCTGCCACAATGTTTTCCCACACACGTGGCGCTAACAGCACAAAGTTTGGACCGATTTCACGCAAGTCGGACATCATGGTTTCTTGTTCTTCCACAAAGTTAACGATTTGACGAGAAATCAACGCCTGACCAACCACGTAAACCTGCTCCATAATCCAAGGCAAAGGCAGAACAGAAACGTAGTTGTCGCCTGGGGAACGAGGGTCTGCACGCAAGTAAGCCGCACAGTGATCCAAGAACGTGCCACTGTGTAGCTGAGCCAATTTTGGTTTAGAAGTCGTACCCGACGTTGTACAAAGAATTGAAAGATCGCTGCCTTTGGTTTCAACAACCATATTGAGATATTTGTCTGGGTCCGCTTTATCAATCAGCTGACCTTTTTTGTAGACCTGTTCAACATCAATCAATCTTGGATCATCGTATTTACGCATTCCACGAGGATCGCAGTAAATAATGTATTCAACGCTAGGAATTTCATCACCAAGCTCAAGCAGCTTGTCGCATTGCTCTTCATCTTCGGCAATCACGACTTTTGCTTTGGCATAGTTGATAAGGTACGCCACCTCTTCGTGCATAGAATCTTGATAGATGCCCAGCGAGAAACCTTTGATCGCATGTGCCGCTAACTCGCCCCATACCCATTCCGGGCGGTTATCACCTAACAAACCAACGACATCTTGCTCACCAATACCCAAATCTCGTAGTGCCAGTGCCATCCACTTGACGCGGTTTTCATAATCCTTCCAAGTGAACTCTCGCCATATACCAAACTCCTTTTCACGCATTGCGACTTGTTCGGGCCAGTTCTTGGCATTGTGTTGCAACACTTTTGGAAAGGTATCTAAGCGGGTTATATCTGCCCAATCATTATGTTGCTGTGCCATTATGCACTCTCCTCTAATGTCGGTAACTCTTCGCCTAAGTACGCTTGTTTCACATGTGGGTTGGCCATCACTTCTTCAGGCTCACCCGTAGCAATGTGTTTACCGAAATCCAAAACCAAAACGCGATTAGAGATGTCCATGACCACGCCCATGTCGTGCTCAATCATGATGATCGTGATATCTAATTCTTCATTCAGATCCATGATGTAACGTGCCATGTCTTCCTTTTCTTCCAAGTTCATACCTGCCATTGGTTCATCAAGCAGCAGTAACTTAGGTTTTAAGGCAATGGCACGAGCAAGCTCTACACGCTTACGTAAGCCGTAAGATAGGGTGCCTGCAGTCGCTTTTCGGATGTGCTGGATTTCTAGAAAATCGATCACGTCTTCCACATATTTGCGGTGCGCCATCTCTTCTTTCTGCGCATTAGAGAACCAATAGAGTGGCCCCGTGACGAAGTTGTTTTTTAGTAGGTGGTGTCGGCCAACCATGATGTTGTCCAGTACCGACATGTGAGAAAAGAGCGCTAAGTTTTGGAAGGTTCTTCCCAACCCTAACTCAGCTCGTTGGCTAGGTGTCCGTTTAGTTACATCATCTCCAGCGAAGATTACAGAGCCTTTGTTTGGTGTGTATCGACCAGAGATGCAATTGAGCATTGAGGTTTTACCTGCACCGTTTGGGCCAATGATTGAAAAAATTTCCTTTTCATTCACATGGAAGCTCACGTCAGTTAAAGCTTTCACCCCACCAAAAGCCAATGAAATATCGTTTACCTGCAACAGAGGCGATTCCGATACCATAGTTGATCTCCCTTTCGTTATTTTAAGTGCGTTCCATTGAGCACTATTTGATCAAACCTAACTTTGATACTGGTAACCGCTTTTACACCTATGCATCAACTTTGTATTCAGTTTACGTAAACGTCAATTTAAAATCAGAATAGTGCCTGAAAGATTAAGTTGCAATCGAGTTCATCGAGAAAGATTTGAACTAACGCAAACTTTAAGTAAATAAATTGTTAATAAAAATTATTCTCAAACGCTTACATATTTGGATAGTTCGGACCACCACCACCTTCTGGCGGAGTCCAGGTAATATTTTGACTTGGATCTTTGATGTCGCAGGTCTTACAGTGGATACAGTTGGCCGCATTTATTTGCAGCTCTGGCTGCTGCTCCCCCTGTACGATTTCATACACGCCAGCCGGACAATAGCGCTGTGCTGGCTCTGCATATAATTCAAGGTTCTGCTCAATAGGGATCCGCTGGTTCTCCAGTCGTAAGTGGCATGGTTGATCTTCCTCATGGAAGATATTGGATAGATAAACAGAAGAGAGGCGATCGAAACTTAACACGCCATCAGGCTTCGGATAGACAATTTCATTGCTGCTTTCCGCCAATAACAGAGACTGATGATCAGGCTTATCACAGCGGATATGCCACTTAGCTTTGCCTTTTAATACGTTATGTTCCAGCAGCGCTAAACCACCGCCCAGCCACGATCCAAAGCGGTGAATGCCACTTGAGAAGTTACGTGCTTGATAAAGCTCTTCATACAGCCAAGACTGTTTGAAATGCTTTTGATAATCAGCAGTAACTGACTGACTCTCAAGGGCTTCACATACTGCTTCAGCGGCAAGCATGCCAGATTTTATTGCCGTGTGTGTGCCTTTGATTTTAGCGCCGTTAAGTGTTCCTGCATCGCATCCAATTAATAAACCACCAGCAAATTGCTGAGTGGGAAGCGAATGAAAGCCACCCTTGGTGATCGCCCTTGCGCCATAGCTAATACGCTTCCCATTTTTGAGGTATTGCTCAATCAACGGGTGGTGTTTAAAACGTTGAAACTCATCAAATGGACTCAAGTGCGGATTCTTATAATTCAAGTCAACAATCAACCCGACGGCAACTTGGTTTCCCTCTAAATGGTAGAGATAACTGCCACCTGTAGCTTCATTTGATAGCGGCCAACCTAATCCGTGCACTACTAAACCTTGCTGATGCTGCTCTGATGGGATTTCCCACAGCTCTTTAAAACCGATAGCGTAATGTTGAGGCGTTTTCTCTTCAGCAAGATTAAATCGGTTAATCAACTGCTTACCAATATGCCCCCGTGCGCCTTCAGCAAATAAAGTAAACTTCGCTCGCAGTTCAATACCAGGTTCGAAATTTCCTTTTTGTTCACCATTTTTGTCTAACCCCATATCGCCCGTGATCACGCCACAAACACGACTATCTTCATCGATGATCGCTTGACTGGCGGTAAAACCTGGGTAGATCTCCACCCCCAAGTTCTCAGCCTGCAACGCCATCCATCGGCATAGACTGCCCAAACTTATGATGTAATTACCTTTGTTATGTAACGTATTAGGCACCGCCCAAGAAGGCAGTTCATGACCATTGATGTCATTGCCTAGATAGTAGGTTTTATCTTGGTTTACTTTGGTATTGAGCGGAGCGCCTTTCTCTTGCCAGTCGGGAAAAAGCTCATCCAAACTTCGCGTTTCAAACACCGCACCCGATAAAATATGCGCTCCAACTTCAGAGCCTTTTTCTACCACGCAAACAGAGAGGTCTTGTTCTTTTTCTGCTGCTAATTGTTTGATTCGGCATGCCGCAGACAAGCCTGCGGGACCTGCGCCTACAATCAGAACATCAAATTCCATGCAGTCTCTTTCCATGATTGCATTCCTTTTTCTTTGCATGTTGCCAACTTGTTAATCAACAATATATTTAAAGTTGACGCAAACGTAAAGGTAAATTAACATCATTTTAAAGACGTCATCACATCGTCTTCACTGTAAACACATAGTCTTCACTGTAAAAGGAATCTAACGTGAAAATACTAGTGCCAATCAAAAGGGTCATTGATCCCTACGTTAAAGTTCGCGTGAAAGCGGACCATAGCGATGTTGAAACCAATAACGTCAAGATGACGATTAATCCATTTTGCGAAATAGCCGTTGAAGAAGCCGTACGACTAAAGGAGCAAGGTATTGCAGATGAAGTCATCGTTGTCAGTGCCGGCGGTAGCCAGTGTCAGGAGCAACTACGTACTGCGCTTGCGTTAGGTGCCGATCGCGCTATTCATATCGATACTGAAGACAAAATAGAGCCATTGGTCGTCGCTAAGCTGCTCAAAGCTCTGGTTGAGCAAGAACAAGCACAGCTTGTGATTACGGGTAAACAATCCATTGATACGGACAACAACCAAGTGGCTCAGATGCTGGCCGCCCTACTTGACTGGCCTCAAGCAACTTTCGCTTCCGACGTGAAGATAGAAGATCAAAAAGTTCAGGTCGTGAGAGAAGTGGACGGCGGCTTGATGACGGTCGCGATGAACTTACCTGCGGTGATCAGTACTGACTTACGCCTGAATGAACCGCGTTTTGCCTCTTTGCCTAATATCATGAAAGCTAAGCGCAAGCCGTTAGATACCATCACACCTGACAGTCTGGGTGTTGAAGTGGTATTTAGCCAAACCATTCAAGAAATCACACCGCCAGCGCAAAGAAAAGGTGGCATCAAGGTTGAATCTGTCTCAGAGCTTCTCGATAAGCTGCGTAACGAAGCGAAGGTGATTTCATGAAGAACTTAATCATAGCAGAGCATGACAATAACCAATTGCATGCTGACACACTCAAAGTGGTTAATGCAGCAAAACAAGTCAGCCAAGACAATGTTTTGATCGTAGTGGGCCACCAGTGTGAAGAAGTCGCTCAACAAGCTTGTCGCGTTGATGGTATATCAAACGTAATTTGTGTCGATGATGAGCAACTTAAGCATCAATTTGCCGAGAGTATCGCACCTATTGTAGTGAGTGTTGCTGAAGGTTTTGACGCAATCTGGGCTAGCTCATCATCAAAAGGGAAAGATCTTGCACCGCGAGTAGCAGCGAAGTTCGGCGTTGGGCAAATTTCCGATATTGTCCAAGTTATCGATGAAAACACTTTTATCCGCCCTATTTACGCAGGAAACGCATTTGCCAAAGTGACCACCAGCGACAAGGTTCGCGTCATCACCGTGCGCGCGTCTGCGTTTGAGCCGGTTACTTGTCACAACCAAGCTGATATTAAGCATCAGCAGGTCACTATCTCAGCTCCAATGGTTGAATTGGTTTCTGTCGATAAAACCGTGTCAGAACGTCCTGAATTAAGCGCGGCAGAGGTGGTTGTGTCAGGTGGACGCGGGGTCGGTAGCAAAGAGAACTTCGCGTTGATCGAACAAGTTGCCGATAAACTAGGTGCTGCCATTGGCGCTTCTCGCGCGGCAGTTGATGCCGGGTTTGTTGCCAACGACTTACAAGTGGGTCAAACCGGTAAAATCGTTGCACCTAAGCTTTATATAGCGGTTGGGATTTCCGGTGCCATCCAGCATCTTGCAGGAATGAAGGAATCCAAAGTGATTGTCGCGATCAACAAAGATCCAGAATCTCCTATCTTTGAAGTTGCCGACTATGGATTGGTTGGTGATTTATTTGAGGTACTACCTCAGCTTGCCGAACAACTTTAAACGATCAGATAAGGGGCGAACACCGCTATGTTCGCCCCTTTATTTTGTTTTTGGTCATATTCAAAAGAATTGAAATTAGAGGGACCTATGCCAAATTCTGCACCTATTTGGTCACCATCTGCTGAGCGCGTCAGCAATAGCAACTTATTACGGTTCATCGAAAAGGTTAATAAAGACAAAGCCGAAGGTACCGTAATCAACAATTACACGTCTCTACACCAGTGGTCCATTGAGCACAATGATGAATTTTGGCGACATACTTGGCAGTTTTGCAACGTAATCGGAGATATAGGTTCGCAAATCAAGAGCCTTGGCAGTCCCAAATGGACACAAACAGGTTCTAATCATCACCATGTAAATAGAGACACAGTATGGTTTGCTGACGCCACGCTGAACTACGCAGAGAACCTCCTATCTCAGGCTGAGCAATCACCAGAGCGTGAGTTTATTGTTTTTAGCAATGAAAGCGGTGAACACCGACAACTCACCGGTAAACAGTTGCTTGAACAAGTTTCTGCCATTCAACAATGGCTACTCAATTGTGGTGTCGGTAAAGGCGATGTCGTTGCGGGTTATTTGCCCTACCTTCCTGAAACCGTTATAGCCATGTTGGCTACTACAAGCCTTGGCGCTATTTGGACTTCAACCTCTCCTGATTTTGGTATCGATAGCGTCGTAGAGCGTTTTGGTCAGGTTAAGCCGAAAGTTCTTTTTTGCTGTGATGGCTACCAGTTCGGAGGCAAAGCTTTCGATATGACGGACAAGAACACCACTCTTAGTAGTAAGTTAAGCAGTGCCTCCGAAGAGACTACTATTAGCGTATGCCAAATCGAATATTTACAAAACGCTAAGAGAGCTACCACTTCTGACTTTGTCTCTTGGTCCGATATTACTCACCACTTTTCTCCACAATCAATTCAATATCAACCAATGCTGTTTAATGACCCGTTATTCATTTTGTATTCTTCTGGTACAACAGGTCAACCTAAGTGTATTGTCCATTCCGCAGGCGGTACCTTGCTCAATCACCTCAAAGAACATCAACTGCATTGCGACATCAAATCGCAAGACAAGGTTTTCTACTACACAACATGTGGTTGGATGATGTGGAACTGGCATGTTTCCGCTCTTGCGAGTGGTGCAGCCTTAGTGATTTACGACGGTAGTCCGGTTTACCCTGATCACTCCGTCTTATGGCAATTAGCAGAAGAACATAGCGTGTCGCTGTTTGGTACTTCAGCGAAATACTTAGAAGCACTGGAACAGGCAAACTGCTCTCCAAAACTAGAACATAACCTGAAGTCACTCAAAACTCTTTGCTCAACTGGTTCGGTGCTTTACCCAGAACAATTTAGTTATGTCTATCAGCACATCAAGCAGGACTTGCATCTCGCTTCTATCGCTGGCGGCACGGATATTTGCGGATGCTTTGTACTGGGAAACCCTATCTCACCAGTTTACAAAGGTGAATGCCAAGGCGCAGGGCTGGGAATCGACGCACGTGTTCTAGAGGATGATGGACATACTATTACGCAAAAACGCGGCGAACTGACTTGTAATAACTCGCTACCTAACTTCCCTATTGGCTTCTGGCACGACAACGGCGAACTTTATCACAACGCTTATTGGAGCAAGTTTACCGATATCTGGCACCATGGCGACGATGTGATGCAAACCGAACATGGCGGCTTTATTTTTTATGGCCGTAGTGACGCAACCTTAAATCCAGGCGGCGTACGCATCGGTACCGCTGAAATCTATCAGAAAGTGAACGCGTTACCCGAGGTTGAAGACTCCATCGCTGTCGGCAAGTTAAACCAGCAGTCTGAAGAAATCTGGTTACTAGTAAAACTCGCTCACAACGTCGAGTTAACCCAACAACTCACCGATTCAATTCGCCAAACATTGAAAACAAAATGTTCACCGCGCCATGTCCCACGACAAATTTTTGCTATCAGTGATATTCCTAAAACGCGCTCAGGCAAATTGGTTGAGCTAGCAGTGAAACAATTGGTAAACGGACAAGCTGTAAAAAACATTGGTGCTATTGCTAACCCAGAAGTGCTGGAAGAAATTAAAACGCTTTTCAACATAGAAAGTGGCGCCACTGTCACTTAGAGACTCAACAAGTCTTCCAACAATACAGACGGGTATAACCTAACTGTATTTTTAGCTCGCTCAATAACTCCTCCCCACTTTCGTGGAAACTGCGCGAAATATGCTTCATGTACACAAAAAAGGTGAGATAATTCTATCTCACCTTTGAGCCATATGAGCTGGAGCATTAGTTTGGGGGTTAAGCTTTTATCAGTTGGCTCATATCTTCGCGAACTTGTGGCACCGTTAAACCAACGATGATTTGAAGGCTCTCTTGATTTCTAACAATATTCACCGCTCCGTGCTGTGTGAAAAATGCGTTCTCCTTTACAAGAGAGACATCTTTAACTTTAACACGCAAACGCGTCGCGCAATTAGTTAACAATTCAATGTTTTCTTTTCCACCCAGACCTTCAATAAAGGCACTAGCTTGTGACGGACTTGCGCTACTGTTATGGACCGCTTTCGCTTCTTTGTAGTCAGCTTTGGAATACAACTTACTATCTGCACCTTCACGTCCCGGAGTAAGTATGTTGTATTTTAAAATAAGCGCGCGAAACGTAACAAAGTAAACACCAGTAAACATGAGACCAATAATAATCTGAATCACGTATGTTCCTGCATGGTTACCAGCCAAAGGCAACCAGTTTTGGAAAATGAAGTCTATCAAGCCAGTCTGAAAGTTACCGGAAACACCAAACATAAAGGCGATCGTTGCCATTGTCGCAGATAACAACGCATGCAAAGCAAACAGCGCAGGTGCGATAAATAAGAATGTAAACTCTATTGGTTCGGTTATCCCTGTAAGAATTGCTGTGATTGCGGCTCCGAGCACTAACCCCATCACCATCTTTTTATTTTCTTTTTTCGCAACTGAATAGAGTGCTAGTGCGATACCCGTACAACCAAACACTTTACCCATTCCCGTCAACATCAAACCACCCTGAGGAAATTGTGTCGTTAAACTTTCCGAGCTCTGGGCGAATGTCTGTATATTTTGAATCCAATAGGCAACCGTTCCGCCATCGACTGCAACTGGCCCATAAAAAACGGGACCATATACGAAATGATGCAACCCCGTTGGTATCATGATTCGCTCTAAAAACGTAAATAGCCATACCCCTAACGATCCAGCAGAAACCAAAAATGATTGCAGATTGTTAATACCATGCTGAATACTTGGCCAAGTCAAACAAGTTAGAATTGCCATCACGACCATAATGGGGAAACTAATGATCACAACCAATGGCGTTCCGCCAAATACAGCCGCCCAATCCGGTAGCTTTTTATCAAAGAATCGGTTGTGAACCCAAACAGAGAGACTTGCAATTAAAATGGCACCTAGTAAGTTGGTATCAAGCGTTAGAATGCCACCAACTTCAGTCAAACCTCGCTCACCTTCCGTATAGTTCACGCCCAGTTCTGGTCCCCAAAATTGAAGGATTCCACCAATAACGTAGTTAAACGTAATGTAGGAAACGAGTGTTGCAAGTACAGCGCGACCAGATGCTTTTTTAGCTAAAGCGATAGGTAACCCAACGGCAAAAATAAGTGCCATATTTTTAAATACAGCGAGAGATGCCTGTAAAATGATCGTCGAGACTTTAACCCAAGCACTCCCCTCTAGTGCCCAAGGAAACACTTCTTGATTTAACAGCACAACAGAGAAACCCAATAACATGCCCGCTGCTGGAAATAATAGAACGGGAACAAACATCGCGGCTCCGAACCTTTGAATAATGTCTTTCATATAAACCTCTTGTTTCATTCACGGAGCCTACAAGTAGGCCCCGAACGTCCAGTTGTTATTGAAAAAATTGAGGAAGGTAGGCTTTATTTTCTTCTAGTAATTGTTTTGTTATTTCTTTAGCTTTTGGCACATTAACCACGGTACGGTTAAGTGTGAGTGCATTAATCAGCTTTTGCTGACTTCCTTCGTACCAAGCATCCACAACTAATTTCTCGTAACCAAGTTGGCTCTCAATCATGGCTTTTTGGAAGGTTGGGATTTTTCCTACAGTAAAAGCTTTCGGTCCATCACTAGTTAGCGCAGCTGGAACTTCTACCATGGCGTCATTTTGTAAATTTGTAATAGCACCATTATTCGGTACGATGACGAGATACACATCGCTCAAGTTGTAGGCAAGCGAAGCCGCAACTCTCACCATGTATCGACCATGGATATCGGCATGCAGTGTTTCGTGCTTCGTGGTGCCCGCTTCAATTATTCTTGCGTTCAATTCGAACACTCGTTTCTCACGGCCGTTAATTACCTGCCTTGCGCGGGTATTGTTGATATCCTCTTTCGCCACCATTTTTTCAGGGTACAAATAGTACTGAAGATACGTATTCGGCAAAAACTCTGGATTATCAGCAAGCATTGTTCTCATGTTTTTGAATGTGGCTTGCCACGATGGGTCATCCGCTATTTCCGCATCAACCGCACTGATCCCTTCTTTTAGGATGATATTTTTAATTTTGTCCGTTAAGTCTTCACCCTGTTTGTTACGAATTTTGGTAAACCAGCCATAGTGATTAAGCCCAAAATATTCAGGAACGAAGTCCCAAATTTCACATCCTAACAATTGCGCATAGCTGACCATAATCGCTGCTGGCATATCACAGATATTTAGAATTCGCTTATCATGCGGAAATTCACGATTTAAAGCTTCAGCGACAATTGCCGCCGGGTTGGTGTAATTAAGAATCCACGCATCTGGACACGTTTGTCGGATCTCGTTCACTAGCTGGATCATGTCGCCGATAGAGCGAAGTCCATATGCCATTCCTCCCGCGCCACATGTCTCTTGCCCAACACAAGAGTTGGATAGCGGGATTTGTTCATCGCGCTCGCGCATGGCCAACCCACCAGTGCGGATCTGGATAAAGAAAAAGTCCGAATCTGCGAATGCGACAGATTTATCCGTTGTATAAACAAACTCTTCAACTTCTGGATAGTGTTCTCGCAATAGAATTTCAGTAGCTAATGCATTCGATTCTTGGCGTTTCTCATCTATGTCGTAAAACACGACTTTTGCGAGTGGAAAGTTATCTTTTTCGGCAATAAGGCTGTTCATCATACCAAGTGTGTATGTACTGCCAGCACCAACAATCGTTAATTTTTGACGTTTCATTTCGCTACCTCAAATGTTTATCCTGAAAATGTATAAAATAAGTATTAATACTTTTATGATACATTTAAAGTGTAAGCACAAAGATACGAGATAAAAATCACACAAAGATCCTAAGGAAAAGTATTAACTACATCTCAGATCACATTCTTGCTATCATGATCCAAGACTTAGCGAGGTATTATGAAACCCAAATACATAGACATTGCGGAACGATTAGAAAAAAAGATCAAAGATGGGGAACTACAACCTAAATCGATGCTTCCAAAAGAGAGTGATTTGCAAGAAGAGTTTTCCGTAAGCCGCGTAACCATCAGAAAAAGCTTACAAATTCTGGTCGACAATAATTTAATTAGTCGGACAAGAGGTAGTGGAACTTATGTAAACGATCTAAAAGCCCAACATGATGCCTTACATTTGCTGGGTTTTATCGAGGAAGTCAGTAAACAGGGGAAAACGCCTAGCTCTCAAGTCATAAAGTTCGAACTTAAAAAACCGAATGAACAGGTTGCTAAGCAGTTAAATCTCTCGCCCAATGATGATACATATGAAATACATAGACTCAGATGTATTAATGATGAGCCTGAAATTTACGAAGTCACTCATATGCCAGCAGTGTTATTTCCAGACTTGAGCATAGCCATAATGAATGGTTCTAAATATGAGTACATTGAAAATAGCAAAGGATTGAAAATTGCGAAAAGCAGTCAGTCTGTCAAACCGTATTTGTTAGATGCAGAGACGGCCTCATACCTGAATGAATCAGAAGCTTCCCCTATTCTAAAAGTTGAGTCCACTGGTTACCTAGAAGATGGTCGTGCATTTGAATATACCGTCAATTACTTCCGACTTCATCAATACAGCTTCGAGTTTATTTCAACTAGGACGTAGTACTATTCGACGCTAATGGTTAATCATTGCGCCAAATCTTATATCCGACCTCTCGCATTGCTCTGCCGAGCAGGTGGGAGGCGACTGGCGCAGTGAGAACGATAAACAACATCGTACCGATAACCCGAGAGATCACGGTAACTTCAGGGAGTGAGAAAGCGACCGCTAATAACAAGCAGCTCACTCCGACAGTTCCAGCTTTGGTCGCTGCATGCATTCGGGTATACAAATCAGGAAGCCTCAGGACACCTAGACTTGCAACCAAGGTCAACAATGTTCCTAAGCATAAAAATAGTCCAATCAACACGTCCATTATTCTTTCTCCTTTCTTTTAACGATCAAACGTGCAAATGCGATCGTGCCGAGAAATGCGACCAAACCTAATGTAATGGCGATGTCTAACAGAGCGTCCTCACCGCTGTCTAAGGTGTAAACCGTAATAAATCCGATAGTGATAAATGAAATCAGATCTAACGCCACAACTCGATCAGCTAGCGTTGGTCCTAGAATTAAACGAGCAAAAGCCATAACAAAGCTGAGTAGTAGCCCAGAATAGGCAAAAGTGACCGTTATTTGCAGCCAACTATCCACGCGTCACCTCCAAAATTCGATGCTCTAACCCATCTTTAATTCCGCGAATAACCTCTTCATGTTCAGGTGCAAACATGGCATGAACGATAAGATACTTTTTATCAGCCGTAACATCCAAACTAAGCGTAC
Source organism: Vibrio sp. 1557 (assembly GCF_033340175.1). NCBI lineage: Bacteria > Pseudomonadati > Pseudomonadota > Gammaproteobacteria > Vibrionales > Vibrionaceae > Vibrio > Vibrio sp. 1557. The sequence goes on along the minus strand of NZ_JAWOVZ010000001.1, from coordinate 485,376 downwards.
CCGGTGTTAAAGAAACCATGTTCGCCAGTAATGTGATTTCTAGGTCAGAATCGACCTCCAGAGGGACATAAACGATATCAGGCTGACTCAAATGAGTAGGTGTCACGACGTCCCACACCACTTTCGCAACCGATATAACCATTTCATAAGCGAAGTACACCAATAACTTCAATGCAGATGCAAAACGTTGAAAATAGCTCGTTTTCAATCCAAATGGTTGACTCAACCTTAAAGCAAAAAAGCCGACCGTAAATCCGACAACAAAATTCAGACTCGAATAGCTGCCATTAAGCATCATCCACGCTAACGCTAAGAAAAAATTGAGGAATAGATAGATCATGTATTTCCTCCTAACACCACTCTGATGTATTCAGTCGGATTTAACAGTTGTTCTGCAGCTTGAACGGAAAATTGATAAAAAGGCTCCGCCACTAAGCCAATGATTAGCGTCAACGTTGTCAATACAATAATTGGAACGCAGTACAACCAATGTACTTTGGCCTGCAGAGTCTGTTCTGGCTTCTCTCTAAATGGCTTTTTCCAAAATGCCTCACTCCAAATTTTCGTCATCGAGTAGACGGTAAGCAACCCCACCAATAACGCGGTACCTGCTAACCAGTAATATTCAGCCTGTATGCTCGACTTGATGACCAATAGCTTTCCCCAGAAACCCGATAGCGGTGGAAAACCGGCCAGAGAAAACGCAGGGACAAGAAACAAGAACGCTAACCAAGGCATAGCTTTGTATACCCCACCCAAATGTTCAAGTTGACTAGAGCCATATTTGCGCTCGATGAATCCACCTATTAAGAACAAATTCGCTTTTACAATGATGTGATGAACAATGTAGAAAATGGCACCGGCTAAAGCTAAGGGAGTGTAAATAGCCAACCCCATGATCATATAGCCTATTTGGCTAATAATATGAAAAGAAAGAATTTTCTTAATGTCGAATTGGCTAGCCGCTCCTAAAACGCCCGTTAACATGGTTAGCCCTGCGACCCAAATTAACGTCGGTTGCCAACCACTCTCGGCGAGCGGAAATACCAAGGTAAAGACTCTTATCAACGCGTATACACCGACTTTAGTAAGCAACGCGGCAAACAGTGCCACCACACCGCTTGGTAACGTGTGATAAGAAGCTGGCAACCAAGCAAATAAAGGAAAGAGTGCCGCTTTAATAGAAAAGGCAAACAAAAATAGCGCGGACAGCATCATGTTGATGCTCAATTCATTTTCCCCTACTTTGGTGTAGAGATCGGCCAAGTTCAAGGTGCCCGTTGCGCCATACAACAAGCCGATAGCAAGCAAAAATACCAGCGTCGAAATCAGGTTCAACATCACGTACTTTACTGCACCATCAACTTGAGTTTTCGTTGCATCTAACACCATTAAACCAAATGATGAAATGAGCATGACCTCAAACCAAACATACAGATTAAAAATATCTCCAGTCAGGAAAGCGCCATAAACGCCAGCAAGCAACATGTGCATTAACGCATGGTAATTGCTATAGGAGGGCTTTCGGTGAAGGTCCGCCATCGCGTAGAAAACACATATCGCACCAATCACCGCCGTGATCATCACCATAGCAACGCTGAGGTAATCTGCGACAAACACGATACCAAATGGCGCACTCCACTGACCAAAAGCAACGGCTTGAATACCATTATTTATGATGTTTTCTGTGAGAAAGCCCGCAACGAAAAGGTTCGAAATCGCACTTACACCGCTCAACCACTCAACACTTTTTGTTGAGCGACGGACGAAGAAGATAATCAACGCCGTACTCAGCGAGAGAACTACCGGTAACGTAAGCAAAATCGAACTCATTGACCCTCCTCAGAACGTTGCATTTCATCGACGTTTGCAGTTCCAGTGTCTTTATAAGCTCGATAGAACAGCATTAAAGAAAAAATAAGTAGTCCAAAACCGATGACTATCGCAGTTAAGATAAGCGCTTGAGGTAAAGGATTTGCCGCGCTATCTGGTGGTAAAAGAGCATTATCGCCAATCAATGGCGGCTCTCCAGGCGTCAGCCTTCCAGCGGTAAAAATAGCAAGGTTAACCGCACTACTGAGTAACATGATGCCGAACAAAAGGCGCAAGATATGCTTTTCAAGCATTAAATAAACACCTGCTGCGACAAATACTCCAATGACAACACTCCAGACTATTTCCATCACTCTAGCTCCTCATTAATACGAAGCAGCATACCCATCACGCCACCTATAACGGCAAGGTAAACACCAACATCAAAAACCAATGGCGTCCCTAGTGGTATCACGTCTTTCCACCACAGTCCGGTCAAAAACGGTTTATCAAACGCAAAGCTCAAAGCACCAGAAACTAAGCTCAATGCGATGCCAGATAACGCAATGAGAAACGGTTTGAAATACAACCTAGAACGAACGTATTTCGGTGATTCCGCGAACATGAGAAGTGATAAACCAATAACGGCAATCAACGCACCAATAAAGCCACCACCCGGTTCGTTATGACCACGTAACAACAGATACACTGAAAATACGAGCATGAGTGCCGAAACGATGTGTGCCGTGGTTGCAAAAATTAATGATTGGATACGATTTTGCTTTTTCGCTCTTGTCTTAAGCAAGCTCACTGCCGCAATCCCAGCAATAACAACGACGACAACTTCTCCCAATGTATCAAATGCGCGAAAGTCGACCAGAATAACGTTAACAATGTTTCGCCCATGTCCACCCGGGACACTGTTTTCTGCAAAGAAATCTGACACCGAAGAGTCCATCGGCTGAGACGTGATTCCTAACAAAAGTAAAGTAACCGAAACTCCTATCACACCTGCTATGCAAATATTCGCTACTTTACGTCTTATTGAATGCTTGGGCACGGTGGTTAGACGTGGCATATGACGCATTAACAATGCAAGAAAGACCACCATTAATGTTTCCACTAACAGTAAAGTCTTCGCAACGTCCGGGGCGCTATAAATCATAAAAACAAGCGTGGTCATGAAGCCAATCATACCAAGCGCAGAAATCGCAAGAAGTCTTGCGTGGGACAACGTACATACGAGCGCAGCACCAATCAACAATAAGGCAATACCAATCTCATAGAAAGTGACACTTGAAAGTTCGCCAACCAAAGGCAGAGGAATAAGCGCTACCTGACTCAGTAACGCAACGGCAAGTACCGTGAAAAATAATAGGACATAGCGACTCAATTTCTTTTGCTGTAACCGCGCCGTTTGCCACTTCGCCACTGTCATCATGCCATCTAATAGTCGTTCAAAAATATTCTCCGCTTTGGGGACGAATAGATGTAACCGCTGAAAAAATGCAGACACAGTAGGATAAACACGGTACACCACATACCCCAACGCTAGCGTAATAACGCTTAACACTAACGGTACATTCACGCCATGCCATAGTGATGTCTCTTTAAGAGTTGCTGTGGGCAGAATGTCAGCAGAGCCCGGAAAAATAATATTGCGATCTAACCAATTCAAACCGAATAACGGAACTAGGAGGCTGCCAACTGCCAAGAGCAAAGGCGAGATCCACATGGCTTTTTTTGTCTCAACTGGCTTAGTTTCAATCGGCACGAGATCACGGCGAGCAAAGAATGGTCTCGCAATAAGCATAATGGTTAGCGCGACCATCAGTATATTCACGATTAAAAGTACAAAGGCGATCCAGTTATTGAGCTCTACTGCGGATTTGTACATGTATTCTTTGCTCAAAAAGCCTAACAACGGCGGGAACCCCGCTTTAGACAATGCAGCCAAACTCCCCGCAACCATGCTGATGACGAGAACTGACTTCAGACCGTACAATTGATCAATATCTCGTGTTCCTGTCGCTTTGTCGATATTACCCACCACCATAAACAGCGCAGCTTTATAGAAAGAGTGAGCGAGAATAAACATCAATACCGCACTAACGGCCAAATCTGTGCCCATACCTAGTAATAATGTTAATTTACCCAAAGCAACATTCGTGCTGTAGGCTAGCATCAGCTTCAAGTCAGTTTGTTTTAATGCGACAAATGTGCACCAAATGGCCGTGATACTCCCAGTGATGACTAAAGCATAAAACCAGATCTCGCTGTGGGCATAAACTGGCGATAAACGTGCTAATAGGTAAATGCCTGCCTTTACCATTGTTGCCGAGTGTAAATACGCACTGACCGGAGTGGGAGCTGCCATCGCGTTAGGTAGCCAAAAATGAAACGGGAATTGCGCAGATTTAGTAAATGCACCGAGTAGTATGAGCACTAGAGATGGGATAAACCATTCATGCTGCGCAATAGTGTCTGCCTGCTCGATAATGGTATTTAGCTCATAACTCCCAGCCATTGCTCCCAGCAAGATAAGACCAGCTAGCAACGCTAGTCCACCAGCACCGGTAACAATCAGCGACTGCAAGGCGTTTTTCCGAGACGTTTTATTTTCGTGATTAAACCCGATCAGTAAGTAAGAAGTGATGGTGGTGAGTTCCCAGAAAACAAATAACAACAGAATGTTATCGCTCATCACAATCCCTAGCATGGCAAGCATGAATAGGGTTAGATACAAATGAAAGGAAAACCGGCTATCACTTTCTCGTAAATAAGCCAAAGCGTAGATTTGAATCAGTGCGCCAATCCCACTGATCAGTCCCGCAAAAAGAAATGAAAGACCATCTAATCTAAAGCTAAGGTTGATATCGAGGCTTGGTATCCATTCCGCATTCCAGCTCACGCCTGCAGGAGTATAGATATAGAAGAGAAAAGAGAAGATTAAAACTGGCAGCGCAGGGAAAATCAGTAAGACCAACTGATTATCTAGGTTTTTCGGTAGGTTTTCTTTACCCGTTATGTTATTCAACATCGCAGCCCATTCGTTATTATAAGAAGATACGCCCTATCCGGCGCAAATGACAAACTCCACTGTATTGTTTTAGCCCAAGCGCTTCAAAAACGATCATGAAACCAAGGGAAAAGTAGCAAACAGTAATCACTGAGTGCTACTTAGAGGAACGCCGATACAAACCGCTATTTGCTGTCTGCTACGGCATAAGAACGTAGGTCACTACTTACGTGTTCTTGGCTGAATGTATATGGATTATCGTCATCAGCTAACTCGAATGCATCGTAGGTGCAGTCACCGATATCATTTCTCGGACAAACATAAACATTCGAACGTTCTATCATTTCTGTGTGGCATTTCGGGCATAGGTTTTTCATGTCACTCTCCTCTGATAACTTATTGATACATTGATAATTCCATGTTCTAGAGATCCATCTCCCTCCTTTACCTAAAACATCACTTAAACCCAACTTTGTTACACCCCAATTACTGAATCGGTGAGACAAAACCATCGGGCTTAAGAGCGACCAAACTACAGTTAATCGATTGCAAAATATTTTCAGCCGTATTACCAATGACATAGCCAGATATACCAGTTCTCGCTAAGGTTCCCATTACCAGCACGTCTACCTCAATACTCTCTACGTAATCTGGAATCTTTTCGTCGGGTTTTCCATGCAGGTGGTGAATCACAATTTCACCTGTAATCCCAGACTCCTCCAACAGCTGTTGCAGAGCTTGTTTATGATCGGCTTTTGCTTTGTCGAGTTCATGTTTCAACTCAGCATCATCGACTTGAATCCAAGCGTTACCATTAAGGTAGTTTTCTAAGTAATACTCCCAGCAAGAAATCACGTGTAAACGACTATCGCAGGTGTCGGCTATCGAACGCGATAATTCGAGTAAACGCACGGCTAATGAGTGCTGTTCATCGCTTGCCGTTAATGGGTCGATAGCCACAGCAACACGGCGCTTATCTCTTGGCTTATCAATTGGTCGGTGCAACCAAAGCGGACAAGGGCATTTTCGTAACAGAGTCATATCAATAGCTTTGAAACCCTCAGCACCTTCACCGAGCGGTTCAGCTTCTTTGATGATGAGATCTTTGTTATCAGCTAATGCTTCTTGAATAATACAGACAGCGGGCTTTTCACTGCTTTTCACAGTAAGAGGAAATGCGAGATCCTCTTCAGTGAGTCCCAGCTTCTGTCTGTATTCGTGAATACTTTGTTTGAGGGAGTCTTGCAGCGATTGCTCATAACTTTGCTGATACTGGATCATGTCTGTTGGGAAATCAGGGCACGCTATTAGCCCTGAGACAGGCACTTTGTTGCTAGATGCAATCCTCATCGCTTGTTCGAGGGCGTCACTATGGCCTGGCAATCCTTGTGTTGCAAAAAGTATGTTTGCGAATCGTTTCATACACACCTCCTTGTTTGGTTAAATATTAACCACCCACAAAGTATAATACCTAACGGATAATTGTAACGGCTTGTGACGTTGATGAAATCAATTCTCATTAAGAGACGGGTATTGCTTCACTTGGTTTTACGTCACACTCTCCTTTCATCACAACTGCCGCCTTCTGACCTAAATAAATTCCGCTACCTAAAATTGAGACCAAATAAAAACCCAAATTACTCAAAGTTTTTTCTCACCTTGAGTAACTTGGGTATAAGCAATAACACACTTAGTGTCCGGATTTAAATGGATGGCCTAAATTTTCACGCAACTTAGTTTAAAGATGCCATCTCAATCACGAATCGGTATAAAAAATTTACGGCTTTAGTGACCTAAAATCGCCGTAACTCAATGTTAAGGTTGTTGTTTTGTCGGTGCCAAAGCAATTTCACGAACACATACACCTTGCGGTTGCTGATAAGCAAACAGCACTGCTCGTGCGATGTCATCTGCGGCCAACACACCGCCCATATCCACCTTCCAGGCGTCATAACCATCTTTAATATCTTGAGACGTTGTATGTGAAAGTAATTCCGTTTCCACTGCACCAGGTGCAATCGTGGTAACGCGAACATTCGATGATGCAACTTCCTCACGTACGTTTTCAGAAACCGCATGAACCGCAAATTTGGTACCGCAGTAAGCAGCATGATCAGGGAATGTTTTCTTGCCCGCAATAGAGCTGATGTTAATGATCGTACCACTGTTACGTGCTTTCATCGGTGCTAGGACGGACTGCATGCCATTGAGTAAGCCAATTACGTTCACATCAAACATGCGCTTCCACTCCGATGCTTCCTGAGTATCTATCTGACCGAGAAGCATAACGCCTGCGTTATTTACAAGTGCATCTACCGGACCATACAACGCTTCAGCTTTCTCAATTGCAGCCTCAAAAGAAGCTTTGTCGGTCACATCTACCTTTTCACAAAGCGTATTTGGTAAGTTTAATGCTTCCAAACGTTCTACACGTCTTGCTAACAAAAGAAGAGCATGGCCCTGTTCACTGAAGTGACGTGCAATCGCTTCACCAATGCCTGAACTAGCGCCTGTAATAACAATTAACTTTTTCATTTTGAATCCTTAATAGAACGGTTTACATCAGTGGCGGTAAGTTTAAGAAAACTTTGTTTGTTGATATATACCGACCTAGTTGAAACACTGTTGTTATACTGCAACAATACTTTTTTGAATTATGAAGAAGTCATCATGCAAACACACATCAACCTTGCGGATATTCGCTCTTTCGTCCTAATCGCTCAACTAGGAAACTTCACGAAAGCAGCAGAGCAACTTGGCGTTTCTCGCTCACACGTTTCACGTCAAATAACAAATCTGGAGCAACAGATTGGTGTCACTTTGCTACAAAGGACCACTCGAACACTGAACCTCACCGAAGCAGGCAAGGTTCTGTATAAACAGTGTGAAACTGCCCTTCACAATATTGATCAAGCTGTTATGGCAGTGGTTGATGATGTAGAAGACTTAAGAGGTGACATTCGTATCAACTGTGTGGGGGGCTATTTAGGAGAAGACGTTGTCGCAGATATCGTTGCTCAGTTTCTAATCCAACACCCACAAGTGAGCATTAACTTAGATTTTAGTAGCCATCGTGTCGATTTAATCGCAGATGAATTCGATATCGCTTTTCGAATGGGAAAGTTAGACGACTCCAACTTTATCGCTCGCAAACTGATCGATGTGGAAATGGGGACATACGCAAGCCCAAACTATTTAGAAACATATGGCTATCCTTCGCATCCAAAGGACTTAGAAAAACACGTTTGTTTGACAGGTAGTGTGACACGGTGGGCATTTGAGAACACGAATACAAAGCAGTCAACGGAACACCAGATACGTGGACAGTTACGATGTAAGAGTGGCAGAGTAATGATAAAAGCAGCCTTGGCGGGAAATGGCATCATCCGTGTGCCAGCACTTTATTGTCAACAAGAACTCCAGACAGGCAAGCTAAAAGAAGTGTTTACCAATTGGAGCATTCCGAGTGTGGAATTTTCACTCCTTTATCATCACGACCGACATCAACCAAAACGCATCCGAGCCTTTGTTGATTTTACTACGCAATACTTTCGCAAACTGCAGAGTAAAGACAAGTAACCTGCACGTTGGTACCTGTCTATGTATGCTTTATAGGCTGAGCCTGTGAACCTGGGGTTTGTTCTAGAAAGAGTGTGAGCATTTTGACGCTTAAGGTTTGGTTTTCATAAACGTCAGAGGTGTTTGTCCAGTTTGCTTTTTGAAAAATGCAATAAAAGCACTGTCTGACGAAAACTCCAGCCAATCGGCAGCTGCGCTGACTGGCATGCCCGTTGATAACAATTCAACTGCCTTTAAAAGCCTCCACTGTTGCCGCCAATCTTGATAATTCATTCCCGTTTCCGACTTAAATAATCGTGTTACCGTCTTGGTGCTTGCCCCAACTTTGCTTGCAAGAGTAGTAAGTGAAGGAGCTAGAAATGAAGGTTCAACCAACTCTCGACGAAACGTTGTTAAGCGCCGATGTGATGGCAAAGGCAACTGAAACGAATAACGTTTCGCAGCATAAAACTCCTCCCAAAAAAGCGCCGTCGTATTTACCATCTCGCTGCTAGGCTTATCCCACTCCCAAAATGACATTTTATCAATAAGAGCTTGGAGTAAATTATTCACTTCTATCATCGTGATCTTACTCGGACAGGCAAACTCCTCACAATCAAAATACAAAGATCGGTACGCCACCACATTCGTCATTAGTGCGCGATGCGGCGTATTAGGTGGGATCCAAACCGCCTTTGTCGGTGGCAAAATACAAATCGAGTCTTCCAGAGCAAAACTCATACAACCTTGAGGTGCGTACAATAACTGCCCTTTCTTGTGCATATGCATACCTGAGTCGTGCTTGCCAATATCCGCAGCAATTCCCACTACACAATTAGAAATTTTGTCTGCATCAAATTGTGTTTTTTCGTTAATAAGCGCCATTTTGTCCGAATGTTGATGTATTTGGTTTTTATGTTGTTATTAGATCAATCATAGCCTCATTTATACTGCCCGCCAACTTCATTAACGATGGGTAACAATATGAATACTAAGCCCTCTTTATGGCTCATGCTGGTTATGTTGATGTTTCCGCAAATTGTAGAAACTATTTATAGCCCAGCGCTGAGCTCAATCGCTCTTTCATTTGATGTAAACCACGCACAAGCAGCCCAAACATTGTCGATTTACTTCCTAGCTTTTGCCATTGGCGTTGTAGTTTGGGGAGTTCTCGCAGATAAACTGGGAAGAAGGCCCACCATGCTTATTGGGCTCTTTATCTATGGCTGCGCATCTTTACTCGCAACTCAAACCGAAAGCTTTGCTGTTGTCATGACCGCGCGAGCCCTAAGCGCATTTGGTATCGCGGTAGGATCCGTTGTCACACAGACCATGCTTCGTGACGCGTTTGACGGTCAAGAACTGAGTAAAGTCTTTAGCTTAATGGGGATGGGTATATCAATCAGCCCGGTAGTTGGCATGCTATTAGGCGGGCAGCTTACAGCGCTTGGTGGATACCGTTATGTGTTTTTTGCCTTGTTTTTAATCGCGTTAGTATTGCTCGCTTACAACGTTATTAAGCTTCCTGAAACACAGAAGGAACAGACACCAGTACGGTTGCATCAACTTAGCTGGAAAATGGTAAGAGACGCGCGAATTTGGCGCTCAGGATTACTGGTTGCTTTGTATAACATTGCTCTATTTTCTTATTACCAGCTTGGCGCATTTACTTTCTCGGTACTTGGGTATAACTCCGAACAATTTGGATACAGTGGCATGGTACTGGGGTTAGGCACTCTGCTTGGGAGTTGTTTAAACAAATCCCTAGTGTCTAAAAATGTTCGAAAAAGCCAACTACTTTGGCTCTCAGCAGTATTGCTTAGTTTGGGATCAGTCGGTGTGTTGATTCTGAGCCAATCAATCTGGTTTGTTGCTCCAATGGTGTTAGTCGTCATGTCTTATGGGATTGCGATACCCAATATACTCAGTGACGCACTCGTTGATTATAAACAACAGGTAGGTAGCGCAGGCGCTTTATTTGGGCTCATGTACTACATCATGATCGGGACGGGATTAGCGATGGCTGGAACAGCACAAAACTTAGGTGTCGTTCTATTAGCATGTAGCTGTTTAGCGATTTTATTAGCGTTTTCTAAAAGGCAAGTTCATACCAACTTGTGACCAGATACTACGCATTGCTTGCCTAATCTTCCGAAGATTGGTCTACATCTTTTCTAACGGTTAACTAAAACGTAAATAAAAAGCGCCTGTCGGCGCTTTAATTATCCATAGATCTTATTGCCATGTTGGCTCGCCAAACTCTTCACAACGTTGATTGTCGTAATTTTCAATGCGCCCGCGTTTACCTACAAACTGAACCTGAACAACCATTCCAGCTTCAACATATTCACTGAAATAATCGCAAGAAACACGAAAACTAGTATCGCGTATAACAATTGGTACCCATTCATAGCCGCCGCTGCGTGGTAAGTAAGACTTGAAGGTAATGACCCCGTCATCTGAAACGTTGATTTCTTCATCATATTCATTCAACTTATAAAAACGTTGTCCATCAAACTCTGTCTTTGCTTTTTCAATTATTTCCTTCGTTGCTGTCGATTGCATCGGCGTATTTGAGACCAGTTGACACCCAACAACAGATGTCAATACGGACAAAGCCAAAGCGAGTTTAGTTATTTTATTCATTTACCTAACCACTGTTGAATTATTCAACACTTACCATTTTAAAAGGAGGGAGACCATACTTTATTTTAAAGAAAATAAAAAGCGCCTTTCGGCGCTTTTTATCTGAACATTTCTTATCCAAACGTCTCGAGTAGATTTTCTAGAAAAGCTAACTTTTTATTACAATGAATTTTATTTAGGCTCTCACCGGAATCTATTGCTATTTAACCCCAAGCTTCAAACTCATTAGGCTTTACGTGTTTTATTTTTAATCTAACGTTGGGATCCAGAGCTGTTTCAGTTCCCAATTCACAGTAGTACTCAACAGCATTTTCATCTTCAATCATGTCAACGAAGCTAGCAACGACACTCAACCGTCCACCACCTCTAGTCAATGAAAAGTACGCATTCTTGTTTTCATTTACTTCAAATTTCAAAGGAATGAATTCAGGTTCTTCAAGAGAAATATCTATCCATTTATAGTTATCTAAACTCTTCCCCTTTCGTGGGGCATAAACTGTTTTCAACCCATTTTCGTCAACAACGAAGTACATCGAATTCTCAGCTTGATTAAAGCAAGCTTTCAAACTGCCACCTTTATTTTCTAAATCACACGTAAATATGACAGAATTTTGGTTGCAGCTTGCACTTACAAAATTTGAAAACGACACAATAAATGAAAACCCGACCATCACAATTGATTTATAAATTTCATTGAATTTAAGCATTTCAACTACATTAAAAATAAAAACAATATATTCACTTTATATTAAAATAGTCTTCATCAGGGAATTTTTCGTTGGTTTTGTTAGTACTATACTTTCCATTATATGGATTAATCGTCAGTTCTTCACCATTATTATCAAACTTAAACTGCCTTCCATCAAACTCTCCCTTTATCCTTAAACTTACTCTACCTTCAATAATCTCAACATATTCATATCTTGATGAAAAACTATTCCAGCAAACATCTCGCCTATGTTCGTCATAATTAGCAGAAAAAACTATTGTAGAAGAACAATAATTCTCTTCTCCATTTCTATTCCAATACAAAATCCTATCTTTAGGTATGTTCATATTAAAATTATCTCTCTGGAAAATGTAAGACAACACGCCAGTATAATTATTATTAGCGTTTTTTATTATTTTACTATTATCTCTGTCCAATAATGTATGATCGATAATATCAAAACCATAATCGTAAATGTCATAACTAAGGTTCAAACTACCAATCTCTTTTGGAACTTCTTTTTTTTCTGTGTCAAAAATAAAGTATGCTTCGCTATTTATATTACCATTAGTCAAGTCAACCAAATAAAGCTCTTCATTCAATTTAATTAAATCGCTTGTGCCACATGAGTCAAAAAAGCTAAAATCATATGAAGTTCCATTTGCTTTTAGAGAATATTGACAAAAAGGCCCCTCAGCCTCTGTGAATTTTTGCTCTTGCGTAATACTGCTTTCCGCAAAAGAATATGTTGATAAAAAGATTAAACTAAATGTAATCATTTTATTCATTTATCATTAACTCCAGCTTGTGATGTACACTCTTACTTCTTTTATAGTAATTTTTATTGATCATTGAACTATCCTTAAGATAAAACTTACTAAAGTCATAGTTATCGGATATTGAATTACAATTAATCAACTTTGAAAGTTTTAATAAGTTATTTTTTCTCTCTAACAAATGATTGTAACCACCATTTACTGAGATCGTTACACGAAATAGATCATTCTTGGTAGCGAATGGACGAATATCTCCCCAAGCACTACCTTTTACCCAAAACCACCCTGAAGAATCTACTGCCGTGTGTAAATCTTTAGCAACGCTTTCTATCATTTCTTTTGTAAGATCTTTAGTATTCACACCAAAGTATTTAGCATAGTTTTCTATATGTGTTATCTGTAATAAACCACGTCCATGATAGAATGCACCACCTCTGTACTTATTCCATTTCTCTGGATATTTCCCGTTATAATAGTACTCTTCCGTCGTTTTGAAAAAATCACTTTCTTGAAATGCTTGAGACAGAAAGTGGATTTTATTCAAACAATCATCGATTTCATACGTCCTAAACATGTCATTCAAGCTATTTAATAACTCATCTAAAGAAACATTTCTCATACTGTCATAATGAGAGTTCTCAAAAATAGTTTCTTTTCCACCTAAGACTTCAAGTAAAAAACTCTTGGAAATATCACGATTACAGAAACATTTACTTTGGGTGTGATTTCCTACAAAAGGCCAATAATGCCAAAGGCTCTTATCATCGCTTAGTTGCAAATCACCTTGTAAATCTTGCATCCATGAGAACTTATCTGCTCTTTCCAGTTCGAATTGCGAGAAAAGATCAAAGCTATCCATCACTTGATCGCGCCATGGGGAGTTACGGTAGTCCTCTATAGTCACAAAACCAGCGGAGCACTTAATATCTAGAGCTTCCTTTGCGGTCTGATGGATTGATTCATAAAGACTTTGTGACGACTCTGTATGCCAATCTGTAGGATGTTTCACAATAAATCGCTCAAAGTGTTTACGCTTACCGTCTAAGTATACTTTGGCATCGCGAGCAGTGAACGAGGAGAAGTCCGTTACTTGATCTTCTGTCACAGATTCAAGTAATTGCTGAATAAACGAATTACTCATATCAACGGCACCGCTACTATCGGCCCCATCGAGAACAACAAGTGGATTTTCTTCCGCATTTTTGGGAGAAATCTGTTTTTTGAAAAATTCGGGCGGCTCCTCAAAAGAGAACATCTCGATATGCACACGATTATCTTCTTTCTTAGTTCCAATTGCATCGTTACTGTACTCATGCAGTCCCATGTAACCGATATCTTCCCCAGCTGAAACCTTTATCCCCTCTCTAAATAGGAGTGGGAGTAAAGAAACCACACTACCGTCCCTAATCATTGCCGCCTTGTCCGACATCCATTTAGGTTCTGAAACTGGTTCTGATAGGACAGCAGAGGAATCTTCTAAAATGTCAAAGTCACTATTGAGACCCGAAGCAAACCAAACAATCTTGTTTAACAGTGCTTTTTCGCTACCACTTGCCGATTTACCATTCTCTACCACACGACACTTTATCATTTTGTAGGTATTTTTGTCGATCTGGTATGGATGGGTCTCCTTCTCTTCTGCATACAGGTATTCAAGTAATGTTCCTTTAGACATCGACTGTTTTTTTTCACCAGAATTAGTAGGCACATCACTATGTTTGAAAGTGCGTACATTTCTCGCTTCTTGTAAACGGTAACGCGTGGTTATAGATGAATTGGCGCCAATATCTGAAGGTGGCGCAAGGTGCATATAAAGTGTATAGAACTTAAATACATCTTCATTATCTTCGGGGTTTACAGCCTCATGCTCGATAAGCACAAAGTTATTACTATACTTAAACTCTTGCTCTTGGTACGTTGATGTTAGGTAATCAGGATTTATGCGAAATGCCACTATTTTTCCATCAAGCATCGCTTGAATAGGTCTGAGCCCTTTCCCCCACGGTAACATTTTTGATGTTAAGTGAATGCCACTATGCCAACCGTACCCTTGTCCTATTAAATAACGACCGCTCTTAGCTTGATCAAACAATTTCGTAAAATCACTGAGCGTGTAGTAAGCGTCACCTTCTCGTTGCGCTATCGGAAAAACTGCATCCATGATTTAAATGTCCTAGTCAGAAAAGTTATCGTCAAAAGTGACAAATGATGGGCGGTTCAAGTTGTTTGACTTCGTGTACACCACCGCATTAACCCTACCTAAATTAGTAGCAAAGCTAGATTGGCTCGCTATGTTAACGGTACTCCCAAGGGCCATTGCCGATATAGAAATTAGGGTGTCATTTTTGGTTTCGAAAATTTGGCTAATGACGTCAGGAAGTGCTTTTTTGAAGTGGTTAAGTGCTTTTTTATAACCGTTTATACCCTCTTCAACAGAACTCAACGATCTTGCAGAAGCTTGGCTTTGTATGAAATCTAAACGACCGATGATTTCACTGTTTAGCTCATCGATGTATGAACAGATTTGATTATTTATCAACGTCCATAAAACAAACTGCAAATACTTCACAGTATTCCCAGTCCCTAAAAAGCGAAGCTTCGCTAATAATTCATAGGGAGGCTCAAACACATCAGCTTGATATAAGACTCTCAATATATCGCCATTTTCGTGTACTTGCTCCAAGAGCAGTTCAACTAAAGGTTCATATTTCTCTAGCGCAGTAGTATCAGTTTGGATGTGATAAAGTGCCGAAACATAAGCATCAGAAAAATCTTTAGAGTGATTTTGACTAATCGCATAAGGAGACGATATACGGCTTTGCTCTAACACAATATCTTTAAAGTCATCATCACTGAAGGATGGGGACATCAATATGCCCCAGTCATTAGCAACCCCAACACGATCTTCCCAAAATGGCGAGCGGCGACCTGCGACAAACGTACAAAAATCATTCGGATCAGGGTAAGTTTCCGTCACAATATTTTCAGCTAAAGATTGGTTCGGCGTATAAGAGTCTTGAGTTTCGCTGAGCACTAACTTGCATTCTTTTAGAGCGAGACCATTAACAGATGCTTTTCCGCTAGAATCCAGCACTCCACTCCCAATGACAGCACCTGAAGGCTCGACTAAAGAAAATTGTGCATTAGAGTAAGGGAGCCCATTTGGATATTTGCATTCTATATCCAGCGTATACGTCCCTTCCTGCTCTTCAGTCACAGAAACCGATGGGTTTTGTGCGCCACCCAAACACATAGTGTTGGCTTTGTTCATGGTCATTTGATCGGACAGACGACATACGCCCTTACCTTCAAATTTAACCGTTGGTGAGGCTGAAATGAATTTTGCTTCGGCTTCTATCGTGCCTGAGGCAACGCCTTTTCTATCACCGCCCGCATCGCCGGTACTTTTTGAGAACGTACTGCCCTTGATAGCGACACTGTTACCGCCATCCATAGAGACTGTCGTAGTCCCACCAGCAAGGTCTGCTGATTTAGCATTGTTGCCATAAGGGATAGGGACGACTGGTTTGCCGACCTTAGTTAAACAAACATCTGGGAGCGTTGCATTCGCTTCACCACCTGAGCCTTTATGAACTATCGAAAGTCCATTCGCACCAACTGTTACGCCCATAACCAATCCATTTGAATTTTATTGATTGAATGATAAAAGAGATCGCAAACTGCAATCTCTCTAAATAACTAGTGAATTTCACTAAAAGACCAGTGATATTCACAACAAGCCCTAAAACTGGCAGAAGATCTCATTTTAGATCTCTGGTTATCTATACATTTCAAGCAGTTGCTGAAATTTTAAGTCTATGACGATGTAGGTTGCCGCATACATAAGCGCAAACGTCATCGCACTAAGACTTAAGATCAGCTTGGGTGAAATTACCCTTTTTAACGGCTTCTTTAGATATTTAGCTTTAAGGTTGATTAAAGAAACTTTTTCTTGTTCTGCTAGGCGGTCATCTCGCACTAATCGATAAATGGTGCTGCCAATTTCCGCTAACTTTTCGTTACCACGCTCTTCACGGCCATACTTGCCTTGGAAACCAAGTTGAAGCAGTAAATAGAGAAACTCTATAACGTGACGGTATTTACGAGGGTCGGCTTTTAAGCGATCGAGAATAACGAAGAACTTATCACCACCAGACGTTTCGTTGTGGAATTCAGACAGTAAGCTGTTCTGGCTCCAGTGACTATTTGCCCCCCATTCTTGTCGACAAACAGACTCATCAATCGCCGCACACAAGCAGTAACGAATAACAAGAACCGAAGCACGATCGAGCTCCATTTCATTAAGTTTTCGTTCGCCTTTTCGAATCTCACGTGCCACTTGTTCACGAAATGGCATCGGGTCATCAAGCCAAGGGATCGAAGACATACAAGACAGACTGGCGATCAACCATGAGAACTGGTCCACCAACGGGTTAATACCCATGTTATCGATAGATAGATCTTGTACTGCGATGTTTCTCGACAAGTCAGGCGCTGGCATTACCTCCATTGGTTTGCCAGGCTCTGGTTGGAATAAGACTACGGTGACGTCGGTTTCTGCGTAACTCATAGACGAACGGCCCAAAGTTGCAATGATAAGTTAGCGAAATCGCCCGCAACGTGAATCGCAATCGCAGCAGTGTTCTTCAACGCCATCCACTCTTCGCCCGTTTTATCGAGCTCGAAATAGGTGTAGCCAGCATGATACGGCAGCGCGCGTGGCACAACTGGCATTGGTTTAATCTCAATCCCAGGCAGTTGAAGGTTAATCAAGTCACGTATGTTATCGATAGAACCGATCTTCGTTTGGCTGACAAACTGGGTATGCAGAACATCCAAGGTCACGTCGGCTTTAACTGCGAGGATAAAGGTTGTCGTATCAATGATCTTATTGTCAGGGATTGCTGCCGTTCTGATGCCATAGTTCTGATCTTTTAAGGTCAGTGGAATTGCTCTTTGTTCAGACATCACGCTCAATGTCATTTTCGCACTGTCTAGGACGCGAGAAAGACAGCTAGTAAGATCACCATGATTGTACTTAGTAAACTCAATAGGTCGGCGTGTCGTTGAACACAGCGTCGAAAGCTCACCTTCTGCCTGAAGAAGAATTCGATACAAAGACTCAGGATGCACAGCTTCTGTGCTTGCGAAATGCCAAAACAAGGGTTCGTATCGGTTGAGCGCTTGCAATAGCATAAAGTCAGAAACCGATGATACGCCTTGTTGATCCACCACCCCTAATCGCTGGACTATCGATTCCGCGCGATGCTTCAACATAGAAGCAAACTCGGTCGCAAATTTACTCAGTACTGTCGACGCATGAATATCGATACAGGTAGGAATGAAACTATCATCTAAGATCACGCTGCCATCAGGCTTCACTTCTGAGATCTTTAAGATCGGAATAGACGTGTAAGCACTCTTATCTTCATGATCGTACATTAAGCAAAAGTTAAGCTTACCGACGACGATATTTGCCATGTCTTCCGAATCATAACAAGCGTCAACCGCTTCTTGAGATTCCATCGTATAGCGCGCACCGTCTTTTTTGGTGCCAAATAACTCAGAGCGTTCCGATGGTAACGGACAGCACAAATAAACGACTTTATCGGCAATCGAAGGATCTACATCTTTCACTTCAGGCAGCTCAGCAAGCAACGGAAGCTCAAATGGTGTCCGGTCTTGTAAAATGCCTTCAGCACGAGTAATACCTATTTTACCCAGTGCTAGTAACTGAGAGTTGATTTCTAAACGTTTAATTCCCCAATGCAAAGGCGATGCATTGGCACTCAGTAGGCTCGATAGTTTACTTTGCGAACGATCGAGTTGTTGAAAATGCTGCGGCTTCATGAACATTCCATCTTGCCAAACAACTGGATTGTATAAAGACATGTTTCTATCCCTTAAAAGTAAACCTGTTCAATGCCGCGAGTGTTATCAGAAATTAACTCACTGCCCTCTAACTTGAGCTTGATGTAGTACTCGCTCTTCTCTTCAATAACTTCCACTTTTCGCCAAGACGAACCATCAATATCACGAAAAGCCACTGAAAAACCGACGGCACGAGTGTCAGGGTCTAGCGTTAGCATTTCATGAACTTTTCCACCTGGCTGTATTTGATATTCGTAACGTTTGATGTACTCATCACCCAACGACGCTTTATCGTTTTCAAACAGCGCAAAAAAATCTAAGCTTCGGAATAAAACTGGCGAATTTAATTCGTGAAGACGGAGAATAACTGGAGATGACTGGCCCCCATTTCTCACATTGAGTACAGGTGATGCCTCAATAACCAATTCAATGGACGAAGTTTCTGGTGTGATACCCGTGGACTCTTTAAATTGATCCCACATGGAACAACCGGACAACATGGCAAATCCGAGTAATACGGCGATACTACGCATAGTTTCCCTTAATCACTTTGTTATAGTTTTTCTTAATCAGCCCTTTTAAAGATGTTTCATTAAGCAGGCGACGATTATTAGTGTAGAAATCTAGGTATTCGGCCCACAGTTTTGACTTAGTTGAGAACAAAGACTGGCTAGCGACCCTGTTAGCAAATGCTACGGGATCGTTCGTTTCTGACTGTTCTAAAATGAGCTCATTCAGTGCTTTGTTAAACATAACTTGGTGGTCGTTCAACTCATCGAGCATTTGTTCAACCAGTTCATTTGGAGCCAGTAATTGCTGACTATTCAAAGTGAGCATTAGCTCTGCGATGTTCGAGTTAGCCTCACTCGCACTCTGCTCATCTTTTAACGATTCCACTTCGTGCAACTCTTTCTGTAGGTTATCAATACATAAACGCAAGCAAGTGCCCATTTGCTTGAATAACTGCGCCTCGTTTGTCATCAACTCTGGATTTCGAATACCCAAACCATCAAAAAACGCTTGCGCTATATCTTGAGAGCAAACGGCCGCATCAGTATCGACTTGTGCTTTCGTCGTACTGTTTATCGCGTGCTCTGCCGTAGGTATTTGAAGTTGATGATTAGTGTTAGGAGAAGGCGTAAAAGATTGGGTCATCTCTTCCCATTTTGACCCTGTGTTAGCCTGCTCTACGACCATCTCAGTAACATTAGGCGTACGATGTTGTCTTTGAATCGTGCTATCTGGGGCTACCGTGCCAGGTTGCATCACCTCAGCTGAGGCAATATCGGCTCTATGTGCCTTACCGCTTTCTGGCGCTAATGCATCATTGACTGATGCGTTACTCTTGGTTTCCGCAGCCATCCAGTCTTCAGGGATGAGGCTTGGCTGATCGAATTCGGAATATATGCTGAAACTGTCATCGACCACCTGCCGTGTGCTTTCCACGGTTCTAGATTGTTCAGATTCTGTACGCTCATTATCACGAATTAAGTAATCGTCATCTCGCTGCATCGAAAAGTTAAGGTGAGCAACAGGATCATGACAATCAATGTCATCCTGTTTAGTCTCCATAAATAAATCTTCTAAGGCACCGACTTTTTCTTCCTCTTCGACAACCGCATCTCCTAGACTAACCAGAGGATCGCTAGATACTCGCTCAGGAGCAATATCAGCGGCGATGTCTAGTGTTGAGGTAACGTGCTCAAGAGAAACACCAATCTCATATTGCCCTAAAGAAATGATGTCGCCATCAACTATCGCAACGGGTTGATTTTTTAGTATTTTATTCCCATTTACCATTGTGCCGTTAGTTGATACGTCACTTATATAGTAGGTATCTCCATACACGCTGAGCAAACAATGAGTGCCCGATATAAAGCGGTTGTGATCGGCTAAAGACACGCTACAGCTTGGGGAACGACCTATCGAACCACCACTTTCAGGCATTTCAATATGCTTTGCACCGGTGTATTCCTCTGGACACTTTGAGATAAATAAAACTAGCTGATTTGAGTACATTTACGAACCTCAAAAGAGCAAAGAAACTGATAGTTCAAGCCCACCAATTCCATCATTTACAACCGGAAGGATATAAGAGGCCTGCGGGATAATTTGTATATGGGCGTCAGGATTACTGCCTAACTTTATAGCAGTACCAAGGGTCACAACCGCACCTAACTCAAACTGGTCGATGTCTTCAACACTCTCATAACGATAGCCCTCTTGGTCTACTTGCCAGCGATTAGAATATTGCGAGTAACCGACAGACAAGCCCGCACCAACGTATGGCGTGAAAACACTCCAAGAAGTCAACGCATATTGAGGAACAACACGAAGTTCATAGTTCGTCGCTTCTTGATATAAGCCGTTTGCTGGCGCTTCAATATCTTCTGCTAGATAGTTTAGCCCTAACCACCAACGCCAACGGTTATTGTTTTCATCAATAGGACGAGTATGAACCAAGCCGAACCTAAGCGTATCCTGCTCACCACTTTTACCTTCATCGTATTTAATGCTATCGATAGTCAACATACTGGTAGAGAGTCCATATCGCTCCCCTTTTGCCATTACAACAGAAGAAAATAGACACATGGCTGAAATCAGCCCAATTTGACTTGGTTTTAGCATTTCGTCCCTCTAGGAAAACCGATATTCTACTTAGAGGCGAAAGATATCAATTATATTCTCTTTTTCAATAAGCCTAAAAAAACACCTATAATTTAATACATTTCAACTATCAGGTTGGTTGTTTTACCTACAAACAAAAACTAAAGAACCGACTACAGATTAAGTGACGAGACAGTAAATCTTTCTATTTAAATAGAAGTAACAGAATTTGATTGCTAATTGGACAAAACGTAATCTCCGATAACAATTTAGTTACTTTTTAATCCACGTTCTCATCTTCATATATAAGTTTCTTCTTATAAATAGACTTAACTATTGATATTAATATTATGAACAAAGATCACACTAAAAGTAATTTAATTTCTTTTAATGAATTTTTATTATCTAATCCGCTTATTTTGTCTATAGAATTGCGACAGATGTGCACTGCTTATAATTTAATATAACAGTAGTGAAATCCTATATAACTTAATACTTCTATATGATCAGTTGGAACTTTCCTTATGTTTTTTACCGACTTCGCTCGAAGACCAATCGATGAAAATAACCCAAGCGGCTCTAATCCTAATGGTTCTGAGGATTTTGACGAAATTAAACGTCAAATAAACAACCTGAATAAAGTCACAGGGAGAGTCTCGTGGAAAACGGTTCAAACACTCTCAAAAAAGATCTTGAGTACCCAAGCGAAAGACCTACGTTGTTGCTGTTACTTTACCGTTGCGTCAACCTATAACGACGGCTTAAGAGGCCTTGTTGAAGGGTTAAACTCAATACTTGATGTGTGTGTCGTATATTGGTTCAACGCGTATCCAGAGCATTCAAAGTCAAAGGCACGAATGAGCGCTATTGAATGGATGGTAGAGCATACTGAAAAACGAATTAATAAGCATCGGGCGTTACCAGAAGAGCTTCCATTGATAGAGGCAGCACATCAATTATGCTTGAGGATTGAGGAAGAGCTTCGTCTTCATTACGGTATTGAAGCGCCGTCATTAGGTCGCATTCGCCGTATTTTGAATCAATGGATTGAGCAGATAAAAGAACAACAGATTGCGGCTGAGTTACGCGAGAAAAAACAAGCCAACACTAGCGCTCCTGCAGCAACGCAGAAGGCACCTGAAATTAAAGTGAATGTGTCTCCCTCTCCAGCACCGGTGTCATCACCCAACCTAAATAGCCAAGAGAAAGCATCACCGGCAAAGTCTGGTCGATTTATGATCTACTTCGTTATTGGTTTGATTGTTACTGCGATATGTTCACATTTCATGTACGAGCAACAACGTTATCGAACATTGGAACAAAAAATTAATCAAGCTTCACTTAATGAACTTGTAAATTTGGTCGCCTCGTTAGATTACGAAAATAAAAAATATGCTCAGTCATTGAAAACGCAGGCCATTAATCGTGTCGATATTATGATGAATAACTGGTTTTTAGACTCGGCAAAAGTAAGTAACGTCAGCGAGCTCGATAGCTTGACCAATGAATTAATCGCGATCTATCCGGATTCGTCTTCTGCACAGCAACTACGTCAGAACTTTTTGACACAGAGCGCCCATTTAGAAGACCAGTTTATGGATGTTTATAAGCGATTCTCAGACGCAAGAACGGTGTTTGCCAACGTAGCTAGACAGAATGTAGATAAGAACTCTGAAAAGGCGTACGAATACAGTAACTCGTTATTCCCGCTTTTAGGTCGTATTGAATACGCTGAAAAGTATTCACAGCAAAAGGAAATTGACCGCGCAACCCTTTTACTGAACATCTACCTATATAAATTGAGTCAGCTACAAGCTGAAAAAACTGACAATAAATAACAATACAATTAAAGAAGTTTTAGGCTTATGTTCAAACAAAAACTGTTTAGAAATCCAGTGGTGATTTCTACTATATTGATGTTTTTAGTGGCTGCAATTATCACCACTATTTATCTGCTTTTTCTTGACGAAATCGATCAACTTTATCTTTGGCTGACCCTTGGTGCTATCGCCATTGTTTACGTCACTTTTCAATTCACATTATGGTTGAAGAAAAAGAACAACGCTAAAGCTCAACATTTGGAAACCGAGGAAGAAGCACTTTCTATGGTTATCCAGCCTCTTCTTGCTAACTCAGGCAAGAAACCAATTTACCTGATGCTTGGTAATAAAGGGTCAGGGCGACGTCAATTTTTATTTAATTCTAGTGCAATTAAACCGATGGATCGCACTAGAACCGCTAAGAATGACTTTTTTGAATGGTACGAATCTGACAGCGCTGTATACATCAAACCAGACCAACGCTTAGTGTTCCAGGAAGTATCAAGCAGTGATGCTTCTTTATGGAATACGTTCATTGAAGAAGTTATTCATCATCGACCTCGAAAGCCATTTTCTGGGTGTCTATTCTTCACCGATTTCGAGTTCATGATCGTCTCTGAGCCAGAGCAAAAAGAGTACACCATTTCGTCGTTATTGGCGCGCTTGAGTACCATCAACTCTAAAACGTCTTCAGCATTGCCAATCTATTTGATTATGTCAAAGCTAGACAAGTTAGATGGCTTTAAAGAATACATGCACTTTAGCTCTCTCAAGACACGTGTTGAGTTCCTCTCTATCCCACTAAAAGAAGCCAAAGGTGTATTTGCAGAGTACTACCGCGATAGCTATCGAAATCTAGTGAGAGTGCTTGAAAGTAATGCGCTAGATGCATCCGCTAATTCAACGGACATTGATGAGAAACAAGCAATACTCGCTTTCCCTAAGCAGTTTGAGCTATGTCAGTCTGAAGTCAGCTATGTGCTTGAGCGTCTATGTGATGTTAACAACGGTGTCTATTCACTAGACATCCGTGAGATTTTCTTTAGTTCGAGTCTGCAAGGCGGTCGCAAGTACAATTTACTTGCAAAAAGTTGTAGTAATTACTTCAACTTACCTATTATCGCGTCAGAGCATACTCAGTTAACAGAAACGCCTTATTTCTCTCGCTTTCTGATTGATTCACAAATATTGCCGGAAAGCGACTTTGCGGGCGAAAACAAGACGTATCTTCGTCTAATTCAGAGACAAAGCCGTTTGGCAATACTCGGCTCTATTATCCTGCTTACTGGGGGCAGTTACTTCTTTTTCACGACATTAGACAGTAACTTACATGTGATGAATCAACTCTTGAGTATCGATGACAAATCACAAGTGGAGCAAGATGCAAGATTCGATGAGCTTTTAGCGAAGGCGACGAAAGCAATAGAGCCTTCTTATGGGGCGTGGCTTAAAGGTTCTAAGGCTTTGGATGAAGAGATATTACCACTCAACATTAGCCGTTTGGATCAAAGCACTCGCATCGCTTACGAAGCTTTACTTAAGGACGTTGCTCAACAGTTAATACCTCTTATTGAGAAAGGTTACCGTCTACAACTGACACAAAATCAAAACACTTTTACACGCGCTTTACCTCTATTGAAGGGGTATCTAATGCTAAACGATCCAACAAAGCGTGATATCCGTTTTTTGCGTCATCAAACTCTCCAAATGATGAACGATTTAAGCAACCAAAGTGACGTCGTCAATCAGGCGATGCGCTATTTGGACGCTTACTTTCGCACGCAGTTTGATCCAATTGATATCAATATGGATCTTGTTCGCGCAACACGTCGCTCATTGCTAGCAAATTCGAATGTTGATCTCGTTTATGCAGGCATTTTAAACGAAGCAAATTCGATTGATTTAGGAACCCTAGATCTGCAACGAGCTGTGGGTTTTGAGTTTAGCAATGTATTCAACACACCAATCGATAGTGAACGCTTGATCGTAGATAAGATCTATACCTCCACTGGCTTTAGCACTTTTTATCGACCACGCGTGGACCTAATGTCACAACAAGTCATCAGTGACAACTGGGTTTTAGGTCTGTCACAACACGTTATTCCTACTAGTGAAGAACAAGAAGCCTTCAAAGAGGAAGTACGTAAAAAATATACTGACGACTACATCAGTAATTGGCGCAATGCGCTGAGTGAACTAAAAGTCCAGAACTATGACAATGTCGGCGATCTAACGAACGCGATAGACTTAATCTCGGGCCCTTCTTCACCAATGACAACCGTACTGAAGCAGGTCTATGCCAACACACAATTTTCACCCGTTGGTGAAAAAAATGCTCTGATTTCTAAGCTAGACCCGAAACTCGTGGCAGCGGCAGACTCCGCATCAGACGCAGTAGAGGAAGTAGTTAAGCCTGATTACTTGTTGATGAAACGTGTTGAACAAGCTTTTCACTTATTAAACCAACTTCAGGTCAGTGAAACACCAAACTCCCCTACTCCTTGGGATGAGACCGTAGCTGCGTTAAGCCGTGTTCGCACGTATATGAAAGACATCGCTGATGCACCTGACCCGCAAATGGCGGCGCTAGCGGCAGCTCAGCATCGAATGAACAGCAGTGAAGCTGACCCATTAATCAAACTTAAACAGATTGCCCAAAAATCACCGGAACCCGTTCGTAGCTGGTTGTTAGATGTGGTTCAACAAAGCTGGTCAGTCATGATTAAAGAGTCCGCTAAAGGCATTCAAACCCAATGGTACAGCGAGATTTACACCAAGTTTAAAGAGATAGGGCTGGGACGATACCCATTTGATCTAACAGCGACCGAGGAAATCTCAATTGAAGATTTTGAATTACTGTTTGCTTCAGGTGGCTTGTTAGACACATTTATTCAGAAAAATTTTGCACCGTTCTACGATACCAATTTGTGGACGCCAAAACAGGTGGATGGCGAGACGATGCCAATCTCTCCGGCTCTGTTAGTGCAACTGCGTAACTATAACGTTATTCGAGACACATTAATTAATAAAAGCACTAACCGCGTTCATATTCCGTTTAGTGCAAGAGTACTCGATCTTGATTCTAGTGCGATTAGAGCGAGCTTAAAAATTGCAGATACCAATATAAGTTACTACCACGGTCCAAGCCGCATTCGTGAAATGGCATGGCCACCGCAAAATGGTGACTTCAATATTAGTATCACACTCCAGGATGTAACCGATGAAGGCAGACAGCACGTTTTAAATAAGAGTGGTCAATGGGCGATATACAGATTGCTAGGTGACTCGACCTTGACAAACACTCATAACGGCAGCTTTGTCAGTGACATAAAAGTGTCAGGGAGGGACTTGAGCTTACGCATCACTCCGTTGACACAGAAAAACCCATTCACTCTTGCTGAGCTGTATAACTTTACGCTCCCTGAGTCGATTTAATAACAATATAAAAACAAAATAGGCAGAACACATGATTTCAAACATGACTTTACAAGGTTTAGATAAATTAGATCGAAAAATACTTTCAAGTCTATTGTCGAATGGGCGAGAGTCGATTGCAAATCTATCCCGAAACATTGGTTTGTCTCGAACAGCAGTAGCAGAAAGAATTAATCGTTTAGAAAAGACCGGTATTATCAAAGGCTATACCGCACAGATTCG
The DNA here is from genome assembly GCF_033340175.1 of Vibrio sp. 1557. Taxonomy (NCBI): domain Bacteria; kingdom Pseudomonadati; phylum Pseudomonadota; class Gammaproteobacteria; order Vibrionales; family Vibrionaceae; genus Vibrio; species Vibrio sp. 1557. Next base: position 458,901 of record NZ_JAWOVZ010000001.1, on the reverse strand, counting down.
TGTAGAAAATGAAGGGCGAAAAGCCGCTAGTTATCTACTGATCTCTTGTGAAAAGGGTAAGAAGAATGATGTAACGAATGCACTTAAAGAAATCCCTGAGGTTCGCTTAACGAGCGTTGTTGGTGGCAACTTTGATATTATTGCCCTAATTGAAGCGCCCGACCTGCAGTCTATTCATCATCTTTGTAATGAAATTGAATCATTTAACGGCATTCAAAGGCTTGACACTACCGTTGTACTGCATCAGCCGATCAGTCGTTAAGCTTTTCTGACCTCTTTGAGGAAAACATAAAGGGCCGCTCGTTGAGCGGCTTTCTTATATGCTTCCGATAAGTCGAATTTTGGCGTCTTTATCACCTGGGTTTCCTAGCCAGAACGTTTGACCTAGTTGGTTCCCTTCTCCATTACCCAGTTTGTTTTCTGGAATACTGTCTAGGTTAACTGTCAACTTTAGGTCCCACGACATTGGGTCACGCAGAATAAAGCGCATCAAGCCCACCAGCGTCTTATGTAACTCACCATCGTAGGAAAACTGCTTAAACGTTTCAAAATCAATGTTGTCGATACACAAGTTAAACTTGCCGTTCAAATCCGCAATGCTTTGTCCCAAGTGTAAGCTTTGCCCCAATACACAATTGGAGCGGTTGAGTTTGTTACGCTGGCTTTCAGCGATTTCTACGCGTCTATAAACCCATTCTTCGATTCGCACATTCGGCAGTGAAAAGTAGTGCGAAACAATACCGGAAATAAGCTTAGGTGAACGTGTACGCGTAGATAACTGGTTCACGTAAGACAGAACCTTCGCTCGATCTAACTCCGCGACTTCGCAATCTTGCATAACGCTAGAAAGACCAGCCAAATGCAGTATGCGCCCAGAAAACGCATCGCTTGCCCCGCTTTTGTACTGCACGTGATATCGGTATTTCTTCCAAACACGATACAGTAAGCTTGTATAGCGGTTGTGGAAAAAGTCGAAGAAGTCCTTCACTGGGTTATCATCGGGATCACGACCGACGAGTTTCTCAGTGTAAGACGCAGGTAGGGGCGAGCTTGAACCATGCAAGCCAAGAAAGTTCGTCTCAATACGTGAATATTGCTGTCCGTTTCTTTCCATATGAGTAATAAAGTCCATATCACTCTTTGGAAAGCACAGGTTTGGCGACACGCTGAACTCAATTCGCTCTTTGTGAAAGTATTTGTTCTCGCCCACGGCAACAAAATTTGAGTTTGGCTCCAGCTGGTAGTGTTTCTCTAACAGCAACACCGCTTGGTAGAAACTAAACTCATTCGACTTATCAGAAAGTGTGTTAATCATAGTATCGTCTGCTGCCCGATTAGGCTTGCCCAGTTGTAAACCTCGCCCGTCGCTTCATCGAACACCTCTAGTTCGGTAAAGGAGTTCACACTCGAATACAAACGGATAAATTCATTCAATACCGTGGCCATAAGGAACATATCGCCTTCATTTACGAAGAACTTAGAGTCCGTCACGAGCTTGAACTGGTTACCACGCACAGAAACGCCACGGAACACGCGGTCAATTGGTTTCATCTCTGAAGAAATAATGCCATCAAGTCGATGAATCGACGCGCGGTGGGCTTGTCTATCGACTCGAGAGTGGAAGTCGTAAGTCGAGAGCAACACTTTCAACACATCGATATTGGCCAAAGACAAGTAGTTGAGCGACATGTTGGCAATCAACTGCCATTGAAGTTCACCATTAACCTGAGGACTTACTGACTGTGTTGGCTTAGTAATGTTTTTAAACGTCGCATACGTTGGTGACTTGTGGGTCGCGTAAGTGATGTCACCCACTGAAAGACGTTCTGCCAAATCCGCGTTGCTGCATTGCAGTTTCATCAATACGGTTTCAGTCCCTAAATCCGCGATGTCGCCATTGTGAGTATGGAATGAGATATAGCGCTCTAACCCTCTTCCGCTTACTCGCTCGCCCACTTTGGATTTGTAGAATTCTCTCTTATCACGCTGGTTGATTTGGTGCTCAAACGATTCAAATTCAATCAGTGGTTTTCGGCGACGCTCGTCTTTACTCCAGCTCTCCACTTGCTCAATGGAATAAACCTCGTAATGCTCTTGAGTGTTACTTTGTGGACGCACCTTGTACTCGTTTCGTCGATGCTCTAAACGGATTGGATCGCCGTCTTTTTCAAACAAGTTAACGGCAGGTGTGCAGTGCAACCTTAAGTGTTTATCTTTAAGCACCACCTCTGAAGGCAAAGCACGCTTAAAGTGGAATTTGATTTTGACCGTACTGCGCTGTGGAATGCCTTTTAGCCACTCTAAGCCTTTAATGTCGAAGAACATGAACTTATCTGGCAAAGAGAAGAATTCTTGCAGCAAACGGTAGCCTGCAAAGGAATTTTTGCTGTAAGGCAACAGCGCCTCGTCCTCTTCATGCCCGACTGGCTTAACGTATTCTGGCCCTAAACGATGTTTGTAGCCGCCACCAACATCCAACTCGACGTAATCTAGATAACGGAACAGCCATAAGAAGACAGTGCGAGTAATATGAATCTCACCATGCAGGTGCAAACGCAACGTATCTAAACCGATACGAGACAGTTCCAGGCCATGCTCCGTCGATAACGTCACATCAATCATCGAACTGGTACGGCTGTTAGTTTGTTCGATGTTAGTAATCGTAACTGGGTATAGATTGACGTCATAACAAGTACGGAACAAACACTGCGTGCCTTCTACCTGTTCGCTGGCCATTTCCGCACCACGTTTCACCACGGTTTTCTCAGTAACACTTCCGGTATGCGGTTTTAGTTCGCTAATACACAAAGACGGAATCGAACGCATGTAATGTGGCCACAGCAAAGTCATCAGAGATTGCGTTAGCTCAGGAAGTTCATCGTCAATCTTTTCGCGGATGCGTCCGGTCAAAAAAGCAAAACCTTCCAGCAGTCGTTCGACATCTGGATCAAAAGTTCCTTCAGAGAGAAAGTGAGTTAACTTCGGATGATATTTGGCAAACTCACTACCCGACTCGCGTAAATACGTGAGTTCATCTTGAAAGTATTTACTGTTACTCAAGTGGCACCTACTAAACGTTAAATTGGCCGTCGGTTCCCATGTAGACATCGATCGACATTGGGACTTTACCGCCGTTATGGGAAACTTCGCCGCGAATACCAAAGCCGAGTTGTAATGGATTATGGTGGTCTTCACGGTAATGAACCTCGACATTAAACAGTCGGGGCTCAAAGCGTTCTATGGTTGACGTGATGTTTTTTTGAATATGGCGAACGAGGTTTGTGTTGTTAGAAAGTACGTCGTTAAAATCTGGCAGACCATACTCATTGTCGATCATTGCGTTGCCGGAGTGCGTATTCAACAAGTCAGCGAGATGCGAGTGAATGGATTCAATCAAATGCTTATGAGACACCACTTTCTCGTAGCAGTTTTTTGGTTCTCCTAGCTCGATCCGCTCTAAAAGACGGTAACCTTTTTCCATATGCGGTCCTACGAAAAAAGCAGCCAGTCTTCACTGGCTGCTTGATGGTTTCAGTAATGGGTTATTGGTCTAGCTTACCAACTAGAGACAAGTCGAAGCTTGCGCCCATGTACTTGAAGTGAGGACGTACAGACATCGATACTTTGTACCAGCCTGGATCGCCTTCTACGTCTGATACTTCAACCTTCGCAGCACGAAGCGGACGGCGACCACGAACTTCCGCTGGCGGGTTCTCTTGGTCAGAAACGTATTGACGAATCCACTTGTTCAATTCGATTTCTAGGTCAGAACGCTCTTTCCAAGAACCAATTTGCTCACGCTGTAGCACTTTGATGTAGTGCGCTAAACGGTTGATAATGAACATGTAAGGAAGCTGAGTACCTAGCTTGTAGTTCATCTCTGCTTGTTTGCCTTCCGGCGTATTCGCAAACACTTTCGGCTTTTGAACAGAGTTTGCAGAGAAGAACGCCGCGTTGTCAGAACCTTTACGCATGGTTAGCGCAATGAAGCCTTCTTCTGCTAGCTCATACTCACGACGGTCAGAAACCAGGATCTCGGTTGGGATCTTAGTCTCGATTTGACCCATAGCTTCAAAGTTGTAAACCGGTAGATCTTGTACAGTACCACCGCTTTGAGGACCAATAATGTTCGGACACCAACGGTACTTAGCAAATGATTCACTGATCTTAGACGCCATCGCGTACGCTGAGTTGCCCCATAGGTAGTTATCATGGCTGTCTGTCACTTGCTCATCGTAGTCAAACGCCTTAATTGGGTTATCTTCTACAGAGTAAGGCGTACGTAACATAAAGCGAGACGTACATAGACCTAAATAACGTGCATCTTCGTGCTCACGCAGACCACGCCATTTCGCGTACTGTGGACCTTCGAATACAGACTTCAGATCTTTTAGGTTTGGCAGCTCTTCATAGCTGTCTAGGCCAAAGAATTTAGCCGATGCCGACGTGATGAATGGTGCGTGAGACATTGCGCCTACGTTCGCCATGTATTCCATCAGTTTGATGTCAGGCGAAGAGGCAGACATAGCGTAATCACAAATGACGGCGCCAACAGGTTTACCACCGAACTGGCCGTATTCACGTGTGTAGATTTGCTTGTACAGGCCAGACTTCACCACCTCTGGAGCGTCTTCGAAGTCATCAAGAACTTCGTCTTTCTTCGCAGAGATCAGTTCAATTTGAATGTTCTCGCGGAAGTCAGTGTGATCAACCAGGTACTTAAGGCCACGCCACGTTGATTCAATCGCTTGAACTTCTTCGTTGTGAAGAATTGCATCAACTTGCTTAGACAATTTTTGGTCGATTTCAGAGATCATCAGATCAACCAGAGATTGGTCGACTTTCTCTGTGTTCGAACTGCTTAGTAGCTCACTGATGAATGCTTCTACGCCGCGTTTTGCAACGTCAAAACCTTCATCACTTGGCTTTAAACGTGTTTCGTTAAGAATGCTATCCAGAAGTGAGCCTGATTCAACTAAGGCTGCTTCTTGTTCTGGCGCTTGTGCTTCTGCAGACATGATATCCCTTACTCTTCTTTCGCGTCTTGGTCGTTGCCAATGCTTAGTTCATCCAACAGTTTCTTTCTCGCTTCTTCATCTTGAAGAACCGATGCGATCTTCTTACGGAACGCAGGCACGTTTCCTAGAGGACCTTTAAGTGCAACCAAGGCTTCGCGAAGCTCAAGTAGGCTGTTTAGTTCAGGTACACTTTTCGCGATCGCTTCAGGAGAGAAGTCCTTCATGTTTTGGAAGGTCAGATCAACACCAATCTGGCCGCCTTCTTCATCAGAAAGACGGTTTTCAACGTTGACTTTAACGTTTGGAGACATGCCCTCTAGCACTTCGTTAAAGTTGTCTTTGTCGATGTTAATTGGAGTACGTTCTTCAATTGGTGTCTCATCTGCACGCGCAGTAAAGTCGCCAACTACCATCATGCTTAGCGGCAGCTCTACGTCTTCTTGCGTATCGCCAGTTGCTGGAACATAACGGATATTAATTCGCTCTTTAGGAGCCACCGAGCCGTCACGTGACATAATTCGTTCCTTATCTAACTCTTTAATTAGTCGTAAATTGCTTTCCACTCTTCATACTTCTCAGGTAGAAGATCCTTGCTTCCAAATAACCGATGGAGTGTTTTTCGAATTAGGTCTTCTAACTGTGACGATAAGTGGGGTTCCCAGCTCGCGAGATTAAACGCTTTTTGTACTTCCCACCCCTTCTCAAGATACGGCAAACACAACGGGTATAATCCAACAGACTGGTAAGCTGCTATCAATTGTAAATACAGCATGAACTGCCCACGTCCCGAGCTATCCAGCTCAAGTTTGCGGGCAAGCTCTGCGGCACATTCCCCTAGATTTTCTAGAGTGATATCCTCCACTGGCAGCGAGTCTTCCTGCGAAATCACAACCGTTTGAACAACGGGTTGAGAAGTCGAAGAAGTAGTATCTTGAGTCGATAACCAGCTCAAGGTCGCTTCATCTGCAAATGGTATAGAATTCTTAAATGAGAGGTGCTCGATGCCCTCTAGTGATTCAACAAAACGCGTCACTTCTTGTTTCACAGCAAGCGCTGCATCATCAAAGCCCAAGTTATTAAGCATCGAATACACGAAGTAATGGCCCGTCAGCCAAAACGGCGCATCCGTTAATGTGCGCTCCAAACGCTTAATGGTGTCGATGTCGCTTTCTTGTTCAGCTTTATCTCGGTATTCCGCTTGTTGATCGGACGACACTGCCAAGCTCAAAGGCGTTTGATTATTTTGGTGGTCGGGTAGACCATCAATGTCATCCCAAGTCAGATGACGATAAATCCGGTAAGCCAGCGGATCACTTGGGTTCGCATGAAGCATGACTTCCGCAACCTTCTTCAAGGTGCGCTTAGAAGCCGTCGGCGAAGAGAAGTCCGTATCGACATCGACTTCTTTTGCTACCGCTTTCTTAACTGGCGCAGGTTTAGGGGCCGGCGGAACCGCCTTCACCGGTGCGGTTTGCACTTCACTCTGCGCTGGCGTTTCTGCGGCGGCAGGCTGCGTAGCTGGTGCAGGCGCCGCTTGTTCGACGTTAACGACTGCTTCATCGCTCTGCTCATCAGCCGCCGCTTGTTGAGATAAAACATTGAGTTGAGTGCGAATCTCAAAGAAATCCGCTTCTGAGTCTTGGTAAACCTCGTCGTACTGGCGCTGCACTTCTTCAATAATCGAAATGCAGTTTGATACCAAATCCCATGACTGAGCACTTTCCGCTAACTTGCTGCTGACCAGTTTAAACTGATGGTTCAACCATTCGACCGCGCCATCTCGCCCCCGCTTTCGGGAAGGATACAATTCAACGCCAAAGCGACTTAACGCCTCACTAAGCAGCTTTAGACCTTGTTCAAAGCCTTGCAGACCAAACTCTTCTGTTAGCGCGCGAACGAGGTAACAAATGGCTTTTAAGTCTTTGCTGTGGTGTTCTAGAACTTCGGTCGCGTGCGTTTTTACCACGCTCCAATCTACTGTTTCGCCAAACAAGGAACCGAATTTCTTCACTTCGGACTCCATCATTTCATAGCAAAACTCGTAACGGGCATCGTTTCCCACTGGAGATTCATCAGAAATAGGATTAAGCAGACGATCGATATCAATGTTGGACAAAATTCACGTCTCCTTCAGTCAAGTAATCTCTCAACGCACGCGCTACCGCAATTGCGCCATTTGCTGGCTTAGATAATCGATGGCTCTGCTCTATCGCATCCGACGCCATGCTATCTAGAATTTTCGTGATTTCTGTAAATTTACTTGGTGCATTCCGTTCTAAATCGGCAAGGGATTCATGTAGCTTTTGTTTGTCGTAAACGGATTGCTCCATCACGGTGCTAAACAAAATAAATTCGCTTCTTGCGACGATTAAATCCTTTATTTTTTTGTCTAGTTCTGGCGTATTACCGAAGTAGGCTTTGGCTAATTCAGCTTCTTCAATTGCTTTGGTGTAAAAGTGCGCCTCTGCATGTTTATCGATGGAGTCATTAATATTTTCCATCACAGCCTTTGGTAAGACTTGGTTGTAGAAATAGGCTTGTGACTGGTTTAATAACCATGCCTCTTTCATTTCATTTTCTGCGAGCTTAGCTTCACCATCTAAAATTAAGCGAGCAATCTGCTTATCTCGACTGCCAGCTATGGCAGATACTTTCATGGAATCGATAGACGCGACATTTAACCCAGACATCACTTTAGTCAACGCCTCATCCGCATATGGAAACAGAGCACCGTCACGAACAAGGGTTTCTCGCAAGGTGACAAGCTCCTTACGTAATTCGACTAATGCCATTGGTAAGCCATCCGCTAACGATTGATACGACGTTAACTGAGCCTGTTTTTCTTCATATAAATTCGAGAGGCTTAACTGCTGAGCTTGATATGCTGTTCGATAAGCTTCTGTCATATCAATACTCTGAGTAGCTTGAGACAATTCTTCTTTGATTTTCCATGGAGGCTGAGCCAAAAAAGAAGCCGTTTCAGAGGGCGTAATAACGTGAGTTACAGTAGTGACACCTCGGGAAAAAATGGCATCCAATTGATCTTTATTCTGTTGATACAAATAACTTCCTGCTGTTGCCAGCACACTCAACACTAAGCTCGCCTCTAATATTTTAAAGCGACCATACGCCGTTTTATCATTTGGCTTACAGTGTGTAAGCAGCAAGTCCGCGTTACGCAAGCTACTGAAAATTGGTGCGTTAGAATTTGAGCTAATTGATTGCGTATCGATTCGCGCTAACTGTTGAGCAAAAGAAATAGCGGTATAGCCATGCCCTCTTGGTTTGTTGATGACTTCTTTCAGCAATTTCCAAATATGAGCCGGGATCAAAGCCGGACGCTTTCGGTCTTTTAACTGCTTATTCCAAGCATCACCAAATATTGAGCCTAAAAATAGATGTCCAGCGAGCAAAGCGAGAGAGTAAACATCATCTTGCGGTTCCGCGATGCCAGTTTCTATATAAAGAGGGGAAGCGTAGCTCAAGCTTGCTTCTGCGTAAGGTTCTGTCTCTCCAATGTAACGAGCAGCGCCGAAATCAATGAGCTTAACGTAATCGCCTTCACTCACTAATACGTTAGATGGTTTAATATCAAGATGGCAGATACCTCTTGTATGCATAAACTCTAGAGCGCCAGCGAGTTGATACACCAACCAAGCGATGTGGTCGTGGCGGAAGCCTTTAGAAGAATGACGCTCCATTTTTTCTGCCAGTGATTCACCTTGGATCCACTCGTACATCAAATATGGGCGTTCGAATTCGTTGCCGATTTTTACAAAGTTAGCCACGCTAGGGTGTTGAGAAAGCTCCAGCCTGCTCGCTTCGTTAATCAACATTTTGCTCGCAAATTCTGGCGAGTCATCATTGATAACTTTGCAACAGATTTGCTTCTCTGGCTGCCCTTTTTTTGCAAGATGGTAAACCGTTGTCTTACCATTTTTAGAAGGAAGCTTGTCTAATACATCAAACTGTGAAAAAAGCACGTACTCAAGCTTCGGCTTATTTTTTTCTGCTAGCCTTTGCTCATTCAGTTTCTTTTTCTCAATAGCTTTAACAACCAACTGATCGATATATCCTTTGGCTGTACTCTGATTATTAGACACTTAGTACTCTTTCATAGAATAAATATTATTAGAGTTGAATAATATTTTCTTGAACGTACTTGTATCAAGGTTGGTATTTAAAACAAACAGTAAGCCTATTATTTTAGTTATTATTACTAACTTATTAGACCTTTTTACTTACGCTTTCACTGCATGAGTTATACGCTTTTTCGTGTTACAAACTTCAACCTAATAATATGAGTATATTTTCATTGCCATTTGATCGATGAGTGCCCACTAACATTGCAGTAATTGGAGAACTCCTTTGTCACCATGAAAGTCGAACATTAACAATGTAGTTGGTTGCTTAAAGTGGTGCTCTCTGACCGCAAAGGCAATTAAAGCGAGAGAAGAACAACTACCCATTGTGCCCCACAACTCATTGATAAGCTGCGGTTGTTCTGGGTTCGTGAATCGTTCTGCTTTCGCCCCCAGAGCAAAGCCGTAATCTTCCGAATGCATGCGCAGGTTCGTCATATCGGAATACACTTCACCAAATGAATCGAGCTTTTTACTCGCACGTTGAACAAGTCGAAACATGCCTCTTCGGTCTGAAGTGTTTAATTCCGTATCAATGTAGCCAAGCTGCGCTTGAGGCTTAAGTTTCAATGTTTCTACGGTATTTCTTCGACAAAGAATTAAACCCGCCCCACCCTCACTCGGAATAACGCCCCATGGATTATTGGTACTCATTACCATCGCATCGTCGATGAGTGCTTGCATCGAACTCACCAAGGAATCGACACTGATACACATCATAGCATCATATTTATCCAATGATTTCATGGCCTGGAGAACGAAACTAGGCCCACTGGCATGAACAGCATTCACCACAGAGAGAAATTCAGCATAGTTACTTTCACCAAGCCATTCTTGCACCTTTACTCGTGAAACAGACGCAGGCACCGCTATAAGCAAAGGTATTGGTCTCAATGAACGTGGTAACTGTGCTAACAATGAATCAAGCAAGTGGGTGATTAACTCACACGTTTTCTCAAACTGCTCACTTTCTTTGGTGTATTCGATTTTGGCGTAAGTAAAACGCTCGATATCATCATCCCCTACACATTGGTCGAATCTTCCTAAGTCAGCATACGAAACTGCACTAGCAATATCTAAATTCATACCGGTTGGCGTCATCACTTCCATCCCTAGCACGTAACGGCCTGTTGAATTATGCATGCTCGCTTACCTCTTCCAACTTAGTGATGGATGTCGACACCAACAAATGTTCCTTGCCCTGACAAGGAAACGCAGCGGTGTAACTGATTGATATAGTTTTCTTTTCCGTATCAACGAATAAGGTGTACATCGCCATATCAGCTTGATAACTTTGATCTTTGAACGTCGCGATCGCACGGTATTTTTCTTTAGGAATTCGAAATGAAAGCGTGTCATCATGACAAAAGCCACTCATCATCAAACGCTCCTCCCCACGAAGGAAGCCTTTGCACTGTTGATCAATAGGTGCGCTTTGGAAGAACCGCTTATCAAAATCGAGTGGCAACATTGGCTTGCGATTCTCAATCCAATCGTCATCGAACGTGCCGGCCAGCTTCTGGCGCGACTCAAAGAACGGAGGCACTGGCCCGAACCCCGCAACGCGTAGTTTTTTCGCGGCGGCACTCCAGTCCTCTCGGGGATAAAAAATCGAGGGCACTTTCTGTTCAAGCAATTCTTTGTTGGAGTCGGCAACCCCACCACCTATTCGGTTACGTAAATCACCGCCTACCGCGCAAGTGTAATCAATGTCTTTTTCAATAAATGGGACTGGATTGCTCAGCGTGATACTGCCAGCATGCTCAACCCATACGCGATCCCCGTGAATAGCGAGAGTCTTATCGATATGACCATCAATCAACACACGACACTCTTGGTATGTCACTGGCTTTTTCGCGTAGCTGCGCGCTTTGCCGTAAACAAGCACATCTGTGTTGTCTTTGGTATACGCAAACTCGTGGTCAACTTTCATCGCAGAGAAACCTTCTTCGCCCAAATATTGGGGATCATCAAAGATTTCACTTTCACCTAATTCGTGCCAAACCACACCATCGAATTGCCAAGTACGTTTAGCGACCACAACCCACACTTCATCGCCGTTTTCGTCACGTTGAAAACGACCTTTAAGTGATAGCTCAGGGTGCGCCTCAATATCCCATAACTGCATTGCTATTCCTTAAGTTGAATCGTTCGCTCGCAGAAGGTGCGGCCTTTAAATTGTTAAAGTTCCAGTCTTGTTGATGAATCGGCATTGCCATATCCCAAGGCACGTAGGCTCTGGATTGAATACAGATTTGGCGCCATAGCCAGTCGCGGAACAGCACATCAACGTTAGAATCTTGCATCGCAGCTAACGTAGACTCGAAGCTCAATGCGTAACCCAAGCGGCTTGGTAGATTTTGGATATATTTTTCATCTTCCACCCACTCATTGAGCAGATCGACGATCTCTTCCCATTCATACTCGACACCAACATCTTGCGGAGTCAGAGGAAGAAGCTTTCCGTAGACGACATACAAGGCTTGAAGCCAAATTTCACCCTCAGCTTCAGCTTCCTCCAGGCTTTCCAAGTGCTCGATGATTTGGGGCACCAGTTTCCAATCACCACTCAGCGCAAAATCAACAGGTGCTAATGAAGAAGAGATATCAAACGCCTCAAACTCTTTTAACTCAAGCAACTTGGCGTAAGTGAGCACTTGCGCTGATGGTAATCTATTTGGTTCGATGCCAAAGCACTGACGGAACCAAGTGCCTCTGTCACGTTTGGTAATCAAACGTTCAAATAGATATTGTTCGCTGCCTGCATTGTCATTGAGCCAATCAATCCCCTCTTTCACGTCTTGTAAAGCGAGCAGTGGCAAAGCAACATGAGAGCTAATGATACTGGCTTTGTTCCAACGCTTGATGAGAGAAACACTTAATGTTTGACGTACACGTAAGCATTCAAAGTAAAACGCACCGGATGTCGCATTACCCTCAATAAGCTCCGAAAGCGTGCTATCCATAGATTCAACCGGAGATTGTACGGCGATGACCATTGCGGTTTTAACGTCAATATCTTCGAGTAAACTCAAGCCGCACAAAAGGTTATCCAACTCTAAGCCCAACTCGCCTTGTAGCATCAGCCAGCTGTAGATTTCTGGCTCTTTGCTTCTTAATTGATGAATCAACCCCGGTGCTAAGCGATAAAACGACAAGTACACCTGCTTCAGTTCTTCAATTTGGCGTTCAATCAGCTTGAGATACGCCAACTCACGACTTGGATACCCCCTTTTGTGAATTTGAACTCGCTGCCTGATTAAAAAACCGATACTTTCAGAAGCAATGGACAGCTTTGCATTACAGAAATCCAGCCATGTTACTGGCAATTGGGAAAGGTCGTTCACAGCACGCTCAGCTTTTGCTAACGCGCCTTCGACTTCTTGGTTGGTTATGGGTGCCTTTAGGTGCTCGACACCGATTCTTTGTCGCATCTAGTTATCCGTTATTAGCGTGCCATAACGCGATTGCAATTAGTTAATACAAAGTAATTAGCTAACTCGACGTAAATTAGCTAACGCGAGGTAATTAGTTAATTGCGATCGTTCCGCCTTGAATTTTTTGTGCTTTTTCTGCTTGAGAAGTGACGTACTTTGCTTTAGTGGTAATTCGTCCATCGCGCCCGCTATAGCGAGTTTCTGTCTCACCACTTTTGACTACCAACTCTTGTTCTGTCTCGATAACCATCTTCTTCGCTCGCAATACAAACTCGTCAGAGTCATCCAGAATGGAGAAGAAAATGTCCGTCACAAGAGGCAAGCTTAAGTCGTCGTTCAAAAACTCAACTCGACAACTTAATCGATTATCGATAGCCATTTGCAGTTCAGAACGACGAAAGCCACGTCCCAGTCTCGCAGTGAGTGGCTGCTTAAATGGGTTACCATCAAAATCAACTCGCACACTGCCCGTAGACTCATTGATAGCCACTATTATTCCAAAACGCGAAAAGCAAGCCGTTGATTCGGCTTGCTGCTCTGATATTACTTCTGTTGTAAGAGGTTGTTTTTCCATTGTTAGTTAACCACTACGTTGCCACCTTTCACGACGACTTTGTCACTGCCTTCGATCGTAATAGCCGAGCCTGATAACTTTATTGAACCATCACTGTTCATCACTAAAGAGGAACCACCCGTTTTCAATACAATCTTGTCGCCACTGATAATTTGCGTTGCACCATCGGCTTTATAAGCGGTGTTCCCTTTCACTGATACCGTTAAGTTGCCACCAATCGTCTGGTTATCATCCGCACCAATATCTGAACTCTTAGACGCACCGATAGTAAGGTTACTGTTTTCGCCAATATCTAAGTCATCATTTTTACCGATCTTAGTCGTACGGTTATCACCAATTTCTAAGTCAGAATTGTTTTTCACATACTGGGCTTCGCTCGCGTTGTATGTGACGGTAACGTCTTGCTCGACTGTCTCGGTAAACGTACTGTTTACTTGTGTCGTTTTATGTCCATGAATGGTTTCTTTATGGTCACCATGAACTTCATTCGTTTGGTGACGTGCAACCTTCAAGAATTCATCTTGACCGATATCACGGTAACGGTTGTTGAGCACCTTGGTCGACATGTCTTTTTGAGCGTGAATATAGACTTCTTCTTGGTTCGCTTCGTCTTCAAAACTCAACTCGTTGTAACCTGTTCCTTTGTGCGTTTGCGTACGGAACGTGGTACGAGTTTTGTTTTCTGGCAAAGAGTACGGTGGGAAATGCAAACCGTTGTAAACTGCGCCCGTAACTAACGGACGATCTGGATCCCCCTCAAGGAAAGTCACTACGACTTCATGGCCAATACGCGGCAAATAAACTGCGCCCCATGTTGGCGCCGCCATGGATTGGCTTACACGAATCCAACAGCTTGAATGTTCGTTGTTATCACCGTAGCGATCCCAATGGAACTGTACTTTCACTCGACCAAGCTTGTCGGTGTAAATCTCTTCACCTTCTGGTCCTACAACAACCGCCGTTTGAGGGCCATCAACCACTGGTGCTGCTAGTTTAGGCGCTTTAAACACCACATCACGTGGAATACATGAGAACTGGTTGTAGTAAGTGGTTGGCATACCACTCGCTTCATCTTCATGCACTTGCGGATCTTGACCTGAGTGCATTACAGACAACATAAGGTAATCGCGGTTAATCTCAGAACGCGGGTGGTCACTGACGTTAAAGCTGTAACCAGATGCTAAGCGCATTACGTCACTCGTTGCTTCCACTTGTTGATTATCGACTATGTGTTCCGACATCCACTCCGTGGTTCTCACCTGACCCATCAGCGGGTCAACGTATCGTCCAGGATAATCAAACTGCTTGAGATCTTGGTCTAGCTCGCCAGCCTGTGTCATCTCTTGTGGAATTTTAGGGTGTTCGTAGTTGTAATCTGTGTACGTAACCTGTCCCGTTCTAACGCGGTTAACTAACTCGAGATCAGAGATATGTTCGCGATCGGCAACACCGCCACCATCGGCATGATAAACAATCGGCCCAATGTATGAAGCATTTAGTGGCGAGCTTATCAAAGGTGCAATCGCGTCATTACTGTCGACAATGACCATCGTATGATTTGAATCGCTATGGTCAAAGTAATACCACATACCGTGTTCAGCCATCATACGCTGCACGAAGTGCAAGTCAGACTCACGGTATTGCAGAACGTATTCTTTTGGAGGATAAGTACCCGACACTTCAAATCGGTAATCGGTGACTGCCCCATCATCGAGTACTTCTGTGATGATGTCTTGCGCTGACTTTTGCTGGAAAATACGACAATCTTGGCGCTGAGATAAGAACCAAGCTTGAGGAACCAAGACTAATTGATAACGAGAAAAACGACGCCCAGTCCCTAAGTAACGAACTTCATTCACCACTCCGTTGAACACACGCGCAGCCCCAACACCTTGTCCGTAAAGTGTCAATGTTCCTGCTTTACGTATTAACTCATCGAACGAGATATCTGGATCAAGTGAAAGTAATGAGAGATTGATGTGGAAAGGCTTAGATAACTCTTCATGAACATGAAAGCTCTCAACCCGAAATTCATGCCCACATCCAGGCACTTCAAATTTAAATTCTACGTCATTCACCATATCTTTTACCTGATACAAATAATCGAATTAGGGCCAACAATCGTTGGCCCTGAATCTTTACGCGACGAGCAATTAAGCTTCGCGTGGAGCACGCCAGTCGTCGTTACCCGCAGTACCACAGTTTTCGTGAGTTACTTCGATCGCACGGTAAGTGAACTTAAGCACTTCTTCTGTCACGCGGTCAGCTGTTGCTGCGTCTTGACAGTGGTTCATACGAGTTTGGATATCGACAAGTAGCGCATCAATCAATTTGATTGAGTAGTAGTGCTCTTGTTTACCTTGAACTGAAGTGCGGTAGAAGCGGATCACACACTCAGGAAGTTTTTCGCCAGATACTAGTGCGTTGAATAGTAGTGGAGATGAGCGATCTTGAACTTTAGTTACAACAAGTGGACGGTGTACACGTTGACCAGTTGGCTGACCACTTTGTGGATCACGTGGAACAGTTAGCACGTGATCAAGTTCTTGTACTAGGAACTCATCAACGTGAGCTTCTTGCCATGTGTTACCTACTGAATCTGCAGAGTAAGTATCTTTAGTAATATGGCCTTGAGTCTCACCTTGGATAGACATATATGCTGGAGTTGGCATCGCTATTTCCTTTTCTAAAATCTGTTTTGTTTAAATCACCAAATCGCTTATCACCGCGACTAGTTGGTATAATCAAAGTCCGTGCCAACTTTAAAAATACAATAAAAACAACAACTTAAATAAATTAAGACATTATTCACTAATATCTTGAGTACAATTTATTGGATAAAAAACCAAAAAGTTGGATTAAGATAATAATAAATTGTTCTAACTTTAAAAAGTGAAAATAACCATATAAAACCGTGTAAATAAAGTCATTAAAACTAATAAATCCGTCACTTTTACTATCAATTAATTTAGAATAACAACGCCATTAAAATAACCACAAACATTAATGTCACAATAATCATTAAAAATAACCAACAAACGATAGTCAAAATATCTTGATAAAAAAAGAACGCAATCACTTTTAGTATAATAGCCGCTACCTCTTTTCCTCTAAAGAATAAAATGGCTATGATAAATATAAACCTTTCTTCATTAATTCAGCGTCTACACCCGATTGCAAAAGTAGCATTAGAAGACGCCGCTGCACTTGCAGTCTCTGAAAAAGCAAACGAAGTTCAAATTGAGCATTATTTACTGAGTCTATTAGAAAGGCCAAATAGTGATTTTGACGTCTTATTAAGTCATTTTGATTGTTCTGAGAACTTATTAAGACAATCGGTTCGATCCACACTCGACACCAACGCCAAAGGAAATGGCAGCAAACCTGTTTTTTCTGCTTTATTAATCGAATGGTTGCAAGAAAGTTGGCTGGTTTCTTCTTTAGATCTATCCGAAACACAAATCCGCTCTGGTGCCCTACTCCTTACTCTTGTTAGCAACCCTCTCCGTTACGGCCAACATGGTTACGCCTCTATCCTTGAAGCGGTAAACCCTGACAGCCTTAAGCGTAACTTTGCAGAGCTAACAAGCCAATCTATTGAGGCGCAAGTTGCTACTTCAGAGAAAACACAAGCTCGTGAGGATGGCTCAGCACTGAGCAAGTTCACAACAGACTTCACTGGTAAAGCACGCAAAGGCGAAATCGATCCTGTTTTCTGCCGCGACCAAGAAATCCGCCAAATCGTGGACATTCTTGCTCGTCGCCGTAAAAACAACCCTATTGCTGTTGGTGAACCGGGCGTTGGTAAAACCGCAGTAGTAGAAGGTTTGGCACTTAAGATTGTACAAGGTGACGTACCAGACAACCTCAAAGGTGTTGAGCTTTACGGGCTAGATATGGGTCTTCTGCAAGCTGGTGCAAGCGTAAAAGGTGAATTCGAAAAACGCCTAAACGCGGTATTGGATGAAGTGAAAAACTCGCCAACCCCTATCATTCTTTTCATCGATGAAGCACACACCCTTGTTGGCGGTGGTAACCAAGCGGGCGGCAGCGACGCGGCAAACTTGCTAAAACCAGCCCTAGCGCGTGGTGAAGTGAAAACCATCGCTGCGACAACATGGTCGGAATACAAGAAGTACTTCGAGAAAGATCCTGCTCTTGCGCGTCGTTTCCAATTGGTGAAACTCGACGAACCGTCTCCTGAGCAAGCAGCATTGATCATTCGTGGTCTGCGCCCAGCATACGAGAAGTCACATAACGTTTACGTGCGTGACGATGCTATCACTGCTGCGGCAGCACTTTCTGCTCGTTACATCTCTGGTCGTCAACTGCCAGACAAAGCGATCGATGTACTAGATACGGCGTGTGCACGAGTGAACATCAGCCTTAATGCCATTCCTGCTTCTGTTGAGACTCTGCAACAAGAACTTGCAGCTCAACAGCGCGAGCTTGAAGCACTTGAGCGTGATGCTCTGCAGCAAACTGGCGACAAGCACAGCCTTGCTAACATTCCAGACCTAAAACTGGCAATGGAAACAACGAAAGAAGAGCTAGCAGAACAAGAAGCGCAATGGCACAAAGAAAAAGAGCAGATCCAAGAGATGATTGCTCTACGCTCTCGCTTACATGAACTGGTCTTTGGAGAAACAAATGAAGAAGAGCTTGTTGCAGACGAAGATTCAGAACAAGAGCAAGACGTTTCTCCATATGCAGAAATGGATGAAGAAGCCGTTCGCATTGCCATTTCGGCCTGCCAAGAACAGCTAGATGTAATCCGCAATGGCAACCCACTGGTTCACTTTGAAGTGGGCCCAGATGAAGTTAGCCACGTCATCTCGGACTGGACTGGTATTCCAATGGGTAAGATGCTTCAAGACGAAGCAGAAACCACGCTAAAACTGAAAGAAAGCCTAACACAAAGCATCAAAGGCCAAGAATACGCTATCGATGCACTGTCTGAAGGCATTCAAACTGCGAAAGCTGGTCTAGGTAACCCAGACGCACCAACAGGCGTATTCCTGCTGGTTGGCCCAAGTGGCGTGGGTAAAACCGAAACGGCTCGTGCGATCGCTGATCAAATGTTTGGTGGTGAGCGCTTTATGACGACCATTAACATGTCTGAGTTCCAAGAGAAGCACACGGTATCTCGCCTAATCGGTTCACCTCCGGGTTACGTAGGTTACGGTGAAGGCGGCATGCTGACAGAAGCGGTTCGTCAACGTCCATATTCTGTTGTTCTTCTTGATGAAGTGGAAAAAGCCGACCCTGAAGTGTTGAACCTGTTCTACCAAGTGTTCGACAAAGGCACGCTGAACGACGGCGAAGGCCGCACAATCGACTTCAAGAACACGCTGATCATCATGACCAGTAACCTTGCGACGCATGAGATCGAATCTTTGGTTCATCAATCCAAAGACATCGATGCGAACATCATCGCAGAAGCTATTCGCCCTACTTTGAACCAACACTTCAAACCGGCGCTGTTGGCACGTATGTCGGTACTGCCATTTGTTCCACTGTCTGATGAAGCAATGACTGAAATAATTCACCACAAGCTAAACAAAGTTTCTCAGCGTCTACAGAGCCATCACAAATTGTCTCTGAGCTACGAAGAAAGTTTGGTTGAGTTCGTACTAGGTAACTGTCGCCTTGCTGAAACAGGCGCGCGTAATATCGACGCGGTCATCAACCGTCAGTTGCTGCCGCAACTATCGACTCAGCTATTGGTGCATGACAAGGATGATTCACATACGCAAATCGAAGTGTCTGTCGATGAGCAAGGAACACTAACCTATGCGTTCAGCTAACCATAGCGAACTTAGTAACGCCCTACTTGCGATCAGTCAGTCTTTGGCTGATCGCAGCCAGCTTACCCAAACGTTGGATGCTGTGTTGACCGCTGCGAGACAAATGACCCTCGCAAAGCACGGCATCATTTACGTTTTGGACCAGACTGGGCAGGCGTTGATTCCAAGTACCGCTCACCATAACGATAAAACTATCGTTTCCCACCCTTGGGAAGCATTACAGTTAGACTCAGCCAGTGAGAACGATCCATTCAACTTTGCCATTCGTAATGGTGAAGTGGTGTTGATTAACGAGTTGTATAAGTACAACGGCTATGACTGCGAAAGCATCTATCAAACTGAGCAGACACTGGGATTAAAAAGCGAGAACTTATTGGCTTGGCCTTTGATTGATAGCGAAAGCAAAACCATTGGACTGTTAGTCTTACTCGATTTAAGTGTTATCGACAATGAAGCTGCATTGACTGAGTTTTGTCGTATGGCCGCGAGTAATATTCGCCAAGCTGTGTGGTTAGAGCAATACGGGCAAGTGATTAAAAATCTCAATGCCGACAATCACGCCCTAATGCGTGAGAACACTCAACTCAAAAAGCGTACCCAAAAAACCTATCAAGGTCCTATTGCAGAGAGCGAAGAAATGCTCAATGTCTTGAATCGTCTTGATAAGGTGTTATCTCTCCCTGTCGACGTTCTATTGCGTGGTGAAACGGGCGCTGGTAAAGAGGTGATCGCGAAATACATTCACGAAAACTCTAACCGTTCAGAACAGCCTTTGATCGTACAGAACTGTGCCGCAATCCCAGAGCAGTTATTAGAGTCGGAACTCTTTGGCCATAAGAAAGGCTCATTCACTGGCGCGGACAAAGACAAAGTCGGTTTGTTTGAAGCAGCCAACGGCGGCACGCTTTTCCTAGATGAAATTGGCGATATGCCAATGCTACTGCAGGCAAAGTTACTGCGTGTACTACAAGAACGCAAAGTTCGCCCTATCGGTACCAGCAAAGAGATTGAGGTGGACGTTCGCGTTATCGCCGCAACCCACTGTAATCTTATGCAGCAAATCAAAGATGGCGGATTCCGTGCCGATTTGTTCTATCGTTTGAATGTGTTCCCTATTACATTACCACCATTGAGAGCTCGCAAGTCAGACATTATTCCCCTTGCTGAACATTTCGTGCAACACACAACCAACACGCTAGGTTTGCCGCAAGCGCCAGGGTTAAGTGCCAACGTACGTAAACAGCTCCTTGCCTACCAATACCCAGGGAACGTGCGTGAGCTTAAGAACATCATCGAGCGCTCGGTGCTACTGTCCGATTTTGAAACCATTACTCACATTGAGTTTGGCGAACAAATCCCAGAAGATGTACCAAGTATCGACATGAAAGCAGCTTCACCTACCCCAGAGCAACCTGCTTACGAGCAGCAAGCACAAGCGGATTTAGAAGACGTTTCAAAGAGCCTTAAGGACGTTGTCAGCCAATACGAGCGCACAGTGATCATCGATTGCTTAAATGCTTGCAATTGGCACACAAAGAAAGCAGCTGAGCAATTGGCACTTCCAATGAGCACACTCAACCATAAAATGAAGAAATACGATATTTCTGCAGCTGGTTAAGCGAGAAGCGAGAAGCGAGAAGCGAGAAGCGAGAAGCGAGAAGCGAGAAGCGAGAAAATCTTACTTCGGTTTGCATTGATAAGAAAAGAAAAACCGCCCGAAGGCGGTTTTTTTATTTGTTATTTTGCCTGTAAAAGAGCGATTTCCGGAGCATTAAGAGAAGACGCTTGTTTCTTTATCCAGTTCTCAACATATCGTTTCTGCTCGTTCTGTACCTCTAGGTTTTTCCAGTGCAAATGATTCGCCTCACTTGTCGGCTTTTCCTTTTCAACCGTTTCTATCCATGGCTTACCCGTCATGAAGTCTTTCACCGCAGGAACTCGAAGCTCAAACTTCGGTAGTTCATAACCTTCACTCGTATCCATTTGTTCAAATGAAGCCAACTCGAGTCTGATAGGTTTTAGATCATTACCATCTAAAACATCACCAAAAGGTCTTAAACCATTAACTAATTTGCCTGTAGGCGACACATAAGAGTAATCAAAACGAACGATATAAAGGTGTTTTTTCTCGCTTGAAGTTAATAAACCGGAGAAATTAGCGTCATTCTGATCAATAAATTGAACGGCGCTTTGCTCCAGACCTGTAAGCTTAGTAGCGTCGCTATCGTCAAGGTCTAGATCAAAAACGGTTCTTGTTTCTATTCCGTGATACCCAGTATTTGACTTCTCGGTAACAAGACGAGAACGAATGTTGACCACTCCAGCATAATGCATCACGTCATGTTTAACTGGACCATCTTTGATCTGCAGTTTCACCCCACATTCAATGGCATTGAGTAACATTGTATCGTAATCGTCACTCGCACGATCATCCCCTAACACCGCAAAACAAAGTGAGAACCGTTGCTCTTTCGACCAATCAAACTTGTTGCTTATCAGTTTATTCGCATTGCTTTCACCCCAAGCAAGGTCACCGTCAATTTCAACACCAGGCAAAATAATAAGGTTGCCATCGATCACCTTCGGTGTAGTGTCTCGGGATGATGCAGACTCACTCATGACAAACTCTTCGATTAAAAAGTCAGTGTCTGTGAGTTTCGTCTTTTCCAATGTTCGACCGTTAAAGTTTTTCGCTTCTTGTGCAGGGCTTTGACCATCGATACCAAAGTTAACTTCAGTAATATCTAGAGTGTAATTTTTATATGTACCCAAGCCCTCTAACTTACCCGCTAGCAAATCATGTCCTCCTAGTGAGAAGACATATTTCATCTGTTCAAAAGCACCAGAGTCTCGAACATATTCAAATACGCTTTGACCTGTAAAGAAGGCTTTCACCTCATCTATGACTTTAACATTTGGACATAACGGCTTGATGCCATGGATTAAAAACTCACCAAATTCATATGTTGGTTCAAATTCAAGACCATGCAATTCCTCAACACGCTTACTCTTAAAGTGTTCTTTAATCGCTTCATCAGGGTCTTCGAATTGAGAAGCATCCATTTTTGTAAACAACACATCAAAGGTTGGCCCATGAGAGTCCAAACCAACAACAGCGGCGCGATAAGCGACCTCCTGTAAAAACAGTGTCTTAGACGAGAAACCATCTTTTAAAACCACCTGTAGTTTCACACGCGTTTGTGGGCGTAGCTTTCGTCCATTCTTCTCAAATATCCATTTGATGTATGGTTCCCATATCCCATCCTCTTGGACCAGCAAGCGACTGAACTCTATATCATCACGCCCAAGTTCTTCTTTGGCTAAATTGAAGTCGTGACAAAATGCCTTTAGACCTTCTCGGATAGAAGCACTTTCTTGCAAGGACTCATCTGATTTTCGGTCCAAAAATAGACGTGTTTGTACAGGGAATCCCGTATTAAATGCACCACCTATCTTTTCACCGTAATTCCATTGTAGCGAGCTATTGATGCCAGAGTTAGAGAACAAACCAGATTTGTTAAAACGGTTTACCCAGTTCAGGGCAAGCGTATTGCCATCATTGACTGGAATTTCCCAGTTATCACTCATGACATACAGCTGAATAAACTCGTCAACTCGATAATCCTCAATGAAATCATCAAAGTCACCCGTAAGGCTCCACTTAGCGCGGAGAAGCGTTAGTAACTCAATCAAAGAATTCAAAGCATAGGAGCGCAACAAAAAGCGCTTCAACAACTCATCATGATTCGCCTGTTTTTTAAGAAAGTCGGCTAAGCCAACGGCATCAATGATCTGAGGTTGAAGATCTTGACTGATCCCCTTATACAATGAGACAAGTTCTTTATTGATACTGCTGAGCGTTTTTAGCATGCTTTTGTTATTGTACTGAGCTTTGATCTCCTTAAACGTCGCATCACCAAAAAGATCACCATAGAAATCAGTTGCAGCGCCCAAAAGATCTGCCCCCACTTTACCGGCAAAATAATAGGCAGCCACTGGTGCGGCAGGCGTCCAGATTGCGACGCTTGCCATTGCGTCAACGGCGGCAAGAATCATCTTATCTTCAGCTTCCTTTGCCGCAAGCTGATGCCCTTCCCAAATTTGATGCGCGCGATTTAATGCCATCGTTCCAGATCGGCTCGGTGGTAGAGAAACCGCGAAGTCAGGGATGATCAACCTTACCTCTACACGTCGGTTCACAGCGATATCCGCATTATCTGATCGGTCGTTAACGTCGGCATAACCGTCGATATCATCGATCAGTTGTGACTTACCCTTAAATTCAATCCACAACCTTGATTCTAGGTTCGCTCGTTCTTCTCCGCTTGTTTTGGCGAGGATGGCCTCTTTAACTACATCCGCACGCATTTTTGATATCTTTAAGTTATTTTCATGCGTTCCTATTGGCCCTGCATGGCCAATAATGGCAACTTGGTAATCAGGGTTTTGGGATAAAAGCTGGCATAATTTTTCACATACTTCTATATAGTCGATATGCAGTACTTGAACTTCGTTCTCAAACTCAGCAGAGTTAAACTTGAAGTTCATTCGAACAACGACCCCTTGACCATCAGCAAAGATCTGAGCATTCCCTTCTTTACCAAGTGCTTCCTGCACCGTTTCTGCTTTTTTTTGCCAATGTTCTGGATTATCAAAGCGACGAACAAACGTTAAAGAAGAAAGATAGTTTTCAGCGTATTTACTTAAAGTTTCTTGCGCTTCTTTCGCATTTTTAATTTGTTCAGAGAACGCCGAATATTGATCGAACGCTTCCTTGCCACTTGCGATAACTCCAATTGCTGGTAGTGCGCGATTTGTTCCGCTCAAAAAATCACTGCTTAATCGTCCAACGCCACGCATGATTTTTGACTCTGGGCCTGCCGTTTTAAAAGCACGCTTGATATAAGGAATATCAATGACATGCTTTCTAAACACTAACGCTTGTGCTTGTTTCAGCGTTAGCTCTTTACGCGCAAAAACTTTTGCAAGGCTGACACTCTTTTTAATACCACTAGTGGCGGCAAGTGCCGAATGTAACGCGATACCACTCATCAGAAATGGAGGTAAGGCCCCCGACTCACTGTTTTCCCATAGCGCCTGCCCGATGGTTTTCGCCATTTCTGCAGGTGGGCCATATAGCTTTGCGCCCTCAATAGAGAGAAAGTCACTGCTCAACGATTCGTAGGTTTTGTTGATCGCTGCATGCAAAGATAACGGTGCAACGCCCGGTTTTTGCTTAGTTTGATAGGTTAACCCCTTCGTCGCGTAGTCTGAATAAGATGGCAACTGATTAGGGAATTGTTGGATGAGCGCTTCCTCTAAGGTGATCATGTCACCACACACGCACGCCATTTTGCCAATGCCCGCTGTATCGATAAACGTCAGTTTTTCATGCAGTTCATAAGTATATACATTCTGCTCCACATCAGTTTGAGGGTGTTTCATGAACTGCTTTGTGACATTGGCCTTCAGTACACTTTCGGGTAACACCTTACGTGTTTCATCGAATGCTAACCATTCATCTTCCCAAAATTGGATGCGCAACAAATAAAAACCATCTTCAACTTGGCTTGGATCGAGGTTAAACAATGCACTTGGTAAAACGTTTCGATCACCAATTTCATTCGCCCATTCTGCAACATGCGTATCGACAACCTTTACATCAATCACTTCTTCTGCGGCGCTCTCTAAATCACCCGCTTTGAGGTGTTTCACTGGTCTAACAAGCGAGACCTCAGCGCCGCTATAAAGCATGTCTGTAAAAAGTACCGCGCAACTGTGCATTCTTGGCACAACGAAACCTTTCAGGGGCTTGTTTCTTTTTTTCTGACGCTCCAACCAATCATTGTAACTTTGTTGCTCTGGCGTAAGATCGCCCCCAACATACTCAGGGGCAAGTTGACCAAGGGCAATTTCTGTAAGTTGGAACTTCACCCCAGTTTGCTTTGTTTTGTTAGTCCCATCATCAATATACTGGGCGAAATGCTTAATGTTTTCTGCAAGACTTGCCAGATCTTTTGCGCCTCCAGTACTTTCTGGTTCATTCTGCGGCGCAATCATCTGCGCTAACAAACGCAATGGTGGAAAGCTTAATTCATAGCTTTTCCCTTTGCTGATCCCTTCCGGTCGGTTGCCCAACTTGAGTAATTCATAATTGTCGACATCGCTTGGTGCAGAAGTTTCAGAATCGACTTTTTCTCCCGATAAAGGTTGTTTACCCGTTGCTTGTGATGGCTCGCCTAAACCTAACTCGACCAATTTTCCCTCTTTGGTGGTTCCCCACAGTGCGGGTTCGCCTCCTGACAAGGCATTGACCATCACGGGAGTCAAAGGAATGGGACGAATCTTACCCGCTAGCTCATTTACTTGGGTGAGATCTGGCTGGGTATGCCAGTCAGGGAATATATATTCACGGCCTAAGAACTTGCCCTCAAACAAAGCACCGAACAGATAGACTTCATTATCAAATGTGAAGGCCATTAGTTCACCTCCTTAAACCAGTTACCTTGATTTGCGGAGAGGTTATACACAATGGCGGGGTCTAACGTTCGGCTGTAACCCAACGGAGACCAACTCCACGCTTGTTTTGTCTGGTTGTTCTGTACTGACATCAGCATCGCATTATAATTCGTCAAAGAAAAACGATTATTTAGACCGATGGCATATTGCATTGCGCCATCACGGTCAATTTGTTTACCTTTTGCTAGGTCGACGACAAATACATTGTGATAGTTGCGATTAGCCGCCCAAACAATGTCCCCTTCTGGACTGATCGCCGTAAAATGCGCTTTTGCTTTCTTAACAGGTAACTTTTTCCCCCATTGAACGACCTTTGTCGTTTCATAAGTTTTTTCATCTTCTATAAGCGCAGCACCATTAGTCACACTGTAAATTAATCCATCGCGAATAAAGCCTGTCCCGGATATATGCAGATCCGTCTTTTCCGCTTCACCTTTAGCAATATCCCACTTATAAACCACACGACCAACCATACCAGTGCGGTAATAAACGTAGCTACTGTCTTCCGCCCACAAAAAGCCTTTCGGCCCTTCAATGTCATGTGGCAGCTCAATCATCTTCTGGGTTTTGATATCAAAAAGGTAGTTAGTCAAACCAAAACCGACTGCCACATAGCGATTATTTGGCGAGCGACTGGTTTTATCAACACCAGATCCATTCATACCTAACCAAGCCAAATCGGTCACCAAGCGTAGATCCGTGCCATCGGTCTTCATACTCCAGATTTTGGTTCGTCCTTCGTACTCGTTGTACATTGGATCCGGCTCATAGCCTGGAACACTTGATAAGTTTGCCCAGGTAAATTGAACGCGTGGCAAATCGTAAGAGCTCGCGTCATTTAAATCTTCCCTTGGCCATTCCTTAGCGCGGTGAATAAAGTAACGAGGAAAGTCACGTTGTTGATAAGTCGCAGAGTCAGATTTACGGACCTTGCTCTGCTCCATGGTGTAGTAGTTATGTTCACCCACGTAAGTGCGGCCGTCATCTTTACAACCCGCTATCGATAAAGCAGTAAGTAACAGTAATATTATTTTTTTCATGGTTTAACCTACCAATTCTGAAATGGGTACATTTTCTTCTACAACGACAAGACGTTGGCTACCGGTGGAGAGGCTCGAATGAACACCTCGAACAATATCGACGTTCTTGACCTCTGCCGGCGGGAATGCAAAACGCAGCGTCATATAACCATCGTCGTCTTTCATCGCTGAACGAAAGTACGATTTGTGAATCCAATCGTGTTCTATGTTACGAAGCCCAAAGAAATCGTCCGGCTGATCTGTCAAAGGCTCGTGAAGGTAACGTATAGAAGGCAAAGCGACTCTTGGAGCCAATTTAAGCCCCGCAACATTGCTCTCTTTGTGTTCGTTGATGACTCCACTGCCGATGCCTGTCGATGCGGTACCGGAAACTGGAATAATATTCTCGCCCGCATTATTAAAGCTTTGGGATGAGGAGTATATTTGCAACTCTGAAAGAGACTTAGCAATTGAAGCAGGATCACTCTCTAGCTCAGACAGTTCCGTGTTTGTCAAAGCCAACTCGGAGTAATGGATATAACATTCTTGTGCTTTTCCCGCGACTTTATATGGCACCCAAATATGCGGTAGAGGAACGCCTTGCGCAATACGCAAACCATCTTTGCCAGCTTTATAAGGGCTTAGCACCGTTTTAACAGTGATAGGATCAATATCTAATTCTGGAAAAACAACATCTACTTCCTCATCTACAAAGCGGAATACCCTAGCACCTTGATCAAGGCTTAGATGTCCCGAATACACTTTCTGACCGGATTGATAAATCTCAAATGCTTCTTCGCCAATATAGTAGTCTGGTACAAGGTTGGCCCCATCAATGTTGACATGTCGTGTTTTCATCGAGGATTCAGGATCATTATTTCTGTAGTACTCTAAATCGACATCAGCAAAGTAGCCTTTTGGTGTAACTTCAACCTCTCGCCAAACTTTGTTATTCCAGATTACATAGAAATAACCTTCTGCAACCAACTCATGTCCATTTGGGCCCTCTAGCATAGGTAGTACAGGCACCAACACGTTGTCCCACTCATCCATCTGAGTTTCTTTATCAACGGGTTGCAGGTCTTCGGCGAGTTTAAGCAAGATTGGCTGAGGCTGGTCGGAGCAAGGAATTTTGATATAAAGCGTTTTACCTTCAGCATCGAGATCTTTAAACGTCGCGAGGCTGCGGTGTTTGTTTTCTGTATCAGCCTTGCCTACAGTCACTTTTTCTTTTTGAGCTTCGGTTTTTCCCAACATCAAACATGCCGCGTTGCTAGACCACTGCCCTGCAAACTCGACAACGATTTTTTGATCTGGGCTTGGCTCAGAGGGGACATGCGTGTAACTACG
The DNA here is from genome assembly GCF_033340175.1 of Vibrio sp. 1557. NCBI lineage: Bacteria > Pseudomonadati > Pseudomonadota > Gammaproteobacteria > Vibrionales > Vibrionaceae > Vibrio > Vibrio sp. 1557. The sequence goes on along the minus strand of NZ_JAWOVZ010000001.1, from coordinate 431,035 downwards.
AACTAAAGCAACATCGTCGGTAACCTGCTTGTATCCTGCTTTAAAAGCTTTGCTTTCATTCGAAGCTGATACAAAGTCAACGAGTGATTTAAGTCTAGGGAAGCTTTGCAGCTGAGAGTCCGTCAATGGCGACCGACGAGCAACGGTAGATAATGACACCCAATTGCCTTTTCCCAATTCGATTCTTATAGCAGCTAGCAATGCGCTGGTCGTTTTTTTGGCAGAGATGGAAATCTTTTGCGCCAATTCTTTAGGGAGGTTTCTGAGGATGTCATCTGAATTTCGCAAACGCGAAAGCTGTCCTATACACTCGTCCGGTGTAAGAACATAAGATAGCTCGTTGGAGGATAGCTTCGAGCTAGGTATAAATTTGCAAACTAAATGCATTTGAATTCTCCACAACCAACATCGTAAATATGGCTGCGGTGACAATTAAGCTGATAAGGCTTACAAGTACGATTTGGTCTGCGTATCCTACTTACTTAGCCATTTATTTTCAACGAGATAGAAAAATCGCCCGAAATCAAAAACACCAAAAAAATGGTGATTTTTACTATTAAAACATGCGATTCGACCACAATAAAAGCCAGTAACATCACCCACTCTGTCAAAATGGTAAAATCTTACTATCTAAAAAAATTTAATTTATGGACTGAAGTTAACAAAAATCGTAGTAACGTGTGCTTCAGGTAAGCACGAGGAAATTCAGAAGTTTATGAGGTGCCCTCCTCAGCAACAAACAACAAATTGACTGTTACTGAGGAAGTTTAAATAAAAAGGTGAGCGCATTACGCACTCACAAAAGTAACTGCTCTGAAGCTTGCTAGGATTAAATTTGCTTCATCGCGAGTTAAAGAGGTGAGGTATTACCCATCGACCTCATGCAGAACACTATACTCAGAGTATAGAAACGAGCGTAAATATATAATATTTAAAAAGATTTTCAACGCGACACATTCACCACAGCTCCTGCCGAGCGACCATCACAATCACGTCATACACACCTAAAAGCAACATTGGCCTAGTTATTATAGTTATTCAGCCTTGTATTAAGACGATTCATTAATTCGAGTAACTTATCAATAAAGGCAATTATTTTGATAAATATCACAAAAAGTCCCAAAGAAATAAAGCGAGCTAAACGCTCGCTTTATTTATGCCGCATTTTTTAAAGTTTTGTCATCACTAAAATATCGGTTGTAAACAGCACCTAAGGAGGCTGTACTTGCGAAACGATCATAGTTAAATGTTGCTTGAGCCTCTTCGGCAGAGGCGGAAAGCTTGTTGGTACCATTTACATAAATCGTCACTACCCCCTCCTTCAGTCCTGAAAGATCTAAATCAGTTGTCCATGAGTCTGAAAGCACGGTTGCCATGCCTGTGGCTTCTGTACCATCAGCGTCGACTGCTTTGATATCTATGAACTCACCATCTTCAAATCGTTCACTGCTACCACTTACTGTCACGCTTTCCACTCCAGTAACATCGTTGATAACGTCTAGGTGTATTGTCGGTGTAATTGGCATGGAGTAAGCCGTGTTCTGACTACCGGTATTTCCTGATAAGTCTTGGTAGTCACGAACAAGCAACGCCACATTGAGCTCTGACGTGCTTGGTACCACCACATCACCAGTCCAAACACTTGGGTCCGCGGTTGCCACTAATGAAGTGATCGTCGTGCCACCTAACTCCGCCGCAGCACCTTGCAATGCTTTATCGAATTCCAGCGTTACCGTCACGCTTTGGCCGATGGCTTGGTGCTCAGGCGTAAACGTCACGTTAGTCAGCGTTGGCAGAGACTGCGCCAGTGTAAAGCTCTGGCTTTCACTCACTTCAATGCCGGCTGAGTTCGTCCCTGTCACAATCACGGTATAAGTGCCGTTGGTTTGGTGACTCATATCAATCGCGTCACTGGTCCAAGTGCCACCGGCTTGTACCGTTGCGCTGCTGCTTTTTAGTACCGTCGCGCTGCCTTGGGCTTTCACTTCAAGACGCAGGGACTGACCGTCAAAGCGTGTCGACGTACCTTCAAATTGTAGCGTGGCGGCATGCGCTTCATCCACATTACCCACTGGCGTAATAGCTAAGGTTGGTGTGATCGGCATGGAGTAAGCCGTGTTCTGACTACCGGTATTCCCTGATAAGTCTTGGTAGTCACGAACAAGCAACCCCACATTGAGCTCCGACGTGCTTGGTACCACCACATCACCAGTCCAAACACTTGGGTCCGCGGTTGCCACTAATGAAGTGATCGTCGTGCCACCTAACTCCGCCGCAGCACCTTGCAATGCTTTATCGAATTCCAGCGTTACCGTCACGCTTTGGCCGATGGCTTGGTGCTCAGGCGTAAACGTCACGTTAGTCAGCGTTGGCAGAGACTGCGCCAGTGTAAAGCTCTGGCTTTCACTCACTTCAATGCCCGCTGAGTTCGTCCCCGTCACCATCACAGTATAAGTGCCATTGGTTTGGTGACTCATATCCATTGCGTCACTGACCCAAGTGCCACCAGCTTGTACCGTTGCACTGCTGCTTTTTAGTACCGTCGCGCTGCCTTGGGCTTTCACTTCAAGACGCAGGGACTGACCGTCAAAACGTGTCGACGTGCCTTCGAATTGTAGTGTGGCGGCATGCGTTTCATCCACATTGCCCACTGGCGTAATAGCTAAGGTCGGCGTGATCGGCATGGAGTAAGCCGTGCTCTGACTTCCGGTATTCCCTGAGAAGTCTTGGTAGTCACGAACAAGCAACCCCAATTTGAGCTCCGACGTGCTTGGTACCATCACATCACCAGTCCAAACGCTTGGGTCCGCGGTTGCCACTAATGAAGTGATCGTGGTACCACCTAACTCCGCTGCGGCGGATTGCAGATCTTTATCGAATTCCAGCGTCACCGTCACGCTTTGGCCGATGGCTTGGTGCTCAGGCGTAAACGTCACGTTAGTCAGCGTTGGCAGAGACTGCGCCAGTGTAAAGCTCTGGCTTTCACTCACTTCAATGCCAGCTGAGTTCGTCCCTGTCACAATCACGGTATAAGTGCCATTGGTTTGGTGACTCATATCCATTGCGTCACTGATCCAAGTGCCACCGGCTTGTACCGTTGCACTGCTGCTTTTTAGTACCGTCTCGCTGCCTTGGGCTTTCACTTCAAGACGCAGGGACTGACCGTCAAAACGTGTCGACGTACCTTCGAATTGTAGCGTGGTGGCATGCGTTTCATCCACACTGCCCACTGGCGTAATAGCTAAGGTTGGTGTGATCGGCATGGAGTAAGCCGTGTTCTGGCTACCGGTATTCCCTGAGAAGTCTTGGTAGTCACGAACAAGCAACGCCACACTCAGCTCTGACGTGCTTGGTACCACCACATCACCAGTCCAAACACTTGGGTCCGCGGTTGCCACTAATGAAGTGATCGTCGTGCCACCTAACTCCGCCGCAGCACCTTGCAATGCTTTATCGAATTCCAGCGTTACCGTCACGCTTTGGCCGATGGCTTGGTGCTCAGGCGTAAACGTCACGTTAGTCAGCGTTGGCAAAGACTGCGCCAGTGTAAAGCTCTGACTTTCACTCACTTCAATGCCCGCTGAGTTCGTCCCCGTCACCATCACGATGTAAGTGCCATTGGTTTGATGACTCATATCAATCGCGTCACTGGTCCAAGTGCCACCGGCTTGTACCGTTGCGCTGCTGCTTTTCAATACCGTCGCGCCGCCTTGGGCTTTCACTTCAAGACGCAGGGACTGACCATCAAAACGTGTCGACGTACCTTCAAATTGTAGCGTGGCGGCATGCGCTTCATCCACATTACCCACTGGCGTGATGGCTAAGGTCGGCGTGATCGGCATGGAGTAAGCCGTGTTCTGGCTACCGGTATTCCCTGAGAAGTCTTGGTAGTCACGAACAAGCAACGCCACACTCAGCTCTGACGTGCTTGGTACCACCACATCACCAGTCCAAACACTTGGGTCCGCGGTTGCCACTAATGAAGTGATCGTCGCACCACCTAACTCCGCTGCGGCGGATTGCAGATCTTTATCGAATTCCAGCGTCACCGTCACGCGTTGGCCGATGGCTTGGTGCTCAGGCTTAAACGTCGCGTTAGTCAGCGTTGGCAGAGACTGCGCGAGTGTAAAGCTCTGGCTTTCACTCACTTCAATCCCCGCCGAGTTCATCCCCGTCACCATCACAGTATAAGTGCCATTGGTTTGATGACTCATATCAATCGCGTCACTGGTCCAAGTGCCACCGGCTTGTACTGTCGCGCTGCTGCTTTTTAGTACCGTCGCGCTGCCTTGGGCTTCCACTTCAAGACGCAGGGACTGGCCGTCAAAACGTGTCGACGTACCTTCGAATTGTAGCGTGGCGGCATGCGTTTCATCCACACTGCCCACTGGCGTAATAGCTAAGGTTGGCGTGATTGGCAATTCGTGAGCGGTGTTATCCTCACCTATGTTGCCAGTCAAATCTTTAAACTGACTAACAACCAAGTCGACACTTAACAGCGCGGTGCTCGGAACTTGTACATCACCAACCCAGACCTTTTTATCTGCCGTTGCTGACAGAGAACTAATGCGATTGCCGCCAAGCGTAGCGGTCGCCTCTTGGATCTCTTTGTCAAACTCAAGCGATACATTCACGCTTTGACCCGCACTCTGATGCTCGGGGTTAAATGTCACATTGGTTAGTTTTGGTAAGGTTCCTTCAACCGCGATACTTAAGCTGCTTCCTTTTCCAGGAATGGTGTTGGTACTTTGGTAGCTATCGTCCTCTACCTGTATTGTTATGTTTTTATCTTGCTTTTCTGGACTGATGTAATTAACCGTCCACGTAACGTTGTCTGAAGTGGACCACGTATCTTGCTTTAACGTTCCTGTTGCGCCGTTATCACTAGCGACAAGATGGACATCTGAGATATCAAAGTTCGTAACTTCTTCTGTAAAGTTAAACGCAAGCGTAATCTCTTCGCCTCCAAAAAGAGGGGCGCTTGAGGCGGTAGAGATACTTAGCCCGGGAACGGTTGCCGCTTCCACATGCGCGTCAATAGAACTTTCACTCTTGTTATCCACCTTGTCTGTTGCTGCCACCGTGATCGTATGATCGCCTTTCGGTAACAAATAGCTTATGACATAAGGCCCCGCTTCGGTTGTCGGCTCAGTAATCGCTTGAGGAGCCACTGTGCTACCACCACTCACCGCTTTTGACGTGACGAGATTTAAATTTTTATCTGTAATGTATGCACTAATTTCTAGTTGATACTTATCGTTTGTCGGCACCTTAGAGGTTTGATTAGCACTTAAGCCCGAAATACTTGGAGCGTCATAATCAACAATAGACTCGATCACTTGTCCATCATAACTTTTGCCTAGTAATTCAAAGCTTGTATTCTCTCTTCCAACTGAGTCCGTCACCGTCACCTTAAGGGTATATGCCCCTTGGTTATCGACGGCAAAGTTCATCATTCCATTACCACTAGATGAGATAACATCACCTGAGTAACGCAAGGAATCACCGAGGCTTGGAATAAGCTCCACAGAATATTGTGAAGCTTTCACTCTTTCTCCTTCCACCGTAGATACCGTAAACGGCTGGCTCGCCTTGGTTAAAAACAGTTTCCCACCCTGCAAACTCGTAATTCCATCGAAATCAACTGTGACTTTAGGAACACTAATATCAATGACTTTTCTGATATCAGAATACAGTCCGACGCTATCTGTCGCTTTGATATCAACCGTGATTGAACCACGCCCCTCTAGCTGAGATTTTGATAGTTCAAAGTACGTAGATGAACCGTTCCCATCCTCTACTCTTTCTTCTTGATAGCTTGGGTTTAAAACCGAATAGTTTACTTTTGCCAGGCTGCTACCAGTGTCCGTTATGTCGAAACGAAAACGAACGTTATCTGGATTTGTTGGCGATTCAGTTACGATAATCTCATCGCCAACACTTGGAGGTGTGTTGTCAACTTTAATATCAACGGTCGCTTCACCGACTCTCGACCACACATCCGTTGCGATAATCGTTGTCCTGATCGTTTTTCCATCCGCATCGCTAGGAAGTTCACTCGTAAATGTTGAACACTTGTAGGTTGGGTCATCTGCACACACCTCTAATTGTGCAAACTTCTCCGGGTTATCTTTATAGTTGTAGGATTCCGTTCCAAATCTGGCCATCACATTGTCTAGTCTAGAGTTTTCATACAGCTTAATTCTGAATTTGGCGACAAGCTGCTGACCATTAATGGTTGTGTTTCCAACCGGATCAGTAATTTCGACGACTACCGAACCTTTAGGTAATTCAAGCAGTAGATCGTGCTCTGGCGTCAAGTTTCCTGCTAAATCAGATAAGTTCTTGATTTTGTATTCTTGAGTTGTACTCAGGCCATCAATAATATCGGCATAGGGTTCAGAATACGTACACTTGATATTTCCAACACCTTTGGCACAAGTCGTTGGTGTATAAGCTTTGTTGCCAAGATTACGAACCAACTTTGGATATTCATCTGAACTTTCGGTATTCACGCCTGATAAAGCATCATTAAAAGAGAGCTCAAATGTGAGCATCTTCTTCTTCAAAGCTTCATCAAACCAAACATCACTTCCTTTAAAACTGTATGAGTTACCATCCACGACTGTCGGTGCATCAATATCCACCATCGAGAAATTGAACTTGTTGATCGTTTCACGCCCATTTGTACCCAAGGTTTTAGTGATCAAAGTAACAGGTGCTTTGGTCATGTTTTGCCCAACATTGACACTACAACTGTAAGGTTCTTGCGATACGTTGATAACGCCAGAAGTTGGTTGCTCATTAGTTGGTGGCGCATCTAGAGAGTTGTATTCTTCACGAACCCAACACTCTAACGTTTTGGCTTTGACCGCACTCAATGTAGTAAAGGTGACATCAAGAACACCATCAGATAAGTAATTTTGGAAGTCCAGCGGGCTTTCAACTGTTAGAACCACGCCTTCACGCTGTACGCTAAAGGTTTGGTTTACTTTTCCAACCTTTCGGTCTTTTTCATCAAGGTAACGAACTTTGTTATGAACCTTGATATCAAGTTCATAATTACCATCTTTGGCAATTTGTGTAGAAAGCAACGTTGCGGTCCAAGTGCCATCTGCGGTTTCTGAGAACGTAAAGTTAGTCCCGTTTTGCTCACCAGAAAATCTATACGTTGAGTCAATTCGATCAACGCCACTATCATCAACAATATCAAGCGTAAGTACGATATTCCCATCTTGATAGATGGTGTTGTTTGTAATTGGCGTTCCATCCGTGTAACTCATCGCCAGCGTCACCTGCGGGATTGAGTTGTACACTTTGACGGTAAAATCTTGCTCATCACTGGTTAAGGTTGTGTTGCCACGAACATCAGACCCTTTTAAACGAATCTTGTGGGTACCCGAACCTAAATCACCAAGGCTCACTTTGAGATCCTCATTGATTTTTGTACCGGGAGAGCCAGGTAATGGCTCCAGATCGCTAAACGTCCAATACTCTAGGCTTTCTCGATTGACACCATTAATTGAAACATCACCGTTTGCATTTAGGTCTAGAGCCGTTAGGTCAAAGACATAGTTACCTAAGTAGTAGTCATTCGCATTGAAACCACTTAATCCTAATGTTGGTCCATCACGATCAAGAATAACCTTGTGCGCGTTAGAACTAGACTCAAAACCATAAATATCGGTTGCTTTTACATACAATGACGTTGTTTTTTCATCTTCAGAAATGTCTATTTTATCTGTGTCACTCTTGATCAGAGACATGACAAACTCTTTAGATGAATCCGTTGGCACAATTGTCTTAATTGGCGAATCTTTACCACTTTGATACAGCGAGACTTGCTCAAGGTCTGAATCATCTATTACGGATTTAAACCGCACGTTGAACTCACGCCCTATGACATAGTTCTCTTTGGACAATGTGTCTTCAACCCAAGGTGTATTTAGGATGATTTCAGGGCCTTTGTTATCGACTTGGAATGTGAATTTCCCTGTTGTACTGACATTGGCAGGGTAAGCGTTGTCCGTCGCAGTGACGTAAAACTCATTCCATTCATCGTAATCAAATGCTTTTGAAACCAGTTGGACTTTGACGTCAGGCTGTTCACCAACTAGGTATGGTACGTCACACGCCTCTGTTAGAGGGTCACAGCTTTCTAATGTCAGAGCCTGACCAGATCCGCGGCGCAAATCTATTTTTACGTTATTGCCAGAGCTTAACGTCCCCCAATCAATGACAGGTGCCCATTGGTTATTACCACCTAAACGGCTTTGAACCTGCTCACTTTTTACAATAGGGGCTTCAGAGTCGATACGAATATTGAATCTCGGAGCGGTGCTAGTTAACTCTGAAACGGAGTTACCTAAGTTGTCCTCTGCTGCTGCAACAACTAACCAATCTCCATCACCAGGATAAATCGTAGAGCCTTGATTTGAACAAATCTCGCCCGTACATAGTTTGACTTTAAACGCGTCTTTCGAGTTACTTGCAAAGTTTTCTGGTGTGTATGTTACTTTTTCACCGGTTTGCTGGTAGAAAACAAGGCCCCTCGAGGCAAGCTTATCACCAACAATATCCTCAACCTTGAAGGTTAATTCATGAGTATTGTTCGCATTTAAATAAATACCGTTTTCTACAGGTTTACCATCGACATCATTCGGTGGAAGGTAACTGGCCTTAGGGAAGTCGTTATCAATAAACACCGATTCTATAAACGGAGATTTACCATTGTAACCATACGCATTGCCATGTGGGTCCATAGCACTGGTCTCCACGGCAAACTCTATAATATCTTTTAGTTCACTAGACTGGGAGTTAAGGGTGAAGAAGTACTCTTTTCGATAAGCATTGCTGCTGTCTGAGTTTTCTACGATGTTGATGTCCAGTGGTATTTCAATATTTGGCTCATTGGCTTGATACCACATCGTGCTAAACTTCGGGCCGTGAGCGTCGGTTCCTACAATACCAGAAGGATCGTCTAGGACAATTTTAGAAACAACCTCGCCAGCGATATAAAGCCTATTACCAACCATCGTCTCTCTACCGCTTTCAATGGTTAATTTTGGCTGCGGCGGCAAGGTATCGATACTGCTACCCTCTGTATCAAAAATGTTCTTACCATTTAAGTCAGGATTAGCCATCGAAACATCATCAGCATAGAGCTGCGCGATATTGGTCTCAATACCGTATTTGCTCGCCATGATTTCATAATAGGATTGCGCCAGATCTTTTCGGTAAGTTTCAGCGCCAAACGTGTAAGAATCGAGCGTAACTTGACTTCCTCCTGCCCCTACACCATTTGCTTTTCCATCGTAGCTAAAATCATCGTAAATAGCAGATGCAAAATCTAATGAGTTATTTCTTGGCATTCTCTCGGCAATACTATCAATTGCTTCAACAAGGAATCGGTGTAGATAGTCATTTGATGGCTTGTCTGGAATCGCTTTAGTTGTAAGCATTTCATTGGTTGCATAAGACACAACCGTTGGGTCAAACCCAAAGAATGAGTTGTTATTCGTACCTGATAACGCGTAGCGCACATCATCAAGAATTTGACTCGCACGTTCTGAAGTTTTCTCTCCCGCTGTCACTTGATCCCACTGGAAATCAAACAAACCAGTCTGATATGTCGATAGTTCAGTAATATAGTAAGTTTGAGAACCTTTGAGCTTAAAATACACACCAATATTGGCCTTGTTTAAGTCAACCGTTACTTTCTTGGTCCCTGGATCTCTTTTCCATTGGTAATAATATGGCTCACTGCCTTCGATACCAATTAAACGAACACGCATGAAATCATAATTCACTACGTCAGTTGTGGTTTCACAGCTCGCTACGTCAAGAGCCATGGACTGGTCACTTTCCAGTTGCTGGATAGTGGTACAACTTGCAAGTGAAGTGAATTCACCACTTGGGCTCAACCCTTCAAGTTGAGCTCGCGCACCAATAAATGGTGTCACCACTTTTATGGTTGGTAGGTCAAAGCTACTTCTAAAATATACTTCTCTTGGAGTGCTTTCGTTATCAGACTCATCGACGGTTTGAATGACTAACTTTTGACTACTGTTTTCTGATACCGATTTAAAGCTGTCACCAAAAATATCTCTTACAAAAGGAATGTAATAGATGACATCCTCTACTCGCCCATTGCTATCTAACAGCGTTTCGTGCGGAATTTTTGCGATGTAATCGTCATCTGATGCGGTTGTGTCAATAACTTGCTGAAGTGAGTAGTTGTTATCGTTGTTTTGGCTTACGAAGTACTTGACGACGAGCTTAAGCTTATTAGCGTTGGAGCCTAAAACCGTATCGGTGTTTACGTCTGAAACTTTCACACGAACATAAGGGATTTTATTCTCTTTCAATAAATTAGCGTTGAAGTTACTAAAATCTATCCCTTTTAATGAGTTCTGAATCCCTAAACTTGCGTACGCATAATCAATCTTCAGGAAATCGCGGCTTGCTTGAACATTGTCTGGGGTGTACGTATCTTGAGAGTAGATACCATCGTAAGTGGTTCGTTCACCATCTAAACCCACATTTACGTACGTCATTGACGTACCTTCAGGATAGGTTATCGTCTGTGCTGGCGCTTGATCGTCACGACTTACTGCATGCTGCGCAGAGCCCGTATTGCCTTTGCTATCCTTCGCTCGAACCTCAAAGACCGTCGTAGATAGGAATTCATCAGTTGGGTAAGCCTTACTAAACTCACAAGCATTTCCAGACTCTACAGTGACAGGAGAACATGTGACGCCCTCATGTAAGCCATCTTTAAATGAAATACTGACCGAACTAATCTCTTGCGAGCTTTCTTTTACAACCCCTTTCAGAACGTATTCTTTAAGTTGGTTATTAATTGCACTCGCCGATGTAATATCGATAACAGGCGCATCGTTATCCCATTCAAAGTTGATATGAAGACCCGAATGGCTGCCTGGAATTAACTCATTACCCAGTACATCCGCTGTATACAAGACTAACCGTGCTGCTGTTACGTTTGAGAGCCCTGTGGCAGGGTTCATATCTACACTATCGATCTCTTTGGTATTAATGTTAACTTTAACGTTGGTCTCTCGAAGGCCAACTTCAAAATCATCAAATTCAACCGAACAGAATGTGCTTCCAAAATCTTGTATGTCGTTACATTGAAATTCACCAGACCAAGAGCCATTAATCTGATACTGAATAAAGGCGGATACGTCTTCTACACCGATATCATCAACAATTTTTAGGTCAACTTTATCGGTGCCTGCAAGTACATCACGGTCAATGCGTGTCACGATAGGCGCTGTGGTATCAATCTCCGTCCCATCTCGCGGTGGAATGACGCCATCTGTACTGCCATATGTACCTAAGTCATTAAGCTTCTTACTAAAGTCGACATAGTCGGCAGCATCAGTACCAGAAATATTGATACTTGGGTCGTTTACCACGATCAAAACGTGCTGAGATAAGTCACGTGTGTAAACGTCGCTGTTTATCTTTTTCTGTCCAAAGCTGAGGGGAGTCACTGCTCCTGAAGTCTGGCTCACTTCAAGACCATCAAGAACACCATCTGCAATAACATCCCGATATTGGATGTCAGCGAAATGCATTGAAGTGTAGACGTTATCGCTGTTGCCGTATTTTTTTATAAGATCGTAAGAGTAAGACGAGTATGCTGTTAATAAAGCGCCGTATTGATGCCCAGTACTAGCAAAACTGCTTTGCCCACCTTTGGTAATATCAATAGGTTTGGTCTCATTTACGTCAAAACCATACATGCTATTGATACTATCCAAAGCAGTTGAAAAGGCACTCTCATCTGTGGCCCCCTGGGAAATTTTGTACTTTGCCAAGCCTGCTGCCAAGTTCGACAGCGGAGTAAGCATTAACTTTTGCTCACTCCCCTCTTTAAAGTTCACAACACCTTCAAATTTAAGTGTCTTCGCATTGCTCACAGATACCGTTTCATTTGTAAACGGATCGGTATAACTCCCCTCTTTTGCAACAACAAAAAGAGGCATTGACGACGATTCAAACTCTAGCAGATAGTTTCCGAAGGCATCAGACGTCGTGTTAGCCAACTTCCGACCTAAGTTTCCATTTTTGAACTCGAAAACCTCAATCTTGGCGCCATTGACTGGGGCGTCAAACACCATACCGGAAATGCTTCCTTTGCTTCTAGCTGGAGGTGTGTTGTCTCCTCCATCACCACCACCACATGCACTCAATAAAAGAGATGTAAGCGTAAGACCTAATGTTAATTTCAGCGTATTTTTAGCGAACATAGTAATTTGGCAAAATATATTTTCCCGAGATTATATTATTGAAAAATATTTTCTCAACGTGACATTAACACCAACAAAATAGGCATAAACACCAAGCCAACCGTCACTTTGACTGAATTATTAAAATTATTTTTACATCCTATAATCATTAACTTAGTTAAAACAGAGGAATTACTCATGCTTTAATGCTAGTTTTTATTTAAAATATTATACTCTACGCACAACTGTCAGTATTGATAAACCAACAAAACTAATGACTATTTTAATAATAAAAAGGAGTGTGCAAGCTCCTACCGTAGCCCTTATCACTACTGCGTTAATCATATTGATTAGCGTATCGCTTTCTCACTACTTCCTCACTCCTGTGGATAGGCTACCTACCATCAAGCCTTTAGAATTCGAAAGTGAGAATGTGCAGCCATCAATTAAAAAGAAGACTCGTAGGCAAAAAATCACTATCGGTGTTGTTGAATACTCTTTTGTCGCTTCATTATTAAAATCAGGAGTGAGTCAAAAAGAGATCAACTTGCTATTAGCACTTATCAAAAGCAAGTTTAATATTATTGACTCTATTAAAAGAGGTGATAACTTTATCTTAAGAACTAAATTAAATAGTAAAAATGAAACTTACATTAGTTCTTTTTACTATTCAGGCAGTAAAACTGATTTATTTATTATCAATGATGGTCACGGTAACGTATTTGATGAGCATGGTGTGTCGATAAATAATCAGTTCATGTTTTCTTCACCCTTTGATAAAAACTACAGAGTGAGCTCTGACTATGACTTAAAGCGAACACATCCAGTGACCAATATAACGACTCCGCACTTAGGCACTGATTATGCCACACCTGTAGGTACACCGATTCGTAGTATTGCTGATGGCGTCGTTTTAAAGTCCCGCTACAACCGTTTTGCCGGCAACTACATTAATATCCGCCACACAAATGGCTCTGTATCACGCTACCTACACTTATCTCAGCGCAACGTCCATGTTGGTGAGAAGATCAGCCGAGGACAAGTGATAGGGAAAACGGGTAACACAGGAAGAACAACAGGGCCGCATTTACATCTTGAACTGCACATCAATGCTGTTCCGGTTGATTACGAGCGATACATTCAAAGGCACCCAAACGCTGACGTAAATATAGAAATGCTGATTGCAGCGAGAAAAGAAAAAGCAGAGTTAACAGCGGAATGGCAACGGTATGAGCAGTCAAATAGGTAACAACATCCACTTCGATTCGCTCTTTCTTCATTTATCTGAAGCGAGTCCTCGTAACCCTCTGAGCGCTTCGTAGTCTGTCGCCACTAACCAATTTCAGGATCAAAAAGAGCCGCTACATGCGGCTCTTAATAATTATAGTTTCCCGATATTCCATCGGTTTCCCCTTTACCAAGCACGTTGTCCTCTTGTTCTTGAACGCAAGTGGTACGCGCCGTTATCATATTCACATAAAAAATCAATAAAAGAATAAAATGATTACTCATTGTATTGGCTAGATATTTAATACAAAGAGGCCCAACAATGGCCTCTTTCTGACCTTTTAAATGGTGACGTTGTCATGATGCTGAATGGTTTCTATCATATTCAGCGCTTGCCTTTCTCAGCCCTTCTAAATCGTCTGAACATAAAAATCTCTTCAGGCTGTCGATTTTCTTATCAGGCCAATCATATATCCTAAGAGCAAGCAGTTCGTCTATCGTCTCTCGAGAAAAGCGATATTTGACATGCTTAGCTGGTGACCCCGCAACCATGCTGTAAGGCTCAACATCTTTCGTCACCACACTGTTTGCCGCAACGATTGCTCCTTCTCCGATAGTCACACCCGGCATTATCATGGATCGCATACCGAGCCAGGCGCCATCGCCAATATGAGTATCTCCTTTCCCGACGTACGCTTCTTCAATAAAGTCCATAAATGGGTACAAGGAGAACCAATCAGCTCTATGTGTACTGTTTCCCCCCATAACAATCACAACTTCCGCTGCAATACAGACAAAGTCACCTATATGTAACTTATCAATCTTCCATTTTGGTTCCCAATCTCGGCTGAACTCATCGCCTTGTAGATATCTTACAACAGACTCCTCAAAACCGGCGTCCCAACAATCACTGTAATAACTATGTTTACCTTTAATCGTTATATTTGGGTTCGTAACAGCTTCATGTAGCAAAGTCACCTTAGACCAATGCTTAGTTTTCATGAATACTCCTATAAATACTATCGAATAAAACACTGCAGATAGTATGTATCTAAATAAGCTCTAATAATTACGTAGTGCCTATTACCACTAAAATTTACTTCACCACTGAGCTAATAATATGGTAAGCAGCCTCTACTCTTTCTGCATTAGGGTAGTTTTTATTCGCCAGAATCACTATGCCTATTTTTTCAGAGGGTACATACGCGACATATGCCCCAAAGCCACCTGTTGAGCCCGTTTTGTTATACCAAACGTCACGACCGAGAGTACCAGATACACTTGCTTGAACCGGTTTAGCTTTGAGAATTACATCGCTGGAGTTACCCTTCAATAATTGCGAAAGTGAAACGGGGTAATCATAACCCTCCCATCCTACGGCTTGTGTAAACGTGTCGGTATCAAAATACTTAGTATGAGTTCTCTCTAGCGCATTTTCTATATCAGTATTAAGTTGCGCTTGACCCATATTTGCTTCGATATATTGAAGCATATCTAAGCTTGTTGATTTAATACCATAGGCTTGTGCATCAAGAATACCTGGATTAACTCTAACGGGTTTTCCCTCAGAACTATAACCAAAAGCATAGTTGTTAAGCTTATCCTTTGGTACATCGACAAAGGTATTGGTCATACCGAGCTCAGGCAGGATGACGGTTTCCATCATTTCCGTATAGTCTGACTTCATACTCAAGGCACCGATGTAGCCAAATAGACCAATACTAGGGTTTGAGTACTTCCTCTTAGTACCGGCTTCGTACTCCGGTTTCCACGTTTTGTAGTACTGCATCATTTCAGCGTCGTTCGTTACTTCGCTAGGGAATTGCAATGGTAGACCACCTGCAGTGTAGGTGGCGACATTAACTAGCTTGGTATTACCCAGAGCACTATTCTCTAATTCTGGAATATAATCTTTGACCTTGTCATCCATGTCTAGCTTACCTTTTTCTTGGGCGTACCCAGTCAAAGTAGCAGCAAAAGTTTTACTGATAGAGCCGAGTTCAAAAATTGTGTCGTTGGTGACTAAACTCCCCTTACTTACGTCAGCCAAACCGTAATTATAAAAATAACGTTTACCATCAATCGTTACTGCAACAGCCAACCCCGGAATGTCGTATTCGTTGATTAATCCTTTAGCGCATTCATCAACTACGCTCTTTAATTGACTGCTAACCGTTAACTCCGTTTTCGCAAACGTGACGAAAGAAGTGAGCGATAAAATGGCCAGCAAGGCATTGTTTAACTTCATTGAACCCTCAATTTTTTAATTTTAACTTATAATTAATTTCTAGTTTATTCCAAGGCTTTTAACTTTTTATATAAAAGTAATCCTGACTTGAAGAACTCCAATCGTTAACCCTCGATGAATAACACTGTGTCTTCAAATTTTTAGTGCGATATAAACAGGTCTAAACCTGATCACCGTTGATAGGTAGGCCGGTTAGATACGAATGTAAGTAACATCCGTTTCCAAAATGGGGAAATAGTGTACTCAATTACGCTTTCTCCATATCACGATAACGGTATACTAGGTAGATATACTTGGTATATACAGATCCACATCCTCACAACGCTTTAGAACCACTTTTCAACGTCTACAGAGAAAACGATGCCATTTTCACTACACTTCGAAACTGGAAAAGTCACCAGCCAACAACTTTACTCCGAGATATACCAAGGGATATTAGAAGGCAGATTACGATCAAATGAGAGATTACCATCAACTCGCATGCTGTCGAAAAAGTTAGGCATAGCAAGAAACACTGTCATTTCGGTGTATGAGCGACTTCAGTTCGAGGGGTGGATAGTAAAAAAGGCAGGGTCTGGCACGTACGTAAGTAATGCTCTAGAACAAACGGTGAATCAAGATAAGAGACCAATAAAACACTACCAACTAGGGGTGTTTGGCACTAACGCAGCGAAGAAGCCAGAGATCATCGCACCAAAGAATCTAGACTATGACTTCACTTTAGGCGTTCCTGATCATCAGAGAATAGCAAAGCATATTTGGCGACACTCAAGACTGAGTAGGCTCAATGCATTAACTCCAGAGTTTGCACATGGCGGTGATTTGCAAGGGTTAGCTTGTTTACGAGAGTCTATCTGCGAGTATGTGAGACACTCGAGAGGCGTAATCTGTGACCCTGAAGACATCATCATTACTCAAGGGTGCCAGCAGGCAATAATGACGACTCTCCTTACATTACTCTCTCCCGGGGATCTCGTGTCGACGGAAGATCCAGGATATCCTGTTTTTCGAAATCAAGCTCGATTACTTGGCGCGCAAATAGGCTCCGTGCCGATGGACGACCAAGGTGTTGTCGTTGAATCAATCCCTTCTAATGCCAAAATTATTTATACAACGCCTAGTCATCAGTTCCCTTTAGGCTTTAGCTACTCAGCTGACAGGAAGTTAGAACTGCTGAGATGGGCAGAAGTTAATAACGCAATCATTATCGAAGATGATTATGATTCGGAATATCACTATCTCAATACCAGTAAGAAAGCTCTCAAGTCACAAGACAAAAATGACTGCGTCGTTATGATAGGCAGTTTCTCTAAAATACTATTTCCCGGCATACGCATTGGCTATATGATTCCGCCAAAGTCTTTAATAGAGCCAATTTCAAATATGTTATGGCACTTGGGAAGAAGTACATCTGTAGTGTCTCAAATCCTACTTGACGAATTCATGCGTGACGGTCATTTCTCTCACCATTTACTCAATATGAATAAAATCTACAGCGAAAGGTATAATAAGCTAACTCAATTAATTGACAACATAGATTGCTTACAACGTATTCCAAGCCAAGGTGGATTGCATATAGCAGCTGAAGTATCGGGATGCGCGACACAAATGATGAATAAATTTGCTTCATCAAATGTAGCGGTTTACCCATCATCGCATTTTTCTATCAACAATCATTCTAATGCCCTCTTATTTGGATTTGGCATTATTCCTACCCAAAAAATAGAAAAAGCATTTGATATTATTCAATCAATATTGGATTAAAACAGATATAAAATTATCGTTTTGCTCGGTATCAATTTATCGTCGCAGTTATCAGCATCAGGGCGACAGCCAGCGTGGAACGCTTTTCAACCCAATAAGGGTTCAATACGAACTGTGTCGCTCTGACACGCTTGGTTTGGCTTCAGCCCCAACACTATATTTCTTCGACTGTAAACGTACTAGGTTCAAAGTAAAGCGACGTATCACGCTGACATTTGCAGCACTACCAACAACCCTATTGCGTAAATCATCTTCTTTTAAGTTAAGTTCACATCGAGCATTCAATGAACCTTATTTTTCTAATATCGAACCGTAAGTTCTGTTTAACACTCTATCAAAACACTATCTTTCGCTAGATGTTAAAGAAGAAAAGACTTCAAGGTAATTAAGGATTTGTTATAGACTATTGACCTACATAATAAAGAGCACAATCACGACATTAATCTCCAGTGATTTACCATACCGCTTCATGAGCAATTGGGATATAAATTATCGAAAAATACCAAACCATAAGTTAATACGCTGCTAACGGCTCAAAAAAATAACGAAGTTGTAGCGCAATTATATCAACATCATTTTCATGTAAAAAATAACGAGCGCCTTGGACACCGATCTCCCAATTATCTGAGAGGTTGTAGCCAACTTCTGCACCAATATATCCATCAAAACCATCCACTTCCGTCGTTATCTTGCTGCCTTGATACGTACTTTCAATATCGGTTTCCCAGAACAAGCCCCCCAAACTCAGTTTTGCGGACCATGAATTGTATTGCCAGAACTTATAACCGATGTCGAAGCCCATGCCCTTAACAAGGAGTGGTGCTATCGATGCGACATTGGCGTGATAGTCTTCTGGTGAAGTAGTAGCACTACGCAATGTAGCACTACCTTCACCCATATCAATATAACGAATAGTTCCAGACCATTGCTCAGAAAAAGTATATCCAAACCCGACAGAGCGATAGAGCCCGGTGTTGTCAGTAGAGATTACGTTATCACCTTTAACAGCATCACGCTCATCTGCATGGCTTGACCCCATTTGAACATCAACATACCAACCCGCTTGACTACTAAAACTAAACACAGCAATTAGTGCTAAAGCACTGTTTCTTCCATAACGTTGCATGGCTCCTAACAAAATCAAAAGCATCAACACTATGCCACCCAATGATCCTGCTGAAGTATTTTCAACCTTTACATCTCTTACCAACTTAACGGTCACTATAACTTTCCCCGCGTCTTGCAGGCCTTGGCTATCCTGAATGATATATGTCAACACATCATTGCCTTCAAACCCTGAGGTAGGGGTATAGGTCACGCTCTGATCTGCATTCATGACCGACTGCCCATACTGCGCTTGGACTGAAACCAACTTCAATGTGTCGTTATCCGGATCGGTATCGTTAGCAAGGACATAAACCGTGACAGGGGTACGATCATCGGTGGTAATATTATCGTCCACCGCATTCGGATTCTGACTGTTTACCACATTTACCGTCACCTTCGCCGATCCCGTTCCACCATTACCATCCGTTACGCTATAAGTGATCAAAGCCTCCCCGTAGTACTGTGGTTGAGTGACATAACTTAGTTTGTTATCAACCACACTAACACTACCAATATCTACAGAAGCGCGACTTACCTTCAGCCCATCACCATCAGCATCGGTATCATTGCTCAATACATCGATCGTCACCGTACCATTGAGACTAACAAACGCATTGTCGTCAATCGCTTGAGGGAGTGTATTATTGCTTACACGAGCGGCAACGACGCCAGGGTCAACGACACTGCCATTAGCCAATCCGTCATCATCGTTCGGGCCACCGTCTTCAATGGTAAGTTGTACACACCAGTCACCTTCAGTCAGACCCTGTGACCATGAACTGTGCCCTGGTGGCGGACAATAACCAGCCTCGCCAGCACTAGAAGAAACTGTGTTTTGAGCATCCTCAATAAAGTCTACCCACCCCTGTTCAGCATTATACTTTCGGTACACTGCATTTGCTGGAACAGGTAAACGCTGAGGCATAACTAATTGATAGCTTTGACCGGGAAGCGGCAAATTAGTTACTACAAAATCAAAGATTCCCCCTATGCTCTTCATATTGATATCTTTAGGAAGCTCCTCATCCAGCAATAAAGCTCCTCCTGTTGCGTTAGTCAGAATGGTTATTCCTTTGCGTAAACAGACACCTGGCTGCCCCTCAATGAGGAAGCGATCTTTTTCTGACACAACCTGTTGAATTACGTTACAGTCAGAAATTGCATCAAGATAATCAGGGATACCATCACCATCACTATCATTATGACCTTCTTGATCATCCGGGATTAAGTCGCCATCACTGTCTTCACTCCCGAGCTCCGCCAATGTTTGTACCACTTCTAAATAGACATTCCGTGTCACTGATAATGGTGGAGTGCCATTGTCAGTAACTGTCAATTGCAAATTGTAAATCGCTGAACTCAGTAATTGCGGAGAGAAAGTCAATGTTTCGCTGTACATCTGCCCCGCAATCGCTTGGTTAAGTACATCGCTATCACTACTCCATCTGAAACTGTGTATATCGGACATATTGGCATCACTAACACTGCTCGTGATTGTGACCGGTTCAACACCATTTTCAATTTGTCTCCGCTGCTCCCCCGCCTGAGATACACTTACCGTGACCTTCGGAGCCACATTCTCTTCAAAGATTGTCAAGGTGTAACGACGCTTACTACCTAGATTAAGGGTGCTGTCCAGATCAATCACTAAGGTTTCAACGCCCTCATTTTGTCCATCATTAAGTAGTTCGAACGAAAGTTTGCCTTCGGTACCACTAGGTATCACCACTTCACCAGAGGTGAGCGTGTGGTCATCACTGTCCGTGCTTCCTGAAACCGTATAAGGTATGATTACTGGGTAGCTCGGCGAAGGACCGTTAAGGTGTATCGATACGCTATGATTGGTGCCTTCCGTGGTTTGCGCATCTTTGGAGATACTTATCAGTGGATACACTGTTACCGTTTGACTAGCTTCAGCGACGTTTCCATCAGAGTCTTGAGTGCGCCAATAGACCGTATTAGTTCCAGGTCGGAAAAAGGTCGTGCTGTCGACCAATGAAACAGGTAATAGCTTGCCTGTACTATCTCGTGCCACAGCAGAGCCTAATGCAACTTTAGTAAAGAGCGAAGTTGCGTTCACTTCGATATCTGAAGGTGCGGCTATTGTTGGTGCGTCCAATTTCGCACTTTTAATTGTCACGATTGCTTTCGCGGTGGCCTTTCCACCGTTACCATCTTTCACACTGTATTGCACTGCCACTGTACCAATTGAGGTCGTTACCAATTGGATTTGACTGCCCACAATCGTTGCCGTTCCAGATGTAGGTTTAACCCATTCCAGTTGTAATGTATCTAGATCAACATCGCTGTCGTTGCTGAGTACATCCAATAAGTAGCTACCATCGTTACTCTCGGTAAAGACATAGGTATCATTAACCGCCACTGGCTCATCATTAACGTTGATTACCGTGATGCTAAACGCTGCTAAAGATGTGCTTAGCTCACCGTCTGAGACACTAATAACAATATTATTGGTGCTGCCAACATGCTCATTTTCCGGCGTACCACTTAGCAACCCAGTTGCTCTATCAAAGGTTGCCCATGATGGTTTATTGCGGATTGAAAAGCTCAAGCTACTACTATCAACATCCGATGCCTGCAGTGCAAAGCGATACGTACTGCCTTCGTTGACGGTAAGAGCAGGAGTGCCACTGATCATCGGCGCGTCATTGACATTGTTAACCACAATACTGAATCTATTGAGCATTGTTGTCGTGAGACCATCAGAAACCGAGATAACAATGCCCTGATATTTGCCAACATCACCATTATCTGGAGTACCACTGAGCGTGCCTGTTGATGCATCAAAGCTAGCCCAAGATGGCTTGTTCACGATACTGAAGGTGAAGGCTTGGCTGTCAACATCTGACACTTGTGGCGTGAACAAATAGGTGCTGTCTTCATTCACTTGTGTTGCTGGTGAGCCAGAGATAACGGGTGCATCGTTAACGTTATTCACAGTAATCGAAAACGCTGACAATGAGGAAGAAATAGTGCCATCGGATACGCTAATCACGATATCTGGATAAGTCCCCACATAACGGTTACTTGGCGTGCCAGAAAGCGCTCCTGTTGTATTGTCAAATGTAGCCCAAGGTGGCTTGTTAGCTATCAAGTAGGTCAGAGTATCCGCTGGGTCATTATCCAATGCGGCGGGCACAAACTGATACACACTATCTTCATCCACTTGCGCCGATGGAGTACCCGTAATCACTGGCGAGTCATTAACGTTATTCACTGTGATGGTCACTAACGCCACTACAGAGGTAAGCTCTCCGTCACTTACGCTGTAAGTGAAACTGTCCTGACCAAAGAAGTTACTGTTACCCGTATAAACCGCGTGATTGCCTGTGACGGTAACATTACCGTTGACTGGCGATTTTACAATTTGATAGCTCAAAGATGAGCCTTCTGCATCGTTACCATTTAAAGTAATGGTCAGCGGTATTTCTTCCTCTCCCGTAGCACTGACACTGGTCGCGGTTGGTGTATCGTTGACTGCATTAACCGTCAAATCGACACGAACCTCTGTCGAGTCGAGATCACCGTCGTTGACCTTGAACAAGAAGAAGTCGGAGCCATTGAAGTCCGCTTCTGGTGTATAGCGCCAACTATTATTGGTCAACTGCTCTAGCACGCCATGACTGACTTGCTCAGTGATAAGATACTGCAGAGTGTCATCATCGTTATCAATATCTGAACCAACCAGCGTGATCACCAAACTATTGTCTTCATCAAGCGTTTGTGACTGTGCTTGCGCCATTGGTGCGTCGTTGACTGGTGTTACTGTCATGGTCACTGTTGCGGCGTTAGATACAGCACCTGCTAAGTCTGCCACCGTATAGGTGAAGCTATCTTCACCGAAGTAGTTCTCATTGGGGTTGTAAACAATCGCTCCTGACGCCGTCACGTTCACACTGCCATGTGCTGGCGTATCGACGACTGTGACACTAGTGAGTTCAAAACTGTCTCCAACATCGGCATCACTATCATTGCCTAATACATTGACCTCGAAGGAGCCTCCCTCTAGTAGTTGTGCACTGTTATCAACAGCAACGGGGGCATCATTCACTGGCGTAATATTGAGCGTGACGGTTGCGGGCATTGAGGCTGCTTGACCACTATCGGTTAGCATGTAGGTAAAGCTATGTTGACCATTAACGTTCGCTGTTGGCACAATCTTTAAGGTCCCATCGACATTGACACTGACCGTGGCAAAACTGTATACCCCCTCTCCTTGACCAAGATCTTGCAGGGTAATACTACTCGGGGTGAATGACCCATCTTCAATATCACTGTCGTTACTTAAAATATCGAGTGTCGATGTGATATCTTCATCAAAAGTAAAACTGTCTTCCTCCGCTACTGGTGAGTCATTGACGGAACCGATATTGACGCTGACCGTGGCCGCAAGAGAAACGCCGCCTTCACTGTCTGCGATCGTGTAAGTAAAGCTATCGCTACCATTTTCATTCGGATTCGGCGTATATACAAAAGTGCCTACAGTTTGATCAATGGCTACTTGTCCTTTTTGAGGCAAACTAACTAACGATAAATCACCCGTTGGGATGCCATCTTCAACATCCTCCGCTTGACTACGCGCGCTGACTGCTGCGCTTGCGGTATCTTCGTCGGTGTTGATGGTCAGCGCTTTAGCGACTGGCGCATCATTTATAGCCATGATAGTGACGGTCACTGTCGCCTCTTGCGACTCCTGCAGCAGGGCATCTTTCACGGTATAGGTAAAGCTATCTGTGCCTGTCTCATTATTATTTGGCGTATAGGTAACAACGCCGTTGCTGATCGACACCTGACCTTTAATTGGTTGCGTTTTAATCGTTGTAGAAGAAGCGACCATGTCATCATTAACATCGGAATCGTTGGCTAACAGATTAAATTGTTTCGCCGTATCTTCCTCAGTCGAGAAGCTATCATCAACTACCGTTGGCGCGACATCGTAGCGTTTGGTCACAGTATCCGTCACTGCATCAGATGCGTTGCCTGCGGCATCGGTTACCACCACGCTTACTGTCAACGTCCCCTCTTGCAAAATAGTGACGTCAATGCCCGTTACTTGCATGGTCTCCGAAGAAATTGTTTGACTAGCGCCGTCAATGGTCGTGGTACCGTCGGTCACGCTATAAGTGAACATCGCGTTCACTTCAGCTGCTGCGAAGGTAAAGCTCATCGCCTGTTCGTTGGTTTTGTTAATGCTCTCCTGATCAATGCTGATGCTATGTCCAGTCGGGATCCCCGTATCCACTGAGATCAACAACTGAGTCGCTGCTGTATTGAGGTTGCCAGCTGCGTCGCTAAATTTCTCGGCTGCAACATCAATAGTTGCATCCTCAGTGCTTTCTTCTGCAGGTGTAAAGGTAGCCGTGTAACTGGCGCTACTGCCCGCAAAGTTAGAAAGAGTTCCTCCAGCCACGGTCACATCGGCTTCGGAAAAATCAGTTGCGGCTTCACTCAAGGTAAACGTGAGTGTTGCCGTTTCACCCGCTTTCAACGCAGCGCTGGAGCTAGTGATACTAACGGTTGGAAGCACAGTATCGACGCTGATGGAAAGTGGTGTAGCTGCACTATTGGTGTTACCAGAGGCATCGGTAAATGTGCCTGTGGCAACTTCAATAGTACCGCTCGTCGCACTCTCTTCCGTTGGTGTAAAGGTCGCAGTGTAGCTGCTACCACTGCCAGCAAAACCAGACAAAGTACCGCCACTAACCGTGATATCCGCCTCGGTAAAATCGCTCGACGCTTCACTTAAGGTAAAGGTAATGGTCGCCGTTTCGTCCGCTTTCAGCGCCAATTTATCACTGGAGATAGTCACACTCGGCACTAAACTATCAACGGTTATAGACAGTTGAGGCGCAGCAGTGTTGCTATTCCCGGCAGCATCAGTAAAGAAATCTGCCGCCACGTTAATCGTCGCTGTACTTGTACTGTCTCTATCCGGCGTAAAGGTGGCCGTGTAATTGTCACCGCTGCCCGCAAAGTTAGACAAACTGCCGCCAGTGACGGTGACATCTGACTCAGTAAAGTCACTTGAGGACTCACTTAAGGTGAACGTGATACTCGCCGTTTCGCCAGAGATCAAATCAAGGTCTGAGCTGCTCAAAGAAACAGTTGGCCTCACGTTATCTAACGTAATTGTTGTGCTATCTATACTGGAGGTGTTGCCCGCCGCATCGCTCTGGCTCGCCGCGACCGTCAGGGTGCCGTTGTTAAACGCACTTACATCAAACTCACTGCCAATAGTCGTCCAAGCCCCGGTATTGTCGGCCGTCACCGTACGACTGACTGAGTTGTTATTGTCCGTGATGGTCACGGTCACACTATTGCCAGCCTCCGCGCCGGAGCCAGCAATCAGCACATCATTGTCTTCTGCCGCATTGACGATACCGTCGATTGCAATCGGCGTGGAAATGGTAACAGCGGATGGCGCTGCGTTATCTAGGGTTACGCTCTGGGTGGCTACGGTGGAGATATTACCTGCTATATCAGCTTGGGTTGCAGACACAGTCAGGGTGCCATTGCTCAAGCCACTGATATCCAGCTCGCTGCCGCTCAACGTCCAGTTGCCTGAGTTGTCGGTCGTCACCGTACGACTGACAGAGCTGTTGTTATCCGTGATAGTCACGGTCACGCTGTTGCCTGCTTCCGCGCCGGAGCCAGCAATCAACACATCGTTATCTTCCACTGCATTAACAATACCATCGGTTTCAATCGGTGTAGTGATGGTCACAGCTGATGGTGCGGCGTTATCTAAGGTAATGCTCTGGGTGGTCACTCTGGAGGTATTACCCGCCGTATCCGATTGCGTCACAGCAACTATGAGTGTGCCGTTGTTCAGGCCACTGACATCAAGCTCACTGCCGCTCAACGTCCAGCTGCCTGAGTTGTCGGCCGTCACCGTACGGCTGACAGAGCTGTTATTGTCCGTGATAGTCACGGTCACGCTATTGCCTGCTTCCGCACTGAAGCCAGCGATCAGTACGTCGTTGTCTTCTGCCGCATTGACGATCCCATCAGTTTCAATCGGCGTATTGATGATTACAGCAGATGGGTCTGCATTGTCCAGAGTAATACTCTGGGTGGCTGCGGTAGAAGTATTACCTGCTATATCTGCTTGGGTTGCAGACACCGTCAGGGTACCGTTGTTAAACGCACCTACATCAAGCTCACTGCCGCTCAACGTCCAGTTGCCTGAGTTATCGGCCGTCACCGTACGGCTGACAGAACTGTTATTGTCCGTGATAGTCACGGTCACGCTGTTGCCTACTTCCGCGCCGGAGCCAGCAATCAGTACGTCGTTGTCTTCTGCCGCATTGACAATACCATCGGTTTCAATCGGCGTGGTGATGGTCACTGCTGATGGGGCTGCATTGTCTAGGGTAACACTCTGGCTAGCTGCGGTGGAGATATTACCTGCTATATCTGCTTGGGTTGCAGACACCGTCAGGGTGCCATTGTTCAGGCCACTGACATCCAGCTCGCTGCCGCTCAGCGTCCAGTTGCCTGAGTTGTCGGCCGTCACCGTACGACTGACAGAGCTGTTATTGTCTGTGATAGTCACGGTCACGCTGTTGCCTGCTTCCGCGCCGGAGCCAGCGATCAACACATCGTTGTCTTCTGCAGCGTTGACGATACTGTCAGCCTCAATCGGCGTAGTAATGCTCACTGCGGATGGTGCTATTGTATCAATGGTGACACTTAACGCGTTGGATGCCGAGCTAACATTATCATCGCTATCAGACGCTTTAGCACTTATTGCATGTGTAATGCCAGACGCCAACTCATTGGTTGTTATCTGCCAGTTTCCTCCAGTAGCAGTGCCTGTGCCAATAACCGTTGCACCTCCACCGACTTGATCACTGTATAAAGTAACGATCGATCCACTCTCGGAAATCCCACTAAACGTTGGAGTAGTGTCACTGGTAATATTATCAGTATTTAATGATCCGGTATCCGAACTAGCATCTAAATCGGGTGTAGATGGCGCATTTGGCGTGGTATCGACCGTAGTAAAGTTAAATGTGGCATCATCGCTGATCCCAGCGAAGCTATTATTTGCGCTGTCAGCCACGGCACTGGATTCAATATGAATGGCGTAGGTCCGGTTCCCTGCCAGATCACTGGTTGGGTTTAAGTAAACTTTATTGTTGGTAACACTGATGCGACCAGCGCCTGGTGATGTTGTTGTGCCATCGCTTTCGGTGGCAACATTAAATACTTCAAAGTCGCGACTGTCGGTAACATTACGAATGGTAATATTGCCGCTCTTCAGCTCAATATTTTCATCGAAGGCAATCTCGATGTTGTTGCTAACAGAAACATTGGTTGCATCATCAGTGGGAGTTGAGCTCGCACTGACAAAAGTAGGCGCGGTAGAGTCTGAAACCGCAGCGTCATCAATCTTGATACTTCTGATAAGATAACGAGAGTCAGCACCCGGACTTCGGGTAAACGCCATAGTCACTGTATCAACGTCCTGCCATGCCGAATCATTAAAATCTGTACCACGGGTCAGGGTAAACAAGTCCTGTAACCCTGAGTTTGCTTCACCACCTTTTGGCAAGGTGACAGTTTCGGTCACTGTTTGAATATCATTAGAGAAGCCAGTTAACACAAGTTGATACGTTTTATCTGAGTCTCGGGCCGACCCCTGCATATAGGTAATTTCGTCGAAACTGAAATTAGTACTTGATTTCTCAAAAAAGCGGAAGCCACGATTGTTGAACTCATTAATCATGGTATTTGAGTAAAGAACACCAGCTACAAATCCGAGGTCATTTAGGCCAGTAAACGGAGTGCCATCCGAGCTAGTGCCCGCATCTAATACCATAGATACAGTACCTGCATTGGTAAGAGTGACTGAGGGCATACCCCCTGTGACGCCGGTCTCCACCTCACTAAAATTGGAACCTGAACCATTAGAGTAGTTAATCGTTTGCTGTGCAGCCCAGGCTCCACCGGAAAAAAACGCTGAGAACACCCATGCTGTTGTAATTGCGATCGCAACCTGACGATGTAATCTCATTTTCCTCTCCTGAAGATGACGGCCTTATCAACATGGCCGGGTTATCATAATCAACTTAAATATTTAATTTTTTTATAGGAAAGGATTAGCTAAAGATTCAGCCAATTCTTTCTTGGTTGATTAGCTGTGCGGTGGGTATACTCCCGCAGTGGCAATTAACCAATTAATCGGCAATACCGGGCTCAGAATATTAAGTGGCATTGAACCGCCTGTTTCAGTCACAGTTACAGTACCTCCGCCCGAGCCACTACCAGACACACTTAAGCCTTCGATCTCGGTCAAATCTGGTTGCTGAAACGTCGGTTTATAGAACCCGGGGGTAGAGTTTTGCGCTATATACGAATTACTATCGGGTACCTGTGTATTTGCAGCATTGGTAGCAACCTGCATCCTGCCTGTTACAGGTGCAGAAGTGCCAAGAGGGGTAAAAATTGCCGTATGTAAGTGTGCTGGCATTTGAGTTATATCAATAGTTACCAGTTCAGTACCCAATCTTTCTCCCTGATGATAATCCATCCCCCCAGGTCGTGTGCCTACACCAACTGGACTGCGGCCACGCAAATCAGGTAAACCAAAGGTAGTTCGGGCGTCACCTCCGTATAGAGTGCTAACTAGAGAGAAGAGCGCTGGATTATCTTCAATTGCCTGCATTTGCCCCGAGCACATTGCCCAATTTCTAATTGCAAAATTGCCACCAAATGCGGTTAGTGTCCCAAGATACGGTTCTGTAGCCATACTGTTCTTCCTTTCAACGTATACACTTAAGTTAAAACCAGCCCATAACGAAATTGGTGTGGTTGGTTAAAACTTTCCAATCTCGCATTACTAAATACCGTTACGGGCTTCATCACTGCCGCAAAGAGCCGTATTGAGATATTTATTTACTCACAAGCAGAAGCGTGCTGGAGCAATGACATCCCAGCATCTAGCCCAGCCATTTGCGCATAGCGATAACCCGAAAACACGCCTTGCGGTGTAGCAATAACATCTATTGATATGGCGCTATCTAACGTTTTCACTTGTAACCCATGTTGTGGGCTGATCTCGAGAATTCTCCCCGCCTCTACACCGACTAAAGAAGTCTCCATTGCGCTTGCTTGCAAAACATTGGCGACACCACTTGGCAAGCTCAACATCGCACCACCGAAGTCATGATTGCCTGCTCGCACTAAGTTGACGATTTCGCGACTCGTTTGCACGTTCCAACGAAGGTGCAGATCATGTTGGTTTACTGCTCGTGCCACTTCGTTGGGGTTTGATACTTGTTCACGCCAAACCAGCCCTTGCTTTTGTTGCGCGATGAGGAAGTCATACATCAGCTTAGCCGTCATTTGTGACGCTTTTTGCTGAGCACTGGTTAAGGTCTCAAACGGGTGAAATGGTACCTCTAACTCCATTCCTATAGCGCCGGAATCAGCCGATGCCTCAAGACGATGCAGGGTGAGGCTAAAGGTGTCTAAACCCTCTCTTAATTGCCAATAGAGAGGCATCGGGCCTCGATACTCGGGCAGCTTTCCCGGATGAATGTTGTACAAGTTTCCGTTGAAAAACTGACACAGCGAGGAATGAACTATGTGCCTGAACAAATAGATAACGCCATCCGTGACTCGCCAAACATCGAGTTGCGCTATCAAAGCACTGCTGTCATTGGCGGTATACTGAGCAATATGAATCGATTGAGCGCTCAGATAGCTCTGTAGCTGCTGTAAGTCAGGATTTAGTTCTCCTTCCGGTACTACCACGCCCGCCAATTTATGCTGTTGTGCCAACAACTGAATGATGGGCAAGGCGTAACAACTTCCTGTAAAAACGACGTATTTTTGCTGCATATCGAAATCATCCATGGGTGGCGACAAAACCTGGCAATCCGGTTAACTGATAATAGAAACTGACCTTATCCCCTCCCTTCGCTTCAAAGTAATGGTGTTCAACAGCTTTGGGCTTGGCATCCACATAAAAAGTCATGTCGGGTTTAGGATGGGTAATACCAGAGTCGTATTGTCCGACCATCGCATCTCCGTAAGTATCGATATGGCTGTAAATGGCGAGGATACGTTTTGCCATATCTGGCACATCTTTCGGCAGCTCAATGGTGTTGCCTTGCAGCATTTTTATTCCACCATCTAGCTCAAAAATCTCGCTTCTGAGCAACATGGCTTTATTGACGTTAAGAATTTCTCCCAGATCAATTCGATCATCGATCGCTTCCGGCTGGCAATGGTTGGAATGTGCATACTCTGCTTTTTCCCATTGTTGATTAAATTCCGTCTCCCCGATGACCATCATGGCGCGCACAGATACCTGATTGGGGATCATTTCGCCTTGAATATGTAAATATTGAACCAAATGTTTCGCGATGCTGAGGAACCCTTCCCGACTAAAGCCATGCTGCATCGCTTCAAGTATCAGGAGATCAAACGTTTGAGTTGGCGAAAATTGGGTAGCATCTTCTTCCACTAAGGCTTCAATGTAGTCTGCGATATCGAGATCCGCGATCAATTGATTGAGTGCTTTAATGGCTCCGGGGTGAATATCTACTAGTGTCACCTGAAGCTGCTCTGCGCTAATTCGATCACTTTGTTTGTAGTGAGCAAGTAAAGGCAGCAGCAATGGTGCAAAGGGGCCGCAAGCTGGATAAAGCACTTTAACCTGTGACTTGTTGGCAAGCATATGTTGGATAGCTTTGTTTATACCACACGCAAAGCCTTTAATTCGGTACACATCTTTGATGGTGTGTTTACAGTTAAGTGGGGACATCACCAGCCCAGACGTGGAAATGTACTGTCGGGTCAGTTCCTCTTGAGTGAGTTTAGCCAGAGAAAAAGATTGGCAAGCGTTGCCATACATGCTCTGAAAGGCTTGCACCAGTGTTCGGTGCTCAACTTTCGTCTCCTTCAATACGAGCTCAACTGCCGCAGCGAAACTCTCTTTCAGTTGCCGTTGGCGTTCAGCCGTGCTGAGTTGGTTTGGGAGCATAGCCTCAAGTTGAGTCCGTAATGAGTACTTAAGCAGCTCATCCATTTCGGGTTCAGCAAAACCAAACTGTTGAGTTTGTTGCTGCACTTCTTCAACACCGACCGTCTCACGAGATTGAGGACGTTGCTGGTAGAATTCTATAGAGGAGCCTTTTTGCATAATTCATGAACCTCACTTGCCGCTGTAGCAGTAGTTAATGATGTAACACACCTGTACTTGAGAAAAACATATGCCAGAGGTCCGCGTTACAATATCTCAGCTCCCGGCTCTAACTTCATAAACCGTACTGACAAAATTGGGCAGAAAAATTGAGATAAAAACAGTTCTAATCCTGTAAATTCAGAGAGTAGTAAATAGTTAGGGTAATAGGCCTTTCGATGTGATTCTTCTAAAGCAAGCGCTTGCCAATCCCCTCGATGGCAAGATCGTTTGACATATGGCAGCCACGCAGTCTCCTTAATAGAGGTAAGCGCGGCACTCAAGTGTGGTGTAATATGAAAGCCTTTTAACAGGCAGAAAAAGCCAATATCCATAGTATAAAGCCAACTATTTATAATATTGAAATTAAAATAATTTTTTCGGCAGTTATTTTGAAATTGCCGATATTTGATTTATAGACTAGAAAAAATCAGTTAGCCAGAATAGAGATCAAAAAAAACACTAAAAATAAGATTGTCAATTTATATCTCTAAAATTAAAGAATTTAATTTTTAAAGTTTAATGAAGTCCAATATAAGTTTAAGGTGTGCAATCTTTTAAAAGATATAAGTTTAAAGATATTTCAAAAAACTTATTAAGAAAAACATGAACTCACAAAAATAAATATCAAAATTATTAATAAAAAAACACCACTAATATAACAATGAATTAAGGTGGTTTGAAGATTAAAATGCCCATTTCATTTTCGTATATAACATTTTAACTACTAGTATTATATATGTGGTGAAATAAGATAAATTTATTCACTCAACATATCCAATCGATTCAGGTTTACTGGGAAAAGCTATACGTTACAACGGAGTGAAATATGGCAAATAGGGATGGAAGAATTCCACTCAACGTATTACGACTCAAAGAACTGAGAAAGAAATTAGGACTGAGCCAAGAAAAACTGGCGGAAGAATGCTTTCAACAGGGTTTTGTCGTATCTATTGCTTCTATAAAGCGAGCAGAGTCTGGGGCGAATGTGCTGTATCGTACCGCATCCAATCTCGCGGAATACTTTTCTGTCCCCGTAGAGGACCTTTTAATAGATCGGGCCTCAGAACCATTATTTACAAATGTATCTTCATCACCACCATATTTTTTTATTTTTGCAATCGAAGCAAAGTGTGATTTGACCGCAAAGGCTCTGCAAACCTTACTTCTCAGCCAAAACACTACACCCATAATACAAAACCGAACGTTTGTTCTTACTTGGTCTTTACAGGAATCGGACGAATATATTTTTGAGCGAATTCGACAACTAGCCCTTCAATTAAAGGTTGCTCTTTCGGCTTCGATTCGGTCTTTTATCAATGTGAAATACATGCATCGAATCACTGAGCTATCGGAACATCCAAATGCGATAACCCCAATCAATGAAATCCTAGTTAAAATCCCTTGGGGAGAAATAGCTGCTTGTCCTTGCTTTATCTCGTCCAATTGTGCCAGACCAATAAAACCTTTTCTAACAGGAGAGCCAGACTTCAACAACTGGCATTTTGTATCCTTACACCAAAACCATACTGACTGTTTCGTAGGGCGTAAACTTGAACTAGAAACATTGAATAGCGGAATCAAGCGATGGCAAAAACAAGAAGCAGGCCAAACGTATTGTATTACTGGTACCGCAGGGATAGGAAAGACCAGCCTACTCAACCAGGTCATTTCGTCTTTGAGTCGTTCTTCGTGTTTAACCACAGAGATTCAAATCCTGAATCATGGCAGTGCTGATCTCTTGTCCCCTCAAAATATATTCACTCGGGCAATTTGTTCATTTACTCGTGAAGATACCGATGATTCTATTCGTCAGCAGACTGTCGAGTCATCAATTCCCTCTTCTTTCCATCTCTGCCTTTATTGGTTAATGGGGGTAACACTCAACGAATCAGAAAAACAGCTGCTGAACTTAATGGAGTTCCAAACGCTGAAACAAACGATAGAGCAATCTATCCCTTTCTTAATTCAACAACGGCAGACCAGCAAACCGCATTTGATTATTGTTGAAGATGTCCATTGGGCCGACGAGGTAATGTTGGCATTTCTTGAGACACTGCTACCTTATATTACAAACACCAATATTTTACTCTTTCTGACGTTTAGGCAGCAAAAACGACTTAGTTCCAAACAATCTTGGTTTGCCAACGTGAATCTAATCGAACTTAGGGAGTTATCATCTGAAGAGTCTTACGAGTTAGCTTGCTCAATCACATGCCAACAGAATAAACATATCAATGACTGTATAAAGCTTGCGAAAGGCCATCCTCTATACTTACGCCAAACACTACTTTGTTCTCAGTTTGATAAAGACGTTCCGGAGTCATTGGAACATTTAGTTTCGATACAATTAGCTCAACTTCCAGCCCAAGATCGCCAAGCACTCTGTACTGCATCTGTGTTGGGGCAGTACTTTCAACTGGAGCAACTGCGTGAAATCACTCGAATTCCCGGCTACGTACCAGATAAGTTAGTCGACGCTGGCTTAGTAAAACTCAATGGCGATCAATACCTTTTCCATCATGATTTGATTTGTAATGCTGTTTTCCGTCAAATAGACAAGTCACAGTGTTCAAAAATACACATGGCCTGCGCAAAATGGTATGAGAACCGAGATCGGTTCTTATATGCAGTCCATATCAATCATGCCAAGGGCGAAGGTGTATTTACTGTTCTTGACCAGACCGCCAAACATTACCTGAGCAATTATCAATTTGAAAAAGCACTGACTCTTATTGAATACGCTATTAAAGAGTCACCTAAAGCACAGATGGCGTATGCACTAAATATGAAAGGAAACTGCCTGTATTCGATGGGACGCATCAAAGAGAGTATTGAGGTTCTTGAGCAAGCGATTCATCACACAGAAAATGATTCTGAACGTGTTCAATACTATTTAGACCTCATTAACCCC
The DNA here is from genome assembly GCF_033340175.1 of Vibrio sp. 1557. Lineage (NCBI taxonomy): Bacteria > Pseudomonadati > Pseudomonadota > Gammaproteobacteria > Vibrionales > Vibrionaceae > Vibrio > Vibrio sp. 1557. The sequence goes on along the minus strand of NZ_JAWOVZ010000001.1, from coordinate 397,307 downwards.
TACCGTTTAACCGACAACTTTGTACAAGCGATGTCGATTTTAGACCAAGCCCAAGCCCTGTGCGAAAAGCTGACGTTAAATAAATCTTTGTGTGAAATTCACTCGATGAGAGGTAATATGCTGTTCCCCACTGGGCAGCTAGACGAATGTGAGAAAGAACATTTACTTGCATTAGATTACAGTCAACGAGCAAACTGTTTTCGCGCGAAAGCAAAATCGCTTGGCGGCCTCGGTGATTGTGCCTACGCACAAGGAAAAATGGCTCGCTCATACGAGCACTTAACCGAGTGTTTGCAACTGTGTGAAGAGCATCAGTTGCTTTCGATTGAAACTGCCAATCGCTACATGCTGGCAACAGTGATGATCTATCAACTGCAATCTGACGAAGCACTAAAACAGGCTCAGCATGCCTCGAATCTTGCCTATCTCACGGCAAACCGCCGAGCAGAAATTGTTTCTAGGCTTACGGCTGCATGGATCTTTCTCGACCGTAATGTCTTGGTGCAAGCTGAAAACGAAATCTCGACCGCTCTACAACTTTCAAAACAGCTTAATGCTCATCGATTTGTCGCTTTTCTTTTGGAGTCCAGTGCAAGATTGCACTGGTATCAGGGAAAAGAGGAGAAAGCCCTTTCGGACATCGACACGGCTCTAGATCTTGTTCATATCAATAAGCTACACAATTTTATTGGTCCTTGGCTCGTATCTACCAAGGCACTTATTTGTGGCGATGAATCAACGGCCCTCTCCGCTTTGCGCACTGGTGAGGCTTGGCTAGAATCTACCTGTGTTGGTCATAACTATTTACGCTTTTACCAACAAGGAATCCAAGTAGCGTGGCAGTATAAGCAGCCTACGCTACTTCGAAAATATCGCGATAAGCTGTCTAACTTCACCCAAGAAGATCCGCATCCATGGGGTGATTTTTATATTGAACAAGCGAATCTGATGCTTGCCTTACTCGACCAGTCCAGCTCCGTCTCTGAGTTGTTAAACTTCAATCAGGCCGCGCGTAAGCATCAACTGAATCAGGCTCAAATAAGTGTTGATGAGCTCGACCATTGGCTCTCCACATCTACTCAACCATGAAATATTCAATAAACGAAGAAAGTCGATTAATTGCACCGTCAAGTCATCGTGTTTACTCGATTTACCTCGTCAAACACAGATATTCGAAACCATCGAATATCTGTGTTTTGGCACAGTGTCATCGCTGATGAGATTTATGCTGGCGCAAGATCATTTTGCTCCACCTTAAAGTTCTCGATGCTAGGAACATGCTCAGGCAAAAGTAGAGTAACGCGTTGATTTGCTGCTTCAATCCATTTACCTGAACTATTTTTATATCGATAGAATGCCACGCCTGATTTCCAATCATCATTAAGTAGGAGGTTGAGCGTTACGTTATGAAGATCAGCTCCTAAAGGAGCAATGCCTAGATAAGGCTGGTAGCCCTGCAACGTCACCATGATATGACAATCACGCATCGTGCATTGATAGTTGAAACTACCATTGAGATCAGACACCACATTTAACGGTGGGTTAACGGCCTGAAAGATATGTCCTTTACCCACTATTGATTTGTCTTCGCTGGCCACGAGTAGATTAACATCGAAGCTCACTCCTCCAGGTAAGCCGTTACCAATTTGATAATGAGCAGTAAAAATTGCTTGTGATTCTTTTGAGTCCATTTTCATTGTGTTCTCCAACTGAATTTATTGTCGTTAGTGACCCATTCAATGTAGATAACACGTCATTCTGGTTCAGTATCAATTTAGGCTCAGATCTACTTGACTACATAAATTATCCACGGTCACGCAGATGCCGATCGTTCTTTTCATCAACCAGATATTGTTGCTCTCTCGCTGATGCTTTTGGCGATTTGTACAGAACAACTGATACCAAACTGATATGGTGAATGTATGCATTTGGTTTAATATTTGAGCAACTATTCAATACATAAGCCAAATGGAAAAAATAATGGAACATGAATGGATGCAGGGAACTAAAGAAAACCAAGTGGTAGAACAGCACCCTAACCCTCAAATACAACGCCTCGCTGTACTTAGCGCGTACTCAATCTCAGTCAATAATGCCAAACTGTTTATTCAGAAAATGGATAAGTGCGGTTTTCCTAAAGAACGATTACTGACACCTCTTGAAAACACGGTTTCACCGGTTCCCGGTTTGAACCAATATCAAGTCGAGTCACTCATCTTCAATACTCGCTATCAACACCAACCCTTTGTCATTGTCATGTGCGAAAGTACGCAAGAAGTTCAGCAAGCCTATCTAACAGCAACTCAATTCAATCTCCCGATTCGTGTTCGCTCAGGAGGGCATGATCACGCAGGTGAATGCAGTGGTGACAACGTCATTTTGATTGACGTGAGCAGAATTAAGACCTTCCAATTGTGTGACAATATTGCCACCATTGGTGCTGGCTATCGCTTCTATCAACTGACACCAAAACTTGCAGAGCATGATCGAATGATTGCACATGGAACCTGTGCCACAGTTGGGTTGACTGGCTATATTCAAGGCGGAGGATGGGGCCCTTGGACGCGAAAATACGGCATGTGTTGTGAGCACCTAGTGAGTGCAACCGTGGTATTGGGTGATGGTACGATCACAGAAGTCTCAGCAGAGTCCAACCCTCACCTATTTTGGGCACTAAGAGGCGGCGGAGGCATGAGCTATGGCATTGTTACCGAGCTACGCGTAAAAACATTCCCTTTACCCAAAGAGATCCACCGCTTCGAGCTTCAGTGGAACCTCTATCCAAAAATCAACGGTATGCTTCAGCCAATACCAACGCACCCTACCATAGATGTGCTAAAAAATTGGGAGCAGGCTATAAAAAGCCTCGATACGCCTAAACTTCTTGGCACCAACTTGCAAATTGATGCTCTGCCTGAATCATCTAACCACTGTGATATTGAAACCATCAGCCATCACTGCACCATGTATGGCTACTGGGAAGGAACAGAACAAGATCTTCACCAATTTATAGCCGTTCAATTTGGCGCTTGCTTCCCTGATTTAGTTCAAGTCTATGAAGCACATGGCACTGACTTTGACGGGAAGAAATACGATCACTCCCTGATGAGCACATGGGGGCGCGATTCTTTGTGTCAAAACGGTTCTCCTTTCCCTCCCGATTATGACGCCCCAGCACCTCACAAAATCACTTCGCGATTGGTGTCAGAGCGAGGTCTTAAACCAGAAGGCTATACTGCACTTTTGCAAAGCTTAACTTCACCTTTGATAAAGCCAGAAAACCGCGATCAAGGGCTATTTAGTTACGTAACCTTAGGGGCGATCACTGGCGGTTTTTATCATCACTCAGACGACCTTGAAGACATATCTTTCCCCTACCGCCAGTGTCAATATACAGTCCAATACCAAACCTGGTGGAATGAAGAGATAAAGCAAAAACTAGAACTACAAAATAACCCAGTACTTGTTGATGTAAACAGAGCCATGGACTGGATTGATAAAGCCAGAGAAGCTGATATACCGGGAACCTATGGTGCCTTCATCAGCTTTAAAGATCCGGCAATTCCGACAAGCGTTTATTTTGATCGAAGCTACCGCGACTTAATCGGTATAAAAGAAAAATACGCTAAGGATAAGTTTAATCACCTTAGAACTAATAAGACCATCATTTAACATCAATATGCATCTTAAAAAGCATATATTAACAGAACGTCATTTGGCCGTTCTATCACGTATAGAAATTAAAAAAGAGGAAAAATTATGACAACTAAGGGTTCATTTTACGTTAAAAATAACTCCAACGATAAAATCACCGGATATGTGAGATTTAAAGACTCTCCGGAAATGGAGGTTCATTTCGACTTGAATATTGGCGAACAATCTGAATCTGCTAGTTTTGAATCCGGTGCCGCTACCCATGACTCCTGGTATTACAGTTTCAAAAAGGCAGGTAAAACCTATACTGGGGACAAGTCCTGTGCATACTATGCAAAAGATGAAAATAAAGGCCCCGTCGTTGTAGAAATCTTTAATGATAATTTAAAAATATCTCCACCACTTAGCGGTTCTTGTGAGAAAACTTTATAGCTGCTCACCTGATTCATCACTTCGCCCGAGACAGTTGCACAACTTCTCGGGCAGTTTCATTTCTCGGTATTTGGATTGAAGACTCTCCCCATTTTCAATCACAATCTGAAATTGTTAACTTTATGTTCTCACTTTATATCACCACTGCAAGATAATCGAATAAATACAAATCACTTTTAAAATAAACTTTAAATCTAGAGTAACCAAGATTGAAAAAATAAATATATTATTAATTTCTAAGATCAAAGAGTTTTACTTAATACATCACTTTTTATTTTAACTCTATCAACTGATACTAAACTGCTACTGACGTTTTTTGATTGAATGCTTAACTTAATAGCATGCGCTTATCTCAATGGCTAAAACCATTACTAAAGCGCAATTCATCTATATCCACGTAATCTCTAAGCATTTGATTCAGAGGGTTTCTTGGATATTCATCATTCAAGATAAACAACGGAAAGCATGGCTATGTGTACAGATGTTAATATCAATTATGGTTGCAACAACCAAACCTTATCCGCTAGAACCATGGAGTTTGCAGTTAACCTTCAGACCGAGATTTGGTTTAGAGCCCAACAAACTTACCAAATTACGACCTTTACTTCCGACGGAAAAGCCGACCGTGTTTTCAATGGTCAGCCGCCAAAACGTCACAGTAAAGAATGTGAGTTTCGAGCAAATTGGCAGGGAGAGTTGAGCTTCATACACTGCAATGCCATTACCCGGTATAATAACCCTCTTTTAACAGCTGATGGCATTAATGAATCTGGCCTTTCTGTTGGGTCACTGTACTTGCCCATTCTCAATCAAAATGTATCGACCTCTCACATCCCTGATGATGCCTTTGCATTAGGCAGCGGCCTGTTTGGTACTTTTATCTTGTCTACGTTTAATACTGTGGACGAGATGGCGACCTACTTCACCACCCACCCCGTTTACGTGTTTAACTCGACTATTTCAACTGGTGAAACAGAGAGTGACAACATGGCTTTGGACCAGCATTTCGTGATTCACGATGCAAATAATGACAGTGCCGTCATTGAGTTTCTTAACGGTAATATGCATATCTATCGAGCATTCAAAGAAAGCGATATGTTCAGCAAAGAGGAAAATCAGCAAGCACGCTATCAATGTACCGAATACGACTTTGATGATTATAAAGTGGTTGTGGACCACTCCTACGTTGGAGTAATGACTAACTGCCCAAATTACCATTGGCATGTCAATCACCTCTCTTATTTTTCCAATTTGCGCAACTACAACCCAGAACCGAACAATGAAGCAACCATGCAACGTCATGTCCAAGTGCCTGGCCCACTTCAATCAATCAATGGCGCTGGCTTGATGGGTCTACCCGCCGACCCAACACCGCCGTCTCGATTTGTACAAACCTATGCAATTAAGCAGTTAAGCGAACAACCAACTAACTTCGACGAAGCCTTCTCACTCGGACAAAAGCTACTTAATCGCGTTGATATACCTTTGGGCATCATGGCGAATGAGTTTGAGACATCCGATAACCCTGAAGTCTTTTTTAGTGATATTACCCAATGGAGCGTTATTAGACATAACAGTCATCAATCACCCGCGTTCTATCTGCGTACTTACGGAGACATGACTTGGCGAGTCGCTAATGTCAAAGACTATATTGGGTTAAATAGAGACTGTCAGATTTCAAGCGTTTTACAGCTCATGCCAGTTACAACATCATTACCGTTTGAACAAGTCGAATCTCGACCAACTATTAAAATCGCTTAGAGTTAATTTTGAAGCGCAAACAAATGAGAAGCAAAAAGCCAGAGTAAGAAATCAATCTCACTCTGGCTCATAGCTGCATATAGTATAGTTTTATCTGCTATAGATATAACGTATGGTTGCTTTTACACTTGTTACATTCAGTCGATTTACTCTTTACCGAACACGTTGTTCTCTTGTTCTTGAACACGGATGAATGTAGTACGCTTGGTTAGCTCTTTAAGCTTTGCTGCACCCACGTATGTACAAGTTGAGCGAACGCCGCCAAGGATGTCTTGAATAGTGCCGTGAACGCTACCACGGTATGGCAATAATACGGTTTTACCTTCGGCCGCACGGTAGCCAGCGACACCACCTGAGTGCTTATCCATCGCGCTCTTCGACGACATGCCATAGAATTTCATGAACTTCTCGCCGTCTTTCTCGATCACTTCGCCGCCTGACTCTTCGTGACCCGCTAGCATCCCGCCTAGCATTACGAAATCCGCGCCACCACCGAATGCTTTCGCTACGTCACCCGCACAAGAACAACCACCGTCACCGACGATCATGCCACCAAGGCCGTGCGCTGCATCACCACACTCGATGATTGCAGAAAGCTGCGGGTAACCAACACCCGTTTTTACACGAGTTGTACATACAGAGCCTGGGCCGATACCCACTTTAACGATGTCTGCACCAGCTAGGATTAGCTCTTCACACATATCACCAGTAACCACGTTGCCTGCAGAAATGACCTTGTCTGGGAACTCAGCTCGCACGCGTTCAACATACTCGACCAAATGCTCTGAGTAACCATTAGCAATGTCGATACAAATGAAAATAAATTCATCTGAAAGCGCCATGATGTCTTTGGTTTTTTGGAAGTCTGCGTCAGATGTTCCCGTAGACACCATAACGTTATTCATGGTTACTTTATCTGCTGATTTAGCAAACTCAGCCCAATCTTCTACCGTGTAATGTTTGTGAACAGCGGTCATTACACCATGCTCAGCCAGCGCTTTAGCCATTGCAAAGCTACCAACCGAATCCATGTTTGCTGCGATTACTGGCACACCAGACCATTGACGACCACTATGCTTGAATGTAAAATCGCGGGTTAAATTTACTTGAGAACGGCTCTTAAGGGTAGAACGTTTCGGGCGAAACAGTACATCTTTAAAACCTAACTTAAGTTCTTGTTCGATACGCATTGTGTAATTCCTTGATTCATATGTATATGTGTCATTCCAGAGTGCGTAGTGATTTCGTTGGCAGACGAGTTCACTGTTCTTCGGACACAAAAAAACCGGAGCGTTGGCAGACGCTCCGGTTTTCAGCATTATAGGCTGTGATTTATTTCCTACAAGTCTGATATTTGAATTTTTTTTGTGATACCATCTTGAAAATCGCATATCAAAAACGCTCCCCAAGTCACCAAAACCTCTTATTATTTATAACTATCAACAACTTGAGAAAGCACTTGAGTTAACCTATTGCGCAAACCTTTGCGTCATATCTTAAAAATTAAAACGCATCACCTCTCAAACCTGCCTAAAACTCAATCACCTAATACTAAGATGCCCTGCTAATTCGTAAAACAGTACTCAAAAAAATCGACCAATTTTCTCAGCAATGCATGAAATCTAATTAATTTCGATAGAGCTCTTGGGTGATAGCGGTACGAAGAGTGCTAACGACATCACTTGCCAAAAGACCAATTTGACCATTCTGACTCACGTTTATATCAGCAGCATGACTGTGAAGTACCACACCTAAACGTGCGGCAACAGAAATTGGTAAACCTTTGGCTAGTAATGCACCAATGACTCCAGATAACACATCTCCCATTCCCCCCGTCGCCATTCCGGCGTTACCCGCTAGACAGACGTACATTCTCGTTCCATCGTAAATAAGTGTCCCCGCGCCTTTTAAAACCACTACACCGCCATAACGCTCTTGCAGTTGTCTTGCAGCAGAGTATCGGTCACTTTCTATTTGTTGAATGGTTACATTTAGTAGTCGAGCAGCCTCTCCAGGATGCGGCGTGATCACTCGATGGTTGTCGTACACCAGAGTGCCATCGCATCGCTGGCTCAGCATCGCTAGAATATTGAGGCCATCAGCATCAACAACTTTAGGTTTCTGCTCTTGAGCCAGATATTGATAGGCTTGATAAGCCCACTCATCATCTCCAAAGCCAGGACCAAACACGAATACGTCAGCCCAGCGAATGCGTTTAGTTAAGTCGTTCTCAGTATCCCTGAGTAAGTCAGCGGTGATGCTCTGGCTCATTACTTCTGGGCAACCAACCTGCAGTGGAATAAGGCTACTCGTGTGAGTAATTGCGGCAGTTAAACCCGCTCCGGCTCTAATCGCTGCGGAGGAACATAAACGAATCGCTCCAGACATCCCTTGATTGCCACCAACACAAAGCAACTTCCCGTTGTCACCTTTATGGACCGTTGGATTTGGCTTGGGCATTAATCTTGAAACAACCTGATGATCAATACCTAATGCACTTTCTACTTCGATAGTATCAAACTTAGTATTGACGCCTAAACCACAAAAGTAGAGCTCGCCAACTCGATCTCTCGCTTGTCCAGTGCATAAGCCTTGTTTAACCCCAATGAAGGTTACAGTATGCTCGGCACGAATAGCATCACCTAAAACTGCACCTGTATTAGCACACAGACCAGAAGGAACGTCGACTGCAATCACAGGGGTATGAATTTGATTAATTTGGTCAATATAGCGACGATACTCCGAACGAACCTCACCGCTTAAACCAGTGCCTAACATGGCATCGATGATCACATCTGCTTCTAGCAATGCGGTATTCCATTCATCCCAATCATTGTTAACACCGTCGATTGACTGCCAGTCTTGGTATGCGCGCAAAGCATCACCTTTTAGCACAGATACATCACCAATTTGGAAAACATGTACATTGAGTTGAGCTTGTTTCGCAAGAGATGCAAATACGTAACCATCGCCACCGTTATTCCCTTTACCGCAAATCACTAAGATATTTTTTGATTTAGGATACAGATGTAAAAAGCGCTCATACACGGCCATACCAGCGCGTTGCATTAAGCTATACATAGAAACACCAGCCATTTGCGCAGCCAGCGTTTCACCGTTTTTTACTTGCTCTGCGGTGTAGAGTTTTAGGGCGAGATTAAAGTCCATATTCACGTTCTACGCATTGGGAAACACAATTATAAGTATACAAAAAAGCCAAGGCGGACCTTGGCTTTTGAGAAAGTTTTTTATCGCTATTGATTCTGAGACATCAGAGCTTCAGCCGTCGCGTCTTGTATAGACAAAAACAACGAGTTGATTTTTCCAGTCGGTGTGCGCATTGGGTTCAACGTAACATTCTGGTACATAAACTCCGCTTGCTGCGTGACTGGTCGAACATTGCGACAGCAAAATAAGTAAGGTCGTTGTCGCCATGTGATGAAGCTGCGACAGCCTAGGTCATACACTGGTTTTGTTTTTAATTTAAACCACTCCTGTGGGATTTCAGGGAAGATATCAAATATAGAACGACCTATCGCATCATGAGACTGCAAACCACTGTGATGAGTCATAAACCCATTCCAGACCTGTACATTGTAATCTCGATCAATGACCACTAAGCCCATGTCAACGTTTTGTACCATATCCACCATCCAATGGAATTGTTCAAACTCTGCTGGCATATTCAACATTAGAACTCCTCCATTAGATAAGACAGTTTGTTATCAAGCAGCGGCAAGGATTCATCCACAAACATAAACAACAAGTCACAACGAATCGACGTTCCTTCAATGTTGTAGCTCACTTCGAATGTCATCGTGCGGCTGAATGCTCCAGTTGTAGATTCAATGATCGAGTCAATTGAGATATGCTGACCAAGGAGTACTGGTGGACTTTGGAAGAATCGGACTTCAGACTGCTCGCCTAAACCATTTAAGAACGACCCCACCAAAATATTAGAAATATCCATTAGCAGCTCAAGCTCTTCTAACTCTTCGCTGTCTGCTGGTACTTTCATCAACTTTTTGAGATCAGATACGCTTGAGTCACTCAAGATCACTAGCGCTTCGCCAGCAATACCTTCGCCACAAAATCCCTGACAAACACCCGATACGTTGTCATGCGACGCCAAGTCGCGTAGGGCCATGTGAAGTTCGCTCACTTCAAAGATATTGACGTTCGGCAGAGGTAATTGCACAAACACATCAAAGTGACGCGCCAACGCATCGGCTGCTCGACCAATTGAAACGTTAGCCACTTCCATGTAAATATCGCGACGACGTAAAATCGGTAACTCAATAGAGACAGGCGTGATAATTTGAGGACGAGGTTCTGGTTCGACCAACTCTTTAAGCGCCTTCTTGAGTTCATCTTTGGCGATCGGTTTTTGAATAAACGCTTTTGCACCCAGTGCGAACACGCGCTCTTTCGCTTTAGGTTGGATATCCCCCGACACAACAACCACCGGAGTTTTATCCCCCAACCGTTGCATGTGCTCTAGTGTTTCAAAGCCATCCATTTCTGGCATGGTCAAATCAAGAAACATCAATTTAAACTCGTTTTTTTCGAGTTCTTCTAGCGCGTTTTTTCCGTGGATAGCAAACGTAATATCGGCATTCAATGTGGCTGGTAGTGATCTCGCCATCTGTTTGCGTGCTAACGCTGAATCATCACAGATGAGTACGGGAAAAGACATTCAATCACCTTTTTATATTCCACAATCTGCGCCGGAGTCTAACAGATTGTTACAGCATGTAATACGAGAAAACTGACGAGTTTTTTATTTCTTTATTATTCGATAAGCATACGCAATATGAATGAATGAGTGAACAAAATGACTAAAAAGCAAGCATCACATTCGCTGTTTAGTGACATAAAACAAACATGGGTAAAACTCCTCCACCCAAAGTAAGCAAAAAGTTGCAGCTAACATCCAAAGCCCATTTTTGCTCGAATTTCATTCTTTCCATTTCCATAATGGGTAAACAGTAACGCGCTAAAACTAAAAAGGCACCCTGCTAGAGGATGCCTTTAATAATAATTTCATCGATAAGATATCAATTCTATGGCACACCATGGCCTTTAGAAGCCACCCATACGCGATACCATTGCTCTCGAGTAAGTTCGATGTTCAATGCATTAACTGCAGTTTGCACACGCTCGATTTTACCAGAGCCAATGATTGGAATAGGGTTAGATGGCAAACGACGTACCCAGGCATAAATTACTTGGTCAATACTCGCTGCGCCCACTTCTTCACGAATTGCTTCTAATTCGTTACGGACACGAACAGCTTGCTCACTGTCACCACTAAAAATTGAACCACCACCGAGGCAAGACCAAGCCATTGGTCGCGTGCGGAACATTTGCATTTGATCAAGCGTTCCATCGTGAGCAACCTCAAAGTTAAGTGGGTTGATTTCCACTTGGTTAGTAACCAACGGCTTACCTAAGCGAGATTGCAGCAGTTCAAACTGGCGTGGAGTGAAGTTAGACACGCCAAAGTGCTTCACTTTGCCGACTTTGTGAAGCTCAGAAAATGCTTCTGCAACCTCGTCTGCATCCATTAACACGTCAGGACGATGAATTAAAAGTACGTCGATTTCATCCACATTCAAACGTTCTAGCGAGTTATTCACCGATTGGTAGATATGTGCTGAGCTCGTGTCGTAGTGATTGATCTTACGCTCTGGCGTTTTATCGCCACACAAATTGATGTCGCATTTCGTCACGATCTGAATTTGCTCACGAACACTCTTGTCTAAAGCTAGCGCTTCACCAAACAACGCCTCACACTCGTAATTGCCGTAGATGTCGGCGTGATCGACCGTCGTAATGCCTAACTCAATGTGTTGCTTAAGAAATGACAAACGCTCTTGAGCCGTCATTCCCCACTCAACTGCACGCCAATATCCTTGAACCAGCTCTGAGAACTCTGGGCCTTTTGGTGCAGTTACTACTTTTGCAACCATGGGTTTTCTCCTTCAATTGATCTGCATTCATCGTAGTCTTGTTTTCGTACCGGCTCAACGGGTAAACTTTCGCAATTCGAACTGGAGTACGAAATATGTCTTTTGCCCAACGCCTAGCCACCCTGATCGGAGAAGAAAGCATCAGCGGGTTCGCTCGACGCGTCGATGTGTCTGAAGCTTTAATACGCAAATACCTTAAAGGCAGTGAACCTAGCCTAACTAAAGCAAATCAAATTGCAATGCGCGCCAATTGCTCTCTTGAATGGTTAGCAACGGGATGTGGTTATTTATATCGCCGTGCTGAAGTCGTGGATATGGATGCGTACAAACTTGCCTTTCAACACGTTATGAATCAGCCGTTGTCAGACGATGCAGAAGAGCTACACCGCAAGCTAATCGCTGGCTATCAATACCTGCGCGCTCACAAAAAATCGGATGGTTTTTTGGACGAATCTGCAATGGCGACCTTCCTATCTCTCCATAAAGAATCTAAAAACGAGTCACTTTGACCTCGATAATTTCGCCATCACTGCGCAAGTGCACATTTAAGGACGGTGATGGCGTCAGAAACTCGTCCGGTTTTACCCAAAGCAAACTTCGAATCGCTTCTTGCGGATAGCGGTTCATCAACAAAATAACTTCTTTATCGACAAGTTCGGAAGATTTCTTTTCCAGCGCTTCAACGACATCATAGTGTTCTTGTCCGATAGTAACTCTGCGTAAAACTAACCCATCCTTTCTTAAGTTGAGAAGTAAGTCATTCAGACGCTGCCACTCGTATTCAGTGAGAAACGAGAACTGAGCACTTTCTCTTCTCAAAATCACTTCACCATACAAGTGCTGCCGGTAGTACGAAAAATCATCCAAACAAAATGCGCTGATAAACGTTGAATTGTCTAGCAGCTGCACTTCGCAACTATACCAGCTCCCACTTTTTTCTATACGTTCTTTTAGATTGGAATATGGCATAGCTGACAACGTGTCTTGCCACCAGCTCGGCGTTGAAAGTGCCGGAAACGTTACCGAACAAAAACATAAAGAAAGTAAGAGTCGAAGATAAAAACGCATGCACTGCTCTAGTTGGTTGACATCGAACCAAGACATTACTAACTGCAAGAAAATGTTCAAGAGAAAAATAGTGGCAGGTGGCGATGAAAGTTATGATGATGAAAGTTATAACGCAGAAATTAAGAAGGCGCACATGTGCGTGCGCCTCTACCTCGTTACTCAATCGTGAGTGTGCGAATCGGCGATGTCTATTGATGCATCCCGAACATAAAACGAGGACTTACCGTAGGGTTTGAATCCATCCAAATTGTGTGTAAAACCTCACATCCCTCCTTCTGAAGCAGTCATGTTGCTTTACATTTAAAGCATGGTTCATTTTTTTCAAAAAACAAGTTTTTTATCCTAAATTATGAGAGCAATAGCACAATCTGAGTGAATGAATAATATCGTGACACTTCGAACACTCAATAGTGAAAAGCTAAATTGCATCTTTATTGATTAGGTCTAGACTCTGCGAAGCGTATACTTTCTTTCGTACCTTCCCCCAGCAACAGGAGAGCTTGTTAATGACCAAACGCGAGAGAATTGTGAAATCTGTGTTAGCGCACGTACCGAAAGATGCGATTAACCAGTTTGTCTCTCGAGGGTCAACACCATTTTCTGTTCTCATTATGGCCGCCATTGTGGGTACGTTGGCTGGTTTTGTCGGTACGTATTTCGAGCTTGCCGTTCATTTCGTTTCTGAAACACGAACAGAATGGTTAAGAAGCGAAATTGGTAATGTTCTACCATTGTGGCTGGCAGCGGTTCTCATTAGCGCACTTTTAGCTTTTATTGGCTATTTTCTTGTGCACCGCTTTGCGCCAGAAGCGGCAGGTTCTGGTATTCCTGAAATCGAAGGGGCAATGGATAATATTCGTCCAGTGCGCTGGTGGCGAGTTCTACCAGTAAAATTCTTCGGCGGCATGGGCGCACTTGGCTCAGGTATGGTGCTGGGTCGTGAAGGCCCAACCGTTCAAATGGGGGGCGCTGTTGGTCGAATGGTGACCGATATATTCCGGGTAAAGGATGACGATACCCGCCACTCCCTGCTCGCTTCTGGTGCTGCTGGCGGTTTGGCTGCGGCTTTTAATGCCCCACTCGCAGGCATTATGTTCGTTGTGGAGGAAATGCGACCTCAGTTTCGCTACTCTTTGATCTCAATTCGCGCAGTGATCATTTCTGCCATTATGGCGAACATAGTGTTTCGCGCCATCAACGGGCAAGACGCCGTTATCACTATGCCGCAATACCAGTCGCCAGAGCTTCAAACCCTATGGCTGTTTTTATTGCTTGGCGCATTGTTTGGCGTGTTTGGCGTGATCTTCAATAAACTGATTACCGTGGCACAAGACAGTTTTGTCGCAATTCACAAAAACGATCGTAAGCGCTACTTGATTGTGGGTTCGCTACTGGGAGGCGTGTTTGGTTTGCTTCTTTTGTACGTACCCCAACTAACTGGTGGTGGTATCGGCCTTATTCCTGACATTACTAACGGTAACTACTCGGTATCTATTTTAGTTTTGCTTTTCTTTGGTCGTGTAATTACAACCCTGCTCTGTTTTGGTTCTGGTGCGCCGGGAGGCATCTTTGCACCTATGCTTGCTCTGGGAACCTTATTTGGTTATGCGTTCGGAGCAAGTGCTGATGTCTTGCTCCCTGCGCTTGATATCGAGCCTGGTGTATTTGCGATTGCGGGCATGGGTGCCCTGTTTGCAGCAACGGTACGTGCACCGATTACAGGTATTCTGTTAGTGATTGAAATGACGAATAACTACTACTTAATCCTGCCATTGATCATTACTTGTTTGGGCGCTGTGATTATTGCTCAATTGTTGGGTGGACAACCTATTTACAGCCAGCTGCTGCATCGCACAATCAAAAACGAAAAGTTACGCCAACAGGATCTACCGGAGAATCAATCAACATAACATTCTCTTTGTTATCACTTCGCTCCAGACTATCGAAGGGTTTGGAGCGATAAACTCTGCATTTTTACATCTTTTCCCAAATATTCGATACCAAACTCACAAAATTATCATTCTCTGATATTTGCTCACCACCTTTCATGAGAAACCCCTCTCCATACTTGTTAGTATTCGCTACTTAAATAGAGCATTTCATCCAAATCGTCATGTTTCGTTTCATTCAGGCAAAAATCAAATGGAGTAGATTTGAACTGGAGAAGACTTGTGCAGTTTTATAGTGTCCCGCCGTCTCAAGCCGCGTTGGCACTAGGTATGATAGGTTTAGGGCAAGCTTGGGCACTCTATGTTCCTGAGATTGGTGAACCGATACGCCCATTTTTGGCGTCACTCGGCGCACTTTTACTCGCCCCTGTACTCATAAAATATGCCGCTAATCCACGATTATTCATGGTCGACATTCGTCACCCGCTGAGTGGTAGTTTAATGGCACCAATGAGTATGGCGTTACTGATCCTTGCAGATTATCTTGCCGCTGTAGCGCCTATCATCGCTTATCCACTTTGGTTTATGGCGCTTTTGCTGCATTTTACTATGATGGTGCTGTTTTTTAGCTTTCAGCTAATGAACTTCAAAATGTCCAATATCGTACCGAGTTGGTTTCTTTATCCGGTGGGGCTGATCAGTAGTTCACTAGCCGGTTCTCAACTAGGTCACAACTTATTCTCCGAAACGTTAGCGATGATGTGCATCGGCATTTATTTCTTCATGCTGCCACTCGTGTTGTATCGTTTGGTGTTTTTCGGCTCTCTACCAAGGCGAGCAAGACCGACCCTCGCGATTATGGCCGCGCCGGTAAACTTGTCATTAGCAGCATACTTGGTGAACTTTCCCTTACCTGATCCGATACTGACAGGCGCATTGGCCGGGATCGCCATCACTATGACGTTATTGATCTACTTATGTTACTTCCGCTTACTTCGCTTGAAGTTTCAACCTTCTATCGCGGCAGTAACCTTTCCTTCCGTGATCAGCGCCATCGCAATGCATCGCTTAACCTCTTTTTTTGCCGAATCGCACCCTCACTGGCACTGGCTACACGACTTTGGTTTTCTAGAGCTCAGTATCGCGACTGTATTGGTTGTTTGGGTATCGGCAGGTTACGTCAAAATGTATTGGCCAGAAATCATGAAGTCATTTTCTAAACAAGTATAAAAAAAGGATGGCGTTTGCCATCCTCTTAGAAACTTGCTTAGTTACCTAGCGTAAACCGTGCAGAAATTCGGCACGCGTTGCTGGGTTGCTCTTGAAGATGCCACCCAATGCAGTTGTTGTCGTTTCGCTAGTTGCATCCATCACACCGCGAGATTTCACGCAGTAGTGTGTTGCGTCAATCGTCACTGCCACATCATCGGACTCAAGCAGCGTTTGAAGTGCAACAAGAATCTGCTGAGTCATACGCTCTTGTACTTGTGGACGCTGAGCAAAGAAGCGAACGATACGGTTGATCTTTGACAGGCCAATGATCTTTCCACGTGGAATGTAAGCCACAGCGGCCTTGCCATCAATGGTCACAAGGTGGTGTTCACAAGTACTGGTTACGGTGATGTCCTTCACGCGAACCATCTCGCTCACGTTCATCTTGTTCTCAATCACTGTGATTTTAGGAAAGTTGGAGTAATCCAGACCAGAGAAGATTTCGTCAACGTACATCTTAGCAATGCGGTGAGGGGTTTCTTCTAGGCTATCGTCAGTGAGGTCAAGTTGAAGCAGACCTAAGATCTCACGCATGTGGTGTTCGATCTTCTCTTTCTTCTCTTCACGACTTACGTTGTTTGGACGCATTGGCGTTTCCAAACCGCGTTGCTCTAGCGCTTCTTTTACTAACTTCGCTGACTCGCTAAGACCTGACATTCCACTTCCTCTTTTGTTTTACTTCAGCCTTCGTACAAACCCAATCAAAATTGCATTCATACTTTTCGCTTTGAGTTGCTCAGTTCGTGTCTTTACACCAAGTCACATCAGATGAAGGTACTGAGCTGATTTTATTGAGCTCCGCAGGTTTTTTACCCCTTTTGGATGGCTGACAAGGATACTCGGATTTTTGAATAATTACACCCATATTTTATAGGTGGACATTCTTACTCAGTCCCCTTTTATGGTAAAGTTGCCACAAAACAAAAGAACACAGGATTTTCTCAATGGGCTGCTGCGACGCACCTGGCTTGATGCCAATTGAAGAAGCGATGGACAAAATGCTATCGCGAATCAAACCTATCCAAACAACGCTTTCTCTTCCACTTGCTGAAGCACTCGGTTTTGTACTGGCAGAAGATATCTTGTCTCCTATCCACGTACCGCCATTCGATAACTCAGCAATGGATGGCTACGCTATTCGCATTCAAGATCTTGAGTCATCGTCTGTATTGCCTCTGGCAGGTAAATCATTTGCAGGACAACCTTTTGAAGGTGAATGGCCTCAAGGTACCTGTGTTCGCATCATGACTGGCGCAAAAATCCCACAGGGTTGTGATACCGTTATCATGCAAGAAAACACAGAAGTGACGGATGCTGGCATTCAGTTCAATCAAACTGACGTGAAGCCGCAAAACAACATCCGCCCAACAGGTGACGACATCAAGCAAGGCGACATCGTATTGGCAAAAGGTGCACGTTTGACACCTCGCGATATTCCGATGATTGCGTCGCTTGGTGTTAGCCATGTGACAGTAGTACGTAAGCCAAAAGTTGCTTTCTTCTCTACTGGTGATGAACTTAAACCACTGAGCGAACCGCTAGACGAAGGTCAGATCTACGACAGCAACCGTTACGGTATTAAACCGCTTATCGAGAACTTCGGTTGTGAAGCCGTTGATCTCGGAATCATTCCAGATTGCCCAGAGACTCTAAAAGCAACCTTTGAACAAGCGCAGACATTGGCAGATGTGGTTGTGACCTCAGGCGGTGTCAGTGTAGGCGAAGCGGATTACACCAAAGACATCCTTGAGGAACTTGGTGAAATCGGTTTCTGGAAGCTAGCAATCAAGCCGGGTAAACCTTTCGCATTTGGTAAGCTAAGTACAGCTTGGTTCTGTGGTCTGCCAGGTAACCCGGTTTCTGCAGTCCTTACTATGTACGTGCTTGTTCAACCAATGCTGGCAAAACTTGCAGGCCACACCGAATGGAAAGCCCCCGAGTCTATTCCGGCAACAACCAAAACCGCCTTTAAGAAAGCGCCAGGCCGTACCGATTACCAACGTGGTATCTATACATTGGAAGATGGCAAGTTTGTCGTTGAAACAACCGGTAACCAAAGCTCTGGTGCATTCCGCTCAATGAGCCTAGCGAACTGTTTTGTTGTATTGGAACGTGAACGCGGCCGAGTTGAAGTGGGCGAAACGGTTCAGATTCAACTATTCAACTCAACCCTTTACTAGGAAGACGTTGTGGATATTCTTTCCGATCAGGAAATGCTGCGTTACAACCGCCAAATCATTCTTCGTCAGTTTGACTTTGAAGGACAAGAAGCACTCAAACAAGCATCAGTATTGATGCTTGGTGCTGGCGGTTTAGGCTGTGCATCAAGCCAATATTTGGCCACTGCTGGTGTCGGTAAAGTTACGCTGATTGATGATGATATCGTCGAGTTGTCTAATCTTCAGCGCCAAGTTCTGCACCACGATGCGGATATTGGTCGTAAGAAGGTCGAATCGGCTGCTGATGCACTACGCGAACTTAACCCGTACATTATCGTAGATACCATCGAAAAACGTCTTGATGATACAGAGCTAAAAAGCTTGATCGAAAAGCACACAATTGTTGTCGATGCATCAGATAACGTCGATACGCGTAATCAACTTAACCGCCTATGTTTTGCAACCAAAACACCGCTAATTTCAGGCGCGGCTATTCGTATGGAAGGCCAAGTGAGCGTGTTTACTTATGATGACCCAGCGCAACCATGTTACCAGTGCTTAAGTGCCCTCTTCGGCAGCGGTGCGTTAAGTTGTGTCGAAGCCGGAGTCATGGCTCCTGTTGTGGGTATTGTTGGCGCAGTACAAGCGATGGAGACGATTAAAGTGATTGCTGATTACGGCCAACCAAAGAAAGGCAAAATTCTGATTTTGGACGCGCTCAGCATGTCTTGGCGAGAAATGAATCTGATGAAAATGCCAACCTGTCCGGTTTGTAGTTAGTTCTAAACCTCTAATCATTCCCAAAAAGCCCAACTCGATGTTGGGCTTTTTTCTCATTTTGACAATCAGATTTAAAACCCTTCTTCTTACAAATTTTAACTTCATAAAATTCAACAATTTAAAAGTTGGCACATTCCTTTCATTGCATATATCACGAACCAATGAGAGGGCGAATTATGAAAAGGACATCACTACTACTTGGGTCTCTAATAGTGAGCGCTTATGCACAAGCGGCGCCATTTGATACGTGCCCAAGCCAAGCATACCTATTCCAATCAACCCCGGTTCAAATCTATGGCGTCAATTTGGTTACAGGCTCTACGACTCTTTTAGAGGACGACACAGGTTTGGCTTCGGGCATCAACGGTGTAGGCTTTAACTTCACTGACCGTTATATCTACGGCTACGACACCACAAACAAAAAGATTGTTCGTCTTGGTAAAGACTTCCAAGCAGAGACGCTTGATGTTTCGGGCCTTCCTACCGACCACACGTTTTACGTAGGTGACGTTTACAACCACGTCTACTACTTGTACCGCAAAGGCAAAGGACTTTTCTCCATTGACCTTTCTCCGCTCGATTCTGATCCAAATGCGACATTGAGCATCGTGAAAATTAGCTCAACAGCGACAGTGAACCTAACCGACTTTGCATTCCATCCAGGTGATGGCTCCCTTTACGGCATCGACAACAACTCTGGTGTGCTATATCAGTTCAACCCATCAAACGGTAGCGCAACTGCGATAGGTGACACAGGTGAGAAAGGCACATTTGGTGCTGGCTACTTCGATGTAAACGGCAACTACTACGTGTCACGTAACCAAGATGGCAAAATCTATCGCGTTGACCTTTCGGAAGGTAACGCAGCCAATATCGCAGCAGGTATCGTTCCTGCGGTTGAGTTTGTATCCAACGGTCCAAGCTCAAGCCAAAATGACGGTGCACGTTGTGCAAATGCTCCGGTGATTAACGAAGACGAGCCAATTGATTTCGGTGATGCTCCAGACAGCTACCACACAACACTTGCGTCAAACGGTCCTCGTCACGAAGTGGACGGTGTAACTTGGCTTGGTTCCGTCGCTCCAGATGGTGATGCCGACGGACAGGCAAACGATAACTCTGTGGGCACAGCCGATGAAGATGGTGTTGGTTTTGTATCCGCACTTGATCCAGGCTTAAGCTCAATTGTGAATGTGACAGCTTCTACTTCTGGCTACCTATCAGCATGGTTTGACTGGAACCGCGATGGTGACTTTGATGATGAAGGTGAGCAAGTCTTTACCGACCAATTACTGTCTGCGGGTAATAATCCCCTACCGTTTGTAGTTTCAACCGCTGCAACGGAAGGTTCAAGCTGGAGTCGATTCCGCTTTAGCCAACAAACCGGATTAAACTACGATGGTGGTTCGACGTCTGGTGAGGTGGAAGATTACCCAATTACCATCACTGGTAATGGTTACTCAGTGGAGTATTTCCCGAGTGCAGAAGATTACGCCACCGTGGCTTACGAAGATAACTGGCCATACACCGCAGACTACGACATGAACGATGTGGTCGTGAAATTCCGCATCACTGAAACCAGTCTTGCTGGTCATGTTGAGAATATCCAGATTACAGGTGACCTAGCGGCCTACGGCGCAAGTTACAAAAATGGCTTCGCAATCCGACTACCGGGTGTATTGAGAAGCTCGATTGAAAACGGATTAACAACGCTATCCTTCAATGGTGTAGAACAAGCATCTAATGGTTTGGAAAGTATTTCTGATGAAGCAATTTTCATCATCAGTGAAGACTTAAGCACACACGCGGCGAGCAGCTGTAGCTACTTCCGTACCGAGTCTGGCTGTGATGATAACGTTTCACTCACCTTTACCTTGAATGTGTACTTCACCGAAGGCTCTGACCGTTCAGCCATTCAAGCCATGCCATACGACCCGTTCATCTTCGCAACGCCGGGGACTTACCATGGCGACGGGATTACCTTCCAACCAGGTCGTAAATGGGAAGTTCACTTAGCAGACCAAGCACCAACAGAACAGTTTGATGACCAAAACCTCTTCGGTGTCGGCGTCGATGCAAGTGACCCTGCACAAGGAGTGTACTTCAAAACAGCAAACAACTTACCTTGGGCACTGCTGATAGTAGAAGATTGGGATTGGCCGCTAGAGCGTGTAGACATGGTCGATGCATACCCTCAATTCCAAACTTGGGCTGAGTCTGGTGGCGAACTAAGCACAGATTGGCACACCTCTCCAACACCTAACAAATGCTACATTCCATAGGGAGATAACATTATGAAAGCACTTATCACAATCATCATGGGATTAGCACTAATGGCTTGTGGCGGAGGCGGCGGTGGTGGTAACAGTACACCACCTCCACCAACCCAAACCACGGTGCCAGAGGAAGATACTACCCAGCAGGAAGAAACTACTGAAGAAGAGACAACGGTAACAGTGGAAGATGCAACCATGCATGATCTAGTAGTACCAGATGGCTTTAGCTACAACCCAGTGACGGAAGGTACGCTCAATGTAGACATCAGTGGTTTCTCTTCACAACGAGCACACCTAAGCGTGTACAAAGATTTTGTCGAGAACAGTTCAGGTAACTACGATGCAAAATACCCAAGCAAAGTCGCATCGGTTCCACTCAACAATGGTACAGCAAATGTCGACTTTAATGTTTCTGATAGCCAAGGTAGCCTACTTGTTGAAATTTGGTTCTATGACGGTAGTGACCCAATTCAGAAAGTGATTACTTCTGGAGACAACACTTGGACCATGTAACTAGATAGATTGAAGGCATCGCGAAAGCGCCCCTTCATCATAAATCTTCAATCTCAAGCTTAAAAATCGCATCGTTCTTTTGAACATGCGATTTTTTTGTTGTAAAACAGTAAGATTATCCACCTAACAAACTAAAGACAATGCAAGCACTGATTAGTACTGATGAACTCAATAGCCTTCTCGGCCAACCTAACGTCAAGCTCCTCGACGCTAGTATTGCGTTTCAAATCCCTTCTGAAGGCAAAAAGATTCAAGATAAGTGGATTCCAAATACTTTACGCTTTGATTACGACAATGACTTTTGCTTACCCGGCTCCTCCCTACCGCATATGATGCCAACAGAAGAAGGCTTCAACCAAAGTGCGCAACAACTCGGTTTGAACAACGAAGACTTGATTGTGGTTTATGACAACTCAGGCACTTTAGCGGCACCAAGAGCTTGGTGGATGTTCAAAGCCATGGGGCATGACAATGTTCGAGTCTTAAATGGCGGTCTTCCAGCTTGGATTGAAGCAGGACTCCCTGCCGAAAGTGCCCTATCGCAACCAAGCGAAGAAGGCAACTTTACGGGTAAGCTCAACCAAAATGCCTTTTTGAGTGCACAAGATGTTCTTGCTCATTCAACCAATAAAAGTGCCAATATCATCGATGCCAGAGCCAAAGCTCGCTTCCTTGGTGAAGTGCCTGAGCCACGAGAAGGTCTACGTAGTGGGCACATTCCAAATTCGGTTTGCTTACCGTTTCAAGAACTCTTGACCAACGGTCACATTAAACCAAATTCAGAGTTGCAACAGATATTTAGCGCACTAACGATAGATAGTGACAATTCGATTATTTTTAGTTGCGGTTCCGGTGTAACCGCATGCATTTTATTACTCGCGGCGTATCAAATTGGTCTGGACAACCTGTCGGTGTACGACGGTTCTTGGACCGAATGGGGTGCAGACCACTCTCTACCTATCGAGTGTTAAGACAAGTGTCTGTTTAACAAAGTATCTTACGTTTATCTAAAGATGATGTGTTCCAATAAACTAAACGCAGCTTCTAAACCAAACTTGTCATTTCGAAATAGAAACTGGCTATGAGTGATTTGTCCCTCCTCATAGCCTGACTACATCAAAAGCCGACTATTTCCGTTAGCGTTCAGATGTCGCGTTACCGTGCATTTGCTCATCTAAGTTGAGCACGGTTAATGCGTTGCTAACGCTCGTGGCGATCACGTCTATCGCTCCAGTTCTTAATGCTCCGAGTAGAGCGAGTGGCTTGCTGTTCTCAGCTGCGATCGCAATAACTTCCGAGATCGGCCGAAACTCTTCAATACCAAGTCCAATTACTCGGTCACTCATTACCGTGTTCGCTACATTACCGTGAATATCAAAGAAGTCATAACCTGCAAAATCCCCTACCACACCTTGTTGAAGTCTCGACTGAACCACTTCATCAGGCGTAAACCAACCTAAGTCGACCATGTAACTGTTTTCGCTCATGTCACCAATACCAACCAAAGCGACATCGGCTTTACGCGCTAGGTCGAGCGTTTGTTTCACGGTTGCATTTTGCATGAAGGCCAACTTCTGTTCTCTATTTTCTGCGTATGCCGGCGCATAAAGGGTTTCAGAGGTTCCCCCATACTTCTTCGCCAACTGACGACAAATATGGTCGGCGTTATACATACCGCCACGCGGGTGAATACCACCAATGCCACACACAAATTTACAGTCACGCGGCGTAATAACACCTATATGGTGAGCGACGGACGATACGTTGCGCCCTTGTCCGACCGTCACCACCATGCCGTTTTTGAGCGTGCTAGTGAGATAATTGGACACCAATCCCGATACCTGTAGTCGTTGCGCTTCTTCATTCGGTTGATCAAGAGCAACAAGCGCGCGCTTAACGCCGAATCGCTCGATCAAACGTTGTTCGATCTTGGCGCTGAACACCGGATGGTATTTAACGGTAATTTCAACAATGCCTTCATCACGCGCCTGCTTGAGCATTCGCCCGACCTTTGCGCGTGATATGGCAAATTTTCTCGATATCTCTTCCTGAGTCGCACCGTCTTGATAATACGCGACGGAAATCTCTGTCAACAAATCCGTGTTTTCAATGGAAATATCTTGATTAGAACTGCTCATGGTTTCTCTCGCCCTTTAAGAGGATCGATATTGTATGCAATAAGTGAACATATGCTCATTGACTTAGCATATGTTCTTTATCAATTTAAACGCTACATTTGCTCATCGCAATAACATTTTCTCACTACAATTTTTTACCCTCTTGGACAACGCTCAAGCTTTGAACAATAAGGGCAAACGTTTATTTGGGTTAACCACTAAACACACAGTAAAAAAACGTTGATGAAGTTCACTATAAGTCCATTTCAGCGATTGACTTTCAGCATAGATAGGATAAATATGGACACATCATTTACTCAGCTATCGATCAAATGTTCATAGCATTTGTTCGGTAACGAAATTTTCCGTAGTTGGCTGAGCAGATGTCTCATTAAATGCGATGAGACGGTTAGCTAACTCGCTTGCAAATGCACAAGCTGTGATAACAAAAATCACGCTTAAGCCCATTTAAATAGGATGATCGATTATGAGCAACAAGTTAGAGCAACTTCGTAAACTAACGACTGTAGTAGCAGACACTGGCGAGATTGATGCAATTAAAAAGTATCAGCCAGAAGACGCAACAACTAACCCTTCTCTTATCCTTAAAGCCGCTCAAATCGCAGAGTACGCACCTCTAATCGATGCTTCAATCGAATACGCTAAAGCACAGAGCAACGACAAAGCTCAACAAGTTCAAGATACTTGTGACATGCTTGCAGTAAACATCGGTAAAGAAATCCTAAAAACTATCCCAGGTCGTATCTCTACAGAAGTAGACGCTCGTCTATCTTACGATATGGAAGGCAGCGTAGCGAAAGCTCGTCAACTAGTGAAAATGTACAACGATGCTGGCATCACTAACGACCGTATCCTTATCAAACTGGCTTCAACTTGGGAAGGCATTCGCGCAGCTGAGATCCTAGAAAAAGAAGGCATCAACTGTAACCTAACGCTTCTATTCTCGTTCGCTCAAGCACGTGCTTGTGCAGAAGCGGGTGTATTCCTAATCTCGCCATTCGTTGGTCGTATCATGGACTGGTACAAAGCGAAAGAAGGCCGTGACTTCGAAGCTCAAGAAGATCCAGGCGTACTGTCTGTAACTAAGATCTACAACTACTACAAAGAATACGGCTACAAAACTGTAGTTATGGGCGCAAGCTTCCGTAACATCGGTGAGATCTTAGAACTAGCTGGTTGTGACCGTCTAACTATCGCTCCTGCTCTACTTGCAGAACTAGAAGCAGCTGAAGGTGAAGTAATTGAGAAACTAGTTGATTCTAAAGGCGCAGCTGAGCGTCCAGCACCAATGACTCACGCTGAGTTCCTATGGGAACATAACCAAGACCCAATGGCTGTTGAGAAGCTGGCTGAAGGTATCCGCAACTTCGCCGTTGACCAAGGCAAACTAGAAGCGATGATCGACGCTAAGCTTTAATTGCTTACCAAAAGCGAGTAGCCCGTCTACTCGCTTTTACCATCAGCGCTATTTTCAAAAAATTCTATTTGAACTTGTTTCGACGAGTTCCCTCTATTTAAATCAAATATCGAGAAGTAATCACTATGGATCGTAAACATCTAGCAAATGCAATCCGTGCGCTAAGCATGGATGGTGTTCAACAAGCTAACTCTGGTCACCCAGGTGCACCTATGGGTATGGCTGACATCGCTGAAGTTCTTTGGCGCTCTCATCTAAACCACAACCCATCAAACCCTGAGTGGGCAGACCGCGACCGTTTCGTACTGTCTAACGGCCACGGCTCAATGCTGATTTACTCTCTACTGCACCTTGCAGGTTACGAGTTGTCTATCGACGATCTGAAAAACTTCCGTCAGCTTCACTCTAAAACTCCTGGTCACCCAGAGTATGGTTACGCGCCAGGTATCGAGACCACAACGGGTCCGCTAGGTCAAGGCATCACTAACGCGGTTGGTATGGCTCTAGCTGAAAAAGCGCTAGCAGCGCAATTCAACAAAGAAGGCCACGACATCGTTGACCACTTCACTTACGTGTTCATGGGCGACGGCTGTCTGATGGAAGGTATTTCGCACGAGGCATGTTCTCTTGCAGGTACTCTTGGTCTAGGCAAGCTGATCGCATTCTGGGATGACAACGGCATCTCTATCGACGGTCACGTTGAAGGTTGGTTCTCTGACGACACACCTAAGCGTTTCGAAGCTTACGGTTGGCACGTAATCCCTGCAGTCGATGGTCACGATGCTGACGCAATCAACGCAGCAATTGAAGCGGCGAAAGCGGATCCACGTCCTACACTTATCTGTACTAAGACTATCATCGGTTTTGGTTCACCAAACAAATCTGGTTCACACGATTGTCACGGTGCGCCACTAGGTGCTGAAGAAATTGCAGCAACACGCAAAGAACTAGGTTGGGAGCACGGTCCTTTTGAAATTCCGCAAGAAGTCTACGCAGAATGGTCAGCGAAAGAAACAGGCGCAGCTAAGGAAGCAGCGTGGAACGAGAAATTTGCAGCTTATGAAGCAGCGTACCCTGAGCTGGCAGCTGAATTTAAACGCCGCGTAAACGGTGAGCTTCCTGCACAGTGGGAAGAGAAAGCAAGCCAAATCATTGCTGATCTTCAAGCTAACCCAGCAAACATTGCATCACGTAAAGCGTCTCAAAATGCTCTAGAAGCATTTGGTGCTCTACTACCAGAGTTCATGGGTGGCTCTGCTGACCTAGCACCTTCTAACCTAACCATGTGGTCTGGTTCTAAGTCTCTAGAAGCAAGCGACTTCTCTGGTAACTACATCCACTACGGCGTACGTGAATTCGGTATGACAGCGATCATGAACGGTATCGCGCTACACGGTGGTTTCGTTCCTTACGGCGCAACATTCCTAATGTTCATGGAGTACGCACGTAACGCAATGCGTATGGCTGCGCTGATGAAAATTCAGAACATCCAAGTGTACACGCATGACTCTATCGGTCTTGGCGAAGATGGTCCAACTCACCAACCAGTTGAGCAAATGGCATCGCTACGCCTAACACCAAACATGAGCACATGGCGTCCATGTGACCAAGTTGAGTCCGCTGTAGCTTGGAAACTAGCGATTGAACGTAAAGATGCACCGACAGCACTTATCTTCTCTCGTCAAAACCTTGCGCAACAAGAGCGCACAGCAGAACAAGTAGCAGACATCGCGAAAGGTGCTTACATTCTGAAAGATTGCGAAGGCAAGCCAGAGCTAATCCTTATCGCAACAGGTTCTGAAGTTGAACTAGCAGTAGAAGCAGCAGCACAGCTAACTGCTGAAGGTAAGAAAGTACGCGTTGTTTCAATGCCATCAACAGACGCATTCGACAAACAAGACGCCGCTTACCGTGAAGCTGTACTGCCATCAGACGTAACAGCACGTATCGCAATTGAAGCAGGTATTGCTGACTTCTGGTACAAGTACGTAGGCTTCGACGGTCGCATCATCGGTATGACTTCATTCGGTGAATCTGCACCAGCTGGCGAACTATTCAAAATGTTTGGTTTCACGACTGAAAACGTAGTGAACACAGTAAAAGAGCTACTCGCGTAATTGCAGTAAAAAGATAGTCAGTTTTCTCTATTGCGAATGTGAAAACTGAAAAGCCCCACCAGCAATGGCGGGGCTTTCTTTTATCTGGCTCCTATTCGCATAAACGCAGCCAGGACATAAACATCACAACTTTCGTTACGACTATTTGTCTTCAAATCGAAGTGCGAGCTGATAGAAATCTTGTACTTGGTCTTTCAACTGTCGGCTATTTTGCTCAACTGAATGTGTTGCTGCCAAGTTTTGTTCTGCGGTCGAAGCAATAGAATGAATGTGCTGGTTTACATCACTAGATAGCTTTAACTGGTTATTCGCCGCTTCTGCTACATCAACCATCAGCCCACTCATGGTTTGCATCATCTGTTCAACTTCAGACAAACGCAACGCGCTTTGTTCTGCTACTTGAGAACAGGCATCGGTTTGCTCTTTGTTTGCCAGAATATCTTTCTGCCAACTTTGAATCGTTGCCAACATAGTGGAGATAGAGGCTTGGATTTGTTCAGTTGCATTGGATGTTCGCCCAGAAAGCGCGCGGACCTCATCAGCTACAACAGCAAAACCACGACCTTGCTCCCCTGCTCTTGCCGCTTCAATCGCCGCGTTGAGTGCCAGTAAATTGGTTTGCTCTGCGATCCCACCAATCTCTTCCATCAAATGGTTCACCTTCTGCGCCTGATCACTCAGTTGATACGTCGTTTCCGTCGCTTTTTCAGCTTGAAGGCTTAACTTCGCTAGATTGGTGTGCGTTTGATCAATGGTCTCCTTCGCCATCAAGCATGACTTCAATGTATCATCAATCAACATATGGGCATCATTGGTACTCGAAGAAACCGAATTTGCCGACGACTCCACCTCTTGGGTAGCATCTCGCACACGATGAATATCGGTATTTTGCTGATTTAATGCAGCCGAGACTTCTGCCGTTGTTTGACTGAGCTCTTCGGCGCAATGCTGCAAAGGCAATGCGGAGTCAGTCATTCTTCCTAACACGGTTCGAATTCTTGCGGATAGCATTTTGATATGGAAATCGGCAATCGAAAATGCCGTGTTACCGGAATAGATCAAGCGACTTACGCTGTCATATTGCTTTTGTAACTTTTTAAGTTGCTGAGGTGTATCAATTAACTCTTGGCGGAATAACAGAGCTAGAACACTTGCAGGTAACGCACTTGCAAGCCAAGCCAACGGCCCTTCAACAGACAACGCATATGCGGTTGCAGGTGCGGTTAGTGCACCAAGTAGAATCGCATAGCGAATGGTTTCATTGATTTTCAACGACCAAGTTCGGCCAGACTTCTCTGCAGCACGCATGCTTTTGTAGGCTTTTGTCGCAATATCAACCCACTCTCGCTTTGGTTTCACGCGCACTGATTGATACCCAACAACATGGTTGTCTTCGTAGATAGGGGTGACATAAGCATCAACCCAATAGTAACCGCCAGACTTAGTGGCATTCTTAACCATTCCACG
The DNA here is from genome assembly GCF_033340175.1 of Vibrio sp. 1557. NCBI lineage: Bacteria > Pseudomonadati > Pseudomonadota > Gammaproteobacteria > Vibrionales > Vibrionaceae > Vibrio > Vibrio sp. 1557. The sequence goes on along the minus strand of NZ_JAWOVZ010000001.1, from coordinate 368,392 downwards.
CCAGGCTTTACCTTGTTTAAGGCGTGCCCACATGTCACCGAAAGCGGCTTTAGGCATATCATTATGACGAACTATATTGTGGTTCTGACCGACAAGTTCTTCGTGAGTGTATTCAGCAACGCGGCAAAAGGCTTCATTACAATATGTAATAACACCTTGTAAGTTCGTTGTTGAGACGAGTTCCTCAGACTCCCTCACGAGAGTTTCTTGAGCTTTATGAGAAATATTGGCTGACATAGACGAAACTTCTTTAGTTTTTATTGATTTTCGGCAAGATATATACAGGATTTTTATTTTTATTACAAAAAGTTAGATAAAAAGTCATATCAAATCGACATTTTTATTGTGGGAATTCACATTATCGATAAAAAGATAAAGAAGAGATTGTTGATTTGAGCTAATAAACAAACCCGACACGATCGGCCGGGTTATATATTAAGCCTTAATTAAGCGGTTTGTGATTCTGGCTTTTTATTCGTTTTTAACGCAAACATCGCGATAACGAGTAACACAAATGGAAGAACATACAAATTAAGATTCTGCCAACCTACGGTAGACTCAAGCCAACCAGATAGTAATGCGGTGATGGTGACACAACTGAACACGAAGAATTCATTAAACGCTTGAGCCTTGCTTCTGTTTTTCGCTTCATAGCTTTGACTAAACAGCCCGGTTGCTGCGATAAACATAAAGTTCCACCCTATTCCTAACAGGATTAAAGCAAGGCTAAAATGCCAGATAGACACTCCATGTATGTTAATTCCAATACAAGCAACAAATAGCAATCCACCCGCTAAAATCATATTCTTAGCGCCAAACCGCTCTATCAGACGGCCCGTGACAAACGCAGGTGCAAACATACCCAACACGTGCCATTCGATCACTCCCGCCGCTTTATCAAAATCAAAGCCACAACCAATCATCGCTAAAGGAGTTGCTGTCATTAAAATGTTCATCACCGCGTACGCAACCATTGCCGCGATAACTGCCAGCATGAAATTAGGTCGACGAATAATCAGTCTCAGCTTATCCGCCTTAGCGTGTAGCGCCTGCGTGTGTGCAGGTGGAAAACGAATGGTTTGTAGCACAACCAACGCGGTTATATAAAGCACGACAAGCACAGCAAATGCACTAATGTATAAGCCATCACCTGACCACTGCTGCGAGTACACGGCCAGATTAGGCCCAAGGATCGCCGCTAACACCCCACCCGCCATAGATATCGAAATCGCCCTATGTCTTGCCGACTCTTCACACACTTCAATGGCAGCAAACCTGTATAGAGTACCGAAACCTATACCAACACCAAGCAAAAACGTAGACATGCAGAACAGATAGAAGTTTTGTTGACTTAATGCATACGTCGCTAGACTAGCACCCAAAATGCCAATGACATTACCAAGGCTAAAACCAAGGCGACGCCCTAACTTGCCCATAATTAGCGACGCGGGAATTGTCGCGGCCATCAGTCCCAAAAACTGCAGTGCAACTGGTAATGTGATAAAACTTGATGACGGCGCAAGTGTTTTGCCAATAAGGGCAATAACAGATATGAGTAAAATATTCCCTGTCATTAATAAGGCTTGGCAGAGGGATAGAAGCCATACATTACGATTCAATTCCAAATTCCTTTTGGTTACAACGTATACAGATAACATATAGGAAAGCAGAAGCAATAGAAAGATATGAGAGTAATTCTCAACAAAAAGAGCCAGAGGCATAGTACCTCTGGCTCTTCACTATTCGCTTTTAAAAAAGTTTTTCTGTTGAGCTTACTTGTTGCGGCGCGCTTTTACTGCATCAGAAAGCTGACGAAGTACCGTTTCCGTGTCTTCCCAGCCAATACATGCATCAGTGATCGACTGACCATAAGTGGCTGCTTTGCCATCCACTAAGTCTTGGCGACCTTCAACTAAATGAGACTCGATCATCACTCCAAAAATGGCTTCTTCGCCACCAGAGATTTGCTCGGATACATCATCAGACACCAGCATTTGACGCTTGAACTGCTTCGAGCTGTTAGCATGGCTAAAATCAATCATCACTTTTTTCGGCAGACCTGCGGTGTCCAGCTCATCTTTAATTTGAGCTACATGTGCTGCACTGTAGTTTGGTTCTTTACCGCCACGTAGAATAATATGGCAGTCTGGATTACCAGCGGTTTCTACGATCGCGGAATGACCGTATTTTGTTACTGAAAGGAAGTGATGGGAAGCGCTTGCAGAACGAATCGCGTCGCTCGCTATTTTAATATTCCCATCTGTACCGTTTTTGAAACCTACAGGACAAGAAAGACCAGAAGCAAGCTCGCGGTGAACCTGAGATTCTGTCGTACGAGCACCGATAGCTCCCCAACTGATCAAATCCGCCACGTACTGAGGTGTAATCATATCTAAGAATTCACTTGCCGTCGGCAAGCCGATATCGGTTAGATCAAGAAGAAGTTTACGTCCGATACGTAGACCATCATTTAGCTTATAGGTGTCATTTAAGTAAGGGTCATTGATAAGGCCTTTCCAACCAACGGTCGTACGCGGCTTTTCAAAATAAACTCGCATAACAACCTCAAGCTGCTCGCCCAGTTCATCACGTAATACTTTTAGCTTTTTACCGTACTCAACCGCGGCAGCCGTATCGTGAATAGAACACGGGCCAACGATCACGAGTAATCGATCGTCTTTTCCTTCAAGAATATTGTGAATGGCGTTACGGCAATCAAAAGTGGTCGAAGAAGCGGTTTCAGTCGCTGGGAACTTCTCTAATACTGCAACAGGTGGCAGTAACTCTTTTACTCTATTTATTCTTACATCATCAGTTTGAAACATTACTTCTACTTCCTGGTTTTATTTCCGACCCCATTTTTACCAACTGAACTCATTGCAACATTGTTCACAAAGCGAGCAGCATCAAGGGCTGTGGTCATTTTCTGTCTAGCGTTTAAGTAACTTATCGGCTTAGGCGTAGACTTGCAATCAGTTTTTGCAAATAAATGCAAATAAAAACCACCTGTTAACCACCGCGCACAATGTAAAGTAAAGTTTACGAAAAAAAGTTCAAAATAATCATCAATTTTCTTATGCACCAAAAAATCTTTACTACAATGTAAGAAATATCAGAAGTTTGTGAGGTATTTTTGGGTAGTAAATGTTGATCAAGTTCAAATATATTGTTGCTTGATATGAAATGATTAGAATATTAAACTAATTTCTTATAAACGCTGGTTTTTTCTAATTTTTTGATAAAACGAAGTAGAAGTTAATATGCAATCAATACAAGGAAACATTATGAACAAAGTAGCAATTGCAGTAGCAGCAGTGGTAGCTGGTAGTAGCGCGCTTTTAAACTCTGCTCAAGCTGAAATGTACATCGGGGGCAAAGTGGGCATGACTACACTTGACGACGCTTGCTATCTAAATAGCCCTTGTGATGATGAAGCGTTCGGTGCAGGACTACATATCGGTTATGACTTTACCGATATCATTGGGCTAGAGTACGGCGTAGACTTCTTAGGCGACTACAAAGCTAACTCGATGTCAGGGGCTAACACGGTTAATACGATTGACGGCAATCTAACGGCTTTAACACTTGCACCTAAATTCAACTGGCACTTAAACGACTCTTGGAATCTGTTTGCTAAGATCGGTGGTGCTTACATGATGTCTGATGACGAAACAGACTTTGTCCCAACAGGTTCTTTGGGGGCTGAATACTCGATCGATAGAAACTGGAGTGTTCGCGCTGAATACCAACGCTACCAAGACATGTCTGACGACGTGTGGGACGACATGGATGCTAACTTCTTTGGTATCGGTGTTAACTACAAATTCGCAGCAGCTCCAGTTGTTGCAGCAGTTGTAACGGAAGAAGTGATCGAGCCAGATCCAGAACCAGTGATGATGAGCAAGGTGCACAAAGAAGAGTACGGTACAGGTACGTTTGAATTCGATAGTGCTAAGTTAACAGAGTCCGTTTCTGAACGTCTGGACAACTTTGTTTCATTCTTGAACGAATATCCTCAAGCTCAAGTAGAGATTACTGGTTACACAGATAGCTCAGGCCCTGCGGCATACAACCAAAAACTGTCTGAGCGTCGTGCTCAATCTGTTGCTGATTACCTAACCGCAGCTGGCATTGGTTCAGATCGTTTGACAGTTAAAGGTATGGGTGAAGAAAACCCAGTTGCTGACAACAGCACTCGCGAAGGTCGTGAGAAAAACCGTCGCGTAGAAGTTGTGGTACCTTCATTTGAATACCAAGAGCTAGTTCAACCAGAATAAGCATCTATGATTCATGATCGATGATGTGGTAAAAATTAATGGGGTGCATTTGCACCCCATTTTGATCTCATATTAAGGGATATTGCCACTATGGTTTTGGGAAAAAGATCAACTCATTATCTTGCACCATAACGCAATCCATACCAGCTGCATGCGCCGCTCGCTTCCCCAGCTCAGTATCCTCGAACACAAGACACTGTGACGCCTCCAAGTCGAGTTGTTTCGCGGCCATCAAAAAGGTATCTGGAAAGGGTTTATGGTTCTCTACATCACTTGCGGTTACTACAACATCCAACTTGTCTAATAAACCTGCATGACTTAATAAGCGCATGGCACTTTCTCGTTGGCTGCCAGTACCGACTGCAATTTTCTTATGGCCTAAATATTCCTCTAACACGATGTTCGTGCAAGGAATAACGTCACCATGAAGCTCCATAGCAGCGAATGTTTCCATTTTAAATGTCGCGACAGTTTTAGGATCTAATAAAAGCTCATGCACACGATTTAGTTCCTCAACAATTTTAAAGCTCGGCATCCCTCCCAAACTGTGAAACCATTCCTGGCAAAACGGAAAATCAAAACGCTCAGCAGTTGCTTGCCAAGCTGCCAAGTGGGCTGGCATGGTATCGATTAGAGTACCATCCATATCAAATATGAATCCCTCATAGGGTCTAAAATCAATCGTGCTCATGTCTTTTCTTCTATTTGTGCATCTGTAATGTTAATTTATCAGCTCTTTCAATCGTCCTTACCGGCATTTACTTATCATGCTCAAAATTTCGAACTCCGTCACAATTCAAGAGTGGGAAATTCAATTATCCCCAATTAGAGCTCAAGGAAATGGTGGCCAGAACGTTAACAAGGTAGCGTCCGCTATACACCTGCGCTTTGATATCCGGCATTCCAGCTTACCTGACTTTTACAAAGAGCGATTACTTGCACTTTCTGATAGTCGTATAAGTAAAGATGGCGTGATCATCATCAAAGCGCAACAATTTCGGACACAAGAACAAAATAAGGAAGACGCCCTAAATCGGCTTCAAGCATTGATAAAAGCTGCCGCTTTACAGGAGAAGAAGCGTATTAAAACGAAACCAACCCGCGCTTCTCAACGCCGACGACTTGATACAAAAAACAAGCACGGAGCGAAAAAACAGCAACGTAAAAAAGTGCTGTATTAGTGAATGTCGTTTTCTCGACATGTTAGTTGAACAACGTTTGCTAGCCCTTGGAAATCTCATTGGATTTCTCTTTTTAGTTACTTATTCAGGAAACAACAATATGACTATTAGGCAAAAACTCTACTTCCTCGGAGTTATCGCCATTTTAGGCATCGTGGCCCTTTTGGGTACGTCATCCCATTTTGAAAATAAGAGCAATGATCTAAATCACGCCATCAAACTCGTTGGTGATCTAGAAATACGCTTACTCAACTTACGCAGAAATGAAAAAGATTTCCTACTACGTAGTAATGACAAATATCTAAATAAGTTTGACGCCAATGTTGACAAGTTTATAGACACAGAAAAAGAGCTTGCGAACATACTCAAGAGTAATGAATTACCTTCCAGTCAACAATTTAAGCAAGACTTGCTCGCATACCAAAGGGGCTTTCAGAATCTGGTCAGCGCTTACCAACTATACGGGCTTGATTCAAAGAGTGGGCTTCTCGCTGGTTACGAACAAGCACTATTAGAAGCAAAACAACGTTCAGACCACCAGCAGTTATTGGCATTAGTCCGTTTTGACTCTGCGGTAAAAGCAGGACTATTCAATAGTGACTTGCTTGAGGGGCAATATGCTCCAGAGCTTATCAAAACAGGTAAGCAATTGGCGGCCCAAAAGCAGGTTGTTGGGGTTGCTTATGACAAAGGCCTACTCGGTGAAACTCGCGCATTATCCCATGCCGTAGAAGAGCAATTTGAAACCTTTTCCACAGCCCTTAGCTCTGCTGCCGCACAACGTGATGAACAAATGTCGACCATCAAGCAGGTCATTACAGCTCTGATCTTAGTCGTTATTTTCGCATTGATTTGGCAAATTTCACGTTCAATCAATACGCGAGTGAATAGCTTACTTGGCACCATTCGAAGTATCAGCGAAACGAACAACATGGGACTTCGATCTGATTTGAAAGGTCAAGACGAGCTATTTGATATCAGTCATCACCTCAATGACCTATTGGATAAGCTTGAGCATCTAATTAGTAGTACCCAAGAAAAATCGGCGCAACTCACTGCAAGTACCGATAATATGCATCGTGAGTTAGAAGGCGTTATGGAGCAATTCCACACTCAAACTGACCACACTGCATCAATGGCGACGGCAGTTCAGCAAATGGTTGCCACAATAGGTGAAATCTCTGAAAGCACATCAGTTGCGGTAGAAGGCGTACATCAGGCAGCGAATAATGCCGAACAAGGTCGAGGAGTTGTTGAGGCGACGGTAACCAACATCGGTCAACTAACCACGATTTTATCAAACAGCCAGCAGTCGATTGGCTCGCTGAATCAGCATGTAGATAAAATTGGTGGTGCCGTGAACATCATCCAAGAAATTGCAGAGCAAACCAACCTACTAGCTCTCAACGCAGCAATTGAAGCCGCGCGAGCAGGCGAACAAGGCCGCGGGTTTGCAGTTGTCGCCGATGAAGTACGCGCCCTAGCTAGCCGAACTCATCAATCCACTGAGGAAATCACGCGGGTCGTTGCAGATATTCAAACTCAAATGTCTACAGTTGTTGCTGATATTGATCAATGTAACGATCAAGGGCAACAAACACTTAATGCTTCTGAAAAACTGGATTCTAGCCTACAGCAGATCATCACTGACATGCATTCAATTCAAGGTAATTCGGAGCGCATAGCTTCAGCAGTTGAAGAACAAGGTATCGTTATGAACCAAGTTAGCGGTTCAATCACCGAGCTAAACGCAATATCTGAGAATAACATGCAATCCGCTCAGGAATGCTTGCATGAAGTGAACTCTGTCTCTGCTCAAGCTCATGATATGGATGAAGCCGTTGCACAATTCAAAACTGCGCTAAAATAACCCTTTTTCAAAATAGAAAGCCCGAGGCAATCATTGCTTCGGGCTTTTTTCAATTGTCACTTCGTGCTTACTGCGCACTTCGGATGTGATTATTCATCATCAAGAGGAACCAGCTTGGTGTTGCCACCATGAACTTTCTCACGCTGTCTTTGCACCAGAGCGTAGAAGCCTGGGATCAAGAATGTACCTGCTAGAAGCACACACAATAGACCACCAATCAGCGACACGCCGAGTGAGTTTTGACTCACGTGCCCCGCGCCAGCGGCAAAGATAAGCGGGAAGATACCCAGAATAAATGACCAAGATGTCATATTCACAGCGCGGAAACGTAAAGTGCCTCCTTTAACCGCTGCACTATCGATATCAGCATCTTTTTCTTCTCGCTCTTGCTTGGCGAACTCCACAATCAAAATTGCGTTTTTCGCCGCCAAGGCTATGAGCAAGACAAGACCAATTTGGGCATACAAGTTAAGCGGCGTGCCAGTTAGATTCAACGCAAGGAAGGAACCTAACGTTGCTACTGGGACCACCAAAATAATAGCCAGTGGAATACTCCAACTCTCATACTGAGCCACCATAAACAAGTAAATGAAGATCAAAGCCAGCGCAAACGCATAAATGGCTTGGTTACCCGCTAGCACTTCCTGATAAGCCATACCTGTCCATTCATACGTGTACCCTTGCGGAAGAACTTCAGCAGCAACGCGTTCCATTGCTGCAATCGCATCACCACTAGAGTAACCCGGAGCTGGTTGGCCTTGAATGATAGCACTGCGGTACATGTTGTAACGCCACGCCACATCAGGCTCAAACACTTGCTCGTAGCTCACTAGCGTACTTAACGGGACCATATCACCGTTCGAAGAACGAACATGGAAACGCTCTAGATCTTCCATGCTGCTACGGTGCTGGCTATCAGCTTGCATGGTTACGCGGAAGTTCTTACCAAACATGGTGAAGTCATTCACATAAAGCGAACCTAAGTTGCCTTGCAAGGTTTGGAAAATAGACGACAGCGAAATACCTAATTGCTGCGCTTTCTCACGATCGATATCAACGTAGTAGTGCGGAACATTCGCGCGGAACGTGCTAAACGTGTAGGCAATTTCAGGCGCTTGGTTAGCCGCTTGGATCATTTCTCCCATGACCATCGACAAGTCGGTACGACTTCGCCCTAGCGTGTCTTCAAGCACAAACTCAAAACCAGACGCAGCGCCCATACCTGGAACCGCCGGTGGTCCCATCGCAAAAACAACCGCTTGAGGTAACTCTGTCGCCGCTCGCCCGTTAATACGTGCCGCGATAGCATTAGCAGAGTGCTCTCCTTGCAGCGAGTTACGAGTATCCCAATCATGCAATTTGATAAATACAGAAGCACCGTTTGATGCTGCTGCGCCTGTCATAAACGAGTAACCGTTCGCAACCGTCACACCATCCACACCAGGTTCTTCACCGATCATTTTCATTAAATCATTGGTGACTTCTTCAGTGCGTGATAAAGAGGCTGAATCTGGTAGCTGTACGTTAACCAGCAAAATGCCTTTATCTTCTTGAGGAACAAACGCTGTAGAGGTGGTTTTCGCAAAGAAAGTGACCGCTGCGATAGCAACTATAAAGAACGTCACGAGCAGTAAAGACTTCTTCACCAAGAAACCAGCGATCTGGCCATAACGCGTAGTGATGCGCTCTAAGCCTCGGTTGAAAGCCTGGAACCAGTTAGCGGTATTGCCCCCACCCTGCTTCAATACCAGAGAACAAAGTGCTGGAGACAGCGTCAATGCATTGATGGATGAAATCACAACCGAAATACAGATGGTCAAAGCGAACTGGCGATACATGATACCGGTGATACCTGGCAGCATGGCGACGGGTATGAATACCGCAAGTAGAACCAAGGTCGACGTGATGATTGGTCCCGTTACTTCTTTCATCGCTAGCAACGTCGCTTTGCGCGGTGAAATGGTTGGGTCTTTCGTCATGGTAGTATCGACGTTTTCGATAACCAGAATCGCATCGTCCACCACGATACCAATCGCAAGGATCAAGCCAAACAAAGTAACCGTATTAATGGTGAAGCCCGTTGCCTGCATGATGGCAAACGTACCAATCAGAGAAACGGGGATCGCGACAACAGGAATCAACGTTGCACGCGCACTACCCAAGAACAAGTAAGTTACAGCAATCACCAATAGAATCGCTTCAATCAGTGTTTTTACTACCCCTTTGATCGATTCAGATACGAACACGGTTGTATCGTAGCTGGTCTCGTATTCCATTCCCTCTGGGAAGTTTTTGCTCAAGCCTTCAAGGAGCTCCATGACGGCCTGACCACTTTCTAACGCATTCGCATCCGATTGAAGAGACAACGCAACGATTGACGCGTCCTGGCCACGGAACTTACCGTTACCATCGTAGAACTTTTTGCCTAGTTCAACGCGAGCAACATCTTTCAGATAAACCGTAGAGCCATTGGGATTAGCTCGAAGGACTACGTTCTCAAACTCACTCACGCTTTCCAAGCGACCTTTGGTCACAAGGTTAAACTGAACTTCTTGCGGATTGTTGTATGGTGCTGCACCTACACGCCCTGCCGCAACTTGAACGTTCTGTTCAGCCAAAGCGGCGTATACGTCTGACGTGGTTAGCTTAAGGTTGGCCATTTTTTCAGGATCTAACCAAACACGCATTGCATATTCGCCACCACCAATCACGTTAACTTCACTGATACCTTTCGCACGAGCCAACTGATCTTTTACATTCAAGTTAATGTAGTTAATCAAGAACTGATCATCGTATTTGCCATCAGGTGAATAGAAGTTAAGTACCATCAGCAAGTCAGGTGAACGCTTTTTCACCGTCACACCAACCATGCGAACTTCTTGAGGCAATTTTGACTCAATCTGTGACACGCGGTTTTGCACGTTAACTTGCGCCATATCTGGGTCGGTGCCGACATCGAACGTGACGTTTAGGCTGTAAGAGCCATCGTTCGCGCTCTTTGAAGACATGTATATCATATCCTCAACGCCGTTGACTGAGGTCTCTATGGGGTCCGCAATGGCCTGCTCGACAACTTCCGCACTCGCGCCGGTGTAGTAAGCCGAAACGCTTACTGATGGCGGGCTTATCTGTGGATACTCAGCCACTGGCAAAATCGCCAGTGAGATCGCGCCGGCTAGCGTTAATATGATCGAAATAACCAGCGCGAATTTAGGTCTCTGAATAAAGAAACGACTTAACATAGTGCCCCCTACTGCTTATCTTCAGCAGGTGTTTGAAGGCGCACTTCTACACCATTACGCACACGCTGTAGGCCTTGTGTAATAACCGTATCTTCCTGATCGAGCCCTTCTCGAATGATAATGCCTTGTTCAACCTGAGGTCCAAGCTCGACGTTACGACGCTCTGCCACACTTCCCTCAGCCATCACCATCACAAAGTCACCTTCTAAGTCAGTCTGTACGGCACGTCGTGGGATAACAATAACGTCTTTCGTGTTCTTGTCTCTCAAGTTCACTTTGATGTGCTGACCCGGAAGTAACTTCTGCTCTGGGTTTGGAACGAGCGCACGCATAGCAATCGTACCCGTTTTGGTGTCAATACGATTACCTAAGAAATCAAGCTTACCGAGATGCTCAAAAAACTGTCCATTTTCCAGTTCAAGCTGAACTTCAACGCGGTTTGATTCAGCCGAGCCATCACCTTTTACTTGATCCATACCCATAGCTAAACGCTCACGCTCACTCACACTAAATGAGGTATGAACTGGATCTAAACTCACCAGAGTTGTCAGCACGCCAGATGATGGAGAAACCAGATCACCCGTACTCACTTTGGTATCACTAATACGTCCGCTAAAAGGTGCTCGGATTTGAGTATAGGAAAGGTTAACTTCAGCAAGTTTAAGTTGAGCATTTGCCGCTTCTAGCTCTGCTCTCGCACCAAGAAGTGCCGCAGTTAAAGCATCAAACTCAGATTGAGAGATACTACCGCGAGGCAACAAGTTTTTACCTCGAGTATGATCTAATTCGGCTTTTTTTAGCGCCGCTTTAGCTTGTGCAAGTGCGGCTTTAGCACTCGCGACTTGAGCTTCAAAAGAAGATGGCTCGATAGAGTAAAGGAGCTGCCCTTTTTCTACCATTTGCCCCTCTTCAAAGTGACGAGCTTTTAAGTAGCCAGAAATCTGCGCGGTAATATTGGTATCTTCTACTGCTTCAATGCGACCGATATAAGACTTGCTCGGTTGGTAGTCGATAACCGTGACATCCTGAGTCACTACGAGAGGCGCTTGACCTTTCGTTTGGGCATTATTAGCTTCCCCGCATCCAGCGAGGATTGCTGTAGCCGCCATTAGTGCGACAAGTGGTTTCTTTTGCATGTATTTACCGTCTTTATAGAACAGGATATTGTTGAATTCCTATCAACCTTACTCCTTGCTGCCACTGAAAACTTCACTGAAAAGCGCCCAAGGTGTTTCTAAATGTAAACATGAGAAACAAAAGGAAAATAAAGTAATTTAGTTAACAGTGGTATTCAATGAGCAATATACATACAACTCAATCATAACTATTTAATATACGCCTTAGGAGATCGCGAATTTTAGCGTGTGCTTGGAAACACTAACGGGAGTATTGTATTCGGGCGTAAAGTGAGATTCAGTGCTCAAGATAAGAACGTTTTGTGGCTAAAAAGGTAAAAAGTGACGCCTTCATACTCAAGACCCCGATTTTGACTATTTTTTTAATATAAATGGGTTATCATTCAATTAATTCAACGCCTTCGACAGAGAGGATGACTATGATTTCTAAATGGGCGAAACGCTTTTACCAGATGGCAGAACTAGTGGCGTCTTGGAGTAAGGACCCATCAACACAAGTCGGTGCAGTTATTACTAAACAGAATCGCATTGTATCTGTTGGATTTAATGGCTATCCGCATGGTGTTTCTGACAGTGTCGACACCGATGAGCGCGAGTTGAAATACCTTAAAACACTGCACGCGGAAGAGAACGCAATTTTGTTCTCAAAACGTGACTTAGACGGATGTGATATTTGGGTAACGCATTTTCCTTGCCCTAACTGCGCGGCAAAGATCATTCAAACAGGGATCTCACACGTACACTGCCCTGAGCAGTCTGAAGACTTTTTATCTCGCTGGGGAGATAAAATCCAAGTCAGTCAAGATATGTTCGATCAAGCGGGTGTGAAAGTCGACTGGTTACCACTAGAAGACATTGAAATTGAAGACAAAGACGTGCGCTAGTATTCCATCTTAATATTTAACTAGCCCAGAGAGATCTGGGCTATTTTGTTATTAAATCTGCAAGAGGTCTCGACGTAGTCTTTTAACTGTGTTTTTTCGCTGTGAGCTCAGCAATTTTGACAATAACGAGTACTGATTTTTCCATCATTTCAACAGAAATAAACTCATGAATTCCGTGGAAGTTAAAACCACCGGTGAAGATATTCGGGCACGGCAAACCCATAAAAGATAAACGAGCGCCATCTGTACCACCACGAATAGGTTTTATAATCGGTTCCACATCACACGCTTCCATCGCTTGCTTCGCCAGCTCAATGATATGAGGGTAAGGCTCAACCATTTCTCTCATATTGTAATAGCTGTCTGTTATTTTCAGTTCTACAGAACCATGGCGTAAACCCGTGTTCATTTCATCGACGAGTTTCTGCATAAAGGCTTTTCGATCCTCAAGTCTTTGACGGTCAAAGTCTCTAATAATGTAACCTAGCTCGCTTCGTGCAACGCCCATTTCTGCCGATTTTAGATGGAAGAACCCTTCGTAACCTTCGGTTGTTTCCGGAGTTTGATCTTGGGGCATTTGAACTTGAAATTTCGCAGCCAAGTTCATCGCATTGACCATTTTGCCTTTTGCAGTACCTGGATGAACGCTAACACCATGAAAAATTACATCAGCGTTTGCTGCATTAAAATTTTCGTATTCCAACTCACCTTGCGGGCCACCATCTATAGTGTATGCCCATTTCGCGCCAAATTTTTTAACATTAAACAAATCTGCACCACGACCGATTTCTTCATCCGGAGTAAAACCGATACAAATATCGCCGTGTGGAATGTCTGGGTTTTCCAGTAGCAGAGCTACCGCGGAAAGAATCTCTGCGATACCGGCTTTGTTATCCGCGCCAAGTAATGTAGTGCCATCGGTAGTAATAAGATTGTGGCCATGTAGGTGATGTAAATCGGGGTATTGCACGGGAGATAACACTTCATCCCCCAACCCTAATGCAATATCGCCACCTTGGTAATCTTCGATGAATTGCGGCTTTACGTTTTTGCCAGATGCATCCGGCGCGGTATCCATATGGGCAATGAAGCCGATAGGAGGAACCTCATAGTCAATATTGGCTGGCAGTTTAGCCATCAAATAGCCATTTTTATCCAAAGTCACGTCACTTAAACCAAGCTCGATCATCTCTTTTTTAAGTAACTCAGCAAACACAAGCTGACCAGGTGAACTTGGGCAAAGCGTCACATGTGGATTGGATTGGGTATCAAACGTGACGTATCGAAGAAATCTTTCAACTAAATGTTTCATATTTATTCTCATTGTTTTGTACGATGAGGCCTTATCACGCATTGATAAGCTGACGTTGCCTCATCAAACCTCACGCTATGTTACGCTCTTAGTTCAATAAGAATTTGCTTTGAATCATTTTTTGATAAGAAAGGCTTTTGCGCTTTGCTTCCGCTCATTGAAGCATGAATTTAATCTAAAAGTTCCTCTGCCAGTACTCGCCACTCTTTAACCTTTTCACGAAAATGACGCCATTGCTTATCGGTCATCGAACGAGAAACATCTAATGTCAGTTGATCAACCAATGCAAAGTTAGAGTCAATATTCAGAGAAAGCTGCTCACTATAATAACTCTCTGGCTCGAACAAGAGTCGCATAAATATATCTTGATAAGTCACAACATTAGATTTGTTGTCGAACAAGTATTCGAGCTCTTGATATACCGTGGCTCGATAATCTCTCCATAAAGGGCTGTTTAAAATAACTTGCTGAGAAAATGTTTGAGCTAATTGACGCTGATTTCCTGATAGATTCCCCAGCCATTCTTCCATCCACTCTTCAGTGTTATCCAGAATAATTTCACGCACTTCGTCTTCTGTCTTATCGGCATATTTTGCGTTTCGCTCTTGATAATGTTCTTGTACATTACTCAAAAACTCGCGTTCTTGCTCTTTCGTTAATTGCAAACTTAACGCAAAAAGATCTGGTGCTGCTTTGCTGACCACTCTATCATAATGCGCTCGCATTCTATCTCGATTTTGTTGTAAGTAATTTAAGGTGATATCGCTCGCTTTTAATCTCTCAAGGTCTTTTAAATGTTCGATATATAATGGTAACTCCTCTTTCTTGTGCCAGTCTGCCAACAGTAATAAGCGCTCTTCCACTAGGACTTCTTGTTCCCCTTGCAACGAGACATAGTCCTCTAAGTAATCGAGCACGAACCAATCGATATTGCTGTATAAAAACTTTTTCGCACAACCGGCAAGCAGAAATACGAAACAAAATAGAAGGCCATAACGAAGCGCCTTATTAGATACATCCTTTAATTTAGTCACTTATTCGTATTCCCTTTTCTGTTGATTAAGTTCTATACTCAACCTGTATCACTTAGTATTGCGGCAAACTTACACCAGTGTGACAAATATTGATTGCCACCTTAATAATATATAGAGTTTGAAATTAACTTTTTGATCACAGCTATCCGCAAAAAAGTGAGTTAGAGCGCAATTATCGGCTAAAAAACGTACCGAACGACGCTCCCTATAACGGCATATAATTTGCATGGATGTTTTTTGGATGGTTTATGGAGGCGAAGTATGGCAGCCGCTGAGCAACTTGATACCAGTGTAGAATATGAGATTCGATATTTTGAACAGGGGAAAATGCACTGCATGAGAGTCATTGCTGAAAGCAAAAAAGTGGCTTATCAGTACTATTTGGAGTGTGGTAAGCACAACAGTGACTTGTACTCTATTCGCCCAGACAAGTAAAAAAACCGCCTGTTAGGCGGTTTTTTTACTTGTCAGAATCAATATAACTATTTGATTTTATTTATCATTACAGATTCAAATCCAACAATGTTATTTGATGTCGCCAAAGCGCTCAAGATAAAGGACGGTTGCTGCAGTACGAGAAGGAACTTGAAGCTTTTTAAGTAAACTCTTCATATGTACTTTAACCGTAGACTCAGAGATAAAAAGACGATCGGCAATTTGCTTGTTGCGGAAACCTCTTGCCACCTCTCTTAAGATCTGAGATTCACGATCGGTCAGTGTATCAAACACGTCCTCTTGCTCTGAGCGTTCACTCAAATACTTAGAAACTTCTTGGCTGTATGCCTTGTCCCCTTGATGCGCTTGTTTTAGCAACTCAACCAACTCATCAGGCTCAGTGTCTTTCAATAAATAGCCATCGGCACCACTTCGAACTATTGCTTCTATATCTGCTGGGCTATCTGAAACGGTTAGAATGACAATTCTGGCTTCACAGCCATCTGCACGCAGTGCTTGCAAAGTATCAAGGCCAGACATGCCTTTCATATTAAGATCAAGAAGTACAAGATCCAGTTCCAGCTCATGCGCTTTCGCTACTGCATCCGCGCCATTACTTGCTTCTGCAATAACCTCAAACTCAGGCTCAAAGCTTAAAAGCTGGTGGATACCTCTTCGCATGAGTGGATGATCATCCACCAGCATTACTTTACACACTGTCACTGTTTACTTCCTTACTATGTTGGAATTCTAATTTTACGGTACAACCTTTGTTTATCGATGCTTCGATGTGAAGATCGGCATGCAGTCTAGCGGCCCGCTCTTGCATGATACTCATACCGTAATGATTTAATTTTTCGTCTTGATGTTCAAAGCCTATTCCATCGTCGCTAACGGTTACTGTGACTTTTCCATCATTATCGAGACATTGAATGTGAATATTATCTGCTTGCGCATGTTTGATAGCATTAATTGCCGCTTCTCTTATCAACTGTAGTAAATGAACCTGCTGATGTGCGTCCAGTTCAGTTGATGAAAGTCTATTTTTTAGCGTAATGTCCGCAGCAGTTTGTTCACTGAGCGTTTCAACCATGTCTTGCAATGCTTGGCCAAAACTGCCCTCTTTAATCGTAAGACGAAACGTCGTCAGTAATTCGCGTAACTGCGTATAAGCCGCAGATAAGCCCGTATCTAGCTCGGCAATAACTTGATTAGCCTGCGCGATCGCCTTTTCGTCAGGCAAGTTCTTTACGCTTCTCTTCAACAAAGCGACCTGAATTTTTAAGTAAGAGAGTGCTTGAGCCAATGAATCATGCAACTCCCGAGCAATAGTGGCTCGCTCTTCCATCAGCAGAATTTGTTCTGCTTGGCGCTGCGCCCGATTGTAATACACAGCGCGTGATAAAATCTGCACGAAGTTGTCAATAAGAGCCTCGTTCGGACAAGGTAACCCTGCTTTCCAATATAAATAGCCCAAGTGCTCACCATCTAGCATCAGGGCTTTACCGTGGCAATCTTCATCACAATCTTGGCAGCATTCTTCTCCTTCCATCAATATCCAGCTCGGTTCTCCCAGCTGCTCGATTTCAAGTTTGACCGCTTTAATGCCCTCAAGACTGACGATATGCTGCAAAATCGCCTGGAAATTGTCTTGATTAATACGCGACGCCGTGAGTTCTTTTGACGAGTCATACAGCACTTCTAAAGACTGGTTGGCATGCTGCAATTTACGTGTTTTCTCATCAACCGCTTGCTCTAATCCTCGGTACAACTTACCAAGGTCTGTCGCCATCCGGTTAAAGGTTCGAGTCAGTATTCCCATTTCATTATCGCTAGATACATTGAGCGATATATTGAATGAGCGATTTTTAATTTGCTCGCTAGCAAAAACTAAGGCACGCAGAGGTCGAACAACTTCGAGGCGCACAAAATGAACGACAAACATACTGACACAAAGGATGCCACCCAACCCTAACCCGCCGATCCAGGCTAAGTTAATCAGTTTTTGCTCCGAAAAGCTTTGCAGCTTAAATACAAACTCATCGATTTGTTCAACAAAACCGGCCACTAGGAGTTGATATTCTGCCGGGTTGTCTCCTCTAAGCACCGCCTTGAGTTCATGCCATCTGATAATAAGACGGTAGTAATCGTGAGTGATGTCTTCAGGCACAGACCAATGCTGAAGCGCTTTCATTGAAGGTGAATATATCGAATGTTCAAATGCGTCAATATGTGAAGAATAGTCAACAGATTTAACCTGAATATCATTCGCCAGACGGTAGCTTTGCATTCGCATCGAGCCAGCAACATTGACGGCTTCAGCATCGTTCAAACTGGACGCTAACGTAAAAATCGCAAAACCAGTCGTAGCGACTGAGAGCAGCAAAATAAGAAGCATCGCGGACGCAATCGTGCGCGTCACTGACTTTTTCACATTTTTAAACAATCTGAGTTCCTCGCCCATTAACAATCCTATTTGTACGTGCAATGAACCCATTACCTTTCAACTTTATCAATATGTGATCACCTGCGACGGAATTTATTGATCCAAAACAATATTGCATACCATTTACCCCCTAAGAGGTATTTATACAAATATGTCAAAAACTACAATTTCGTTAGTTTAAATGACAGTTTATTAATGAAAATTGTGGACTATGCTTAGTTTGGGTTCCAAGTTTCGAGGTGACTAAGTGGTAGACCTTTCCAGAAGAAGACTCTTTGCAAGAAAAGCGCACCCCGACAACGCCGTACGTTTGCCTTGGTTAACTAAACCGCAACAGTTTACGGACGATTGCACTCGCTGCGGTAAATGCATTGAGGCCTGTGAAACAAAGATTATAACCAAAAGTGATGGCGGATTCCCCTCGGTCGATTTTTCCATCGATGAATGCACATTTTGCTATCAATGTGCAAACGCCTGTCCTGAGCCCCTTTTCTTGCCAAAAACAGAACAACCTTGGCAAGCAAAAGCAAGTATCAACGATAACTGCTTAGCAAAACAAAATGTCGAATGCCGAAGCTGTGGGGATATGTGCGACCCGATGGCAATTCAGTTCAAATTAGAACTGGGGAAAGTAGCACAACCCAATTTAGACCTTGATGAGTGTAACGGCTGCGGCGCCTGTGTTTCAGTGTGCCCGACTTCATCCATCAATGTGAGCAATATAACAGCCTAAGCCGAATGTCGTCGGCCAAAGGCAATAAAAATAAATGAGAGAGCTATATGTCACTAAATGAAGTGCATATTTCAAGTTTGGTAGTACATGTGCTGCCGGAACATTTGGACGAAATCAAACAAAAGATAGAAGCACACGAAAATGCGGAAATCTATGGTGACAGTCCTGAAGGCAAGATTATCGTCGTACTTGAAACTGAGAACCAAGGTTTCATCACAGACACTATCGATGCCATTAACAATTTACCGAACGTCTTAAGCACGGTATTGGTTTATCACCAAATCGAAACTGGGCTTGAAGAAACGGATGAAGAAGACACTGGAACACAACATTCCCAAATCGAGGGTGAAGTATGAAAATGACAAGACGTGCGTTTGTGAAAGCAAACGCGGCTGCATCAGCTGCTGCTGTCGCAGGTGTGACACTACCAGCATCTGCAGCCAACCTGATAGCAAGCTCTGATCAAACCAAAATCACATGGGACAAAGCACCTTGTCGTTTCTGTGGTACAGGCTGTTCTGTTCTTGTTGGCACTCAAAACGGCAAAGTGGTAGCAACACAGGGTGACCCAGAAGCACCAGTAAACAAAGGTCTGAACTGTATCAAAGGTTACTTCCTTTCTAAGATCATGTACGGTCAAGACCGTCTAACTCAACCGATGCTACGAATGAAAGATGGCAAATTCCACAAAGATGGTGAATTTACACCTATCTCTTGGGATGACGCTTTCGACATCATGGCTGAGAAATGGAAAGCTTCCCTCGAGAAAAAAGGCCCAACAAGCGTAGGTATGTTTGGCTCAGGCCAATGGACAGTAATGGAAGGCTACGCTGCATCAAAGTTAATGAAAGCAGGCTTCCGATCAAACAACATTGATCCAAACGCTCGTCACTGTATGGCTTCTGCCGTTGTAGGTTTCATGCGCGCATTCGGTATCGATGAGCCAATGGGTTGTTACGATGACTTCGAGAACGCAGACGCTTTCGTTCTTTGGGGCTCAAACATGGCAGAGATGCACCCGGTTCTATGGACTCGCATTACTGACCGCCGCCTAAGCCACCCTCACGTTAAAGTGAACGTGCTTTCTACTTACTACCATCGTTCATTTGAGTTGGCAGACCACGGCTACATTTTCAATCCTCAGTCTGACCTTGCAATTGCTAACTTCATCGCAAACTACATCATCGAAAACGATGCAGTAAACTGGGACTTCGTGAACAAACACACGAACTTCACTCAAGCAGACACTGACATCGGCTACGGTCTACGTGACGATGATCCGCTACAAAAAGCAGCGAAGAACCCGAACTCTGGCAAACTCACTTCTATCTCATTCGAAGAGTACAAGAAATCAGTAGCGCCATACACAGTAGAGAAAGCATCTGAAATCTCTGGTGTTGAGAAAGAGAAGCTTATCGAGCTTGCGAAGCAATACGCGGATCCAAACACGAAAGTGATGTCTCTATGGACAATGGGCATGAACCAGCATACTCGTGGTGTATGGATGAATAACTTGGTTTACAACATCCACCTACTAACCGGTAAGATCTCGACTCCGGGGAACAGCCCATTCTCACTAACGGGCCAACCATCAGCATGTGGTACCGCTCGTGAGGTTGGTACGTTTGCTCACCGCCTACCAGCGGACATGGTGGTTGCTAACCCTAAACACCGTAAGATTGCAGAAGACATCTGGAAACTGCCAGAAGGTACGATTCCACCAAAACCTGGCTTCCACGCCGTATTGCAAGACCGTATGCTGAATGACGGCGTTCTGAACTGTTACTGGGTTCAATGTAACAACAATATGCAAGCCGGTCCAAACATCAACACAGAACGTCTTCCAGGTTACCGCAACCCAGAAAACTTCATCGTTGTGTCTGACCCATACCCGACAGCAACAGCACAAGCAGCAGACCTTATTCTTCCTACCGCAATGTGGATTGAAAAAGAAGGTGCTTACGGTAACGCAGAGCGTCGTACCCAAGCTTGGTACCAACAAGTGGGCACAGTCGGTCAAGCAAAATCGGACCTTTGGCAACTAATGGAGTTCTCGAAACGCTTCAAAATGGAAGAAGTGTGGCCTGAAGAGCTTCTAGCGAAAGCGCCTCAATACCGTGGTAAAACAATGTACGACGTACTTTACCGCAATGGTAACGTCGACAAATTCCCTATCGAAGAAGCTCGTGAACTGAATGACGATGCTCACCACTTCGGTTTCTATGTTCAAAAAGGTCTGTTTGAGGAATACGCAACATTTGGTCGTGGTCACGGTCATGATTTGGCTCCATACGACCGCTACCACCAAGTACGTGGTCTACGTTGGCCTGTTGTTGATGGTAAGGAAACACAGTGGCGCTTTAAAGAAGGTTCAGACCCATACGCGAAAGAAGGTTCTGGTTGGGACTTCTACGGCAATGCTGATGGCAAAGCGAAGATCATTTCCGCGCCATACGAAGCGCCACCAGAAGTACCGAACGATGAATTTGATATGTGGTTATGTACTGGTCGTGTTCTTGAGCATTGGCACACAGGCACCATGACTCGTCGTGTACCTGAATTATACAAAGCAGTACCAGACGCAGTGTGTTACATGCACCCAGAAGACGCAAAAGCACGCAATGTTCGTCGTGGTGAAGAAGTACTCATGGCAAACAAACGCGGTGAAGTACGCGTTCGTGTTGAAACTCGCGGTCGTAACCGTCCGCCAAAAGGCTTGGTATTCGTACCGTTCTTTGATGCACGTATTTTGATTAACAAGCTTATCCTAGATGCGACTGATCCACTGTCTAAACAGACAGACTTTAAGAAGTGCCCAGTCAAAATCACTAAGATTGCTTAACCTTCAGATACTGAATGCTACGGCCGTCATTATGGCGGCCTAATAAAGAATTTAAGCCATAAAGGCGGAGATGAAATGATGAAAAAATTACTTGTCGCAGTTTTATCTGTAGGTGCGTTAGTGACAGGCATTGCGCAAGCTGAGTTGGATAATCCAGGTGGTATTGGTGGTCTAGAATCTTTACGTGGAATGTCTCAATTGGAAGATACGCGTCCAGCAGACGAGTTCAAAGACTTCCCTAAAGATCAAATTGTTGAAGACAGCTATGTTTATCAACCACCGTTGATCCCACACAGCATTCGTCACTACGAAATTTCGTTAAATGCTAACAAGTGTCTTGCATGCCATAGCTGGAAAAATGCAAAAGAGTCAGGTGCGACTAAAATTAGCGTAACGCACTATGTAAACAGAGAAGATGCGGTACTGGCAGATATGTCTCCTCGTCGTTACTTCTGTTTGCAATGTCACGTTCCACAAACGGATGCAAAACCACTAGTGGAAAACGAGTTTAAGGCAGTCGATTCGCTTCAGTAATTGAAACGCGAGTACTAAGAGGTTACTTATGAAAATACTTAAAGCGTTTTGGAAGAGACTGTCGAGCCCGAGTAAAGCTGCCGCTGGTGTGGTTTTATTTCTAGGCTTCGCTGGTGGCCTTCTATTTTGGGGCGCATTCAACACAGGTATGGAAGCAACCAACACAGAAGAATTCTGTTCTGGCTGTCACGCGCCGATCGTTGCTGAAATTCAAGAAACAATTCACTACTCCAACCGATCTGGTGTTCGTGCGATTTGTTCAGACTGTCACGTTCCTCATGAATGGACGGATAAGATCGTTCGTAAAGTACAGGCATCTAAAGAGCTATTTGCACACTTCGTAACGAAGACGATCGATACGCCAGAGAAGTTCCAAGAGCGTCGTGGACACCTCGCAGAACGAGAGTGGGCACGTATGAAAAAGAATGACTCTCTTGAATGTCGTAACTGTCATGAGTTTGATTTCATGGATTACTCTCAGCAAGGATCACGTGCGGCAGAACAGCACTCCACCGCTCTAGCTTCAGGCGAGAAAACATGTGTAGACTGTCACAAAGGTATTGCGCACAAACTACCAGACATGAGCGGCGTTGAAGGCTGGCACTAAGGAGACTTACCATGAGTACATTAGAATCTGTAATTTGGCATATCCTTGGCTACAGTGCTATGCCAGTGATTATTCTTTCCGGCTTTGTGGCGGTAGCAGCAATCTCTCTCTGGCTGCTGTCATTTGGTAAGGATAAAGAGGTGTAACGTAACGCATCTCTACTCCTCAACTAGCCTATTTGTTGACACTGAGCGCCGAGCAAATGCTCGGCGCTTTTTATTTATTAATCAATGGTACTTGCCAACAATAAACAAGCAATCATACATAAAAAAAGCGACCATAAAGGCCGCTAAGATTTACTGTTATAGGGAGTCGTTTAAGATTCTTTTACTGGCAGAACCTGTTTGACGTATTGTCCTGGCGCCTCATCAATAACCGGATGGTTTTCTGAGCCAATAGGGAAAGGCTCAACTTGCTCTTTAGGGTTGAATTGGAGTAACCACTCGTTCCAGTGTGTCCACCACGATCCCTCTTTGTGTTCCGCGTTATTCAACCACTCATCAGCAGAGTCATCCAAATTATCGTTCAACCAATAACCATACTTATTTTTAGCTGGAGGGTTCACGATGCCCGCAATATGACCAGACTCACCGAGGACAAACGTTTTGTTACCACCCGTGTTCAGCGCACCACGGTAAGTTCCCTGCCATAACGCAATGTGGTCTTCTTTCGTTGACACAAAATAGCTAGGAATTTTGATCTTATTTAGATCAATCCATACTCCACCAATTTTGACGCCTTTATCTTGCACTAGCTTGTTCTCTAAATAGAGCTCGCGAAGCAAGAAATTGTGAGATGCAGCGCTGACGTTGGTGCTATCGCTATTCCAGTACAACAAGTCGAAATCAACCGGACTGTTACCCTTCAAGTAATTGTCGACGTAGTAGTTCCAGTACAAGCTGTTTTCACGCAGTAAACTAAACGTCACGCTTAAGGAACGGCCGTCCATATACCCTTTTGCGTTATTTTGCGCTTCAATTGCACTAACAATGGTGTCATTGATATACGCGCCGACTTCACCTGGTTGAGAGAAGTCGAGCAACGTGGTGAAGAAAGTGGCAGACTTAATGCGCTTCTTCATACGTTTTGCAGCGTAGTAGGCAACCGTGCTTGCTAAAACAGTACCACCGATACAATAACCAGCAGCATTGATTTGCTCTTGTCCTGTTATATCTTCAATTACAGCGACGGCTTTCACTACGCCTTCTGTCACGTAGTCACCAAACTCTATGTGCGCTTGTGCCTTGCCTGGATTGCGCCAAGACATCATAAATACACTATGCCCCTGCTCTAACAACCATCGAACCATTGAGTTCTTTGCTGTTAAATCAAGGATGTAGTATTTATTGATGAAAGGTGGGACGATGAGCAGCGGCGTCGCATTCACTTTCTCTGTTAGAGGTCGATATTGAATCAACTCAAACAATTCGTTTTGAAAAACCACATTGCCCTGTGTCGTCGCAACGTCATCGCCCACGCGGAATGCATTGTTATTCGTCATACGAATTTTTAAAATGTCTGCGCTCGACTCAACGTCTTCTTTCAACTGCTCTAAGCCTGCCAGTAAGTTTTGACCGTTTTGCTCAAGTGTCAGCTTCAAAAGCTCTGGGTTAGTGGCGATGAAGTTGGAAGGAGAAAGGGCGTTAATGGCTTGGCGAGAGAAAAAAATAATACGTTCTTTCGTCTTTTCATCTAAGCCTTCCAAAGACTCGATGGTGTCCAGATAGGTCTTACTAAATAAAAGGTAGGATTGTTTGATGAAGCTATACATGGCTTCATTTTGCCACGCTGCGTTTGAGAAACGCTTATCCCCTTTTTCAGCTTCGACGATTTGTGCTTGGTTCCCTGCCAATGAAACATTCTGCCAAATTTGCAGCTGCTGTTCCCACCACTGTGCTTGCAGCTTTAAAATCGCAGCAGGCTGATTCGCAGCTTGTTCGAACAGTTTGGCAGTATCCTCAAAGTTCACTTCTTGCATGGCCTTGTTTAAAGGAGAGTTCACGACTGCCTTGTTCACTTCGAAATCATGCCACCACTGATGATTGGTTTCCTGAAGCTTCACAAGATAGTCCGAAAAGAAGTGTTGAAACATAGTCTTACTCCTATATTCGGATAAAACAACGCCGCCCAAATCTAGGGGCGGCGAGAATCGGACAAATTACGCTGGAGTAACAGTCTTTAGATTTTCCGAAGTCATTTTCTCAACGTCTTCTTTGAACTCTTTTGCAATCGCTTGAAGCTTGTTGCTGTCATCCATCATTTGTTGAGAAAGTTTAGTAAGTACGCTTAGTTGCTGACTGTTGAAAGCAGTCAATGACGTTACGTCTTTGATTTCTGTCGCTGCTTTCATCTGGTTTAGACCCACTTCACTGTATGTGCGAATGGCGTTCAATTGAAGCTCGGTCAACACTTCTACGTTTTTTGTCACTAGCTTGTTGAACTTCAAGTAAGGTTCTAGATTTTTTTCAGTTTGATCGCTAAATGTTTTGAAGAAATCTGTGTACATGGTTTGTCTCCTAGAGAAAGAATTAAAAATGTCCGTTTAAATAATTACTTAACTGTCTTTACAACCACAGCCGTGCCCATGCCGCCGCCCACACAAAGTGAAGCAACGCCATATTGACCATTTTGCTTATGAAGCTCGTGAACCAGCGTGACTAAGATTCGGTTTCCAGATGCACCAAGCGGGTGTCCTAGCGCGATAGCACCACCGTTAAAGTTCGCTTTATCTTGAATCGCGTTAACTGGAACTTGGTTTGTTTCCGCCAACTGATGAATCACGCCAAGTGCTTGCGCTGCAAATGCTTCGTTTAACTCGTAAACGTCAATGTCATTTACTGTGAGTTCCGCTTTTTCGAGTGCTTTATTGACCGACTCTACAGGGCCTAGGCCCATGATCTTCGGATCAAGACCCGATTGCGCATAGCTTACGATCTCAGCAAGCGGCGTTAATCCATGCGCTTTAACTGCGCTTTCAGACGCCACGATAATCGCACTCGCGCCATCGTTAATGCCTGATGCATTACCCGCAGTCACAGTGCCTTCGCGGTCAAAAGCAGGACGTAGCTTGCTTAAGGCTTCCATTGTCGCGTTCGCTTTTGGGTATTCATCCGTATCAAACATCACGGTTTCACGGCGTTGCTTTACTTCCACTGGCACAATTTCGTCTTGAAATTTGCCAGCTTCGATAGCGGCTACCGCTTTCTGTTGGCTAGACAGTGCGTATTCGTCTTGCTGCTGGCGAGTTAAGCCGATTTGTTTTGCTACGTTTTCTGCCGTCACACCCATGTGATATTGGTTGTAAACATCGGTTAAACCGTCCGCTATGAGCAGATCTTTTAGCTCCAGATTGCCCATTTTGTTGCCATCACGAATGCTGCTTGGTGCAGCAAACGGAATCTGAGACATGACTTCAACACCCGCTGCAACAACGATCTCAGCATCGCCACTACGGATATGGGACACGGCATCCATGACCGTTTTCATGCCACTACCGCAAACCATGTTTACGCCATATGCAGGAACAGATTCAGGAATCCCCGCAAACAGTGCCGCTTGGCGGCCAACACCCATTCCTTGACCTGCACCAACAACGTTGCCAACAATCACTTCGTCAACCTTGTCGCCAGGCAACTTTGCCGCTTCCAACGCGCCCTTAATCGCTACTGCTGCCAGATCGCCAGCAGAAGTATTTTTCAGGCTACCACCAAAAGCACCAATTGGAGTACGCTTCGCCGCTACGATAAATACTTTTTCCATCATCTTCTCTCCTTAGTGCATGTATAAGCCGCCGTTCACCGACAAAGTCTCTCCGGTGATGTAGGCGCCCGCATCGCTGACCAAGAAGCTCACTGATGCTGCAATTTCCTCTGGTGTCGCAAGACGTTTCATTGGAATTTGGTTCGTAATGGATTCCAGCACTTCTGGCTTCATTTGCTCAACCATTGGCGTACCCGTGTAACCCGGAGCGATAACATTAACTGTCACACCCGAGCGAGCACCTTCGTATGCTAAGGCTTTAGAGAAACCGATCATCCCAGCTTTCGCCGCCGAGTAGTTTGCTTGACCAAACTGCCCTTTAAGACCATTGACTGAAGAGATATTGATGACACGACCACCGCCTTTTTCGCACATTGCAGCGAAGAGGGGTTGCGTAACGTTGAATAAACTATTGAGGTTGGTATTGATGACATCATTCCAAGCTTGCGCAGTCATCTTTTTAAACACGCCATCACGTGTGATTCCTGCGTTGTTGACAACAACATCAATGGTTCCCTCCTCCCCAAGCAATTGCGCCAATTTCTCTGCACACTCTGTCGTGTTTGTTACATCCAACTCAAAAAGGCGAACCTGATCTTTGGTAAACCCTTTGCTGTTGAACCACTCCAGCGCACATTCGTAGTTACCTGTGAAATAAGTAGCGATTACACGGTAACCGTCATTGACTAATTGAGAGGAAATAGCAGAACCAATTCCGCCTTTTGATCCAGTGATCAAAGCGACTTTCTTCATTGAAGACTCCATTCTTAACGGCATTTAAAAAGCAAACTTAATACACTGATGAAATAGTTCACCAACTGACGTGTTTATTTATTCTTTTGACAACCAATCCCGTGCTGCCTTTATTTTAAGTTAACCTAGAAATATTACATTTCAAATAAAAAACTCACCCAATTGCATAAGATTGATTTAGATCTCATTACCCGTGAAATGTTATAAAATGGTTAATTTTACATAAGTCATTGTTTTAAATCACACTTCCACAAAAGCCACACCAACAGAAATAGAAACATAATTATTAAATATCATGCACTTACATACAGAATGGTAGACGTTACATTATGTCATGATTTAAGATCTGAATTTTAAGCCTATATGATTACAACAAACTTGAGATTAGAATAATAATTCAATTATCAGTAAAAATAATTATCAAACATATCATTTAATTACTGCATTTAATGATAATTTAGTTATCAATTCGATTATTTTAATACAGTAATGATTAATACCGATAAAATATAATAAATTAAATATATTTAATCTAAAAATGATATAAGAGCTTGTCTCATACTGGTGCAATACGCACTATTATGACGCATAGATTAAAATATAATTTCATTTTAAATTTATATATTCGAAGAACATCAACTAGCTACTAGTGAAAGTAATCGTTCGCTTTGTAGTAGCATCCTTTTCCACTTTGCACTATCTTTGTGGCTTCTCTTTAATCACTAAATCATCAACAGATATGAATCTTGCATTGCTCAGTATGTTCATCCCTACTTTCTTTTTTGTCTCAATCACGCCTGGTATGTGCATGACTCTCGCCCTAACGTTAGGTATGAGTATCGGTTATCGTCGCACGTTATGGATGATGATAGGAGAACTTCTCGGTGTTGCGCTGGTGTCAGTCTCTGCGGTGTTAGGTATCGCTGCGATTATGCTCAATTATCCTTGGATGTTTATCGCGTTAAAGTTCATTGGTGGCGGTTATTTACTCTATCTTGGTGTTGAAATGTGGCGATCGCGAGGGAAACTTGCGATTAATGTCGACAACTTAGAAACACCAAAGAGTGACAATATCGCACTGATCATGCAAGGCTTCGTTACCGCAATCGCAAACCCAAAAGGCTGGGCATTTATGATTTCTCTTTTACCGCCTTTTATAGACCAAAACGCAGCGCTTGCACCGCAACTGATCATACTTGTCTCCATTATTTTACTGTTTGAGTTCATTTGCATGTCTCTGTACGCTACTGGTGGTAAAGGGTTGAAACACGTATTAGGTCAGTCTAAGAATGTACGTCTAATGAACCGTATCGCAGGCACTTTAATGATGGGAGTTGGTGTCTGGTTGCTACTAAGCTAAGGCAAACTGGAAACAATGAAAAATATTCTGAATAAAATCGCTAAAGTCATGGGTGAAGTATTGGACTTTCAAGCCCGAGTTTGGGTTGTGAACGTCTATAGCGGTGAGCATAAAGGCGAGTCTTATGTCGTTAATGAAGATGCTTTCTCTGTACCTCTTCAGTGGATGAAGAAGAAAGGCTACCAAGAGCCAATGTTGAATAAAGTCGAAGCAATGAAGCGCTCACAAGTCTTAGAGTTCGATTTGGGACTTGTGAAACATCGCTTGATGCGCGTGAAATAAGCACAAAAAAGCGCCACTCAAGATGAGTGGCGCAAGCACTTTTACCTTAAAAATAATGCTACGGCGCAGCGTCGATCTCAACTGGAAGATAATGTTTCGGCTCCAGTTTCAACCACTCAGGCAGCACAGTACCAATCGAAATCGAAGACCATGTCCCCGACAGAACGCCAATAAACATGGCGGTTGAGAAACCAGCCAAAGGCGCTCCTCCCATAATCCATAATGCACCAACAGTGATCAATGTCGTACCAGATGTCACCATAGTGCGTGAAAACGTCGCGATAACAGCTTGGTCATTGATGTCTTCTGTTTTCCAACTCTGTTTCGCAATCAACAGCTCACGGATTCGGTCTGCAATGATGATCGAGTCATTCAATGAGTAACCTAAAATCGCCAGCACAGCAGCAAAAACGGTTAAGTTGAACTCCATTTGAGTAATTGCAAAGAAACCAAGCACTAAGATCACATCATGGGCCAAAGCAAACAGTGAACCACTGGCCAAACGCCACTCAAAACGGAAACACAAGTAACCGAGAATACTCAACACACAAATCAACAATGCTAAGCCACCTTGTTCAAACAAGTCTTGGCCAACTTGAGCGCCAACTATACTGTTGCTGACAACATCAACTTGGTGAGAGATTGGCTTCAACACCTCTTCTACACTTGGCAACGTTTGTCCATCTTCCGGCGCAGAGTAACGAATCACCCAACGGCCATCTTCACCAGAGCGTGTCACTGACGCAGATTCACCAAGCTTTGGTTGCAGAACGTCAAGCAGATCATGGTTAGTTAGCTGCTTATCTACCTTTACTTCTGTCACCATACCGCCAGTGAAGTCCAAACCTAGGTTCAACCCTTTAAAGCCTAGAGCGACGATCGCGATCACCGTTAAAATGATGGAAACTAGCGTAGTAAAGTAGCGAATTTTACGAATATTTTGTTTTAGCATTTCGACCATGATTAAACCCTCACATCACGACGGGCATCGCGGCCCCAAATTAAATTGATCATTGCTCGAGAGGCAAATACGCCTGTAAACATACTGGTTAACAAACCTAATCCGAGTGTTAAGGCAAAGCCTTGGATTGGGCCATTACCGATGGCGTACAAAATCACGGCGGTGATCATGGTAGTAATGTTGGCATCAAGGATGGTCGAGAATGCGCTGTCAAAGCCTAGATCAATTGCTTGAGCGAAGCTGCGGCCTTCACGCATTTTGTCCTTAATACGTTCGAAAATAATAACGTTGGTGTCCACTGCCATACCGACGGTTAACACTAAGCCTGCAATGCCAGGAAGCGTTAACACAGCGCCTGGTAACAAAGCAATTAGGCCAAGCAAACAAAGCATGTTGGCACAAAGCGCCACGTTCGCTACCCAACCTAAGCGGCGGTACCAAAGTGCCATAAAGGTCAGTGTTAAACCCATACCTAAAGCCAGTGCTGCAAAACCGTTTTCAATGTTTTCTGCACCCAGAGAAGCACCGATTGTTCGCTCTTCCACAATAGTAACCGGCGCAGTTAGTGAGCCCGCGCGAAGCAATAGCGCTAACTGCTGCGCATCGTCCATGCTACCTGCTCCGGTAATACGGAACTGGCTACCAAGTTGAGATTGAATAGTCGCGACGCTGATAACGCGCTCACTACGCTCGGTTACACCGCGATCGTTTGTTTTGTACTCTCGGTAAACGGTCGCCATTGGCTTGCCGATGTGAGTTGCTGAGAAGTCGCTCATTTTCTTACCACCAGCGTGGTCAAGAGAAATATTTACTTCTGACATACCCATTTTGTCGACACCAGCACGAGCGTTTACGATGTGCTCACCCGTTAGGACTGGTCGTTTTGCCAAAATCACCGTACGACCGTCATTGTCTTGAAGAACAAGATCTTGGCTGCTGTGTGCTTGGCTCGCATCTTTCACTTCATAAAACGCCAAGCTTGCTGTTGCACCAATAACGTTTTTCGCTTGAGCAGGATCTTGTACACCAGGGAGTTCAATTCGAATGCTCTCTTTACCTTGGCGTTGCACTAGTGCTTCTGTGATACCAAGTTCTTCAATACGACCACGCATGATCTTCAGGTTTTGTTGAAGAGTCGACGATTGAAATTCTTGGATATTTTGTTCACTCGGTTCAAGCACAAAGCCACGAGATGAACTTTTTGAAATCCAGCCAGGGTAATTTTGACGCAAGAACTTGTTCACTTCCGACAATGCTTGCTCGCTGTCACTGTTTACCGTAATTCGGTTGCCGCTTTCTGCTCGAACTTGCACACCACGGACACGTTGATCACGTAAATTCGCTTTGATTTCATCAATCAACGCATCACGTTGCTCTTCAAACGCTTTATTCACATCAACATTCAACAAGAACTGAACGCCACCACGAAGGTCAAGACCGAGTTTAATTGGGCTAAAGCCCATCTCATTCAACCATTCTGGCGCAACCGATACGTATGAGAAAGTGATGCTGTCGTCTTTATTTAGCTCTTTGTTTAACAACGCACGAGCTTTACTTTGCGCATCTTCACCATCGAATACAATGGTTGTTTTGCCGTCTTTTTCGATGATTTTGTCGGCTGAAATATGGTTGGTTTTTAGCAGTTGATTCAGATGAACAACCGACATTTCGCTGTTGTTTTGATCCGCAAACGTCAACTGGATAGAAGGCTGTTCACCAAACCAAGTTGGTATAGCACTTAGGGTTAAAATAATGACTGTCGTGATTAATACGACATATTTCCAAGCTGAGTAGTGATTCATCAGCTTTCTGTTCTTTTGCTGCTTTGGTGTTTTTTTCATGTAAACATCATCCCTTCACAATGAAGTGAAGCTTTTAATAACAAGGCTTAACACACGACAGATGCTCCCAGAATAAATTCAGGGTATGAAATGCTCAGAACGCTCACGTCCTGTCGAATACAATCGTCGTGCTAAGAGTGCACAATGGTGCAAATAGATGGTGTTTAGGCAGAAAACTGACTATTGAGTGCGACGTACATGGCATTGGTCTCTTTCCAACCAGAAATGCGATGATCGCTTGTGAAATGATAAAATGTGGACTGGTTGTGACGCCAGTTAATGTCCATCAAGCTGTATGCGTAACCCGCATCAGCGTAAAACGGAGTAGTGAGATCGCCGACAAAATCTACGTGCTCGTCATCAAGCCCTTCCCGTAAGTAAGACGTCCAGCGCTGAGAGTTAAACAAAGCAACGGAATCGAGACTTGCATGGCCTTCAGATACTGGAGATTGAGAGCTTTCTTCTGAAACTTCAGAAAAATCGACGGAAGAGTTTGGCGATACACTTACGGCTACAAAAGGTTGTAGCTTAGAAAAGTGCGGTACGTGAGCCTTGTGGTCGATTTGCGCAGCAGATACATGCACTGGTAGCAATACCATTGCAAATAGCAGCAAAATCAACTTTCTAAGGTAAATCCAAGGCATAGGAACTCACTAAAAACACAAAGAGCCAAGTTAGGTCACTTGACTCGTTGATAGTATTCCTATTGATTATGGTTCACAACTAAAAAGTTATAAATCTCTGATTTCAGGTTTGCATCGTTATTGCATTTATCAAAACGTCTTTAGAGAACGAGTGTAATTGGTGGTGAGTTATCGATAAAAAATATCGCCCTTATCAACATCTAAGTAGATCTTATTCTCTTGCTCCAAACCGCCACAATAGATGAAGTAAACGTTGCGCTTTTTGAACGTCACAGAACGCACCCAACCCCCGAGCTCCTCAAAATCACTCGGATCACAGGTTTCATCGTCTAACAATTGCTGTGTTTTCTTACGGAAAATATCCAAGTGAACTTTTAAATCATCCGACTTCTGTAGGTATTCATCCAATATCTCTAAGCGCTCTTGCTCTTTAATAACTTGCTCTGCATCCGATAACCCTTCAGCATTCAACCATTCGGCTTTTTCTTCTCCACCCTCTTCATAGACAAGATAGCCGGAGATTCGGTACCACCCATCTACTTTTTCTAACACCGATACTTTTTCTCCCTTATAGAGCGTATCGACAACTAAAGCATTAAGGTTAGGCTTGTTGTAAACATTGACACGACGCTCAATAACGTAGTACTCGGTAACTTCCGGGGGAGCGGCTTCTAAATCCAGAATCGGTTTGGATGTTTCTTTTTGCAGTGACGATTGCTCGACTTGTGTAGCCTTTGGTGCTTCAGGTTCATCTTTCTGCATAAAGAAGAAATAGTATCCAGCCCCCGCTCCGCCGAGCAACAGCATGACAATCAATGCGACGAGAATTTTCTTCATGCCCTTTTCCTTTTCATTCTTTATTCTTATCCCACTAGCAGCACGCATGTCGTAGAAATTTGGGTATATACTCAAAAGAGCAGGTCAACTAACGCGAGCAATAATGGTCAACAGACTCAATTGGATACTACTATTTCTTCTGTTCCCGATAACGGGGCACGCCAATATTCAATGTAACCCATCGTCGTGGAATGACAATCTTACCCAATTCAATCGTTTAGAGTCCAATTACAATCAGCATGTTGAGGTATTCAATACACTTTTAACCGAACATAAACAGCGTCAGTTATTGTCCGAAACCTTTTCACTGCATGAGCTCGTGCTACTTTGGCGTGCCAAGTCGAACCAAAAT
Source organism: Vibrio sp. 1557 (assembly GCF_033340175.1). Classification (NCBI taxonomy): domain Bacteria; kingdom Pseudomonadati; phylum Pseudomonadota; class Gammaproteobacteria; order Vibrionales; family Vibrionaceae; genus Vibrio; species Vibrio sp. 1557. Next base: position 335,070 of record NZ_JAWOVZ010000001.1, on the reverse strand, counting down.
GTGTTCAAAGCGCAATTAAAAGCATCGATTCAATACAAAGAAGAGCTCACAACTAAAGCGAATCAGCTGCTTAAATTGAGCACACAATCCCAATGGTCAGCAAATGGGTGGGAGATACTGGCCCAAAAGTGCCGCGAGTCAAACAAAATAGCCAATCAAATAACCGCGGAATGGTATAACACCAACGCTTTGGAACTTGCTGAAGATTACAAGAGCCTCTCTTCACAATATCAAACTCTGTCACAAGTCTATGATAAAGAAGCTCGAGCACTCCAATACGCTCAAGATGTTTCGAAGTAAAAACAGAGCCAGTTTTGAATAGACGATGTTGGTTTTTCACTCCAATATTGGACGTTATTCGTGCTTTTTATCTTTCCTTAGTCGTGAATAATATCAAATGTAAATAATGGGATTGTTCCCTTTGACAAACTTGACTAAACCATGACCAAGACAATCAATTTATAGAGACATACGTCACATTAATGCTTTACTTATGGACATTTTTTGGTTAGTTTAGCCATTAATAAAAAGTCACATTTGGCTGGAGATGATGCTACAAACATGGTTATCAATCGATTAAGTAACAGGGAATGTCCTAATGCTACCAAAGCCAAGTTTTTGTCAGTAGTTAGGCACGTAAAAGAGTTCGGTTCAATCAGTGATTTGGATCTTTGTAAAATCTTCGGAGAAACAATATGGAGTGATGGGAGGGAATACCATTCAGCCGCTTTCTCATTCAAGGTTGATAGATACACAGGTAACTGTGAAATCTCACAATACAAAAACCAATAAGGCTTAAGAATTTATAAGGCGGAGTCAGGAAACGGACTCCTCTTTTTTGATCATGGCAATCGTAAAGTCGTGCTCGGAGTACCCCTCAATCAATCGTGTATTCGGACACAGCAACCGACAATAGCGAAAGACACCTTCTTTATTGTGCGACGCTAACATTTTCATGCTGGGTAGTTTGGATTCATCCAACAAGTTAAACACACAACCTTTCTCTGTCGCTCGGTACATTTTATCAATCATTTCAATGGTATGATTTGGGTTGGTGGATTGATAGTTCAATGATCCGGAAGCAAAAACAAAGTCGCAACGAGGCAATACCAACGTTGAAAAGTCGCCACATATAAACTTACTTTGCGTACGAAAATCTCGTTTTCTGGCTTCAGAGATAAACTGTTTTTGCTGATCAATGCCAATATAGCTTTGAGGAAGCCCCCCCGTAAGTTCGATAAACGCTAACAAGTCTCCGTAGCCGCACCCAATATCTAAAATACTTGAACCGTCTAACGTTAACCCTCGGCACAACGCCTCAAAACGGCTGATCTGACTATACTTATCTGCCCATCCCAGAGTTCGGGCTCTGTCTTTACCAAACTGTCTATATCGCTTTCGATGATAGTGGGCAATCTTAAGTCTATCGAAAAATTTCATCTTTCTTATGCATAAATCGGTAAACTGCCATTTCCTTTCACTTGTCTAATCGCCAGGTGGGTATGAATATCTTTCACATTTTCTAATCGCTGTAACTTTCTAGTAAATGTTTCATAACCAGCGAGATCTTTACTGACCACCTCTAACAGGTAATCATAGGCCCCTGATACGACATGGCATGAGATCACTTCATCCATCTCAACAACGGCATGTTCAAACTCATCAATCGAAGAAGCTTGGTGGTTATTTAAACTCACTTCAACAAATACAGTCATCGCGATGCCTACAGTGTCTCTGGACACAATAGCTCGATAACCACTTATTACACCTTCCTGCTCCAAACGCTTAATGCGTCTTGCACAAGGTGATGCCGATAGCCCTACTTGGTCAGCAAGTTCTGCCGTTGTCAGAGTGGCATCCTTCTGCATTAGGTTGATAAGTTGCCTGTCAATTTTATCCATTTATTCTTCCGTGCCTTTAATCACCAACAATTAACACTTATACGCAATTTATCACCAACATCAAGCCTAATTACGTCAAACTTTGCCTCCCTTTGGCAAGAGTTTTATTCAACAATTAACACATCATTTACAAATGGACATGTCGATAATGATCTTGGGATACGCAGCTATATTAACGACCTTACTGCTTTGGTCTGGTTTCTTTATTTCTTTAAAAGGGGGCGCAATTTCTGCCTTGCAGCCAGCCGATATCGCGTTAGTTCGCTTTCTAATCCCAAGTATAATTTTATTACCATTTGTGATTAAGCATAAACAGTCGCTGCGCGTAGTGCCTAAACGCTACCTGGTTGGTGTTGTGGTTGGAAGCGGCCTTCCCTATCTTCTGGTCGTCGGAACGGCTATGCATTTCGCTCCCGTGGCGCACGGCAGTGCATTAGTACCTGGCACTTTGCCATTGTTTGTTTCTGCTATCGCGGTACTTTGTTATCAACAGTCGCTGAGTGCTCACCGCTTAATCGGGCTTTCTACGGTGCTGTTAGGGATTTTCGTATTCCTTCTTTCTAATAGCGGCGCAGAGTACAACTGGTCTCAATTACAAGGGCATATCCTGTTTCTAACTGGCAGCATCATGTGGGCTGCTTTCACCATCAGCGCTCGTGTCGCCAATCTTAATGCACACGTCTGTGCAGGATTCGTTGCAATCGCGTCTTTGGCTCTGCTCATCATCGCCGTTGGTTTCGGGTGGGTAGACAGTTATTTGGTGGTAACACCGTTCAGCCAGTGGCCATGGGAGGAGTTATTTGGCCACGCGATGCTACAAGGTGTTGGCGCAGGTTTAATCGCTTCTTTCACTTTCATTTATGCAATTAGGATCATCGGTGCCGAAGCCAGCGCTGCTTTTGGTTCATTAACTCCAGTCGTCGCGACACTTCTTGCCGTTCCAATTTTTGGTGAACAACCAGATTCTCTCACTTGGTTAGCGCTGATGTTGGTCACATGCGGCAGTATTGTGGCAAGCCAAATCTTTATGAAAGGTGGAATGAACCAAACTTATCGCCCACCACTTCACAGATAGCGATGATTTTACAAAAACTTATGCCTTACTATCTTGAATAACAAAATGGCGTTTTGATAGCCTCAGCTTAACTAAAAATTAAAACGCCAATGTGATGCCAGCCACTCATAGTAAAGATGAACTGCATAGGTTTCTCAAACCGGGAATGAAACTTTCTACTAATTTCGAATTTGGGCCTAAGGATCAATATACGTATTCCACCACCTATCTTGGGATGAAAGAAAATGCTTATTTGATTCTTGATATACCAATGCGTTTGCTTGAAGAGCAAGTGATGAGGAAACTCCCCAACGCCGATGTCATCGTGCGTGGTGTATCAGATACGGAGTTAGGCCATGTCATTGCGTTTAAGTCCAGCGTACTGACGACGACCGTTCGACCATCCCCCCTTTTGTTTATCCGCATTCCAGGAACATTTGCAACCAAACCAGTTCGAGAACATGAGCGTTACAAGTTGCAAATGGACTGTAACGTTATTCATGCAGGGAATGTCTACGACGGTAGCCTTATCGATTTCTCTCTAGCAGGTGTTGGTATATCAACCTGGATTGAGCCCGAATTCAACGTGGGTGAGAGTGTTACCATCGAATGCCCGTTAAGCCACTATATCGGAGAAGAAAATCGATGTGTCATTGCCAACATTAAGAAATTGGCGAAGGGATGGGTAGTTGGAATTAAGTTTGCTAGTTCCATTGAGATGACTCACGAACTAAAAACAGAGTTACTGGAGCAATCCTTTCTAACCAGTAACGTCTGAACTTACTGCTCGCTAAAGCGCGTCGCCTCAAAGCTGTTGAGTATTCTGTGAACCGTATAGGTCACAAGCAGCGTCGCAACAATAGCAAACAAAATACTGCTCACGCGATACAGCGCACTGAACATTAAGTCACCATCCGGAGTAAGATATTGGCCGAACAAAATGCCTAATGTGGTTAAGCCGCCAAATCCGGCTCCCGAACCGCTAGACTCTTTCACGTGCATATAGCTGAACATCATAGCCCCAATCCAAAGCAATGGGACGATAAACAATAAGGTATCCGACCAATCGTATAATACAAGTTGTCCGACGATACCAAAGGTCACCCCCATCAAGGTCCCCATTGCTCTTTTTCGCGCATACCCTAAAGCACCGTTCCAATGCATAGGAAACAATAAAAGTAAGGTTGTCGCCTGAGCAGACATAGAGTCACTGAGGTCAAATAGCTGGAATACAAGGAAAGACATTGTAGCGATACTCGCCCCCATAAGGGCTTCATGACGCATGCGATGACTCTGTTTAGGCTGCGACGGTTTCGCTGGTGGCTGACGAGGTTCCGCATCGGGAATCAAAAATGTCACCACATAAGCAACGATAACTGAAATAACATTCGCTTGCAGATTGCTAAAGATTAGGTCATTTAAGTCAGTGGTTGGATAACTCGCAAAGTGCAGCATGATGCTTAAGCTCAGTACGCTGTTCGCTCCAAATAAGAATAAGCTCCCTTTTGACATACAGGCGAATTTATACAGGAACAACCCGAATGCAATGATTGTCATCATGCCTGGGTGCCCACCAAATAACCCACCAAGCACACCAACTTCTAATCCACACACAACCGCTGAAAAAATCAGTTGTCGTGCGGCATGTAGACTCATGACTGGCACCATTCCAAGTAACAGCATCGGGGTTACAGTAAAGAATACGCCATAGTTCCAACCAAATACTTTACATAAAGTGAAACCAATGGTCGCACCAGTTGCAATGCGCAAACACTGACGGAAGTCGTTTTCCGACATGGGGTGGTCCCATAACTTCATATCGCCTCCTCGTTAATAAATATAATGAAGAAGACTCAAGAATTGGATCTGGCACCTCGCTAACCAACCAGATAATGAGTTTTCTGGCAACAACTGCACGGTTGCTCGTGCCCCTGCTGGAAATGCGCGCTGCTGAGGTTCATCGATAGCTAAATGTAAACGTAAGCGCTGCGCGTCTCTCACCCAACGGTTTGAGTCAGTTGGTGTTGCTAAGCGACCGTCCGCATCGAATTGACCTGAGCTGACCCCGGCATCCACACTCGTAATACGAGCTTCAAATACATCACCAGGTAAGCTATCAAAAGCCACTAACGCACGGCTGTTCTGATTAAAGTGTCGTAAACTCTTTTCACGAAAGTCGGCAATGATATCCACGTCATCGGAGACTAAAGCGACAAGAGGTGTACCAGCTGCCGCATAGGCCCCCGTCTCCAGCTGCAAGTTAGCGACAACGCCATCATGTTCCGCCGAGACTTGAGTGTAAGACAGATTAAGTTCCGCTTGTTTTAGCTGGTTTTGCGCCACGCGGATATTCACATTCGTTGCGCCTAAATCACCGCGGTTTACTTCCAACTCTTTTAAACGAGCACGTGCGGCCAGTAAGTTCGCTTTAGCTGCCGTTGCACTGCTCTGTGCGTCATCACGCTGCTGTTGCGAAGTACCATTACGGTGAAACAGAGTATTAAGACGTTTCGCTTCGCGAACTTTTTGTTCCGCCACGATTTTGCTCGCTTCAACGTCTGCTTTTGCCGCCGCAATAGAAGCATCAAGTTGTTCGTTGTTTTGAATCACACGCTCAAGGTTAAGTTGAGCCTTTTCTACGGCGAGCTGATAAGGCTGGGGATCAATCTGAAATAGTAGATCGCCTTGGCTTATTTCTTGGTTGTTGGCAACATAAAGATGTGTAATCTGCCCACTCACACGGGGGGCCACTTTAGTTACCACACGCGTTGCCATTGCCTGAGGAGTCAACGGCATGGCGAGATCTGCAACTAGAAAATAGGCAAAGACAAGGACAAACGCGACGCAAGAATATTTGATCCAACGTGCGAATTTTTGATCTGGAGTCATAGGCGTTTACTTCTCTTTTTATTCGGTTTTCTGACTTATTCGCTAAGTGAATCAAGCGCATTGTGAGCAATCTGATCAAGAATCAATGAAAGCTGCTGAAGTTCCTGGTCGTTGATGTCCGTTAGGAGCTTGCTTCGAACTTGAAGAATCCGAGCCTCCATTTGCTTTAGTAGGGTTTTCCCCTCTTCTGTGAGGCTAACAATACGTGCTCGCTTATCATGTTCACAGCAATGGCGAGTGATCAGAGATTGCTCTTCTAATAATTTTAATGTTCGCATCAACGACGCTAACTCGATCTCAAGCGCTTCAGCCAAATGCTTCTGACTGATGTTGTCACCCATTCGATAAAGCTTCCATAACGCAGTCCAACGCGGATACGTTAGGTTTAAAGGCTCTAACTCGCGATCTGCAACCATTTTCCATAAACGAGCAACACGAGATAATTTTTCAGCCAGAGAAAGGTCTCGCAAACTGTTGATGTCTTGAATCATAAGATCTACTCAATTACTTAGCGTGCTAAGCAATATAAAATAGTTAGCACGCTAAGTAAATATCTTTTTGTGATTGAAATCACGTTGGGTGTGTCAGTGAAGGGGCAGAAATCTAAGTAATACAACACTATGTTTGAATTTGAAATGCTGCGATGTACACAACAAACGTCGAGACCAATAAAGTCTGAAAAGTCTGATTTGTATAAGAGTAAAAGGGGCAGATACAAAAAAGCACAACCCACAGTCATGGTGTTGTGCTTTTCAGATAATGAGTAATTGGGTTATCCCGTAGTGAGCCAATTCCTTATGTTCGCTCAACTAAGAACCGCTGCTTAAAATCCACAAATGCTTCATGGAGCGCATTTTCTTTAATCGGCTTGAGAAGCACGTAATTCGCACCCGATTCCATAAAGGCGTCACTGGTTTCTTTCGCGGTGTCAGCAGTACACGCATAAATTGGCGTGCCTAGTTTTAGCTTTTGTCGGATCTCTTTGGTCGTTTCAATTCCACCAAGATGCGGAAGCTGGTTGTCCATCAGTATCAAATCGTAAGTATGATCTTTTAAGAATTCCATTGCTTCTAACCCATCTTTCGCCCAATCAACCTGCATTTTGTACTTGTTACAAAACGCTTTTAGAATGAATGCGTTAGTATGGTTATCCTCTACCAACAACACTTTGAGACTCTCTGCAAATAGTTCATCTGGCTTAACTCGCAAACTCGAATCAAGAGGGGTGAGTACTCGCTCACGATCTTTCACTGGCATTGTAATGACAAAAGTCGTTCCTAAACCTTTCTGACTGCGGACTTGAACATCACCTTCCAGCATGTCGACGAGGCTCTTCACAATGGTCAGCCCTAAGCCACTGCCACCGTATTCTCGAGTCGTTGTTGCTTCTTCTTGAACAAAAGGTTCGAACATTTGGTCGAGTTTGTCAGACTCGATGCCGATACCTGTATCCGTAATTTCCACGACCAGCACACTATTGTCAGCGCCATAGAACTGCTCAAGTTCAGCATGCAAGCGCACGCTACCCGAGGGCGTAAACTTCACAGAATTACTGACTAGGTTGAATAAAATTTGGTTCAGACGAACTTGGTCAGTAAAGATTTCAACATTGGGATCTATTTTGTTTTCAATGACAAGGTTGACGCCTTTACTTTCACAAATAGGACGATAAATGTTTTCTAACGTTCGAATTGTATCAGTGAAAGAAAACGGGTGCTTTTGGATATTAAACTTACCCTGCTCAATCTTCGAAAAGTCCAAAATATCATTCAAAACAGCAAGTAAGTGCTCACCACTATGTCGAAGTACGTCAATTTGGTTATTCTGCTCTTCTGTTTCCACAGAGTCTTTTAGCAATTGAGCAACCCCTAAAATTCCATTGATTGGCGTTCGGATCTCATGGCTCATTTTAGCCAGAAAGTCGGCACGGGCTTGAGCAGATTTCTCTGCTTCTTTGCGCGCCAAGTTACTCTGTTTTTCCGCCTCAATTAGCGTGGTTATATCCTGACCTTGAACAATAATACCGCTAATATCTCCATCAACTCGAATCGGCGATAAGTTCCAGCGATATACTTTGTCTCCAATTGGCACATTAACGCCTGTCAACGTAGCTCCCTGAGCCGCCATGCGAAGGTGTGGCATCAACTTTTCTTTGAAACCTTTGAACACTGGGTGCATGGTTTCAACATCGTTTTCCATGACTAACTCTTTGCGTGCTGCCGGATTGATTTGGACAAGCACACCCGATTCAGACCACACCATGATAGGAGATAACGCAAAGTTAAACAGGTCGCGGAAAGAGCGCTTTTGTGCTTCAAGCTCTTCAAAAGTGTTTTCTAGTGTCGAACCAATATGATCGAATTCCTCAATATCTGACCCCTCAAAACGCTCAAATCCTTTTTCTTCACGAGCCGAGCGAGTATATGCCATCAGGGATCCTAACTCTTCAACTACTCGATTCTCGATCCATTCTTTAGTCATCAGCGCAATCATGACCATACCGATAACTGAGGCTAGCATTGCTAGCAGGTGTTGGATTTGCAATGTCACCACGCTCTGATTGTCTTGCACAGTAAGCAAGCACAAGTCAGTCTCGGCGGCATTTACCTCAATAGGGGTTTTGATGATCAATAATTGGTCAAGCTTGTGCTGGGACTCTCGTCGTTTGAGTACGTCAAATATTTGATAAGCCTCATCTCCTACTAATGAGCTTGCCAATGGTGTGTTGTTAGCGACCAACACAACATTGTCGACGTTGCCTTCATTTTTTAACCTTTCCATCAACCCAAAGTTATTATCTAAAACAACAACATTGTAAGAGTACCCCATCACTTCACCGGTTTTAGGTTGTAAAACGGGTACACGACGAAGTAAAAGATGGCGAGTTCCCATCGGGGTCTGTGAGGGTAGATAATACCAGTTGTTGCTAAAGGTCACTTGACTGGCAAGTCGGCTAAGTATCAGGTTGTTGATGCCATAGAAATGCGCGTTGCCATCGTCCCAAATAATACCTTGATGATCGGTTAGGAAACGAAACTCCGGTGTATGGGAAGGATCACTCTGGTCAATACTCATGAAAAAGTAATTGAGTGCCTCTTCATCACGTTCTGTATAAAAATCCAATACAACATCACTTTTCGAATTGCTGTTGTGATGAATCTGAATCGCTGCAAAATGGCTATCAAAAATGTTCAGGATCAGGGCAGAGGTCTGCTGCTTGGTTCGGTCGACTTCCTGCCAAATAATCTGCTTCGAGAAGTAATAACTCTGAACAAAGATGCCTAGAATGATCGGAGCAAGTACGAGAATAATTATTTTGGTAATAAGCGTCGACAGTGAGCGACGCTTTCTTATTTTTGATGTAGTTGTCATCAATTATCTGAGTATCTAAATGCACGTTTTCTTAATGCTTCAATTCTTTCTGGAGAGTCCGATTTGGTAACGACTTCAAAATCACCAGAGTAAACAGTGGGAACAGGCTTTCCTTCTAAATCCCACTTAATGGCCTCAGCCATTGCAATACCTGTATCATCGTTCATACGCATAACGGTAACGTCTAACTCCCCTTTAGAAAGCGCCTCTAACTCTGCTGAACCGCCGCCCCAACCATTGATCATGACATCATCACGACCTAACTCTTTAAGAGCGTCAACAGCACCTAATGCTACATCGGTAGAACACGCGTAAATGAAGTCAACGTCCGGATACTTCTCCAAACTGGCTTTTGCAGCTTCATACCCAGATTGCTTTGTTGCTTTGGTGTAGTAAGCAGATTGTAGTTCAAATTGATTATCGCGGTTCACTTGGTTGATAAAAGTGTTGCCTCTGATGTCACTAATGTAGCCCTCTGAGAAGTAGAGAACACTATAGTGGCTATGTTTAGGGAAACGCTTGCCAAACTCAACGGCCAATTCACGACTTCCTTCTGCGTGGTCGAAACCAACATAAAGAAACGGCTGATGATGTTCCCAATCCCTAACAGGTGTGGTGATATTTTGTAAAATTAACTTGGTTTTCTTTGAATCTAAGACATGCTCAACAAACTTACGATGTCTTGTGGTATCTAGAGTAAAGATCAAGTAATCGGAGTTGCTTTTCAGCGCCTCCATTAAAGACAAACTTTGCTGCTTTATATCTGCATTAGGACGAGTAAACACCTGATTTAGTTGATAGTCGATATCAAGCTTATCTAGGCGTTTTTCAAACGCATCGATGTTTCGAATCCAATAATCAGAGATCTGCTGCCCTGGATAAACAACAGAAATTTTCAGTGGACGCTTCTTGTCTTTTGCTACGGGTACAGGGGTTTCTCTTACCACTTCAGCCAACGCACTAGTTAGCTGCTTCTGTTGTGGAAACTGGTCTAAAAACTCTTGATATGCCCAATACCCATTAAGAACTTGGGTGGCCTGCACATTCGGCGCAAAAGCGGCCATTGAAATCAGGGAGAATACTAACGCTTTTTTCATCTACTGCTCTTTTAGCTTTTTTATGAGCCTAATTCAGCTCTATTCATTACCTAGCCGAGTCATCCTATACTCTTGTAATCTACCTTCCTCTTAGTGCCTGTTTCAATAGTAAATTGGTTCTTGGTCTGAGTGGATGCAAATAAAGTACATTGAGTCGCTTCCTTTGTCTCGATGACGTAGAGACATTTCGCGCTTTTCATACTCAGGACCTGTAAACAGAACACCAGCCCATTATGCGTCAGTTTATTCCTACATGGTACTCCAAAAACAAAAAGAAACCGCCAATGTGACATAGGCGGTTTCCGTGTATCTTTGCGTAGCAAGGGCTTATCAGAGTGCCACTATCTCTAACATCATTTGTTGATGTTCGTCGACGACAATATTTGCTTTTGACATAACGAGCAGCTCTTTTTTCGCTTTAGTTAGTTGCTTAATATAGTACTCTGCTCGCATGGCAAGCGTCTTTGACTCAAAATCCGATGACCATTCCAATATCAAAGGGCCTTTTCCCTTCAAAGCTTTCGCTCCTTTTCCGGTTTGGTGCTGATTGAATCTTCGTTCAACATCATTGGTAACACCACAATACAACGCGTTGCGGTTATTTCGTATCAGGTAGACACTCCAACGCTGCGTTGTATTTTCCATCATGAAAGCAGTGACTCAACCTTAGCTTTTAATTCATCCAGCTCTTCTTTCAGCTGAGCGACTTCGAGCTCTAGTTGACTTACTCGATCGGAGCTCGAGCTTGCAGCAGACACATGCGCTGCAAGTTCGGACGCATCAACATCACCACAGAACAAATGCATATAACGCGACTCCCGCTTACCAGCCTCACGTGGTAATTTGACCACTAATGGTCCTTTCTCTTCGCTTGCTAAATGCTCAAGGACCGTTTCCACTTCTTTTACATCATGAAATGTCGCGAGACGATTAGTACGAGTACGAATTTCCCCAGGTGTTTGAGCACCGCGCAAAAGCATACAGCATACAATGCCCTTCTCCTGCTCTGTCAGCTTTAAATCACCAAATTCCGTATTACAGAAACGGTGTAGATACTTGCTGACGCGGCTGTTGAACGCACTTTCGTCACTGACGAGCCTGCGCTCAATAAGAGCATCAACGGCATCGAGAACGTCTGACTCAGAGAGTGACATCACGGGATCACGGTTGCTTTTTTGATTACACGCGTTGGTTAATGCGTTTAGGCTGAGGGGGTAAAGATCTGGGGTAGTGACTTCTTTTTCGATCAAGCAACCAATAACTCGTGCTTCAATTGCCGTTAGCTCAACTTTCATAATGCATTTCCTTATTATTTTTGCATTTGACTTTGTACCTAAATCGCTTCGAAATCATACTCCATAAATTCACACAGCAGTGCAAGAAGCGTTAGCGGTTCAGGTGTTGGTGTCAGGCTAAAGCATAGCGTAAGACCTGACACCCCTTACGAATAGGGTCAGGTATCAATGCTCCGAGAGAATCGGCACTCTCGTCAAATTGCCATCTTGGTCGACCATCATTATTTTTGAACGATTAAGCTCAACTTCGATGATTTCGAGTTGCTCACGGGCGTTGATATACGCCGTTTTTAACTTTTCAGCCACAGAGCGAGTGACTTGCTCATTATCTTGACTATTTACTTGCTCCGCAGTGTTACCAGAGTCCATATCAAGTTCATCATTTTGCATTCAATGGTGTTGATAATATAGTGAAGGCCACGTTATGACAATTAATCGATGGATTCTACGATGTTGGCCAAAACTCGAAGAAAGCAGCACGATTATATGGACACAGCGCAATTGGTTGAGAAATGTTCAACTCTGCATTGCTATTGATCTAAAGACTGTTATGCCACTGGATGTTGTGCTTTAATCGAGGAAGATATTCATAAAATTAGGAAAGAGAACTATGAGTAGCGTATTTGAAATCGTTAACCAAGCTCGTCGTAAAAACAAACTAAAACGTGAGCTTCTTGATAACGAGAAGAAAGTTCGTGATAACCGTAAACGTGTTGATCTTCTAGAAAACCTTCTAGACTACATCAAACCAGAAATGACTCACGATGAAATCGTCGCAATCATCAAAAATATGAAAGCAGACTATGAAGATCGTGTTGATGACCACATCATTAAAAGCGCTGAGATCTCTAAAGCACGTCGTGACATCAGCCGTCGCATTCGTGAGCTGACTGAAGAAGACAAGCAAACTAGCGGCAAAAAATAAACGCGTGAGCTAGATTTTCGAACCCCGAGCAAGAATATCTTCCTCGGGGTTTATTTTTGTCTCTAAACTAACCGCCGTGTACAATCAATCTAACTCTTATTCCTAACGCATTCAGCTTTCTATGTCTTCAACTACGACAAGTACACAACCAACGCTTGCAAAACAATTATTTACGATGACCTGGCCAATGCTTTTTGGCGTTCTGTCTTTAATGAGCTTTCAGCTTGTGGATAGCGCGTTTATCGGTCAGCTCGGCGTTTTACCGTTAGCCGCTCAAGGTTTCACTCTGCCTTTGCAAATGGTCATTATCGGCATTCAAGTCGGTCTAGGGATCGCAACGACAGCGGTCATTTCTAAAGCTCTTGGGGCGAATGAAAGCCAGTATGCCAAACAACTTGGCGGATTAGTATTGATGATCGGCTCAATTGGTGTCGCTATTTTTGGCGGGCTAATTTGGCTTTTGCGCTACCCCATTTTAGCTCTATTAAGCGCTCCAGAATCTGTTATGCCGATAATCGACAGTTACTGGCCTTGGTGGTTATTAAGCTCATGGACTGGTGCGGTTTTGTATTTTTATTACAGTATCTGCCGAGCTAATGGCAATACAATGTTACCTGGCACAATGATGATGATAACCAGCGGCGTGAACCTTGTACTCGATCCGCTATTTATTTTCACGTTTGACTTGGGTATTAACGGAGCGGCAATAGCAACCATCGTCGCTTTTGGGTTTGGTATTTTAGTCGTCGCTCCTCGCGTGAAGAAGAACCACTGGGCAACGACACAATGGCAAGATCTTAACGTAGCCAAAAGTGTTGCATCTATCGGTAACATTATGGGCCCCGCGATGATTAGCCAACTGCTGCCACCGTTGTCTTCCATGCTAGCAACAAAATTATTGGCGAGCTTTGGAACCGCAGCAGTCGCCGCTTGGGCGCTTGGTTCACGCTATGAGTTCTTTGCTATCGTTTCGGTCTTGGCGCTGACAATGTCTATGCCTCCAATGGTTGGACGCTTACTTGGAGCAAAGAACTATGAAGATATCCAAAGGCTCGTCAGTATTGCCGTAAAATTCATTCTAGGTTTCCAACTTTTGATTGCTGCCATTACATTTGCCGTCGCAAACCCACTCGCATTATTGATGACAAGTGATGTGCAAGTGGAGCAAGTCTTGGAAATGCATTTACTGATAGTGCCGATCAGTTTGGGTTCATTAGGGGTTTGTATGCTAATGGTTTCTCTTTGTAATGCATTAGGCAAATCTTACACCGCGCTCACTATTTCAGCGCTGCGCTTGTTTGTCTTTTTCCTACCGTGCTTGTGGGTTGGCGCTCAAATGGATGGAATCCGAGGTTTACTCTTAGGCGCTTGTATCGGCAACCTGTTAGCTGGTGTTTCCGCATACCTAACCTATCGCCAAACCATACGCAAACTCGCAGGCGCTCAAGCCAACGCACAACAATGAATAATCAGAACTAAGCCCCTGAAGTGGGGCTTTATCGTTTTGACGCCTTGTCTAAGTTGAAATGTTAGCTAGGCGAGTTTTAATTCACTAAAGAGCTCAAATAACTGGTTCGATTTATACGGCTTAGGTAAATAAGCATCCATGCCTGCCGCAAAACAGTTGTGGATGTCTTCTTCCAAAACACTCGCAGTGAGTGCGATAATCATCGTTTTTTCACGTCCTGCTTTCTTTTCCCAACGACGAATTTCTTTCGTCGCGGTCAGTCCATCCATCACGGGCATCATGCAGTCCATTAAAATTGCATCGAATTCTTCTCCCTTTGTGATGGCTTCTAACGCTTCTTGGCCGTTGCTTGTTATCAAATAGTCATAACCTGCTTTATCCAGAAAAAAACTCGCTATTTTCTGGTTCATCAAATTATCCTCCGCAATTAAGATCCTCCGATGAGAGCGCGACGCTCGATATTCAGAGCTGACAACATTATTGGTGACATTGTCACTTGATATAGTCTTTTCAACCTTAGCTAAATCATCAATGACATGCTTAAATCGATTGCCAAGGAAAGGTAATGTGAGTACGGCATGTACTTTTTCTGCATTTTCGTAGGGAGTGGATAAATGATGCTGGCAAATAATCACACGGCGAAGATCGTAATTAAATGATAGATTATCCAAGACTTCATCGGTATTAGCGTCGTTACTGTGGCACAGAAATATGACATCAAAGTCATCATTTATCGCTTGCACTTCATTCACATTATTAACGCCAAAGAGATTGATTTTCGCTAAGCGACACTCTTTTAATATTTGGTCGGCGTAGTCGTAATTTGAGCAGATCAAAAGCCCTTTATTAATCACCTCCGAACGCCAGCCAAACACCGGAATTGCTTCAACCTCAATCGAGAATTCAAAGCATGTGCCCACTCCTTTTGTAGATGTTGCTACGAGCTTGCCCCCCATCATCGACACAAGCTGACAACAAATTGCCAAACCCAACCCTGTACCGCCAAATTGCCTCGACACTCCTTCATCTTCCTGAGTAAAGGGTTCAAAAATCGTGGTTAACTTATCTTGATCAATGCCTATTCCGGTATCTTCTACTTTAAACGTCAGCACTCCACGTTCTTTCTCAAGTAACTCTTCATAACTAACATCAACGCATACATGCCCACTTTCGGTAAACTTAACCGCATTCGATACCAGATTCGTAACTACCTGTTTGACACGATGATCATCGACCATCACGCGAATGGGGATATTTTCAGCTAAATTAATACCTAACTTTAGCTGTTTAGATGTTGCTTTGGATTGGAATAAAATCATCGACTGATACACGACTTCTCGGATATCCGCTTCTATTAGTGACAGCTCCAATCGTCCAGACTCGATTTTAGAGAGATCCAATATATCGTTAAGTAAAGTAAGCAGTGTTTGAGATGAGGAGTCAATGTCATCAACAACTTCTTGTTGATGCGAAGACAACTCACTTTGAGAGAGTATTTCTGTCATGCCCATGATCCCGTTAAGGGGCGTGCGTATTTCATGTGACATGTTGGCAAGAAACACAGATTTTGCACGATTAGCCGATACTGCTGACTCTTTTGCATGCAGTATTTCTTCAGTTTGTCTCTGCATTTCTTCAACCACTCGATTCACTTGCTGAGCAAAAATGGTCAGTTCATCACTTCCATCAACTTTGACTTTTGTTTGCTTCTCTTCGGAGTTGATCAACGCGTTTAAAGTATGAATGATCGCATCGAGTTTGCTGTTAACTCGGAACCAAGTACTAAATCCGAGCCAACAAAGCAGGATAACCACTAAGGCGACGCCAAAACTGATCATCGCTATATTGGCCTTTTGTTCATGAACCTGCGTGAGAAGCGACTGCTCAGTTTGTTTGGTGAACCCATCAATGAGCACTTGTAAGCGCTGCACACGAAAATCGAGTTCTTTTAAATACGCGGCGTAGTCACTTTGTGACATGTCTCCTGACATTAATTGTCCGCGAGACGCCAAGTTTCTCTGATATCTCGGCGAAGTAAACAAGCCAAGCAATTTATCCACTTGCTCGTATGACCCACCTAAGTTTAAAAACGCATCCAAATTTTGCTGCTGTCTGTCAATCGCCTGATAAAACATACTTTGACTTAGCCGACTCTTAGGGTCTTGGACTAAACGGTTCGTCAGCCAAGCTTCTTTCTGTGTCCAAAAAGAGAGCTGAGCAAGGTAGGCAATAAAATTTTGCATGCGAATGCCATCGTCACTGCCATACCATTGATGATTTTGCAACAAAGAGCGCGACATATTTTGGAGCTGTTGAAATGCCCAATCACCCAGGTCGTCCATCTCACTCAATCTACCTGACAATACCCCCAGCATGGCTTCTTTCAGTTCATCAGCATACTCAGCAGTATTAGGGTTACTCACAAACTTTTGATGCAAAGAAGAAATAACTTCACCTTGTTCTTCAATATTAATGGCTGCAGAGACTTGAAGATCAGGCTGTCGGCGTACTTTCTCTATGGAGTAAATAAAGTGGGAGGCCTTGGATATCAATTGGAAACCTTGAATATTGCTAACCGTTTGATTGAGACGGCTCACGCGCAACGCATTATCAGAAAACTGCTGAACTGCAAACACCACTATTACCACAGCGGGTAATAGTGCGAGGAGTGCTAAGCGTGTTTTTATTGATAATCTCAACATCCATCAGCCTAATGGTTGATTTCATCCGTTTATTTAATATTAGACTAGTTTCTTGCATTGAAAGGCATATACGACATTGTTACTTTCAAACAACATTCACCTACCTAGATTATGGTTATTGTGAGTGTTTTATCATCGGCTAATGAAGTGGCAATTGTGATTCAAGTCATATTTTTTGATCTTAAAGTTGGATGCAAACAATAAAGTTTCACTCACAACTAAGAGTCGCATCACTTTTCAGGAAATCATCTATTGTATGTTTACCTATTGAGTTGCCTTATCGAGTTAAATCACACAAAAATGCAAAATATCAATTTTTGTCAACAAAAATAATTTGAAAGCAAACGTTATCATCGCAAAAAAAGTAAGTTACTTTCTAAATGTCAATACGTGAAAACCACTGCTTTAGTCACATTAATCCACCACTAACGTCCCCTTAAGTAGTGTTTTACACTGGATTTAATTTTCCTAGCAGAATAAGGACTCCGACCTTAGAATCCGCACACATAACTATTACAACCCGATTACATAACCCACCACACTCTTGCACGCTGCCGAAGAGGCAACAGCAGAGAGTATGGTTAGCCCCAAAACGTGAAAGGTCTAATACAACAATGAGTCCAGAGAAATATCTCCAAGACTGGCAAACTAGCCAAACGATTGCTGAATCTATTTCCCCTCTAATTGGTAAGCTATATCGTCAAAAAGGAATCGAAGTGGTTCTGTTTGGTAAAACGCTTATTAATGCTACTACTATAGACATTCTCAAAACTCATCGCGTTGCAAGACGTTATACCGGTAACCCACTTTCGCTTGAGCACACGATGCCTATTATTCAAGCGCTTTGTGAAATGAGCATTTCTTCATGCCGTGTCGATGTTGGCCAATTGGCAACTATGTACTGGAATGAACATGACGATACAAGCTCTCTAAACGATTTCCTTATCACTGCACTTGATGGCGCTCGCGACGCAGATTCTTCATTGAAAGCGCGTGATGTGGTTCTTTACGGGTTCGGTCGCATTGGTCGACTACTTACTCGCCTTCTCATTGAGAAAAGTGGTCCAGGTTACCCACTAAGACTACGTGCGATTGTGGTTCGTGGCGGTAAAAAAGGCGATTTGGAGAAGCGTGCTAGCTTGTTGCGTCGTGACTCAGTTCACGGTCAGTTCAACGGTAGCATTGTTATCGATGAAGAGCGTAAAGCACTGATCGTTAACGGCAACTACATCCAAATCATCTACGCAAATAACCCAAGCGAAGTGGATTACTCAGCTTTCGGTATCAATAACGCGCTAGTTGTTGATAACACAGGTGTTTGGCGTGATTCTGAAGGCCTGAGCCAACACTTAGCGTGTAAAGGCGCAGAGAAAGTACTGCTAACAGCACCAGGTAAAGGTGACATCAAAAACGTTGTATTCGGTGTAAATGAGTCGGTAATTAAAGAAGATGACACCATCATCTCTGCGGCAAGCTGTACAACAAATGCAATCACGCCAGTCCTTAAGGCTCTGAACGATAAATATGGTGTTCTTTCTGGCCATATTGAAACCGTGCACTCATACACAAACGACCAAAATTTGATCGACAACTTCCACTCTGGTGACCGTCGCGGACGTAGTGCTTCACTAAACATGGTTCTGACTTCAACAGGTGCGGCAAAAGCAGTTGCTAAAGCATTGCCAGAGCTTGCAGGCAAGCTAACAGGCAACGCGATTCGCGTACCGACACCAAACGTATCTATGGCAGTCGCTAATCTAAACTTAGGTGAAGACGTAGACCGTGATTCACTGAACGATTACTTGCGTGAAATGGCGTTGAACTCTGAGCTTTCGGCACAGATTGACTACACCGATTCAACAGAAATTGTATCAACTGACTTAGTTGGTTCTCGTCATGCAGGCGTCGTAGATGGTCAAGCGACTATCGCACAAGACAAGCGTTGTGTACTTTACATCTGGTACGACAACGAATTCGGTTACAGCTGCCAAGTTGTGCACTGTATGGAACAAATGATGGGTGTTCGTTACCAAACATTCCCTCGATAGGTGAACTTTGCTCCACAACGTTAACCACATAGCGTAGCGGACAATATCTCATATTTGTTCTAAATAATAAGCGCCATGCGCATTACTAATATTTTTCCCCGTTTATACGCCTGATCACCCTCAGGCGTTTTTTCGTTTCATTCATTTGACACTCTCCGGACAAAGTGAACGTCAGCATTCATGTTTTGTTCATGTTCACAGCATTAATCTGAGCACATAAATTACAGAGAGGTCATGATTATGAATCGGATTATTGTAACTGCACTAGCACTGATTACCGGCTTTTTTACATTAGTATTTAGCTTGATTATTGCGATTCCGTTGACCATCGCAGCATTAATTACCGGCAAGCGTATTGAAAAGCGCGTCAAGAAAATGCAGAGAGAAATGCACGAAGAATATGAGTTTAATACAGGTAAAGCAGATGCGATTGAAGGTGAATTTGAAGAGGTTCGCCGGTAAGTAAATAAGATTTAGATGAGTTTCTCTCCCCCGACAGCTCCTGAGAAACTTCTTGCTTTCACCCTGTCCTTAAAATGGCAGGGTGCTTTTTTGAAAAGCACAATATTGAATAAGCACCTAGCGGTTTATTGCTTTATCTTTTTGTTGTAGGAGGCTGTGTAACCAGCCTCCCATAAATCACCATCGACACCAGAGTATGGGTTGGATTCTTTCGGAGCGCCGCTTAGGCAAGCATCTTTGCCTTCCTTCTTAATTTCATCGATGTGATTTAAAACAAAGTCAAAGTGTTTAGGATCAGCCTTTTGTAGTAACCCGTACAAAAGGCCAAAGCCAAGCATCGTAAATACAAACAGTTCAAAAAACACCCAAATGCTCTTTGTTGAAAAGAATATCCAAGCAACGCTGCAAACACTGGTCAAAATTACTACTGGAGCTAAATCTACTATTCTTTGCATATTGCTCTCACCTTCTAAACGGTCATGGAGTCTCTACCCCTTTCATAGGGTAAGTAAGAGGAAAGTCCGTTTTTATCCAATAAAGCACTCTCGACTTAATATGCGACACTGTTAGTATTAACGTTAAGTGGCTATCGTTCTCATTATAACAATGCGTTGGAAAGTAGCTTTCACAGCAAATGAGAATATGAACCAAAGTGACACTATTGATAATATTAATTTTAGCAACGTTTAGCGTCAGAATTACGTAAATTGTGTAAGGGTTACTGAGAGTAGACAAAAAAGCAGCCACACGGGCTGCTTTTAGTATTTCTGTCTTGCGAGCTTGTCTATACCGTTACGACCACTCTAAGAGCCAGCAGCATGAGTACTACCCCTGACAAACGATCAATCAACACTGCCTTAGAGCGAATTCTGTCAACGACTTTAGAGCTCGATAGCACTAGGGTAATAAAGGTGTACCAAAGCCCATCCACAACAAACGGCGTGGCAACAATGATCATCTGATTACTCAAATCATTACCAAGCGCGACAAACTGACTGAATAATGCGATAAAAAACAAAGCAATTTTGGGACTTAAAATCGAGATAAAAAAGCCTTCTCGCGCAGACTGGATTACCGTTGTTTCCTCACCTGACTCCAACTTCGCAGCCACACCACCTTTTGAACGCAAAGCATTAAAACCTAAATACGCAAGATATGCCGCACCCACAAGGCTAATCGTCTTGAAAAGCATCGGGCTTTGCTGCAAAACAACAGCGAGACCAATCAAGGTAATAAACGCATATATACCAATGCCAAACGCATGAGCCCAAGCCGTAGCTAATCCATTGATGCGTCCACCAGCCAACGAGTGCTTAGCGACAATAGCTAAGCTGGGACCTGGTGACATAGCCCCTAATAAACACACGGTAAAAAGTGATAACCAAACTGTTAGTGTCATAAGAATCTCCCCTCTTTGACGCTCACTCTATCAACGGAAGAGGTATAATTAGAAATCAAAGTTATTCATACTAATCATGACTTCAAGTCATAGCTAAACGGTGTACGTATTAGCGAATGGAATATTCAGAGATTTGCATTACTGAGCGAATCTCTTCTCGCACCCATTTATGCGCAGGATCCGTGTCGTATTTGGGATGCCACATTAACCAATATTGATGAATAGGTGTTTCGAGTGGTAATGCTTTATGGGTTAAGTCCCAATGCTTAGCGAGGTTAACGGCAATATGTTCAGGAGCCACCATCAGGTGCTCACTTGCAACTAAGCGATTGATCGCAGCAGAGAAGAATGGAACCTTAAAGGTAACGTGGCGGGTGTGCCCTAGCTCTTTCAATGCTAAATCAGTGTAGGAATCTTTGTCTCCGCCGCCAGTCACTTTGATGTGTGAATATGAAATCAAGTCTTCAATACTGATCTGGTCCTGCTTTGCTAACGGATGAGAAGATTTCATCAAACAAACTGATGAATCCTCACCAATTTTAACGCTCGACACACTCTGTGGTTTTTCTGGATACATAGAAGACGCGATATGGATGCCCGTCTCATGAAGTTTATCAAGAAAGTTGGGTTGCCACAGTCGGTACGCCATATCTAGCTGTGGCGCTTGTTCACCCAAGTGAGAGGCAATATCGGGCAATACGTATTGCGCCACGTAGTCACTAGAAGCAATAACAAGCTCACCTTGCCACTGCCGCGGCTCAAAAGGTTGGTCATCGAGTAAATGGTCAAACTCAGCCAGTAATGCATCAAGCTTTGATTTTAACGCTATTGCTCGTGGCGTTGGTATCAGTTGATTACCTTGACGAATAAGCAGTGGGTCACCACACAGATCGCGCAATTGTGCAAGCTGTCGACTGACGGCAGACTGCGTAATGTGCAAACGGTCTGCGGTCCGGCTGACATGACACTCCTCTAAAAGTACATGCAAGGATCTAAGTAGATTCAAATTAATGTTGTTTAACATATTCGCTCAGAAGGATTTTCAACATGGCATCCATTCATGGTCACTTCACAAACAGGTTCCCAGTCGTGTTAAAGAATTCAGCTAAGACGGTATGAGTCATCAGGTTTCGAAGCTCTGGATATCGTTGAATTTGATCTCTGATTTCGTTCAAGCGAGCCATCGTAGGCACTTCGACAAAAACCATCATGTCCGTCTCACCGCTGATCGCATGACACCATTTTACGCCATCAATTTTGTATAACTCGTCCGCGTATGATTCGCAATAATACGTAGAGGTTGATTTATCGAACTTTAAGGCAAAATAGGCGCAAATCGAATCCCCACCCGAAGGCGCAATTTCAGCGTGATACCCTAGAATCACTTTGTCATGCTCTAGCTTACGAATACGGGCCGTTACCGCAGAACGAGAAAGGTTTACTTTATCCGCAATTTCAGTCACCGACAGCCGAGCGTTGTGCCTGAGCAGATCCACAATCTTATGATCAAACTTGTCCATACCGTTACCAAGCTTTCCTTATTTTTCTCATTCTATACCGATTCTAACTGCATAAGAAACCAACATTTTGTTGGAATTATTTAAAACAACCGTCATATTGACGGTTTAGTAAATCATTTTGTTATTAACATTTTGGATATGCTATTTGGCGGGCATGAGATGAGTGCTGTTATCCATTTCAACAGAAAATAGATAACACATTGAAATCAAATTCCCAACTTAAGTACTCAGCACATAAATAGCATCGCTTAAACACATAAAACGAAATAACCAGAAGCCACAAGCTTTTTCGTAATAAGCCTCATAACATTGGATGAATCAATTCGCATGGAAGAGCTCAAAAAAGACATTTCACTCACATCAGGTATCGCACAGTTATCCACCACATTAATGGGAACGGGGCTGTTTATGATCCCGGCTATCGCAGCAGGTATAGCTGGCCATTTTTCACTATGGGCTTGGATTTTATTGTTCATCGCGATTTGTCCTATTGCGCTGACTTTTGCTCAACTGGGTAAACGATACCCCAACGCGGGCGGAACAGCCTTTTTTGTACGCAAAGCCTTTAACGCCAAGCTGGAAAGTAGTGTCGCTTGGCTATTTGTTAGTGTCATTCCGGTAGGGGTTCCGGCCGCGATTGCACTCGCCGCAGGCTTTCTACAACAAATATTGCCAGAGCCTATTAGCAACAATCTGTTTGCACAAGTTCTCACGGTAGTACTTCTTGTGTTCGTCAACTTGATGGGCACAAAATCATCAGGTCATTTACAAACTCTTATTGCTTTGAGTGTCTTCGCACTTGTTGGCGCATTTTTATGGAAAGGCGACGTTAACAACGCCGATCTTGTGATGCCCGCCATCACACAAGAGTCAATTTGGCCTATTACCGCAGCGTTAGGCGTGATGTTCTGGTGTTTTGTTGGCATAGAGGCTTTTGCCCATATGGGGGAAGAGTTCAAAAACCCTCAAAGAGATTTCCCTATTGCCATTGTGGTCGGTTGTTTTGTAGCAGGGGCTACCTATTGGGCATGCTCTGTCGTTATTTTAAAATTTGGCGCGTATGGTAACGCTCAATTTGATAACGCATCCATCCCCTGGCTTAGTGCCCAACTACTAGGCGATGGAGCCAAATGGATAATCAGCTTGATAGGTTTCTCCGCTTGTTTCGCGAGCGTTAACTTATACACACAGAGCCTAGCGCGAATGGTCTGGGCTCAAGCTCGTGAACATCGTCCTTCTAGTCCACTAGCCAAGATTTCACGTCGTGGTGTCCCTTTCTCAGCCACCATATTAGTTGGCGGCATATTATTGATATCTTGTGTGATAGGAACCCTATCACAGCTCGATCTGGAGTTTTTCCTAAAACTCGCAAACAGTGTATTCGTTCTGGTTTACATGTTGGCGATGTTAGCCGCTTTCAAATTGCTTCGAGGATTTGGTAAAACACTTGCGGGACTGTCCCTACTGCTTTGTACCGGTGTTTTTATATGTTTAGGCTGGTCAATGTTTTATGCACTTGGCATTTTTACTCTACTTTTACTGCCTTGGAAACAGTGGCGACATAAGCGACAAACACGTGTAGTTGAATAGTCATCGCTTCCCATTTCGAAATATGTGAGCTAAACGTTGGATACCAGCGTCTATGTTCTCTAACGCGATATTGCCGTAACCAAGCACGGCACCATGCCAGTGACGTGCTTGAAAATCTGGGTATTCATAATAGCTCAAAGGTCGCAAGATGATCCCTTCATGCTCTGCTAGTTTCGTAAAACGCTGCTCATCCATACCGTCTTGCCATTTCAACGTAATATGAAGCCCCGCCGCTTGACTAACGACGCAAACACGGTCGCCAAAATGCTGTTGAATGGATAAATGCATCTGTTCATGCTTAGTTTTGTACAGTCGACGCATTTTTCGAATATGACGTAATAACCCACCTTCAGTAATAAAATCTGCCAATGCTTCTTGTGTATGCGTCGGCGAGTCACCACTTAACGCATCCTTAACCACCAAACATTGCTCTACTAAACGTTCAGGAGCTACAAGGTAGCCAAGCCGCAATCCGTTAAACATCACTTTACTGAAGGAACCCACATACAACACACGCTCATCTCGACCCATTTGAGCCGCTAGCCCCTGTAAGCTGGTATAGGGACGATGAGCAAACTGGAATTCGCTGTCATAATCGTCTTCGATGATCCAACGTGACTGTTCGACTGCCCAGTTGATGATCTTCCCTCTTTGCTCAGTATTGAGTGTGGTGCCCATCGGATATTGATTGCTTGGGGTGATATACAGGGCATCGGCATCGCTTGTGGTCACCGCTTCCACATCAAAACCTAATGTCTCTCTTACGAACAAAGGCTCAAATTGATAGTTTTGGAACTGAATCAACTTCCGCATTTGCGCGTAACCTGGTTGCTCCATCAGAACCTTATCACCTTGTTTGAGCACTACCATCGTCGCAATCGACAACGCTTGCTGCGCCCCAGAGGTAATAATAATGCGCTCTGGAGAACAATTCACTGAACGGCTTGATGCGAGGTAGTCAGCTAAAGCACAGCGCAATGCCCAACTACCCTGAATATCTTGATTCCCCAACAAGCAAGTACGAGACATATGGCGAGTGAGTAACTTTTGCCATTGCGCCATCGGAAATGCGTCCAAATCCGGCACACCCGGTGCAAATGCGCGGTTGATATCAAAGTGAGCTTTCGGTGATGAGTCTCTCTGAACTGAACTAGGTTCAGGCAAGTACTGCTCTGGCAGTTCTACGGCAACATAAAAGCCAGAACCTTTTTGGCTGTTCAAGTACCCTTCCGCCACTAACTGTTCGTAGGCAGAAATCACGGTATTCCTACTTAGATTAAGCTCTTGTGAAAGCTTCCGCGTAGAAGGCAGCTTCCCATTCTTCACCCACAGTCCTTGAACAATTTTCTTGCGAATAGCCAAAAACAACGCTTGCTGACGCGTTCCTTCACTGTCTTTTAAATGTAGGTCACCGATATCAATCAAAGACAAACTGGATCCATCCATTAGTTAAAACTGGCTCTCTTTAAGCTACCAGTTAAACGCTACATTGCAATCAAAGAATGAGGATAAATCGCTCGTAATCGTGAGCAAGCAAGGAGAGAAAATGCTATCCAACACCAATAGAACGGAAATTAAGAAAGGCGCACATAAAGCCGTCTCTGATGTTAGCAAACTGCACGCCATCATAGATGAAAGCCTAATCGCTCATATTGCGATAACCAACGAGTCAGGCCCTGTGGTCATCCCTATGCTGGCATGGCGTGTCGATGATTACGTGTATATCCATGGTGCCAACAACAGTCGACTGTTACGCTCACTCAAACAAGGAGTGCAAACGTGCTTAACCTTTACTTTGTTTGATGGTTGGGTATTGGCTCGAAGTGCGTTTCACCACAGTGCGCATTATCGCAGTGCTGTGGTCTTTGGCCAGTTTGAGGTGGTGGAAGATAACCAAGAGAAAGACAGGTTGCTGAATCACTTTATTGAACAGATCGCTCCGGGGAGAACAGAACAAATCCGTTTGAGTAATGAAAAAGAACTCAAAGCCACCATGCTGCTGCGTATTCCACTCACAGAAGCATCGGTGAAAATCAGCAATTTTGGCGTCAACGACGATGCGGAAGACATGGACATCCCTGTTTGGGCAGGTGTCCTACCCTACCAAACCGTCGTAGGTCCGCTGCAAGCTTGTGACGATTTGTATGAAGGTATCGCAGAGCCAGACTACCGCAGTGCCTACTCTAACCGTTGGCAGGAATAAGCACCGTAAAACGTGCGCCGCCTAAGTGACTCTCGCCGACAGAAAGCTCCCACCCCAGTTGCCGCGCTGCACTGGTAGCGATGGCAAGCCCTAAACCAAAGCCTTTCATGTCGGCGTTGCGGCTTTTGTCTAAGCGCGAAAATGGCATAAATACTTCTTCTCGCATCGCCTCAGGGATGCCCGGACCATCGTCCTCAATATCGATGCTCCAGCAATCCGCTACCGTTCGAATCGTCACCTCAACGCAGGACTCACCATAACGCTTGGCGTTTTGCAGTAAATTATCGAGGACAAGGTTACCCAAAGTAGGATGAAAGTGAATCAATTGGTTCGCGAGTTTATTTTCTGCTCTCAACATGGCGGACTCTAAGCCTAGGTAATTCATGCGGCTTTTACACCAAAGTGGCAGTTCCATGGTTTCAACAGAATCGATCCATGAGTGGTTTTTCACACTCAAGCGAGACAGCATGACAATGTCGGACGTTAAATCCGTCACGACATCAACGTATCGTTCAATATCGTCATGTAACTCTGCCTGCATTTCACCACTCGTGCGTCGAGCTAAATCCGTCGCTAGCTGAATACGACTCAGCGGAGTGCGCACTTCATGAGGAATAGCTTGAGTAAAGATGTGTGTTTGGCGCACTCGTCTCTCAATCTCTTCAGACATGCAGTTGAAGCCTTGGGCGAGCTCTTTCACAGGTTGCGAAAATTGCTTTAGCTCGACTCGCGTATTCAACTCACCAGAACCAAATTGTTGTTGCGCAGCCGTTAGTTGCCGAATTTGGCGGTCAAGACGTCGTACAGGTATGTAAACCATAATGCCTAAACTGAATACAACAACCAAAAGTAGAGTAAGTATAAATACAATCTCAGAATCTTCATTCCAATCAACGTGTGGGCTAAAGAAATCCGTTTTTTCTTTGAAAACTAAACTCTTCGAAGTGTTAGGCAAAGGGAATACCGCAGCATAGGTACTGCCATCAATAAGATAAACAGGTATCCCTTGCATACGGTACAGCAGATTACAATCTCGACAAGGCGGTGATCCGTCCCAGTTTTCAACCAATGTTAAATCAAAGATAAAGAAATCTTGCTTGCCGTTTTCGGTTAACTTCTTGTAGAGAGAATCCGGAGTGCCTCGTTGCTCAATGTATTGATCGACAAAATAAGCACCGTCACTCAAAAAAACACCGACTTCTGTTTTGCGCATGTACTCTTCCCCCATAAAGAGAAACAAAGCAACAGTCAGCGCAAGGCCAGTTACTAACCCCACATATAGACGAGTAAACAGGGAAAACATGCGTCATTTACCTGTCAGCATGTAGCCGTGGTGACGTATGGTTTTAATGGTAGCCGTATGGATATGAGCCTTAGAGAATTTCTTCCTTAGTGAGGATATACGCATATCAATCGAACGATCAGTAATACAGTATTCAATGCCTCGGGCAAGACGGCAACATGATTCACGAGATACTGGCTTATCGACATTCAGCATCAGGAGCTCTAAAATTTCAAACTCAGAACTCGTTAAACCAATATCTTTTTGCAAATAAAATGCTTGGGAGCGACGAAGACAAAGACTAATGCCATATCGGCTCAGCTTTTCTTCTTCAACGATATCAACTTGACGACAATAGCGACGCAACGCTGCTTCAATACGGGCGAGCAAAATATTACCTTTTATCGGTTTGGTAAGGTAATCATCAGCACCGAACTTAAACAAGCTCACCTCGCTCATTTCATCATCGGTCGCAGTCAAAACAATGATAATACCATGATAAAACTTACGCGCCTCTTGGCATATTTCTGCGCCATTTTTTCCTGGTAACATCAAATCTAACAGCACTAGGTCCGGCTTGAGCCCCTTAATCGTTTCTAATGCATTTTGACCGTTATCGATGACAGTTACCGTATATCCTTCGGCTTCGAGGTACATTTTGGTTAATCGAGCAATCTCTGAGTCGTCTTCTACCAGTAAGATTGTATTACCCACCATGAATCATTTACTCCACCAATATGATGGAGGGAGTATATCGCTCGTCCTATACTGCGCAACCTACTTAAATGATAATTTTAATAAAACGCAGGCTTACATACGCTTACAAACCATACATATACGATAATCCTAATCATTCTATACCCCTAAAACCATGCAATAACCTGAGGTTTTATTCATTATCAGAATATAGCTTCACATAGAAAATAAAATTCGGAATAAAAATCCACTATATTTTTAAATATATCGAATAATAGGTCTTACCAAAAAACAATATCAACATATATGACTTAGTTTGCTTATATAGACAGGACTTTATGTTGCTTCTAAGTTTCCTGCTCTAATAAAGTCTACGAGTAACATGAAATGAGATATTCCAAATTAACACCTTTAGCCATATTTTGCGCGATAAGTCTAACTGCTTGTGGCGGCAGTGAATCTAATTCGAAACCATCGACAACGACACCTCCAACACCACCAATGCCAACATTGAGCACTGTCACAATCCCAACTGTCGTTTCTACAGAGTTTCCGGCCAAGTTAAAAGTGGCTGCTGATTCGGGCTTCACCCACTATGTGAAAATCTCCCTTTCCGAAGCAAACAACAACGATACATTTCACATTGTGGCTGTTGATGACGGTGCGAATAATGAAAAAATCTTTCGTGCAGCCAAAATCATCCAACACCTTCTCACAAACCAACCAGACTCTAAGTACGGTGCTGACAAGTCTCGTATCGCTAAGACATTAGCCGAGCGTGATGCCACACTAATGCTGACCGAAAACGACGAACAGAATGATGAGATGTTAACCAAAATCTTTATCAACGAACTGATTCGCCAAGGCAAATTGAACGATGCAGTTACAAGCTCGGGCTTAGCACACTCTTTTGATACTAGTTCTCTAGAAAAGTTTGTTGTAAGCATGATGGTACTTAACGAAGATGATATGGATACACTTGTCACATCTATCGCGTCAACATTAGTAACTAGTAAAGAAACACCAAACTGGCTAAGGAATAGCCAATCTTTAATGTATCGAGAACTGACAGTTGAAGGCGATTGCCATTACATGAGTAATTTTGCCGATTACTGCGCCAATCTTGGTAAAAAAGCCGAACGAGACGCCGCTTTTGAAGAAATTTTACACTTGGTCCAAGCGCAAGGTATTGCACCTAACACGGCGACTGCGGCACTGCAAAATGACATTCAAGCTCATGCGTTAAGCATCTATAACGATATTCAATCGGGCAAACCGACGGTGTGGCGCCCTACTCAGTATGACTGGGACGATTGGAAATCGGACGACTTCGATCCTGAAAGTGTGAAACAAACGGGCCCTTCATATTCTCACGAATATTTTGCTGCCGCTTTTGAAGCTTACATGGGTGTAGCAAAAGCAAACGGACATGGTTTAGATGGCTACCAAGCGTTAACGCGTGAAGAAATGCAAACCCAAGATCCACAAGCCGTTGATTGGATCAGTGGCTTATTCCACGGATACTTGCAATATACCGCGAATATCGACTCTGCGGGCGTCAAGCTCTACACAGAAAAGACAAGTCCAGGCACAGTACCTACCTTCCGTATGGCTCCCAACAAAGACGGTTTGATAGAAGCGTACACCTACAAATCTCAGTGGCTAACAAAAGTGAAGATCATTGGCGGCGACGCGATGAATGTGATCGGTAATGATCAAAACAATACTTTTGAAGGCAACAGCAAAGACAACAGCATTTATGGTGAAGGCGGTATCAACACCTATATCGTGCCACACAAACTGGCGGAATGTACTGTTATCAAAGCAAAGAGCGTTTCTGTTGAGTGCCCGAGTACAGGCACTGACGAGTTGTACGACATTCAGAACATCCAATTCACCGACCAAACCCTAGATGTAACCAAGCTATAAACAATGAAAAACATGAAGAAACTTATTCTATTCGCTCCCTTGCTCCTTGCTGGTTGTGGTGGCCTAGCCGTCATGGATCGTACTGATGCCGTAAAAGCACAACCAGAAATGCTGATCAAAACCGACGGTGATTTTTGGGGATTCGGTGCAGATGGCCATTTTGATTTTGCTGGTAAGTACAAAGGCAAGTATTCACGCAGTGCTTCTAACTCAAGTTGGTTTAACCGTATCTCTTTCAAAGAAGGTTCAATGGGCGCAGAAGTGACTCGTATCGACAGCGGAGAAACTTGGCTTTTGAACTGCACCGGAGGCGGTATGTCGGTTAACTACATGGGCGTCGATTTTGGTGGGAATGATCCTTACACCTGTGACATTACTCAAGATGGTAAAAAAGTCGGTGAGTTTGCGATGGAGCCAAAATCGGCTCTCATCGACATCAGCTTTGAAAAAAAAGAGACAGGCGTAGTGCGTATTGGTAGCACCCACTTTAATGTAGAAACTGTACATACTAGTCCTGACGCCATGATGGCGGTAGACATTCCATTGGGTTATAGCTTTAAGGAGGGCACACAAGAAATTGCCGCAGTGCAGACGAACGGTACCATTGCGGTACAGATGCTCCCTGAACTTAGCGAACAAAAAAAGGATGTAATTGCCATCGGCGCTGTTGCAAGTGCACTAAGTTGGCGCCCTAAAAAATAGCCATTACATAAAACAACAACACACAAAAAAACAAAGCCCTCTACTTTTTTGAGGGCTTTTATTGCTTGTACTCATAGAGATAAGTGGAGCACTACTTCTCTAATCTTCCCGTATACTGCTTGGGCGTTAATCCACGATGTTTCTTAAACATACGATTGAAGCTCGCCACATTGGTGTAACCAAGGCGCGTGGCAATGTCATCAATACTCACGCGCTTACTCAACAAACCAGCTGCAATATTACTCAATACATAGCCAGAAACCGTCGAAAAATTGAGCCCTAATTTATGCAAACGACGTTGAAACTGCTGTTCAGATAAATCAAGCAGAGAAGAAACGCGCTCTAACGTTGGCAATCCATAATGGCTGCTGTAATTCACCACTTCATAAATCACTTTCAACTCATCTTCTGGGTCGGGCATATTAAGCAAATCATCCAAATCGGAAAAACTCATCGCTAGACGGCTGTCTTCTCGATGGCTCACTTGGCGAGAAGCTAGTCGGTCATCTCCCGGGATCCATATCTCTGTTTTTGGCTGACTCCATTCCACCTCGCAGCCGAAATATTCCCGGTATCGCTCAGTATTTTTTCTCGAGCCTGAAACCTTGACACGTAAAGGCTGGTAATCTTTGCCAAGAAATTCGCGTAACACCTTAATCATAAATACCGCACAGCGGATACTATCGTGCACCTTTACTGACGTTTCTATAAACGGGTTGTGGTAAGTCCATTTGATGATTTTACCCGACTGTTCGCCAGCAAAAAACGCCCCTGATTGTAGGTTGCTCACACCATAATTCACTCGCCGAATGGTACTGGCTAAATCATTGCCGGAGAATAACCAGCGTCCCACTGGCCCTAGCTTTTGCAGTTCAATACCTCGGCTGAGACTCAACACCACATCCGGGTCACCACTGGCTTGTTCAACACAACGGTACCATTCCGCAACGGCTTTTAGCGGGATCAGTGTCATTGGGTTGCGAAACACCGATGCTGGGATCCCTAACTCATCCGAGTCCAAATTGTATTTAGATAACGCGAGGTTATGCATGTTTAGAATGCCCATCGCACGAATAAACCGAACCGTTTTCATAACCAATCACATCAAATTTAATCCTATAGTGATTGAATCTGTCACAAAGAAAACCGCAAATCAAATTCAGATCACAATACGCCAACAGTTTGATAGAGGAGTGTTTAATGAGTTTACTGAGTGTCCCATTTGTCGGTACAGGCGCAGATACGGCGTTACATGTTGTCGCTGCTGTCGTTTTAATCGCGAGTGTCGCGGGCGCGTGTTACGGCTTTTGGAAAATCCATGAATTACCTATCAATAAAGCACACAGCAAAGACCATCATCAGATAGGGCTCATCACTGCGCTGACCTGGATAGGGTTTGTCTGGCACTGGGTTTGGGTGCTAGCCGTGATCTTTGCATTCGTTGATATGGAAAAAGCCATCATCAATCTGCGTGATACATGGAAAAGTAAACCGCAAACAGAAACACAGCCAAAAGAGGAAGCATAATGTTAGAAGGTTTAGCGGTATGGGCACTCTTCATCTATCTGTTGCGTTTGGTTGGCATGCCTTGGAACAAAGCAACCAAATCGTTCGCTTATCTTGGCGGCTTGGGTTGGCTAATGTTCGTCTGGGTAGGTTTGATTAACTTCACCCCGATGGATTTATCCGGCGGTTCTGTCGTGCAGTCACCACACATCCAATTGCGTCCAGATTCAACCAATGTAAAAGGTAAAGTTGACCACATTTACATTGAGCCGAATCAGAAAGTTAAAGAAGGTCAGCTAATTTATGAACTTGACCCAACGCAATACAAAATCGCATTAAATCAAGCGAACGTATCCGCTGATTCTGCTCGCGTTGCATTAGCTACAGCAAAAGGCGACATCGAGATTGAAGAAGCTAATCACGAAGCGCTAGTGCAAGATCTAGAAACATCAAAGAGCCAGTTGGAAGCGGCCAAAGTTGACTACAAATTGCAGAAAAAAATGCTAGATCGTTATGTTGAGCAAAACCGAGTGGTGCAAAACACCATCACGGAAAGCGACATCGACAAACAATCGAGTGCGGTTGATATGGCACGTCACAACGTGTTAACCCTTGAGTCTCAAATTAAGAAGAAACAAGTCGATATTTCCCGAGCAAAACTGGCGATTCATAAAGCCGAGTTAGCGGTTGAAACGAAACAAGCTGAATTGCGCCAAGCGGAAGAGCAAATTGCAAAAGCACAATGGGATTTGAACAGCACCAAAGTGCATGCACCAACAGATGGCTTTGTCACCAACTTTATCCTGCGTGAAGGTCAGCGTGTATCGATGATGCCGCGTATCAACATGTACACTAACGAGAAGTACGTGCTGATGCGAGTCAACCACCAGGCGATTCGTAACATCAAACCGGGTCAGCCAGCGGAATTCTCTTCGTCCGTTTATCCAGGTAAGATCTTCTCAGCGACCGTCGAAGGCATTGTTGAAGCAACAGGTGAGTCACAAGGTAATCTACTGGGTTTCGATGATTCTGTTCGCGTGACAACCGGCAAGAACTTACAAAACAAACATCACTTTGTTCGTCTTAAGATTGATGAGCCAGAAGGCTACGACATCCCTGTTGGCTCTGTTGGCCTGGCATGGGTCAGCGGTGAAAAACCGATAGGCTTCATGGCCTTCTTAGATGTGATTCGCGGGATCATCATCCGAATGAAGTCTCAACTGTACTTCTTCTACTCTATCTAAACTCGCAAACCGCCAGTTACGCTGGCGGTTTTCTTTTCATTTGTATCCAAACATATCCTTTTCCCGTATAACAATTAGTTAGTAAATAGCGGAGAAGATTCATGTCGGTAAAGGAAAGAAGCCTACCTACCCATCGCATCTCAAGATTCAGCAAGTTCGCTTCACTTGCTACCCGTGTCGCAGGCAATGTGATTGCAGAAGGCACGAAGCAGATAGCCAAAGGCAACAAACCAAAAGCGAAAGACCTCTTGCTGACGCCACAGAACATCGCGCGTTTAACCGACCAACTTGCTCACCTACGTGGCGCTGCAATGAAGCTTGGACAAATGCTATCAATGGATGCTGGTGATGTTTTAGAACCTGAACTCGCCGATATTCTTTCCCGTCTTCGTTCCAACGCAGACCCAATGCCTGCAAAACAACTCAACGCAGTAATGGAAAGTTCGCTAGGAACGAATTGGAAAGCTGAGTTTCTGTCATTTAACTTCAAACCAATCGCCAGTGCATCAATAGGACAAGTGCACCAAGCTTACAGCGATGCGGGCGATAACCTAGCCGTCAAAGTGCAATATCCGGGCATACGGAAAAGTATCGATAGCGACGTCGATAATGTCGGTACACTGCTCAAGGTCGTTGGGTTGATTCCCGAGTCTGTCGACTACAAAGGATTGCTCGAAGAAGCGAAAAAGCAGCTACATGACGAGGCCGATTACGCACGAGAGGCACAATTTGCCATTCGTTATCATGACGCTTTGAAGGAGCACCCTCATTTTGTGGTGCCCAAGATTCATACTGAAAGTTGCTCAGACTCCGTTCTCGCGATGGAATTCATTGATGGTAGCCCGATTGAGCAAATCGAACATTATGATCAGAGTACGCGAGATTTTGTCATGCACAGCCTACTCGAATTACTGTTTCGAGAGCTGTTCGAATTTAAGATGGTACAAACCGACCCAAATTTCGCCAACTACTTATATATCGAAAACACTCGTCAAATCGGCTTGCTAGATTTCGGGGCCACTCGCGAGTACAGCGAGCGGTTCAGCACTGGTTATCGCCAAGCTTTCGCATCTGTCGTTAACAATGACGAACAAGGCTTGAATGATGCGCTTGAACAAATAGGCTTCTTCAGCCAAACCATCCTTCTAGACCAACGCCAAGCGATTCTCGATCTAGTGAAAATGGCATGTGAACCTATGTTGGTCGATGAGCCCTATGATTTCAAAGCCAGCGACTTAGCACAAAAGCTTCGCGAGGCTGGCACCATTCTAAGCATGGAGCAAGAATACTGGCATACTCCACCAGCAGATGCCCTATTTTTACACAGAAAAATCGGCGGAATGTACTTGCTGGCAGCCCGTATTGGCGCAAAAGTGAACATTCGCCAATTGGTACAGCCATATCTCACCATCAACAGCGAATAGCCTATTGTTTTTCTGTTACTTTCAAGTACCTTGAGCAAGGTTAAGATGCATAGTTGCGCATCTCAATAACATGCCATACTTCCATAAAACGAATTAACTATCGGGGTACTCGGTGAGCAAGTTTCAAGATCTCTCCACTCTAATCCAGCAAATTGGCCAAGCCGAAGAAGCGGATCAAGTCGCAACGCTCAATGAATCTATTGAAGCGGGCCTCGAGCCCGGCGCGGTTGCCCTGATTCTAGAAGCCTTTCCAATCGACGATCGTGTTCGCTTATGGCGAGCTTTACCACTAGAGCTACATATCGACGTGTTAACGGAAATGCGTGCGGACGTACGTTTCTCTATCATCAATGCGTTATCTGAAGTCGAGCTAAAGCTCACTCTCGCTAAACTCGACAACTTGTCGCTCATCGAATGGGCCGATTCGTTGCCAGAGTCGATCATCAACGAAGCGCTCTCGTTGATAGAAAAAGATGAGTTGGAACTTTACGATCAAGCAAACGAGTATGCTGATGAAGAACTCGGCCACTGGGCTGAACGTAAGATCATCACCCTGCCCTTCAACATTACGATTGGGACAGCTAAGCAGTTAATGGAGCGCTATAGCTACGACACGCCTCAACAGGTATATCTGATTAATCGTAATAAACAGTATCGTGGAACGGTCAATTACTTCGATATCTTACGTGGTGAGCCCGATACTCGCTTAAAAACACTCGTTATTGAGGCTGTGACGGTTCTAGACAGTAAAATGATGCTTCCTGAAGCGGTAGAGGCATTAGAACACAGCACACTGCCCGCTCTCCCTGTAACTGATGCAGACCAAACACTGATCGGTGAAGTCGATTGGCAGTTTGCATTGAGTACACAGCGTGAAATCTACGAAGCACGTTTGATGGCCGGTACAGGTATGGATGAAGGCGATGACTTGTTTGCGCCAGTATTAAAAAGCTCGCAAAAGCGCGGTGTTTGGTTAGGCATCAATTTGCTTACTGCGATTTTGGCGTCTGTCACTATCGGACTATTTGAAGATGTAATTGCGCAGGTGGTGGCTTTGGCGGTGCTCATGCCAATTGTTGCATCCATGGGGGGCATTGCTGGCAGCCAAACGCTCACTCTAATGATTCGTGCGATGGCGCTTAATCAGATCACCCCAGGTAACCGCTTCAAGCTTTTGAAAAATGAGTTGGGTATTGGCTCTCTGAACGGCATTGCTTGGGCGTTAATCATCGGCGGGCTCGCCGGATTGTGGTTTCAATCTCCGGTTCTAGGGGGAACCATCGCGCTGGCCATTATCGTCAATATTATTACCGCAGCTTTATTTGGTGTGCTGATTCCCATTATTCTGGATAAGTTTAAATTGGACCCCGCTTTGGCTGGCTCGGTGATTCTAACAACAGTGACAGATGTAGTCGGTTTTTTCGCCTTTTTAGGAACGGCGAGTTTAGTCATGCTTTAAAAGGTTCATTGTTTATTAATCAATCATTAGCATAATAGAGTCAAATTGCATAACGCAGTTGCAAATTGCAAACATACTCAAACTTTAAGCAACGCATGTCACAGAAACTACGTATTTTAGGGCATATTAAAGTTGGCACAGTAACTGCATTATATAAATCGACCCTTCTTAAGCCGAGGGTCACCTAGCCAACTGACGTTGTTAGTGAACTTGATTTTGTTCACATGTATATAAGCCAATCGCACTCTTTGCGGTTGGCTATTTTTTTATGTGGCTATTGCCCTCTTATCCTCTGACCGAGCTCGGTTGTACTTTTCTTACCCACAACAGATTGTTTACTGTTTATAAAATTCAAATATTCGCCCACTAAACCATTAGAAATGCCAGCTTCAACAAAAATAAATCACCTACATAAAATAAAACCAAGAAAACACACCCAAGAAAAGAACAAATAACGTCCAAACCAAAAACCTCATCATGAAATCGTTTTCTTTTCATAGAAATCGACTGAACAATCCAGAGTTATAGATAAATTTAATCCATAAAAACAAATAGCAATTCAAAACATTCATTTCACATAGAAAACCTGTCTATAAATCATAGAAAATACGTAAAATCAAAATTTCCACCTTTAGAATTTAAAAATCAAACCATTGTTATTAAAAGAAAAAATACACATCAAAAACAAAGCAAACGTTTAAATTGCAATTTTATCATTGACTATTAAATTTACATCACGATAATACGCGCCGTTTGCCTGAAAATCAGGTGCTATAATTTAATATTTCAATGTGCGGAGGTAATAATGGCTGGAGACAATAACTACAGTCTTGGACCAGTTCCTAACACGGCCAGAAAAGGCGTGGCGTCACTAACCATGGTGATGTTAGGACTCACTTTTTTCTCCGCAAGTATGTGGACTGGGGGTTCTCTCGGTACTGGGCTCTCCTTTAATGATTTTTTCCTCGCTGTTCTCATCGGTAACCTAATCCTCGGTATTTACACTTCTTTCCTCGGTTACATCGGCGCTTCTACTGGTCTCTCTACTCACCTTCTTGCTCGTTTCTCTTTTGGTTCTAAAGGCTCTTGGCTTCCTTCTGCTCTTCTTGGCGGAACTCAAGTTGGGTGGTTTGGAGTTGGTGTCGCGATGTTTGCGATTCCGGTGCACAAAGCAACGGGCATCGATACCAATACTTTGATCCTCGTCTCCGGTTTGCTCATGACCGCGACCGTTTACTTTGGCATCTCCGCACTGATGGTGTTGTCAGCAATTGCCGTTCCTGCCATTGCGCTACTTGGCGGCTACTCTGTCATCGAGGCAGTAAATAGTGTTGGCGGTATAAGCGAACTACAACAGGTTCAACCAACCGAGCCACTCGATTTTTCAATAGCTCTCGCGATGGTTGTCGGCTCTTTTGTCAGTGCTGGTACATTAACGGCGGATTTCGTACGCTTTGGTAAAAAGCCGCGCAGCGCCGTGATGATCACCATGGTGGCATTTTTCATCGGTAACTCGTTAATGTTTATCTTTGGCGCGGCAGGTGCGTCGGTGACGGGTCAATCAGACATCTCTGAAGTGATGATCGCGCAAGGTCTTCTTATTCCAGCTATCATCGTTCTTGGCTTGAACATCTGGACGACCAACGACAACGCGCTCTACGCATCGGGTCTTGGATTTTCCAACATCACAGGCTTACCAAGTAAATACATCTCAATGGCGAACGGTCTTGTTGGCACACTTTGCGCTCTCTGGCTCTACAATAACTTTGTTGGCTGGCTGACCTTCTTATCTTTGGCAATTCCACCGATTGGCGGTGTGATCATCGCTGACTTCTCCACGAACCGTAAACGCTACGCAAACTTTGAAGCCGCCCAATTCCAAAACGTTAACTGGGCTGGCATTATCGCTGTCGTGATTGGCGTTGGTGCGGGACACTTCCTGCCTGGCGTAGTGCCGATTAACGCTGTACTTGGCGGCGCAATTAGCTTCCTGATTCTTAATCCTATTCTTAACAAAAAAGCACTGGCTACACAGCCAGCGTAAGGAACCATCATGACAACACTACTGATCAAAAACGTAACGCTAAAAGGACAAGAAGGTCTGCAGCAAATTTTGATTGAAGATGGTCAATTCAAGCGCATTGAAAGCAACGATGTGGAGCTTAGTCATAACGGTGACATCATCGATGCTGAAGGCGGT
The DNA here is from genome assembly GCF_033340175.1 of Vibrio sp. 1557. Taxonomy (NCBI): domain Bacteria; kingdom Pseudomonadati; phylum Pseudomonadota; class Gammaproteobacteria; order Vibrionales; family Vibrionaceae; genus Vibrio; species Vibrio sp. 1557. The sequence continues at coordinate 296,703 of NZ_JAWOVZ010000001.1, read as the reverse complement.
ATGGCGGTTGCGCCTTTCTGCGAGCCACACATTCACTTAGATACAACTCAAACCGCAGGCGAGCCTAGCTGGAACATCTCTGGCACATTGTTTGAGGGTATTGAACGTTGGGCTGAGCGCAAAGAAATGCTGTCGATTGAAGACGTGAAAGCGCGCGCAAAACAAACCTTAAAATGGCAGATAGCAAACGGCGTACAACACGTTCGTACCCACGTCGATGTTTCAGACCCTACCCTAATTGCCCTAAAAGCGATGGTAGAAGTGCGTGAAGAGATGAAAGAATGGGTAGATATCCAAATCGTCGCCTTCCCGCAGGAAGGAATTCTCTCTTACCCAAATGGCAAAGAGCTGCTAGAAGATGCCGTCAAATTAGGTGCGGACGTGATTGGCGCGATTCCACACTTTGAATTCACACGCGAATATGGCATTGAATCGCTGCACTACGTATTCGAGTTAGCGCAAAAATACGACCGCCTGATCGACGTGCATTGTGATGAAATCGATGACGAACAATCTCGCTTCGTTGAAACACTGGCAGCATTAGCGCACAAGTTTGATATGGGGAATAAAGTCACGGCCAGTCACACCACAGCGATGGGTTCCTACAACGGTGCATACGCATCTCGCCTGTTCCGTTTATTACGCATGTCCGGTATCAACTTCGTGGCAAATCCATTGGTGAACATTCACTTACAAGGCCGTTTTGATGATTACCCAAAACGTCGCGGCGTAACACGAGTGAAAGAGATGCTGAATGCCAACATCAACGTCTGCTTTGGACACGATGATGTATTTGACCCTTGGTACCCACTAGGCACTGCAAACATGCTGCAAGTACTGCATATGGGTCTGCACGTGTGTCAGGTGATGGGTTACGACCAAATCAACAACTCACTGGATCTGATCAGCAACAATTCAGCACGTACACTGAACATTCAAGACAAGCACGGCATTGAAGAAGGCAAACCAGGTAGTTTACTGATTCTTCCCGCAGAAAATGGTTTTGACGCAGTACGTCGCCAAGTGCCGGTTCGTTACTCTGTTCGTCACGGTAAAGTGATTGCAGAAACACAGCCTGCGACAACTCATATTCATCTTGAACAAGCAGAGCAAGTAACGTTCAAACGCTAAAAAGATCGGCGAAACGAAAAAGGCCTGACGACATCGTCAGGCCTTTTTTCTACTGGTAAACATCACTGCTCGCTCTGTCTATTCTTGTCTCATAAACCACTGAACACATTGAAAGGCCATATAAAACGGCTCAGTACCAAACGTTGCACAAGGTTCTGGTGGCTGAATCTCAATTACACCATCGCACTTGGAAATTATTCTAAGCGTTGGGCATACTTCTGACTTCATTTTAGTTGTAGATATGAACCATGACGTCATTAAGCCAGATAGAACCGCAATTTTTGGAATTTATGCAGCAAGAGATGCAAGTAGATGCAGCTCATGATCTTAAACACGTAAAACGCGTGGTCAAAACAGCGAAACAGCTCTGCAAAGAAGAAAATGCAGACATCGCGATTGTATTACCGGCTGCCTATTTGCATGATTGCTTTACTTACCCGAAAGATCACCCAAATCGCAAAGAGAGCTCAATCATCGCAGCCAAAAAAGCGGTCGCATTTTTAGAGAGTATCGATTATCCGCAGCAATATCATGATGCCATTGCTCATGCGATAGAGGCACACAGCTTTAGCGCAAACATCAGGCCAAATACGTTGGAAGCCAAAATCGTCCAAGATGCCGACCGTCTGGACGCTTTAGGCGCAATTGGCGTGACGCGATGCATTCAAGTCAGCACTCAATTTAACGCGCAACTTTACAACGACAGCGATATATTTGCCGAAGAACGTGAACTTAACGATAAACAATTCACTCTGGATCACTTTCAAACCAAGTTATTCAAAATCGCTGAAACCATGAACACGGAGTCAGCGAGACGCGAAGCGCAAAAACGCAAAACCTTTATGCAAACGTACCTAGAGCAGTTACACGACGAGGTAACAGCGTAAATGTCAGAAAGCTATACGTTAATTAAAGAGCTTAAACGCCAACTAAAGTTAGCTGGGCTGCATTATGCGGATGTTGCACAACACCTTAATTTAAGTGAAGGAAGCGTCAAACGTTTACTCGCTGAAGGTCAGCACATTAGCCTTGAGCGCTTAGAACGAATTTGCCAATTGATTGGTTTAGAAATGGCGGAACTATTTAAGCTCGCGGCTGCGCACAATAAAGGTCTAGAGTCGCTAACGTTAGAGCAAGAAAAGCAGCTGGTTGACGATAAAGCCCTGCTGCTCGTGGCGATCTGTGTTGTAAATGGCTATCAGTTTGAACAAATCGTTCAGCAATATACCTTCAATGAGTTGGAACTGGTGCAAAAGCTTGCTCATTTGGATCGGCTGAACATCATCGACTTGCAGCCAAATAACAAAATTCGTTTGCGTATATCTCCGACATTTAAGTGGCAGATGGGCGGCCCTATTCAACGGTTCTTCCAACAGCAAGTTCAAGACGCCTTTTTCCAAAGCTACTTTTCTGGTGAAGATGAAAAGTTCTCCATGGCAACAGGATTGATGAGTGTACCAACCAACAAGAAGCTACAACAGAAACTGCAAAAGGTCATCGATGAGTTTTATCAGGCTTGCCAAAGTGATAGCTCTCTCGGTATGGACGAAAAACACGGCACCTCTCTGATTATTGCGATGCGTCGCTGGACGTTCCCTTTATTTGAACCATGGGAAAGAAAACTCACCAATAAGTCTCGCAATTAGTAACTCAATAAACAAATGGAAATAAAAGTAACGAATTTCGTTACTTTTGGTGGCATACAACGTCACTAGAAAGAGAAAGCTGGTTTAATCGTTCATTGAGCATAAAGTGCTCCCATCTCATTCGACTTTGTTTAATCGGGGCCCGTATGTTTTTCTCAAAACGCTTTTTTCCTTACTTTGTGACGCAATGCCTTGGCGCACTCAATGACAACATCTACAAAAACGTTCTGTTATTGATGGTGACATACAGCCAAATTGATAACCTACCAATATCCGTCAATCTATTCGTTAATTTGGCGGCAGGCTTATTCATCCTACCTTTCTTTCTATTCTCAGCGCATGCTGGTGCCGTCGCTGACAGCATGGACAAAGCCAAATTAATCCGACGTCTAAAGCTCATCGAACTAGCTATCATGTCTTGCGCAGCAACCGCTATTGCCACCCAAAGTGCCATGCTGATGCTGGTTCTGCTGTTTATGGCAGGCACTCAATCGGCCTATTTTGGTCCCGTGAAATACGCCTTGCTACCACAAGCGCTCAAACCAAATGAGCTTGTTAAAGGAAATGCTTGGGTTGAAATGGGCACGTTTCTTTCGATTCTTATAGGTACGCTTAGCGCAGGCCTGCTGCTAGCCATTCCTAATGGTACCTTGATTGCTTCTTGTACCGTGATTGCCTTGTCTTTGCTTGGGTTCATGAGCAGCGTGAATATTCCAACGATGCCTAGCCAATCGAATGACAAAGCGAAATTTGAACCGATTTCTGGTTTAAAGAACACGTTAAAAGTGGCAAAAAAACAGAGAGGCATCTGGATGTCTATTCTTGCCATCAGTTGGTTCTGGTTCATGGGTGCGACTTACCTGACTCAATTCCCTAACTTCGCACGCGAACATTTGTTCGCAGATAGCACTGTCGTTTCTTTACTGTTGGCATTGTTTTCCATTGGTATCGCTACAGGCTCTTGGTTGTGTGAAAAACTTTCTTTCAACCACGTTGAGCTTGGCATTTTGCCATTCGGTATCCTTGGTCTGACAGTCTTTGGCGTCGACTTGCTATGGGCAGTCCCGAGTTATCTATCACTTCCGGTGCACTTTTATGATGTGCAAAACTTCGTTGCTGAATCAAAACATCTACGCGTCATGATTGACCTGTTCCTTGTTGGTGTAAGCGGCGGTGTCTTTATTGTTCCTCTTTATGCGTTCATCCAATCGCGTTCAAACAAAGGGGAGTGTGCACGTGCCATTGCTGCTAACAACATCATGAATGCGTTGTTTATGGTGGTGTCTGCTTTGGTTTCGATCGTTGTACTCAGCGTACTAGAGCTTTCTATTGTGGAACTGTTTGCCATGATGGCAATAGGTAACTTTTTCGTGGCGATCTATGTCTATCGCCAAGTACCGGAATTTACACAACGCTTTATCAGTTATTTACTCAGCCATTGTATGTATCGTGTGTCCGTAAAGGGGCGCCAACATATTCCTGAACAAGGTGCTGCGTTAATCGTGGCTAACCATGTTAGCTATGTCGATGCATTGATTTTGATGGGAACCTCTACTCGCCCGGTTCGTTTTGTGATGGACAAGTCCATCAGCGAGCTACCTGTTCTTAAATATGTATTCCGTCATGCCGGTGTTATCCCGATCTGTTCTCCACGTAAGTGTGCCGACACTTACCGACGAGCATTTGAACAGATTGAACAAGCACTTAACGACGGTGAGGTTGTCTGTATCTTCCCTGAGGGTCGTTTAACGTCTAACGGTCAATTGGGTGAGTTTCGCCCTGGTGTAGAAAAAATCCTTGAACGTAACCCTGTTCCTGTCATCCCTATGGCGTTAAAAGGGCTTTGGGGTTCTTTTTTCAGCCACAAAGGCGGACATGCTCTCACAAAACGACCGACTCGTTTTTGGTCAAAAGTGGATGTTGTTATCGGTGAAGTGTTAAGTCCTGCGTCTTTAAATCGTCATCAATTGCAACAACAAGTACAGGATTTACTGCGCTGAGTCGCTTGCTACAGCAGTCAAACTTTGCAGCAAAAAGTAAATATGCACCACAAAGCACAAGTAGTTTCTTGTCAATTAGAGTAGGATATCTACGACGTCATAAATCTAGGAGGTATTATGAAAATCATCATCTTACATGGTCTTTATATGCATGGGCTGGTCATGCAGCCTCTTAGCCAAAAGCTGAGAAAACTCGGATACGAAACGCAAGTACTCAGCTATAACACTGTTGCTATCGATGAGTCTTCACTGTTTGATTCTATTGATCATTCGCTTAATCCACTGACCACAAACGTGCTCGTGGGACACAGCTTGGGAGGCTTGATGATTAAGCGCTATCTCGCCAACAGAAAACCGAGCACTAACTTAATCTCTCATGTTGTCGCTATCGGTTCGCCTCTTAAAGGCGCGTCCATTGTAGGTCGAATTCAAGATCTCGGATTGGGTGCAATTTTAGGCAATTCGCCACACCACGGATTAAACAAACATGATGACGCCTGGGATTTCCCTCAAAAACTCGGCAGTATCGCAGGAACGATGCCGATTGGCGCTCGCCCATTGTTGATCCGTAATGACAACACCATGTCGGACGGTACCGTTACCGTAGAAGAGACAAGACTGGACGGTATGCAAGATCATATCGAAGTGAAGCAAACGCATACGAGCCTGATTTACAACACCTTCGTGCCGCAGCAGATTGATCACTTTATTCGCACAGATTATTTCCGTCGATAGCACACTTTTCCATCATACAGATGGAATCGACTTTCCAAGCTATTCAGTTCGCAGTACTATCCTAGCTCCACTTCTTCACAACTTGGATGAAGTGGTACATTTTTAATTGTTCTCAGGGCGGGGCGAAATTCCCCACCGGCGGTATACTTTTTCAAGTGAGCCCGCGAGCGCTCGATTCGTCGAGGTCAGCAGATCTGGTGAGATGCCAGAGCCGACGGTTATAGTCCGGATGAAAGAGAATAAGAATACACCAGCATAGCGAGTCAGATCGCTAAGAATGCTGGTGCACTTCTTTTTTGATCGTATTTTACGGCGATCTCTCATACCGCCCTGATTCTGGTGAAATTTAGGAGTTAACCATGAATCAGTCATCACTACTTGCCGAATTCGGCGACCCAATTACTCGCGTTGAAAACGCACTTATCGCTTTAAAAGAAGGCCGTGGCGTACTGCTTCTTGATGATGAAGATCGCGAAAACGAAGGCGATATCATTTATTCAGTCGAGCACCTCACTAACGAGCAAATGGCATTGATGATCCGCGAATGTAGCGGCATCGTTTGTTTGTGCTTAACAGATGCTCAAGCAGACAAACTGGAACTGCCTCCTATGGTGGTAAACAACAACAGCGCAAACCAAACCGCATTTACGGTTTCTATTGAAGCGAAAGTTGGTGTAACAACGGGTGTTTCAGCAGCAGACCGCGTAACGACCATTAAAACGGCGGCAAACCCGCACGCAAAACCGGAAGATCTTGCTCGCCCGGGTCACGTATTCCCTCTGCGCGCACGTCCAGGTGGTGTAATGACTCGCCGTGGTCACACAGAAGGTACGATTGATCTGATGCAAATGGCAGGGCTTCAGCCCGCTGGCGTACTGTGTGAAGTGACCAATCCAGATGGCACGATGGCAAAGGCACCGGAGATCGTAGCATTCGGTCGCCTGCACAACATGCCGGTACTGACGATTGAAGATATGGTAATGTACCTGAACCAGTTCGAGTTGAAACTGGCATAGTCAGATCTCAGCTCTTGAAAAAGCCGCGCATTTGTGCGGCTTTTTTGATCGATCCTCTTTGCACTTAAGTAGTTATACTTATTGAAAACAAGGGGAACAACACCATGAAAGGATTACTGAACTTCGCCGCTCTCGTTAGCTTTCTCTCCATGAATTCGCTTGCTCTTGCATCTGAGTGCCCTGATATTCTCCAAGGTAAGCAAAGGTTGTTAAACTCAACGGAAGAAGTCGATCTATGCGAAAGCTTTAAGGGAAAGACGCTTCTGGTCGTCAATACAGCAAGCCAGTGCGGCTTCACTCCTCAGTTCGAACAGTTAGAAACCCTCTATCAAACTTACAAAGACCAAAACTTCACCGTTATCGGTTTCCCGAGCAATGACTTTCGACAAGATAGAGGAAGCGAAACAAACACAGCGAAAGTCTGTTATCTCGATTACGGGGTCACCTTTCCAATGATGGCTCGCTCTTCAGTATTAGGTGTAGATGCGAACCCAGTCTTCAACCAAATTACCAACCAAGCAGGCATAAAACCAAAATGGAACTTCTACAAGTTTCTAATTAGCTCTGAAGGTAAAGTTATTGCTACTTTTCCAAGCTCCACATCACCGACAAGTACTACGCTTACCAATATGATAGAGCAACAATTATAAGGTGACGACCATGACAACACGCTCAACCATGCTACAACTCGGTTACTTAGGCCTGGTTCCATTTGTGTTTAGTTTAGGGCTGATTTTCACTGACATCTCACTCTTCAATTTAAGTGGTCAGCAATTTTTCATCGCATATAGCGCCGTTATATTAAGTTTTTTATCCGGCATCCTTTGGGGTAATGGCATTGAGCATTACTACCATCGCCTTAGCCGAAATATATTAATTCTCAGCAACCTTTTTGTCTTACTGGCTTGGGGCGCATTACTGCAGGGCCACAAACATTACGCAGTCGCAACCCTACTCTTAGCAATTGGGTACCTTGCTGTTTGGTATGCAGAAAAGCTCGTGAGGAAAGTCGAACAAGACGCCGAGCCCAAGGGATATCAAGGAATGAGGAGCAAACTGACCTTCGGCGTAATCGTAATGCACGGATTGGCTTTAGTTTCATAACCTGGTCTGTCCAGTACTAAGATCACAAAAAAACGTCTTTTTATAAAACAATGTTCATTTCGTGAATGCACACATATTTTGAACACTGTTTTGTTTCATTTATGAATCAATCCACATATAAGTAATTCAAAGCATTCACAAAGGATATGAATATGTTTTTTCGCAAACTTTTGTTTAGCACTGCGATGATCAATGCAACGACAGGTTGCGTGTCTTACCAGGCACAACAAGCCGCCGCTCAAACAGTAAATAATACAGGCGCTGTGCTTACCAATGTGATTAAAACCACGATTGCTCAGCCATGTAATGTTGCAATCACTGCTGCTAGCTTGTTTTATCCGCATGCCATACTTATGACTAGTGTTCCGGCTCAAGCATGTACAAGCGTTCTTAGATAATACGAAAGTGATAAGCATAAAAAATGGCGACTCTACCGTCGCCATTTTTAAGCTTCAATGCTATTTATAGTTACAGCGTCAATAAGTAATTAACTAATTGATTGTACTCGTCGTAAGTACGAATTTCGTTGGCCAAAACAATGTATTTATTGTTCACAACCACACCCGGAACCCCTCTCAACGTGCTAGCAGAGAATTGCTTATCAAAACCTTTCTGCATTGAGTTTACGGCGAAACTGTTGTAAGCCGCATCAAACTTCTTACCTTCTACGCCATTATCAACGAAGAGTTGTTTCAGCTCAGCTTCGTCTTTTGGCGCTTGTCGCTTTTGATGAATTTGGGCAAACATGGCAGGAATCATTGTATCTTCAACCCCGAGCGACACCATCGTCGCGTAGGACTTGGCCATCGGAATCGCCATATCTCCGCCCATGAACCCCACATGTACCTTTTCAAACTTTGCCTCTTTTGGCAGAGCAGGTTTTAAACGCTCAATAAGCGACTCAAACTTGTAGCAATGTGGGCAATAAAAAGAAAAGAATTCCGTCACAACAGGTTTCGATGCTTTCTTAACATCCAGAACTTTGTAGTGCTTCCCTTCTTCAAATTGCGCTGCATGAGCGGTAAAAGTCAGTAAAAGTGCACTACATAAGGCAAGTAGTTTTTTCATTGTTTATTTCCTTGTGGCATTCAAATGCCAAATCATTTCATTTGGTAAAAAGGGGTAAACCCCAAGTAATTTGAGATGAGGAATTAAACAATCGGAGGACGATAAAGCTTGGTGATCACAGTCACTACTTTTTCGACTAGAGGCCTACCAATCAAGGCAAGGCTATAAGGAAGAAGCAGTAAGTCGTTTTGAGATAAGTTGGCGGGAATTTTGACCATGCAGGAAGAGCTACAACTCGTGTGAGATTGTTGTGCCTTATTGATGGCTGACTCATCGTGATGTGATTCTACGCAGTCGTCGTTGACGCCAAGTTGTTTGTGCAGAGCAGCCTGTTGAACAATAAGATCGCGTACTTCAATTGTTTTCATCGGAGCGGAAGCCTGCGCCACAGGAGCGACACTACTCAAAAGCATAGCAACTAAGCAAACTATCGCAGTCAACAATGTACGGTTAAACTTCAACATAGCTACATCAAGGAAAATGGTGATTTAAGATAATACATGATAACGGTTTGACTTCAAGATACGGACTCTCGGCTCGCTAACAAACTCTGTTCTTTGACTATTTTAGGCTAGTGAATTTTCTCTCTAACGCTCCCTCAGTACACGAAACCAGCACAACGAGCTATTCACCGTTCGGATACTCCCCTCATCAGATACCAGCAACAATTCTATAAAACTTGAAATCATTATGAAACACGAGTAATAGTTAGAACAGTTTTTGTACGAACAAGGAAAGATCAATGCTTAAAAAAAGATTCTTTAAGACAAAAGATGAAGTCGAAGTCACGTTCGAGCTAGATAAAGATCAGTGGGACTCTGTCCAAATTGCTGGAGACTTCAACAACTGGCAGCCAGAACCGATGAAATTAGTGAAGAAAAGTCGTCAGTTTAAATTTAAAACCCGCTTACCTAAAGCGCGGAATGTTCAGTTCCGTTACTTGCTCGATGACGCGAAGTGGGAAAATGACCCACAAGCTGATGCTTACGTTCCAAATGCATTTGGCAGCGACAACAGCGTCGTATGTACCACCGAATAAGCGGTAATTTCGCTTTAAGATTCCATACCTAGGCGCAAACGTTGCGCCTTTTTACATCTCTCGAAATGTGATTGGTGATTAGATTTAAATCATTAATTGGCAATTTTATCCAATTAACTCATCCGATAACCTTATTCTGAGAAAGCTTTATTTGAAATAATTCGTAAATTTGTTTAAGTTCCATTGATATTAAATATTGTATACATCACTTAAATGAACGCACAACAAATCAAACCATCTCTAATCATTGTGGAAGACGATCCCAAATTACAAACTATGTTGGGTGAGTATTTTGTTGAACAAGGTTTTCAGGTCAAATGTATCGACAATGGGACGGACGCACCCAATGCGATTATTGACACACAACCAGACGTGGTGCTGTTAGATTTGATGCTACCCGGGCAAGATGGTCTGAGTGTATGTCGTCAAATCCGAGAATGCTACAAAGGCAAAGTGTTGATGCTAACAGCAAGTGATGATGACTTCGATCATGTCGCCGCATTAGAAATAGGCGCAGATGACTTTGTTACTAAACCCATCAAACCTCGCGTATTGCTAGCTCGTATTCGCATGCTGTTAAGAAGAAAAGAGGCGGCGCCTACCGAGTCCGAAAACGGCCTACAAATTGGTGTTCTGTGTTTAAACCGGTTGCGTAAATCGTGCGTAATGAACCAAGAAGAAATTGCGCTGACAGACGGCGAGTTCGATTTGTTGTGGGTTCTTGCAACGCATGCTGAAAAAACACTATCACGCGAGTGGCTGACCAAAACACTGCGTGGTATTGAATACGATGGAACAGACCGCACCATTGATAATCGCATAGTGACACTGAGAAAGAAGCTAGGCGATGCTTCTTGCTCACCACAAAAAATCATTACCGTTCGCGGCAAAGGCTACCTATTTATGCCTGATGCATGGAATGAATAATGAGACGGATTTATCTGGAAAGCTTTGTTGGCCTTATCATTCTGTTTATGGCTAGCTTGTGGGGATACGAGTTCTTAGTTTATGAGATCAACACAGATTATGACTACCTGTTACAAGAGCATGAGGGTCAAGCTTTTCACGATCTGATCTACCCTATCTATAAAGAACACGGATTAGAATATACTCAACAACAGTTGGAACAATTTGCCACATCAAGCCATCGTTTGTTGGTGCCTCATACGCTTGAAGAGCTTCCAACAGACATCAAAAAGGCGTTTGAAAATGATACCTCCGTTAACGTCGCTTATGATGAAGAAAGGGATATCTGGTTCCGCCTAGATGCGAGCACGCCTATCTTTAAAATGAGCGATAATCCGAATAGCCCTGTGGTTAAAGCTGCCAACTTTGATGACAATATCGTTTGGTTGTTCTTTTTAGCTGGATTTGCTCTGTATTGCATATTGTTGATCTGGTTCTTAAGCCGTCGGATTCGAGAGCTAGAGAGAGTGACCGTTGAGTTTGCCTCAGGTAACTTCAAGGCTCGAGCTAGTACCTCAAGCGCTAAGTCTGTTGGGACGTTAAACAAAAGCTTTAACACGATGGCCGATAAAGTATCTCGCTTGATCACTAGCAATAAAATGCTAACTAACGCCGTTGCACATGAATTGCGTACCCCAATCTTCCGCTTACAATGGCAAGCAGATTTGTTATCGGATTCAACCTTAACTGAACAACAGAAAAAGTATGTTTACAGTATCGTCGAAGACATTGACGAGATGGAAGAAATGGTTGAAGAATTGCTTTACTACGCAAAGATGGAGCGTCCTGACACAGCATTACAAACTCAAGAAGAAGTCGTCCTATTCAACTTAGTCAAAGAGTTACGACAGAGATGGCAAAAAGAGACTACGCTCGCTATCTCGCTTCAAGAAGTAAACTCAGAAAACGTTCTTGCGTTTGCTGACCCAAAATTGTTAAAGCGAGCCTTAGATAACTTGCTGCGCAATGCAATGCGGTACGCAGATAAGCAGATTTTAGTAGAGATAAAACACGATCAGCACCGCTGCTTCATCAATGTTCATGATGATGGCATAGGTATTGAAGAAAAGCATTGGCCTCATCTATTCGAACCATTTTACAGCGCGGATGAATCTCGCAACAAAAAGACGAGCGGGTTTGGGCTCGGTTTGGCGATTGTCAGACAGATAATGGAGCTTCAACGTGGAGAAGTTTCGATTTGCCATAGCCCACTTGGAGGAGCTTGCTTCACACTTAGCCTCAAAAAATCAGACAGTTAACTTAACCTTCCTACCCCGTTTACAGAAGACGACACTTCAATACACTCAAGCGACAGAGCCCAACAATAAAACAGTGTACATTTAATCCATAAGATTCACACACTAAATGGATAGTACTCATGTATAAATCTTTTATCCTGATTATGGCGCTTACTTCTACGCTTACAGCTTGCGCCTACAACCAAAAACCTGTCGTCGACATGACCAATGTTGACCCTAGTACATATGAACAAGACTTTCTTTACTGCCAAGGCTATGCAGAAAATGTCGACAAATCAGAGGCAGCGAAATCTGAAGCCACTAATGGGGCAGTTACAGGCGCATTGATCGGCGCAGCTGCTGGTGCGCTAGAAGACGGATTAGGTGGAGCGGCTGTCGGTGCTGCTGCCGGCGGTGCTGTAGGAGCTGGAGCTGGTGCTTTGAGTGGAACAAATGATTCAACCAAAACCCAATCTCTCGTATTGCGTAAATGTCTCCAGAACAAAGGCTATACCGTCTACGATCTTGATTAAATAAGCACTTTTCTTAAATTATCGCGCGATGGATTCTATTCACAAATGTTTCACGCTGTAACGATTAATCTCGTTACCTCTCTGGGATATGTGTTCCATCCCAATGCTTAAATAGTAAGGTCATATTTTGAAGCCAGGTAAAACAGGTATACGCCGTGTCATGGATGCGACCGGCTATTCATTTCAAGGATTGAAAGCCGCATGGACACACGAAGCCGCTTTTAGACAAGAATTGATTCTCGCCTTGGTACTTTCCGTCTGTGCTTTTTTCCTTCCTGTCACCACATACGAAAGAGTGCTGATGATCAGTAGCCTGTTCTTGGTATTGATCGTCGAACTCATTAATTCCGCCGTAGAAGCGGTTGTCGACCGTGTTAGCGATGACTGGCACGAGCTCAGTGGTAGAGCCAAAGATATTGGCTCAGCAGCAGTATTTGTTGCGTTAACTCTTGCCCTTTTTATTTGGGCTTCGTTCTTGCTCTAATTTTTATTCAAGACACTCATTATGAAGACACATGATTTACAACAGAGAGGTATCTCTTACGTTACCTTTACTTTCCTGTTGGCGCTGTATTTCGCTCTCGTCGTAAATATCCCTATTTATAAAGAACTGATCGGCATCTTTACACACTTAGATAATGTCAAGATTGGATTTATTATCACAATACCAATTTTCTTTCTTGCCGCGCTCAATTTCCTTTTTAATTTATTTAGTTGGCCTTGGATCGGCAAGCCGTTCTTTATAATTTTAATCATTGTTTCAAGTATGGTGAGCTACGCAAGCTATAACTATGGCACACTTTTCGATTCTGGAATGATTGCCAATATTGTTGAAACCGATTCGAGCGAGGCGAGTTCTTACCTGAGTGCTCACTCTGTAATTTGGACGCTGATTATGGGAGTTATCCCAGCGATCATTGTCTTTAAGGTCAAGCTGCAATCTCAACGTCACCAATTACTGTACTTCTCTGTTACCAAATTAGTATCGATGCTGTCGTCGCTAGCTGTCATCGCCGTCATTGCCAGCGTGTACTATCAAGACTACGCATCTGTAGGGCGCAACAATAGCCACCTAAAAAAAATCATCATACCCACCCAGTTCGTTTACAGCGCGACCGGGTATGTGAAGGAGAAATATTTCACCACGCCAGAGCCATATCGAGAAATCGGCACAGATGCAAAGCAGTCAGATAGCGCCGTACAGCAAGCACAGCGCAAACCAACACTACTGGTTTTTGTCGTAGGAGAAACCGCTCGAACGCAGAACTACCAACTCAATGGCTATACACGAGAGACAAACCCTTATACTAGTAAATTGGATGTTATCTCATTTCAAGACGTCGCATCTTGTGGCACCGCGACTGCTGTATCTGTGCCTTGTATGTTTTCACAGCTCACGCGAAACGAGTTTGAACGCACCAAAGCGGATAAACAGGACAATGCTCTCGATATAATGCTGCGCGCTGGGGTTGACCTCATTTGGAAAGAAAATGACGGTGGGGATAAAGAAGTAGCCCACAAGATCAAGAAAATTGAAGTGGATCGAAAGCAAGTAAGCCCTATGTGTAATGGCCAAACTTGTTACGACATGGCGCTATTAGATCATTTTGATCAGGAAGTCGCGGATATGCACGGTAACCGAGTGGTCGCCATGCACCTTATAGGAAGCCACGGTCCGACCTACTTTCAGCGTTACCCAAGAGACAACGCCTTCTTTAAACCAGACTGTCCACGTGCAGATATCGAAAATTGTAGCATCGAACAAATAGTGAACACATATGACAATACAATACGCTACACCGATCTTGTATTGGCAGAAACCATCAAAAAACTTAAAGCGTTAGAGTCTGAGTATAATACTGCGCTAATTTACATATCGGATCACGGTGAGTCACTAGGCGAAAACGGATTGTTCTTACATGGTATGCCTTATGGCCTTGCACCAGATTTCCAAAAACGCGTTCCTTTGATTATGTGGCTGTCTTCGGGCTTTAAACAAGCGAAGCAGATCAATACCGACTGTTTGTATAAACAAGCACAGAATGCAGGCCAATACTCACATGATAACGTGTTCCACTCTTTATTAGGCATTATGGATGTACAAACTCAAGCCTACGATAGCAAGTTAGATATATTCAAAGCCTGCCGAGCCGTTTCCTAAATCATTCAATAAAGCCTGGCTCAAAGTGTGAATCAGGCTTTTTCTAACAAGGTATTTAAACTCATCGCCGCGCCAAGCGTTATACTGACAGTCCGCGATCCATACATCGAGATAAGGACTAGGATGAAAATTGGTATTATTGGTCTAGGGGATATCGCTCAGAAAGCATACCTTCCTGTTATCACTCAGCTTCCAAATATCGAACTTGTATTTTGTACCCGCAACCCAAACACACTTGAGAGCCTGGCTAAGCAGTATCGAATCTCAGAGATCTGCCAGGACTACCAACAACTTCTGCACTTTGGCGTCGATGCCGTCATGATTCATGCGGCAACAAGCGTACACCCTCAAATAGCGGCATTTTTTCTGCAGCATGGAATTCCAACCTTTGTCGACAAACCATTAGCGAACAGTGCTGATGACGTGGAAAAGCTGTACGACATTGCCGCAAAAGAGAGACAGCCACTCTATGTGGGCTTTAACCGTCGTCACATTCCACTTTACAACCAACATATGCCACAAGTGCAGCAAGGCAACATATCTGACTTAAAGTCGCTACGCTGGGAAAAGAACCGTCACCAACTACCGGGGGATGTTCGTACCTTTATATTTGATGATTTTATTCACCCATTAGACAGCGTTAACGTCACAGCCAAAGCCGATCTAAAAGATGCTTATGTAACTCATCAACTTGAAGGTAGTCAGTTGGCGCGTTTAGATATTCAGTGGCAACATGGAGATACTTTGCTCCACGCCTCGATGAATCGCCACTTCGGTATCACTACAGAGCGCGTTCAAGCTTGTTATGCAAACAAGGCAGTTGAGTTCGACTCCTTCGTTGAAGGCAAACTATGGCAAGCTAACCAAGAGCAAAAAATCAATTTGAAAGACTGGACGCCAATGCTGACGAGTAAAGGTTTCCATTCGATGTTGCTCGATTGGTTTGGCGTCGTTGAGTCTGGAAATATTGCTGATGAAGTAGTAACACGCAACATTGCCAGCCATCGATTGGCAGAGCAAATTTGTCAATATCTCGAGAAAGTTGTCTCTAGATAATGCGATTCTTGGCTATATGCTTGATTGAGTATTACGCTCTATACTAAAAAGACTTGCCTTAAGGAAGGCATTCATTCTCTGTTAAGACTACTGCGATTATTCTATCAATCAGGTGAATGAGGGCACAAAAGCACACATCGACAAAACAGACGGTTTAGATTTGTTTTACGGTGCTCTCAGGTATCTGAATCATCACATTCAAGAATAAAGGAAATAGAATGAGAACACTTGGTAACATCATTTGGTTTGTATTTGGTGGCGTATTTATGGGGTTGCTATGGTGGTTTTTTGGTATTTTGGCCTTTATTAGCATCATCGGAATACCTTGGGGGCGTGCGTGTATCGTTATGGGTAATTTTTCCTTTTTCCCATTCGGTAAAGAGGCCATCTCACGCGATGAATTGACCAATGAAATGGACATTGGCACGAGTCCGCTCGGCGTTATTGGTAACGTCCTTTGGTTTGTGTTTGCAGGCCTTTGGTTAGCTATCGGTCACGTACTTTCTGCAGCAGCATGCTTTGTCACCATAATCGGCATTCCGTTTGCGCTCCAACACCTCAAACTAGCGGTTATTTCACTCGCACCAATTGGTAAAACGGTTGTATCGTCTGAAGAAGCTGCAATGGCTCGATATAACATCAATCGTTAGCGATCGGCTAATGCACTTTCTATCCTCTGGGCAGTCATGCTCAGAGGGTAACGCCCGTCAAAAGTAAGCCTATAATCGCTATCGCATATTCAATAATGGCTGATTGTATATTCATACCGTCACCTTTACGTTGAAGTTTATCCTAGCTCAGCACTGCTTTACTTTTATAATTAATACGCCCAATCGAGTTCAAGATGCTAGACTCATAGCGTCGTCACTGACTCAAACTCCAAGAACGACGTAACGAAAAAGCGAGCTATCCTATGCTCGAAATATGGGTTCTTTCCCCCTCGAAGTAGAGTTCAACAACAAAAAGACGAACTATAATCATAGCCAAGATTAATGCTTTTCGACCTAAAATATCTCACATCAATCAAAGAAAGCTTCTAAGATTTTCTCTTTTTGAGTAAATATAGACAGTTACAGTAGCGAAATTCTTCTCGGTAAAACTCCCCACTCAATCTCATGATCAGTTTTTTTAAAAAACAACAAAAATTCGTTGTTATCTAGAGTAATTATTTTATTTGTCGCAGAGCAATTCCATCAATATCATTTGCGACATCGGAGTGCTAGAGCATTGAACTTTTTAGCATTTATCACAGGTATAGAACGTAAAAAACCTTTTATTACTTATTTTTCTTTTTACATATGTTCTAACTCAACGTCTATTCAGACAGGAATATACCGTGGATAAATATCAAGCAGCTTATGCTAAGCGTCTAGAGAAACTAAATGGGGATCCATCTCCTAAAACGATAGCCCGCCTTTCGGCTTGGGATGCGTTTTTTAACAAGGAGTACGAGCTCCAAGACTTGGAATACCAGCTATCGGACGCTGCGCACCAGCACTATGAACAGTCGCATGCGAAGAGCGACATTAGCTTCAAAGAATTCAAACGAGCGTTCTATAATGAATCCATCAAAATTTACAATTTAACTGATGGCGCTTCTATCCAGAAAGTATTCACCCCATTACTTTTGCTTACAACGCTCTGGATAGTGTTTGTATGCCTATTTAACAAGTGATCATCAAACTATTCCAACAACGATCAGTATGGGACTACAGGTATGGCTCTATGTAAGGGGGCTAATTCGCTCAGTCTCCTTCACTAAATTAGCGACTCAATTACCCGCAATTCCATAGGCTAAAAGTGACAAGGGCATCCGTTGATGCCCTTTTTATTCAAAGGAACGCAACCTAGACCTTTGGCCCACTTGGGTATAAAACCATTATGCGTTAAGCTGCACGCTATTATCCGATTGATAAAGAGTGGAGCGAAGTGATGGAAAAAGTAGGCTCTCGAGCATTGATTGTCGAAGGTGGAGCCATGCGAGGCGTATTTTCATGCGGCATACTCGATCATTTTCTTGCTAGCGAGTTCTCTCCATTTGATAGCTTTTGGGGAGTGTCTGCGGGTGCTAGCAACTTGGCTGCCTACTTAGCTAAAATGCCCGGACGTAACTTAAAAATCTACCTCGATTACAGCTTAAGAAAAGAATTTATCTCTCCATCTCAACTTCTACGTGGTGGTGATATGATGAACTTAGACTGGATGTGGAATGTCACCCTCGAAGAACTTGGCATCGATAAATCTGCGCTCAAAGCTGATTCACGACCTTTCTTTTTAGGCGTGACGCGTCAAGACAATGGGCAAGCGGAGTACCACCTTCCTGATATCGACGACTTGGCAGAAACAATGAAAGCCAGCAGCGCACTGCCTGTACTTTACCGAAATGGCGTATCACTGAACGGAATTCAATACGTTGATGGTGGCGTCTCAGACGCACTTCCTGTTGCAGAAGCAATAAAGCGAGGAGCCAAAAAGATTATGGTTTTACGCAGTCAGCCCGCAAGCTATCAAAAGCCAAGAGGAAAATTCAGCGCCCTAACTAGGAGGATGTTGAAAGAAACGCCCGGATTAATTGAACCTATGTTGACACGTGAAGTTCGCTACAATCAGACCTTAGCGCTGATCAACAACCCACCACCTGGTATCGAAATCATTCAAGTGTGTCCTCCTGAAACATTCAAGTTGAAACGGCTGAGTCGATCGCCAGCACCACTGCGTCATGCTTATGAGTTAGGAATTGAAGCAGGAAAGGAAGCCATCATACGCTGGAGTCAGAAGTAGAAAAAAGCCACGTGGATTAAACGTGGCTAACGCAAATTCGATGGCAGTGGATTATCGTATTTGCTTCTGGTCGAGCCCAATATTCAGGCTCAAAACTGTTTTAATTTGCTCGCTAACTGAGAAAGCGAGTAGGCTGTCAAAACTAGTAAGTTTCAAACAACCCAGAGTTGTAGTCTTGGATGGCTTGTTCTATCTCTTCCATGCTATTCATGACAAAAGGGCCATAATGCACCACGGGTTCATTAATTGGCTCACCTATAAAGATCAGTGCACCACTCTCTTTTTCGGCCTGCAATTCAACCCATTCACCTTTCGATAAAATGGCCATTTCGCCTTGATTGATCTCACGACCTTTTAATTGAATACGACCTTTATAGACATAGAGCATCATGTTGTTGTCTTGATCCGTGTTCAAATTCAAAGCTTGACCACCCATCGCTCTCCAATCGGCTACCGTGGCAGCAACACCTGTCTCTGTTAGCGGCCCCTGAATTCGTTCGTTGTTTATAGTCATATGACCCGCAATCAAACGTACAACCCCCGTATTCGGAGTATCAAACTCAGTGATCGTTTCAGGTTGAAAGTCATGATATTGAGCTGGCTGCATCTTATTTTTCGCAGGCTGGTTAATCCAAATTTGGAAACCATGCAGTTCGCCTTCCTTCATAATAGGCATTTCGCTATGGATGACGCCTCTTCCTGCTGCCATCCACTGTGCACCACCGGAACGAAGCTCGCCAACATTATCCATATGATCACGATGCTGGAAATGACCTTTCAACATATAAGTAAGCGTCTCGATACCGCGGTGCGGATGCGGAGGGAAACCGCCGATATAGTCAGCACGGTCTTCTGATTTGAGTTCATCCATCATCAAAAATGGAGAAAAGCTAGCATGATTGAAACCCGCTACTCGGCGAATTTTCACTCCATCACCATCAGCAGTAGGTTGCGCAGGAATAAGCTGACGAATTTCTCTGAATGTACTCATACTAGTTCTCCTAGTTTATCTTTGTGACCGCTTGCAAATCGCATGTTCAATCTATGGCTATCGATAAGGTTCTATTTTAGGTTGATGAGCTAAAATTATGAGCCATACTATTCGTTCTACTTATTCAACTTTTTCGAACAATACAATTTATCGAGTTAATAATGAGCACATTTAATTTATCTAAAATAAATGTAGCTATTTTCTAAACAAGGTGTATAGTGTGCCTTGGCTCTTAGAAGAGAGCTGTTAATGCAACATTTAGTTTAAGTTTCCTCTCAGTAAAATCTTGAATCCCCAATTCAGACACCTGCGTACAACTTCCTCTTGATTGAACATTCAATAGCTTAGAAAAGATCCACAAAACAAATCATAATTTTAATGTTTAATTCAAAGGTATTTTTATGTCTAAAGTAACTGGTTCAGTAAAATGGTTTAACGAAACTAAAGGCTTCGGTTTTCTATCTCAAGACAACGGCGGCCAAGATGTATTCGTACACTTTAACGCTATCGTTTCTGACGGTTTCAAAACACTGACTGAAGGTCAGAAAGTAAGCTTCAATGTAGAGCAAGGTAAAAAAGGTCCTCAAGCGACTGAAGTAACTCCTCTATAAGACTGCTTTTCTTGGTGTAGCATGCCCATGCTGCACCAAACCTCTCTCCTTCAAAAATATTCTTTCATCAATCACTCAGCCTAATTTTAGGCATTGCTTTGTGCTATCTAAAATAAACTGAATAGTACTGCTTAATTTATTATTTATAGGAAAAATCATGTCCTCAAAAAGAACTGGCCGTCAAAGGCATTGGTATCAATTACTTAACAAAGAGAAAATCACTAAAAAACAGGAGAATAAATGTTAGAAATTGAATTTAATTTAGAACAACCTCAAACCTCTTGGAACGCTAAAATACATCAATTAAATGGTGATATTTTACGAAGACACGTATTACCGAAACTTCTTTCTCATAGCTTTATGATCGATTTTGAATATTGTGAGAAAACGCAATCTGGAACTATTCTCTGTGATTCAGGTTCAAAGTTAGGAAGTTTTACTGTTAACTGATTCAGTTTTCATGCATTAATGGATAATGCAACTAATTTGGAAGGTATCCAATGGCTAGAAAAAGTAAGAAGCAGTCAGAAAAAGACAAAAAAGAGTCTGAACAAAACGCGGCGGCGATAAAGCAGAAAACTCGACGCCGCATAGAAGACATTATGGAACAAAGAGAATTTGATAAGTTATTCGATCTATAAATGCTCTCTAGTGCTTTCTCTGCCTTTATCGTTGTGCAAGGTACCGCCACCTACCTGTGCTCAAACGAATCTCCACTCTTTTAGACTACTCTTCTAATTACACGTGCCTCTCACACACGCAAAAACAACTGGCTCCTCTATACTCAAGTGACTTGCAAATAGTCGTTTCGCTCACAGGAAACCCCGTGACTAATGACAGCTAGGTTATTTGCGTATAGCCAAAGCGATATTTTTGCGTATAATCCCTCTCGTTTGCTTCGTATAACCCCAATGATATGGTTTGGGGGTCTCTACCAGTTCCCGCAAAGTGCTGATTACGAAGAGTTGAGATCATCGTGGGTCTTACTCTTTGTGATAGCGTTCGATTTATTTCTATCTATACCTATTCTTAGAGTAACTGCATCCACAATACACATAAGGTGGAATATGAACGCATTTATTCAAGGTCTTCCAAAAGTAGAGCTGCACTTACATATCGAAGGTTCACTTGAGCCGGAACTCTTATTCAAATTAGCAAAACGAAACGGCATCGAGATCCCTTACTCTTCTCCGAGTGAACTACGCAGCGCATATCAGTTCACAGACTTACAATCATTTCTCGACCTCTATTACCAAGGAGCGGGAGTTCTGCGTACGGAGCAAGATTTTTACGATCTCACTTGGGAATACTTACTGCACTGTAAAGAAGACAACGTTATTCATACCGAAATCTTTTTTGACCCTCAAACACACACAGAACGCGGCATAGACTTTGACACTGTTATCAATGGAATCGCTCGTGCGCTAAAAGATGGTCACGAAAAACTTGGCATTACTTCGCAAATTATTGCGTGTTTTCTCCGTCACCTTTCAGAAGAGAGCGCCATAGAGACCCTGCAGGCTATTCTGAAACACCGTGATAAGATCATTGGTGTTGGGCTAGATTCTTCAGAACAAGGTCATCCGCCAGCTAAATTCAAGCGCGTATTTAAACAAGCAGTAGAAGAAGGCTTACTTACCGTTGCTCACGCAGGTGAAGAAGGCCCCGCACAAAATATTAGCGATGCAATTGAAATGCTTTACGTGAGCCGCGTGGATCACGGTGTTCGCTGTGTTGATGATGAAGCATTAGTTGAATCCTTAATCGAAAGCCAAATGCCACTGACAGTGTGTCCGTTATCGAATCTTAAGCTATGTGTATTCGACGATATGAAAGATCACAATATTGTGGATTTGCTACGAAAAGGTGTCGCCGTAACGATTAACTCAGACGATCCTGTGTACTTTGGTGGCTACATGACGGATAACTTTCTGGCCGTCAACAACGCACATCCAATGAGTAAGAGTGAACTTGCCCAATTTACAATGAACGCGATTGATGCCAGCTTTATCGATAACGAGTTAAAGGCGAAATATCGTCACCTTGTTAGCCAATACGTAAACCAGCACGAAGCGTTGCAATAAAGGCATCAGTACCACGCCTTAGGTCAAACGCGTAGGTATTAAAACCCTACAAAGACTCTGTGGTTAACCGCATTTATAAACGCTAGACTGAGAAAACTAAACTAGCACACAAAAAGGAATAGAATCATGATTCAACAAGGCCAAGCTCTACCAGTTGCAACTCTAAGTGAGTTGACGGCCGATGGTATGGTTAACCACGACGTTACAGAACTGTTTGCGAACAAGAAAGTCGTACTCTTTGCTGTACCTGGCGCATTCACCCCTACCTGTTCAGAAGCTCATCTACCAGGCTATGTAGTATTAGCTGATGAGCTAAAGGCAAAAGGTGTTGATTTAATTGCGTGCGTTTCTGTAAACGATGCATTTGTGATGCAAGCGTGGGGCGAAGCTCAAAACGCTTCTGAGATTCTGATGTTGGGTGATGGCGACGCTAGCTTTACTAAAGCATTGGGTCTTGAAATGGATACAGGCGGCTTTGGTGGTATTCGCTCACAACGTTACGCGATGATCATTGAAAACGGCACAGTGACTAAGCTTAACGTTGAAGAGCCAAAAGAGTTTGAAGCAAGCAAAGCAGAAACGATTTTAGCGGCGCTTTAAGCTTACTCCTAAATACAAAAACGGAAGCCATCGCTTCCGTTTTTTTTGGCTAACGCATTCTCACAACACTCGTTTGTTGCTTACGCTGCATTTCCGCAAAAGTCAGCACAAACGGGGATGACTGCTTTACACGGCTTGGTAATGAAGAAAGCGCATTGTAGGCATCCTGTTTCGTTTTAAAATCACCAACAGTTACCGTATACCAACGCGTGCCTCGGCTGTTTTTCCAGTTAACCCAAACCGGATGCTTAGGATCGATATAGCGAATATAATCTTTCACATCTTTTTCTTGCTTTAGCGCGAGTACCTGCATCGTGTAATGGTTTGGGTTTAAATAACCATATGCATCCTGAGAGGTCATGACTCCAACACATTGGCCGCTATCGACCTCCTGCTGGTAAGGCATAGCGCAGCCCATGAGCGATAAAATCAATGTCAAAGATAAAATCTTGTGCACGTGTCACTCCATTCTTGTTCTAGTTTCTTTTCTCTCGCACCCAAAAACACAAAACGCTCTTGGTCAGGTAAAACACACCCTTACAAGAAGGCCTGCGTTTTAACGCAACGAGTATTCCAAAAACGTAAGGCGACCACGTTGGCCGCCTTAGTAAATTGATTTAATAGAACATTAACAAGATAGAGTGATATAGACAGAAGTTCGCTACTGTTTAGAACCAGCTAGCGACCAATTGCTTAAACCAGTCTAAAATTCGCTTGAATAAACTGCCTTCCTCCACTGACTCCAATGCAACTAGCTCGGCTTCATTTACGACCTTACCTTCGACTTTGTAAAGCACTTTACCAACCACTTGTTGCTCAGAAATTGGCGCAACTAAATCACCGTTGTATTCAACTTCCGCTTGCAGATTTTTTACATCTCCTTTTGGCAAAGTGAGATAAACATCGTTAGCTACGCCGACAGTAAGCTCGTCTTTTTCGCCCATCCAAACTCGAGCTTTCGCAAGTTCCGCACCCGCCTCAGTCGGCATTACCGTATCGTAAAAGCGGAAGCCATAACTCAACAGCTGCTTGCTTTCTGATTCACGAACATTCTCGCTCTTCGCTCCCATCACTACGGCAATCAAACGCATATCACCTTGTGTTGCAGAAGTCGCTAGACTATAACCCGCACCGCTTGTATAACCAGTTTTCATGCCATCGACATTCATACTACGATCACGAAGCAAGCCATTACGGTTGTATTGAGTGATGCCATTGTAAGTAAACGAGGTTTCGCTATACAGCGGATAGATATCAGGTAAGTCACGAATAATCGCTTGGCCCAACTTGGCAATATCATAAGGTGTCGAATATAAACCGTCACTGTCTAGGCCGTGAGGGTTGGTGAATGCCGTGTTAGACAATTCAAGCTTGGCGGCCCAACTATTCATCAAACTCACAAACCCTGATTCACTTCCCGCAACATGCTCAGCAATAGCAACACTGGCATCGTTACCAGATTGAACAATCAGACCACGGTATAAGTCAGACAAAGAAACGGAAGTATTGACTTCAATAAACATTTTTGAAGAATCTGGGAAGTTTTTTGCCCAAGCATTTCGGCTGATGACAACCTCATCATTCAACGTAATATTGCCTGTATTAATTTCTTGACCAGCTACATAAGCAGTCATCAACTTCGTTAAACTCGCGGGGTTTAAACGTTTGTGGGCATCACGTTCAACCAGTACTTTCCCCGTATGGAAGTCCATCAAAACATAACCACGAGAACTGAGTTCCGGCGCATTTGGCACAACTGAAGGCGCAGCATAAGCCAACGAGGATACAGCAGCGAACCCTGTAATTAACACTGTGTGTAATATAGTACTTTTTCTCATCATGACATCTTATCTTAGTCGCATTTAAGGCTTACAAACGGTACCCGAATGAATTCAAAGCGCGGGATTACCTAGTTAAAAAACGAGTATATTGAAACGGCGCTCAGTTACAGCCACCTTGTTACGATTGGTTACTTTTACTCAATGTTTGTCGAAAATAATGAGAGGTAGGTAGAGCTTTCGTCTTGAAGAATGAAACAGGAGCGAAAATAATTCCGTAACGCTATGTTTTTTGAGAGGAGAGAAAAAGCGCGCAAGTCAATTCAGGGAGTAAGTTGGTATAGGAAAAGTAGTTGAGCTTTTATCCATATCTAAATAGGAAACAACAAAAACAATCAACAATAAGCCCAGCTAATTACTTACCAAGAAAACATATTAAAAACGCATCATAAAATCGCAATTAATTATCGATAAATTTAAAAACCTCAGATTATAATTTATGTAAATTTCATTTATTATTAAATCGGAGAAAAGTACAGCTTTCCTTTCTTAAAACTAAGAGACGATTTTCTCGATGTTTTTAGGTTTATCTCATCAGAGAACTTGGTATAACAGTGAGGGATAAGGCATCCGGACTTAGCGCGAAAGGATAACCCACTGTTATTTAAGTTCACACGCTGCTTTTTAATGACTAGAGACTTTAAACTGCGGCTACCTTCGGTTTGTGTGGCTATTCTTTGACGTATCCCAACCCAGTACGACTCAAACGACGACATCATACATATCCTCTTTCATGATATAAGTATTAATAATTAAGCATCGCTAAAAGCTAAGCTTGTCATAAATAAAAGTATTAGAAATTAATTTTATTTCATCAAAACAAATCAACCCGCATATTCCACACAAATTTAGTGGTTATGTCAAATATTAGTTATCATTAATTTTATTTATAATGAATATAAAATCAGTTTATAAATTTCTAATAATTTAATTATTAGAAATCAAAATAACCAGCCCATATTTAATATGAAGGTGTGAGTCTTGTTTCGCATCATAATATATAAATATATTAAAGATTCATCTACAAACTAAATGCTCTTCAATAGGTGATATAAATTAGAATTTCGAGACTAAATGAGAATAAAAATAGCGCACCGTATATGGTGCGCTATAGATTTGATTAAGGTCACTGTATAAGCATAGATAAAACTAAACTCATTTGACGTAGCTAGGCCAAGATTGCTTATGGTTTAAGTTTCAATACTTTATCAATATCTTCTGCGCTGTGGCGCTCAGGTAACTGCTCCCATTCTTCACCCCATGAACGGTTCACAATTCGACCACGTTTTACCGCTTCACGCTCATCAATTACTTTTGCCCAACGCACAACGTTTTTGTAGCTTTCTACGTCTAAGAATTCAGCCGCATCGTAAGCACGACCCAACACAAGGTTGCCGTACCATGGCCATGTTGCGATATCAGCGATGCTGTACTCATCGCCACCTAGGAATTCATTGTTCGCAAGACGCTTGTCTAATACATCTAACTGACGTTTTGCTTCCATTGTAAAGCGGTTGATTGGGTACTCGAACTTCTCTGGTGCGTACGCATAGAAGTGACCAAAACCACCGCCTAGATATGGCGCAGAACCTTGCAGCCAGAATAACCAGTTCATTACCTCAGCACGCTTAGCGCCTTCTTTTGGTAAGAAATGATCAAACTTCTCTGCTAGATAAAACAAGATGTTGCCAGATTCAAACACGTTCACTGGCTCAGAACCCGAACGGTCAACCAATGCCGGAATTTTTGAGTTTGGGTTAACAGCCACAAAGCCAGAGCCAAACTGGTCGCCATCGCCAATCTTAATCAGGTATGCATCGTATTCTGCTGCCGTTACGCCAGCCGCCAAAAGCTCTTCAAACATGATCGTCACTTTCTGACCATTTGGGGTACCCATTGAGTAAAGTTGGAATGGGTGCTCACCAACTGGAAGCTCTTGCTCATGACGTGCGCCAGAATCCGGACGGTTGATGCTCGCCCACTGACCGCCGTTTTCATTATCGTTTGTCCAAACTTTTGGTGGAATGTATTCGTTAGCCATTGTTTTCCCTTATTGTGTTTGAATGCATCTTCAAACTGACGGGTCTTACGCGCCAGCAAGCATTATTAACATCACCTCTTCGCCAACTGCGATTAGGCATACTCAAGATATTAGGTCGAATTCGCTAAATAAAAGTCCTGCAATCTCTTTTAGTTAGAACCTTTGGTTATGGGATTTTCTTTCACGCTATAAGTAAAAACGTCGCGATAATGTGAACTAGGTTCGAGATGCCAACGATGAGTAAGCTACACTCGGCGGCGCACCTCTATTTGGGGATTTAGAACAACCGCTAAACTTCAAAGTCACCAAGAGTGAAGTTGTTTTGGATACTTTAGTTCAAACGACCTACGTGCGTGATAGGCAGTTAAGTTAGATAGTTAGAAAGAAAAACGCCCTTCACTAAATCAATGAAGGGCGTTTTAATGTATTCGAAACCGTTACTTAGCTGATTCAAACAAACCAGAAATACCTTTCAAAGGGAAAAGCCTTGCTTGCTCCAACCCTCTCAACGTTACCGTATTCAGGTCATCAATAAAGAAACGACTGGTCATCGTGTGTTTGCCACCATTAATGAAAATCTCGATGACAGAATTGTCGATATATATATCAATCGTCTGCTTAGCGTCCAATCTTGGTGCTTTTCGAATGCTACCAAATTCTTCTGCGTACAAATGAGACATGTGACGACGGTCCAGCATAAACTCGTGCTTTGTCGCACTAAAGACGATGTTGTCACCTTTGAGGTTACTCAGCTCAAGTTCAAAGCCATCGCCCTCAAGGTCTAATTGGATCAAACAACTTGTGCTTTCCAGTGTATGGGACTGTGCAAAGACTACCTCTTCTTTTCTTAAACTCTCCAATTCAGGGAGTGGAGTTTGAACAAGAAAACCATCTTTCAACGTTAGTTCTCTAGGAAGAGACAACATTCCTGCCCACTGGTGTGTGACCGATGGCGTGTCGATTTCTGGCAACCCTATCCATGCAATAAGAATGCGACGCCCGTTCTCATCTAAATAGGTTTGTGGGGCGTAGAAATCAAACCCATAATCTGGCTGTAAAATATCTTGGTGGTTTTCTAAAGTCATCGACTCTAGGTTCAACTGATCACCCACGATATACGCGACAGAATAGATGTTTTTGAAATCATAAGGATTACTACTGCTCACGCCCTGTGGAGAAAACAGCATCACCGATTGACCATTAATCTCAAATAAATCAGGACACTCCCACATGTACCCAAGGTCAGAGAACTTGGTCTTGATAGGACCTTTATGCTGCCACGTTTTCAAATCTTTGCTTTGATAGAGCGCCATAGAACCATGCTCGGTTTTGGTTTGAGCACCCACCACCATCAAATAGTCGTCGCCTTTCTTCCAAACTTTTGGATCACGAAAGTGCTCCGTGTAATGTTCGTTCTCAATGACCACACCATGCTTTTCAATGTTGCCGTTTGAATCCATGGTGGCAAAACACTGTGTTGGGATTCGATTCCAGTTTTGGTCACGCTTGTTGCCAGTAAAAAACAGCAAAGCCTTGTTGTTTTCCACCAAAGCACCACCAGAATAAACACCATGTGAATCGTAGTCTTGGTCGGGATGAAGACCAACACCATGATCAGTAAAATGGATGAAGTCTTTAGTAGAAAGGTGGTACCAATACTTCATTCCATGGACTGGCCCCACAGGAGTCCACTGGTAAAAGATGTGGTGCTCACCATTGAAATAGCACAACCCATTTGGGTCATTTAACAGCCCAAATCTAGGGGCGATATGAAAACTAGGAAAGCCTTTATCTTGCTGACGTGAAAGTGTCATTTCTTCGATATCACACTGAGGGATTTGCTCAAGTCGGCGATATCTTTGCTCTACAGTCCAACGGTTGTTTAAGCTCATAATTTTTCTCAACTGAAATTGGATCTGGAGATCATTGCCCAATAAATTGCAGCAATTCTGTCTGGGTCGGAAGTGCGGTCATTGCGCCTTTTTGCGTCGTCGCTAATGCACCACAGCCATTTGCCCATTGAATCGCAGAGCTAACAACAGGATGATTTTTCCAATCGTCATACCGAGACAGGCATGCCAGTAGCCCTCCGACAAAAGCATCACCCGCACCTGTGGTATCAATCGGACTAACGACTTGACCTGTGATCAGTTCACTCTGACTTTCAAAGACGCGCCAAACACCTTTCGCACCTTGTGTCACCAAGACCAAAGCAATATTCAAAGAGGCTATTTGTTTTAAACCTTGCGCCATCGATGTTGAGTCAGTTAAGAACAAAAGCTCTTCTTCAGAGAACTTAACCACATCGGCCATCGCTACAGCCTTCATCACGACAGCTTGGATTTCTGACTGGTCTTGCCACACTTCATCACGCAAGTTAGGGTCAAAGCTAATGAAACCACCAGCGGCTTTTGCTCTTTTGATCGCCTCAAATGTGCTGCTTCGACTTGGCTCATTTGCCAGTGAAATCGAGCAGACATGCAGCCAATCACCTTGCTTAAAGTTAGGGATGTCTTCAACAGACATAAACTGATCAGCGCTCGGTTTTACCATAAACGTAAAGCTGCGTTCACCTTGATCATCTAAATCCACCACCACTGTTGATGTTCTTTGCTCTGGGTCTTTAACGAGAAACTCCGTGCTCACGCCCTCTTGATCGAGCGTTGATTGCATGAAGCGACCAAATGGGTCATCACCCACACGTCCAAAAAACGCACTCTTACCAGATAGACGAGCAATAGCTACGGCGACATTCGCTGGTGCACCACCGGGACATTTGAGTAAAGAAGTCTCAGATTCCGGTATTAGATCGACAACAGCATCACCAGTTACCCACACTTGATTCATCTTGCTTACCTTGAAATTAAAGCCCTGATAGTCCAACGTGTTGAACACCTTCACTACCAAGTAAAAATTGAAAAAGGCTAGCCAAGCCATTAGTGCTTGGCTAGCACCCCAAACATTTAGGAAAAGAAGTGGATTTTGGGGGACTCCACCCCTAAGGAGTTCAGATTAAGCCGCTGCTTTTCTACCGACTTTAGCGCGGTCACGCATACCAAGAACAATGGTGAGAACAAATGCGGTCAAGAACGCGATCACCATACCCGCGATGTAGTACCCAATCTTCTCTGGCGTAATGGAAATGATGCCTGGAAGACCAGCTGCGCCCAATGCCTGAGCTTTCACATTAAACATTGTGATGAACGCACTTGATAACGCCGCAGCGCAAACTGCCGCAATAAATGGGTAACGTAGTTTTAAGTTAACACCAAACATAGCCGGTTCTGTAATACCCAGCAAACCCGTAACACCAGATGGAATCGCAATACCTTTCATCTTCTTATCTTTGCTCATCACGCCCACCGCCAACGCTGCCGCTCCTTGAGAAACGTTAGACATCGCCGCAATAGGAAAGATAAAGGTGCCGCCCGTCGTCGCAATATCCGCAAGAAGTTGAGTTTCAATCGCAATGAAGCTGTGATGCATACCAGTAATAACAAACGGCGCATAAATAAGACCAAATACCGCACCACCAACAAAGCCAGCAGTGTTGTATAGCCAGTTCAGACCATCACCTAATAGGAAACCGATATCACGCGTGAATGGACCGACGACAGTAAACGTCAGCAAACCCGCTATGAAAATCGCCAGTAATGGCGTTAAAAGGTTGTCTAAAACAGAAGGTATGACTTTACGTAAGCCTAGCTCAACCTTCGCAAGAATGAATGCCGATACCAAAACCGGTAACACTGAACCTTGGTAACCCACTTTTTGGATTTCAAAACCAAGAATATTCCAAACCGGAATGTTGCCAGACACAGATGCGCCGCCGAATCCCCAACCATTCAGCAAGTCAGGGTGAACCATCAACATACCTAGCGCTGCCCCTAAATATGGGTTGCCGCCAAACTTCTTGCTGGCTGAAAATGCCAACAGGATAGGCAGGTAAACAAACGGCGCGTTTGCAAACGTGTTGATCATGTTCGCCAAGTCTGTCAGTCCTGGGTTGGCATCAATCAAAGATTTGCCATCAATGAACAAGCCTTGGGCAGTCAATAGGTTATAGATACCCATCAACAAACCACCAGCGACGATTGCTGGAATGATTGGGACGAAAATATCAGACAGCCCTTTCACCGCGCGCTGAACAATGTTTTGTTTCTCTGCGCCAGCAGACGCAACGTCGTTGGTGGACATTTCACTCATACCCGTCAACTTCGCCATTTCTGCATAAACTTGGTTTACGATGCCTGATCCAAAAATGATTTGGTACTGACCCGCAACTTTGAACCGCCCTTTTACCCCTTCAAGGTTATCAATCGCTTGTTCATCTATTTTTTGCTCATCTGCAACGGCAAGGCGTAAGCGTGTCGCACAATGCGCAAGTGCGGTGATGTTGCTTTTACCACCTAATAGAGTTAACAACTCTTTTGCTACTGCCGGATAATTCATTTCATACCCCATTGGATTATTATCTGAGCTTGCGAAATTTTCGGGAACGTTTGCAAAACAGATTTTTGCTCAATAAAACCAAATGATCAAAGATAAAGCAGAGAGAATGTGAGAATGATCGTCAAATTCTCTCCCTAAGAGCAGTATAGGAGGTTAGAATCGCTACTTATCAAAGAGCTTTTCATCTTCTCTTTGCAAACAATCCCAAAAACGAAAAACAGAATGGATAGGAACAATGGCGAGTCTGCATGATGTCGCCCGTCTGGCTGGCGTATCAAAATCAACAGTGTCACGGGTTATAAACGATGAGTATGGCGTAAAAGAAGCGACAAAACAGAAGGTCCGCCAAGCAGTAGCGGAGTGTGGCTATGTGCCGAACCAAGTCGCTAAAGATCTAAAATCTCAAAAGACCAATCTGGTTGGTGTCATTGTTCCTCGGGTTTCCTCTCATGCCACATCCCAAGGTGTCGATGGATTAACCGATGTCCTTGAAAAAGCCGGGAAACATGTCTTACTTGCTAGCACTCACCAAGCCCACGAAAAAGAACTGGAGTACATTCAGATCTTTAACCAAAAACGGGTTGAAGGGATCATTCTTTACGCCACCCACCTCGATTCCAAACTGGTAAAAGCAATTCAAAACTCAGCCGTTCCAGTTGTGCTCGTCGGTCAAGATGGTTCCATGTTTAATATTCCAAGCATCATTCATGATGACGCACGAGTAGGGTTTGAAGCGGGAAATAGACTGGTTGCAAAAGGTTGCCAAACCATGGGTTTTATTGGTGTGCAAGGTGACGATATCGCGGTAGATAAGCAACGCTCTGAAGGATTTGTTCAAGCGCTACAGCATCATGGTTTTGAGATCGCCTTCCATGCTCGTGGTGACTTTACCATCGATTCTGGCTATTCATTGGCAAAACAACACTTAACAAAGAACCCTAAGCTAGATGGCTTGTTCTGTGCGACAGACCGTATTGCTATCGGTGCGATGAGAGCGATTCAAGAGCTCGGGTTAACACCGGGTAAAGACGTTTTAGTTCTAGGAGTTGGTGATGATGAGCTCGCATCAGTGTGCACCCCAACCTTATCAACATTTAACTATGCATTTGATAAAGCGGGTGAAAATGGTGCGAAACTGCTACTAGATAGAATTGCCAACAGAAGTTTTGAAATGAGTAAGATGGTACTAACATTCAAAACAATTGAGCGTCAGTCCTGTTAATGAAAAAGCGCCAACTGAAATCAGTTGGCGCTTTTCTTATTACTCTTTGTCGGTTAGATCCCTTTAGAACCAAGTTTCCATTTGCAGTGCAAACAGAACTTCACCACCATCACCCATCGTTGCAGCACCCGCATCCTGGCTAATCGAGTAGCCATTCAAGTCTTCGCTCCAATCAACGTAGCTAACTGCAAAACGTAGCTCCGGACGGTCAAAGAAACCTGCAGCGGTAGACATCTTAAGCGTTGGTGCAATTGTCGCTTTGTAAAAACTGCCACTTGCTTTATCAATCGCATTGTCTAGGTCCATGTATTGGTATGAGCCTTCATAAACCATCTCAAAGTTCTGCGTAAACTCTTGCGCTAAGCGGATGTTGAACGATGCCCACGTAAATTCATCATTTTTAGCAAAGCGATCTTGGCTGTGTTCTGCTAGCAACGCAGGTGCTACACGCCAGTTGTCGCCGATGCGTGTTACACCATAGCTAAACAAGCGTACGGCTTTTGCGTCTTCTAACAAATCTCCGTTTGAACCGATGCCTTTAAGTTCCGCACCCAGTCCATCACCCATCAAAATACCGGTTTTAGAGAAGCCTTCACTCATGCCAAAGAAGTTATCGCCATGGTAAGCAAACATCGCATGTAAACCTTTGTCCGCTCCGCCTTCTACGCGATCATTGTTATCAGCAGACGTCATGCCGCTCAGCATCAATTGCCAATTACCGAAGCGGTTGTTCATTGTCGCGATATAGTTTTCAACATCTGTTGACGAGCTATCAATCTCACCAAAATCACGACCATAGATCGAGAAGTTTGCTTTCCACGAATCGCTCATTTGGACGTCATACACACCAGCACCAGTACCAGATAAGAAAACAATATCCGAGTCAAAGAAGTGAATGTCAAAGTTATCACGGTCAAATCGTTTACCAGCCCAAAACGTCGCGTCAGCAAAAGCTCTTGATTCAGAGAACATACTCAACTTGTTTAGCTCAGCATATATCTGACGAACGTTTAATTGACTCTCGCTCGCCGTCCATTCGTTATTGGTTTCCGTACTATCTGCCAACATGATTCGGAACAATGCGCTGGAACCATCATCTGCAAAACGTTTGTGAATAAGGTTTGCTTCCACATAATGATCATCCTCTACCCCTAATCGCCCAACTGGAGCGCCAATAGCACCAGCTGCCGTCATGTAAGGACCAGTACCCACTGCACCATTCAGATCGTCATTAATCAGTAGCCCGGAACGAGCGTAGCCATGAAACTCAAAGCTTGAGGCTTTCTCATTTGCTTCTGTGGATGCTTTTTCTGTCTGCTCAAGTCTCTGTTCTAATTCATTAATTCGCTTTTCAAGAGCGTCAACATCTGTTGCTGCGAATGCAGGTGCAGTAACCATTCCAAGCGCTACTGCCATCGTCAAAGTGTGTAGTTTCATTTCCATAGTCTCACGTAAATTTATACTTAGGCATATTGCAAACGTTCCCAAGGAAAAATCGCAAACTTATGGTGACTTTAAATGTCCATCTAAAGCCTGAATTTCAGAGCGCTCGTACTCAGAGCGTCTCTACTACTTATATCAATGAGGGCGATAATATATAAACTTTTCGGGAACGTTACCTTTAAGAGGCCATTTTGTTACTTCTATCACGTTCAATTGTGTTACTTACAGAAAAATCATTAACCAGCGCACATTTGAATTAATTGTTAGCGCTAGAGGAAGTAGTTTGAAGGTGACAGGCTACAAAGAAGGAGTTTAATGTTCATTTGAGAGAATACTTCCTCGCTTCCCTATGCTACTTGATGGTAACTCATCTCTATTTATTGATGAAAAGTAGCAGCTAAGGTTGAACGTAACTAAGAGCGAAGCGGATCTCGATACCTCATTTCAAACAACTTGAAAGGCTGTTAAGACGAGATAAACGACCTTCATTTTCTGTGAAGAGCGCTTTGTTGTTCTAATTCAAGCTAACGAAACACTTTTTTGGACAGAAGTACGTTAGAATACATACCCTAAAGTAGTCATAGATTTATTCAACCACTGCCTGAAAATGAGCCAGCCGCTCCCATTAATCAGAATGATAAAATGCCCAATAGAGATACATGAAAAAGCCAACTGTAATCACAGTTGGCTCAGTATTTCCCCTTGAACTTTTAAGCCTTATATTGACTAGAGCGTTAGTTCGGAAAGTGTTTATTTAAGAAGTCCAAAACATGAGTAACGTACTTCTCGGTATCAAAGACAGGTGCACTGTGTCCTACACCTTCTTCAATGAAAAGTTGGTTAGTAACTCCATGCTCATCAAGCTTAGCCTTAAGTATCTCACTTTGAGATAGAGGCACTCGCTTATCCAAGGTGCCGTGTAACTGTATATATGGTGGAGTATTTTCATTCACATAACTCGTCGTTGATGCTTTCTTGGCAAGCTTTGGAATATTGTTTGGAATATCTCCTAAGAAACGAGATACAGACGATTTTTTGCTGGTTTTCTTGCCACCTTTATTACTTAACTCAAGTAAATCGGTAGGGCCAAAAAAGCTTACTACGGCTGAGACCTTGTACTTTGGTGGCTCATAGAAATCTACTTGGTTGTATGCCGAGTTAGTCGCACCAATAAAGCCAGCGAGGTGCCCGCCAGCAGAGCGTCCCATTATCACAACATTGTCCGCTTTAATACCGAGCTTTTCAGCATTGTCGTACAAATAGTTCAGTGCATCATTAATGTCTTGTACTGGTTGAGGAAAGATCGCTTCTCCACTTAAACGATAATCAACTGAAGCTAGCGCATAACCTTCATTCAACACAGACTGAAGTAATAATGGGTTCTTTTCTGGGATGGCGTCTTTGCTCCCACGTTTCCATGCACCACCATGTACCCAGACTAATAACGGGTACTGAGTATTTGATTCAACCGAAGGAGTATAAAGATCGAGTTTAATCTCTCTTTCACCTACAGTTTTGAACAAGATATCCTTCTCTACATTGAACTCCCCAGCCAAACAGACAAAGGGCATAAGTAGCAGAGAGGTCATCGCAGACTTAATTTTCGTATTCATTGTTTTGTTATTCGCTTAAAAAAGTAAGTAGATTAGAAAGTCGCTTCAGCAGCTAACCAGTAGCGTCGGCCATCTTCAATGTAGCCAAACTCTTCCTCTGTGATTTGCTCATCGAACAAGTTATAAACCGCTGCCATTAACTTCACATTCTTAGTTACACGCCAGTTCACACCGAGATCCACGTAAGTAATAGAAGGTGCCAACGTTCTTGTGCTATCACTAGTGATGTTGTTTTTCTCTTTGCCTTGATAGTTCATGCGGGCCCATGAAGCAACATCATCACGCACTGCCCAATCACCATTAAGTGAGAAGATATGTTCAGGTGCTTGTACAAGAGGCAAGCCATCATCATCGTCATTAGTGTTCTTTTCACTACGAGTATACGAGTAGGTTGCACTTAGTGTAATTGACTCTGTAATACCCTTAGATACGGAACTTTCTGCACCATAGCTGTTCGCATCATCAATGTTGACGTAAGTGCGGTCGCAACTTCTGCTATCAGTACACGTCGGATCGACAAACTCACTTTCGATCTTGTCTTTGAAGTCGCTGTAAAACAAAGTAATGTTTGCAGAAAGGTCTCGCTCATTAACGTAATACAGTCCCATCTCTGTATTGATGGAGGTTTCTGCTGTTAAGTCTGGATTACCGTAAATAGAACAACGCCCTCTACAGCTCTCTTGAACCCACTCTTCGTCCATTTGTGTCAAACTAGGTGCTCGATAACCCGTAGACACACCACCTTTTAGCGTCCAACTAGGGTCAATAGACCAGACCCCGTAAGCTCTTGGGCTAAATTGCCCGTCAAAGATCTCATTGTCGTCGTAACGTAAACCAAGGGTGAGAGCGAATGTATCCGTGAGATACCACTCGTCCTCAGCAAATACTGCCCATTGCTTGTTTTTAGAGGTCAATGACAGTTTATTATCAGTCAGATCCTTTTGCTCGAAAGATGCGCCCAGTGTTAAGTAGTGAGCATTAAGAGGCAGACCCCATTGCGTATTAATTTGACTATTCTCGACTTCTTTATCTGCACCGATATTTTTTACTGTTTCATTACTGATAAATGAAGAACTTGTACCCCAAGAGTAGTTTCCGTCGTGGCTAAAACCAATAGATTGGCGTTCATATTCTCGTACTGCAACTTGAGACTCTCGCTCCACTGATTTACCTAGAGTGGTCTCTCGCTCTTGGTTATGATTGGTGAACTCCAGAGTAAAAGTGTCATCCGAGGTAGGTGTGAGGTACAAAGAAGCTCGATAGTTGTCGAGTGTCTTACCTGCATAACCACCTTCAATTTCATCTTCTTTTCTTTCCTGATACAGTCCAGTCAAAGAAGTACTCAACAGACCATCAATGACAGGGCCAGCAAGGTAAAGCTGCCCTTGATAGCTATTTCCAGATTTTGAATTTTCTTGAAGCGTCGTTTCTGCACGCAAGCTTCCGTGCCACTCTTGATAATTTTTACGCGTAATAATATTAATCACACCCCCCAAAGCATCAGACCCATAAAGGGTTGACATAGGGCCACGTACAACTTCAATACGTTCAATTGCACTCAACGGGGGAAGCCAGTCTTGTTCAGTAAACGTACTACCATTAGTTTGAGTTTCTCGACCAGACTGCTTCCTGCCATCAACAAGAATGGCCGTATATTGAGCAGGCATACCTCGAATTGAGATATCTTGGCCATCACCACCTCCTGTAACGGTTACCCCAGGTATATCACTTAAAGCATCAGTCAAATCTTTATATGAGCGATTTTCAAGTTGCTCTCGGGTGAGAACACTTATTGTTGCTGGCGCTTCTGTGACATTCTGTTCGTAACCAGAGGCTGTAACCACTACGGTTTCCATTGCTGTTGTATTGATACCAGTCTCAGGTAACTGGTCATTTGCAACAACGACCATAGGTACAGTAATACAAGCAGAAACAACTGATGTAGAAAATAGAGAGTATGTGAAAAGAGGCTTCATATTGAATAGGCTTAAAATGTAATTGCATTTAATAATTATTATCAATTAAACCTGATTATCATAATCACTGACAAGTTAATCACTATCGAGAAAAGAGAATATCACTATCCAATATACGAATAGTTAACCACGAATTACCCGATATAAGCATTTAAGCTAAAGTATCGGTTCCAACATAGAGCTGTTTAAAGATCTCTCGTACCCATTCACACATAGGATCATCGTTAAAGCGTTTGTGCCAATATAGGAAGACTTCTTGAAAGTCCAACTGTAGCTCGGCAGGTACTTCTCGAACGATCAAGCGAGGGTCTTGACAAGCTGCCTCTGCAAAAGGTGTCGGTAGATGAAATATAATCTCAGTCTCCGCAGCGATACTTGGAGCAGAACTAAAGTTATTCAGTTGCACTGGCGCTGATAAACGCTTTTTTTTGTTCGCTAACCCTAGCTCTTGGTATTTATGCTCAAACGACAATCGCTTCTCACCCTGCAAAGAGACTTGTCCAAAGTCAAATTCGGCCAAACGCTCTGGAGTTAGCTCTAAATCGGCCAGTGGATGATAGCGGCTCATAAGCAAACGGAAAGTACGCTTAGCAACAACCATTCGATAGATATTTTGCTCAGAGCTTGGCGGTTGATGAGAGGAAAGTGCGAAATGAACATCTCCAGCCACCAACGCATCAAAATGACGTTTTGGTGCTGAGTCCAAACTGACCTTAAGGTTTGGAGCCTCTTGCCGAATCTTAGCGATAACCTTAGGCATTAAGGTATTAATCTGAGGAAGAAGGCCGTAAACCTTAACGGTGCTTGATACAGTGCTCGGATCAAACGAGTCTCTATGGGCAAGTTTTTCTAAACTGGTAATCACATTATTAATGTCTTGCCTTACTGACTCTGCTTTTGGAGTCAGTTCATAGCCGTATTTCTTGCGCACCAGTAATTCGTCATTAAAGAAAACTCTCATTTTTTGCAGTGCTCGACTTACCGCAGACTGGCTCATATTTAAAGCCATAGCGGTGTTAGATACATGCTTCTCTTCGAGCAAGTGCTTTAAAACAAAGAGCAAATTCAGATCAATTTGAGATAAGTTCACGTCAATACCACCCATCAAGCTTCCAGTAGGTGGTATAGTACATAAATCTCTAGAGTTTGTGGTAAGTGTTTTCGATACTACAAGGCACTATTGAAACACAAGTCTGGTAGCAGGACAGTTTCCGTGCTAACACGAAAAGGGGCAAAAGTGTGTTTCAGTTCTTAAATGGGGAAGTGTTTTCCTCATATTCCTCAACCAATACAGCTAGCCTTTCAAGTTTACAAATTAGTCTTATATTTGCTTTATCGAAAGGCATTGAGGTTACTTACCTTGGCGCGAGATTTTTTAAAGTGCTCAATACCGTGTTGTATGCGACATTCAACACTTGTACTGTTTCCCTAACGCCAGAGCTATTCATTGACATATCAACAATTTTTTCTTTTACATCTGGCTTGCGGGCTTCGTAAACTTAATCAAGTTAAAGCTCTTTCGACACTCGATACATCTGGAGCGAGGAAAGCCAGAATGCCCTTTTCCATGTTCACGAACGGGCTCTGGTTTTATTACAGAAACGACATTGAACTTGGATAGTAACCATGAGTTAAAAAACATCAGAAATCAGGTGGCTATATTAACATCTATCAACCGATTTGAGTTGTGACCAATGAAAGGATAGATAGTTAGGTTTTTATTGCGTAAATTATCGGTAAGATGAGGTCATATAACAGGCAATATGCCAGGTGTGTAGAATTATTCTATTTTAGGGATTTTGCTCTAAGTCTAAATGAATCTTTGCATTTCAATTTCAATAAAGCTTGGTTATTGATCATGTTTCTGAGTATGCGAATTATTATCAGTTATGCATATAATTGCTCATTGTCTAGTTTGACTTGTGTAACGTCACTTCAGCACGTACTACGCTGATTGTCTGTGTTTTCGTGTTGACAGTTTGGTACTAGGTAAAAATCAACAAGACTATGATTTCAAGGAACATTTTATGTTAAAGAAACTACTAAGTTGTTGTATCACCTCCGCGCTCTGTTTTCATTCTTCTCTCGCTTTTTCGCAATCCAATGAGATTGTGGACAGTACAGAGTTACAACAAGCTCCGGACATATTACCAGCCACATTAATGCTCGCACCGGACGAGATCGCCATTGCAGATCGCTACATAGTGGTATTTCAACAACCGCAAATGATGGCGAGCAACTCAACGGAATTCGAGCAATTCACGCAACAATCCGTAGACCGCATGTCTGGTTTGTATTCGGTAAAAGTGGAGTCGGTTTTTGACCACTCGATAAGTGGATTTGTCGCTAACTTGAGTCCTGAGCAACTAAAAGATCTGCGTTCTGATCCTCGTGTGGACTACATTGAGCAAGACAGAATCCTATCGCTTGACCCAATAGTCTCGGCAGACGCAAATCAAACCAACGCCATTTGGGGACTAGACCGAATCGACCAACGAAACTTGCCACTCGATAACAACTACAGTGCCAACTTTGATGGGACTGGGGTAACGGCTTATGTCATCGATACTGGTGTGAATAACGCGCATGTTGAGTTCGGTGGTCGCTCAGTTTCAGGGTATGACTTTGTCGATAACGATGCAGATGCAAGTGACTGTAATGGACACGGCACACACGTAGCTGGCACCATTGGCGGCAGCTTGTATGGTGTTGCGAAAAACGTCAACCTTGTCGGCGTGAGAGTATTGAGCTGTACCGGATCGGGTTCTACTTCTGGTGTTATTGCCGGTGTGGACTGGGTGGCTGCGAACGCTTCCGGACCTTCAGTCGCCAACATGAGTTTAGGCGGCGGTCAATCCGTCGCTCTGGATAGTGCGGTGCAAAGTGCGGTTCAGTCAGGTGTCAGCTTTATGCTAGCAGCAGGTAACTCCAACGCCGATGCGTGTAACTATTCTCCAGCACGCGTTGCTTCCGGAGTAACTGTCGGATCGACCACTAGCACGGATGCACGTTCGAGTTTTTCAAACTGGGGCAGTTGTGTGGATGTATTTGCGCCAGGTTCACAAATCAAATCTGCATGGTATGACGGTGGCTACAAAACCATTAGTGGCACTTCGATGGCGACGCCACATGTGGCGGGTGTAGCAGCATTGTATCTTCAAGAAAACAGTTCACTGTCTCCAAGCCAAGTAGAGGCCTTGATCGTTAGCCGCGCAACTAGCGGAAAAGTGACGGACACAAGAGGCAGCGTGAACAAGCTACTTTATAGCTTAACGGATGAAGATTGTGGCCAAGACTGCGGTGGCCCAGACCCAACACCGGACCCAGAAGGCAAATTAACCTCGGGCGTGCCAATAAGTGGTTTAAGTGGTTCAACTGGTCAAGTAGCGTATTACTATGTTGATGTAGAAGCTGGGCAGCGTTTAACCGTACAAATGTATGGTGGAAGTGGTGATGCGGATTTGTATCTCCGTTTTGGAGCAAAACCAGCACTGAATGCATGGGACTGCCGACCTTTCAAATACGGTAACAATGAAACATGTACGGTCAGTGCGACACAAAGTGGACGTTATCACGTCATGATTCAAGGTTACTCAAACTATAGCGGTGTCAGCATTCAAGCGAGCTACTAGTTATTCTTCTCGTTACTAAAAGAGAGCAAAGCCCGCTTTTCGGTGGGCTTTTCTTTTGGGAATACGGTGCTTTAGGGAATGCAGTGTTTAAGAGGAGACGCCCGACGCTATTCAAACGTATTGGCCTTTTGCTTCAAAAACTCAACTCGAAGCGAAATCGAAGCTTTCTATTAGTAGTACTCACATAAGTCGGGTTCCTCAAACAAAAACGCCCTTCATATAAGTAAAAGGCGTTTTTATTTTGGGTTTTGATTAACGAGCTATAATACCAACCCACCGTCAATCTTGAGCACTTGGCCTGTGATGTAGGCGCTCTTGTCTGAGGTTAGGAAAGAGACGCCATTGGCAATATCTTGAACTGAGCCCATGCGCCCTAATGGGGTTTTGCCTTCCATCATTTGAATGACTTTCTCTGGCAGGTTCTTGGTCATGTCGGTGGCGATAAAGCCTGGCGCGACACAGTTGACGCGTATCTGTGCACCCTTTCTTGAAAGTTCTTTCGCCCAGCCTTTGCTCATTGAGATGACGCCGCCTTTACTTGCGCCGTAGTTGCTCTGGCCGATATTACCATCCGTTCCCACTATAGAAGAAATGCTAACAATACTGCCTGTGCCCTGCTCTAGCATGACAGGAGCAACACGTTGGGTGAGTAAGAACACCGCTTTTAGGTTCACGTCGATCACGCTGTCCCAGTCTTGCTCTAACATGTCTGGCAACAGTGCATCTCGAGTGATGCCCGCGTTGTTAACCAGAGCATCGATTCTTCCGTGCTGCTCTACAACACTTTCTACCACTTCACTGACAGCTTCGGCATCACACAAGTTGACTTGATAACTGCTTAGCTGCGCCGACTGGCTCCATTCCACGGGCGATATGTCTAGCCCGATTACGTGGAATCCATCCTCCAGTAATTGCTCACAAATCGCTTGGCCAATACCACGAGCCGCACCAGTGACTACTGCTACTTTTTCCGGTTTCATCTTGGTCTTCCTTAAATGTTGAGATTACAAATTCGCTTGTATCCCTAGCGTTTTTTGTTTTTATGCCTAGTCGCGTTACAGCTGCGCTTCTCATACGCAGGGTCTTTTATATCTAATAAAAACTATAGAAACAGTCTGGGAGTCGAATGTGAACTAATCAAGGCAACTTGATGACTATGGCAAGATCAACGTAAGAAAGTGTGTTGGAAGGCGCAAAGTTACACGATTGGAGGACTTGGATAGAAAAGTATTGGTCTGATTAATCAAATACTACTTCATCAGACCAATATTACTTGTCTCTTAATCTCTTACAAAAGCTGGTTTTGTTATTTTCACCAGAAAAGGCTGAAGCAAGAGATTAAACAACATGCCAGCAATAAACAGGGTGATCACAATACTCGCACCACTCGGTAAGTCATAGCGAGCCGATGCGGCAATACCCGATAAGATCCCAACAATACCAATGCTGATACTAGCGACAAAGAATCGAGTTCCCTTCAATGCTGCCGCACATAAAGCTGGAATAACCAACAAAGCAAATTCTAAATAAATGCCGGTTAACTTGACCGTAATGGGCATCAGGATTGCAAAGATCAGATAAAAACCACTACCGCGCATAAACGCAGGTTTTAACCAAACCAATAGCAACATCGCAGCGGTAATGAGTGCCAAAGGCCAAACGTCTGCCCAAGTCGCCCATAACAATTGCCCATTAAGAATGCCTTGAATAAAGTCTCCGCCGTGTGGGTCTTTACTCACCAGCAGGATCGCCAGCGATGCAGACACGACAAACAAGCTGCCAATCATGGGCTCTAAATGTTGCTGGTATCGTTTCTCCATTAAGGCAATCAAACCGCAAAGCATCAAAGACATCACCCAAGGGCCAACCATCTCACCAAAGAAAGAACCAGAAAAGAGATCGTATTGGTTCAACCAATAGTGACTTAGTGCAGCCCCCAAGGCCGCAACTTGTGCCACCGCCAAATCAATAAAGATAATTTGGCGTTTTAACACTTGCTGCCCGAGCACCACGTTACCGACCAGAGCAATCAAGCCACACAGCACCGCAGGTAATAGCCATGCATAATCTGCCATGGTTTAGATCTTCACCGGAACAGGTTGCACGAGCACATCCAACAAATCATCGATAACTTGGTCGTACATTTCATCCAAGCTTTCGCCATCAGAAACCGTTAAAGGCAGCTGAATCAGCGGCTTATTGGTTTGTTTCTGTAGCCAGTTTGCAGGACGCTGGTCTTGATGCGACGAGTAGACAATCGCTTCAAAAGAATCCGAGTCCAACTTAGTTAAGGATTGAAGGTGAGAAGTGGTAGGAGAAATGCCCGGCTTTGGTTCGAGGTCAGCGATTTGCTCCATGCCAAGCCAATCATATAGGTAACGGTAGGTTTCGTGATAGCCCACCACTTGTTTACCCTTTAATGGCGCGGCTTTCTCATTCCACTCATTGAGCTTTTTACGCCAGTGAGCGCGGAACTTCATACCATTCACTTGATAGCTTTGCGCGTTATCAGGATCGATGCTCTTCAAACGTTCCGTCAAAGCACGCGAAATCGCAACCATGTCATTCGCCGCAAACTGTACATGTGGGTTTCCGTGCGCATGAATGTCCCCCATGCTGCGGTCGACATGATCATGAGTGTCTAACATGCGCACGAAATCGGTCGCGTAGATCATGCTTTGTGAACCGTTTTTCACCGCACCATTGCTACTGCGAACTTGCAACATAGGCAACCATCCTACTTCTAACTCCGCGCCGGAACACATTGCCATGTCGGCTTGGCGCA
This sequence comes from Vibrio sp. 1557, assembly GCF_033340175.1. NCBI lineage: Bacteria > Pseudomonadati > Pseudomonadota > Gammaproteobacteria > Vibrionales > Vibrionaceae > Vibrio > Vibrio sp. 1557. Next base: position 252,941 of record NZ_JAWOVZ010000001.1, on the reverse strand, counting down.
TCTTTGCAATCAAAGAAGGGCGAGCTTGTACATAATGAGGATCTTGCTTGGCGGTGGTCGCGGAATAGATGGTCGCGTCTGGGGCGTGACTTTCGAGAAGGGCTTTCCATTCTGGCTCACAAACAAAGATGTTCAGAGCCAAAGCAGGTGAAGAGATGATGGCAGCCCCCGCCGCCATCATCGCTAAACTGCATTTATTTAATGTCAGCTTAGAACGCATGTGCACCGTGCGCTCCAAATGTCATCACGTATTGCAGAGTGAATACGTTGTCTGTCTCGCTGTCTTGGTTATCAATGCGAGTGTATTGAGCACGGATAGTACCAAAGTGAGAAGAATCCCATGCGATCATCGCATCCATTTCTTTATCATTCAGTGCAGTGAAGTGCATGTGGTCGCCGTGCGCGTGGCCATCGTAGCTTTCTGCTTCACCGTAACGTAGACCTGCTGACCAGCTTGGGTTGAAGCGATAAACACCCGAAACATAGTAAGCGCTTAAGTTGTCTGGTGACTCTGCATCGTTTTTATATTTGCTATCTACCACACCGTCTAACAGCATGTATTCAGCCGATAGCGTGAAGTTGCTGTATTTGTAATTACCGTCTGGTGCCCATTTCCAAACAAAATCAGCACCGTAAAGGTTCGCACCTGTCACTGCTGCGCCATGATGGTGATCGTGCTCATGCTCTTCTTCATGACCGTGGTCGTGATCTTCGAATTCTTTAACCTTGCCGTTTTCGTTACGCAGGTAACTTAAACCAAACTGCCAACTTGAAGATTCGGAGAAGTCACTACCAAGCTTCAGCGTCGTGGTGTACACGCCAACTTCAGAACCATCTTCGACAGAAGACATTTTGCTACCACTGAGCGCTTCTACACCAAGTTTTACATAAAGGTCGGTTGGCAACACGATGTTTGCACGTACACCATCATCGTAGTAGTGCGAGCCAAGGAAAGTACGATAAGCAATTGGACGCTCAACAAAGCTATCGGTGTGCATGTGTTGGTTGTTCAGGTAACCAAAGTCAGATAGGAATCGGCCAGCGCGCACGTTTACACCATATGGCAATGCCAAAGTTTCGATGAATGCCTCTTCAAGCTCTAATTCTGTCTCATCACCATGACTTTCAAGAACCGCGGTCAATGCGCCGTAAAACTTGTCGTCGATATTTGATGAGAAGTTTAATTCCGTATGGCCTAGACCAAAGCCTTCTTCGCGCTCAGAATTATGACGTTGGCCATCTTGGTAGTAGCCATCAACAACAACACCAATCTGTGGGTTCGATAGTGTGTCGGCAAAAACAGGGGATGCAAAAATGCTACCGATCACGAGAGACACCAATTTCTTATTCACTACTTTTTCCTTTTTGTTATGTTATAACATTTAATTTTTCGATGTTATAATATAACAATTCTCATTACACAAGCAGAAATTTAAATTAGGCTCCGATTTCATGTTCGTACTCAATCCATGAATTGGGCTATCAACAAATGAATCAATTGATGTTTTTTATACGTATACTAATGAGAATTAGTAATTAAATAAGTAACGGAATTTCAATATGTTGAATATGGATTTTTCAAAAAGAATCGTGATAGATACTGCTCAACAGGAGTGGATCGCCAGCCCTTCCAAAGGTGTGTGGCGCAAACCTTTGGAACGAGAAGCCAAAGAATCAGGGCATACCACCAGCGTCGTTAAGTACAAGCCAAATTCGCAGTTTTCGACTCATCCTCACCCTCGAGGAGAAGAAATATTGGTGCTCGAGGGAGTATTCTCTGACGAATACGGTGACTACCCTGCTGGCACTTACCTTCGTAACCCTCCAGGAAGTCAACACGCACCATTTAGCAAAGAAGGCTGTGTGATTTTAGTTAAACTAAATCAGTTCGAATCTGAGGATCTTGAAACAGTTCGCATTAATACAAACCAAGCGAGCTGGCAGAGTGGTGTCGGTGGGTTGCAAGTCATGCCTCTGCATCATTTTGAGCACGAACATGTCGCGTTGGTTAAATGGCCAAAAGGTGAGAAGTTTCAACCACCCCGTCACTTTGGTGGTGAAGAAATTTTCGTATTGTCAGGAGAGTTTAGAGACGAGCTAGGTACCTATCCCGCTCTCTCTTGGATCCGAAGCCCACATATGAGCGAGCATTTTCCTTTTGTAGAGCAAGAAACGATCATTTGGGTAAAAACTGGTCACCTGCCGCTCCAAGCTCCTGCTCAGCACTCCTAATGTTTGCACACTTGGCATCGTCCATTGGAACTAAAATCGGCCCGCAATTTACGAGCCGATGATCATTTCGTCACTAAGAACCCATTATTCGCGAGTGGAGCCAGTCTTTGAGCTCAGCCCGGTTATGTTTTAACACGTTCATTTCGTGATCATCAATCGGGCTTCCTTGAAGTTCTAGTACGCGGATTTCCTTATCTAAAGCATTGTAGTTTTTAACGGTTTCAGCAAATGATGCATCGTTTTCGGTAAGCTGAGTAATGGTATCCAAATGTTCTGGGAATTCATGAGTTAATGAGTGATTTTCACCTAACATAGAGACCTCTTGGCTATTATTTGAGTACAAAATAGTGCCTAATTTTTGAGCACCACATGTATAACCGTAGCATCTAATGAGACGTTAATTCGTCGCACCGTCCACAAAAAGAACAACAAAGTTATTTTCAATTTTTCCTAGAAAGTGTTTTCTTTTTAGTCTCAATAGTCGAATGCAAAAGATGCCACTATGATCGTTCTATATTAACCCTCAACAATGAGAGCGATCATGCGAAAGACAATTCTAGTTACTGGATCTACTGACGGTATTGGTTTAGAAACCGCGAAAATGTTAATTAACCGTGAACAACACGTAATAATCCATGGCCGGAATATAGAGAAAGTTCAACAAGTTGAGCAAAGTTTGAGGGAGATGAAAAGTGGTAAAGTTGAAAGCCTTGTTGCTGATTTATCCTCTCCCAATGCGGTAAAACAGATAGTGATGGAGATAACAGAACGGTTCAATCATTTAGACGTCATCATTAACAATGCTGGTGTGTACGCAACACCAAATCCAAGAACTAAAGAGGGTCTTGATGTACGCTTCGCAGTCAACACCATTGCTCCCTACTTACTCACTAGAGAGCTATTGCCGTTGCTCGGAGATACGGGTCGTGTGGTTAATTTGTCTTCAGCTGCACAAACAACAGTAAACACTAGCGCTTTACTCGGTAACAAACCATTGTCAGATGGCGAAGCATATGCCCAAAGCAAATTGGCATTAACGATGTGGTCACGAGCAATCGGACTAAAGCTTAAGAACACTGGCCCTATGTTGGTATCAGTAAACCCAAAATCATTCCTAGGTAGTAAGATGGTTAAAGATGCTTATGGGGTTGCTGGTGGTGATATCCGCTTAGGAGCAGATATTCTAACTCGCGCTGCGCTATCAGAAGAGTTTGCTCAAGCGCATGGTATGTACTTCGATAATGACATTGAAGCATTCGCGCCCCCACACCCTGATGCATTAGATCAAAGCAAAACACAGCAGATAATTGATACTATTGAATTAATCTTAAGCAAACTCTATTAATAACAATTAAGAATTATCTTGAGGTTCGTTTTTATTCGGACCTTAAAAACAATGTATTCGATAAGTGAAACTTGTTATCACTTTTCCGCAAACTCCCAATAAGGTGGCGTGCCATAGTATTCAGCAAAGTAATCAATAAAGGCACGCACCTTAGGCGCAATTAAACGAGAGCTTGGGTACACAGCCCAAATCCCAGCATCCATCGCTAAAGGGTGATCTTCGAGCACTTCCACTAGCTGACCACTTTGTAATTCTTGATAAACACTCCAAACCGAGTTGATAGAAATACCTAACCCGTTTACCGTCGCGTCTCTCATCGCATCACCATTATCGGTTTTAAAACGACCAGAAGTTCTTACATTGAACATTCCATCTTTTGTATTGAATGACCAATTATTCATTCCAACTAAGTTAATACATTCATGATTCGCCAAGTCTTGGGGCTTGTTAGGTCTCCCAAATTGTTCAATATAATCTGGTGATGCAACGATAATACGACGATCTGGCGCAAGCTTTCTTGCAACCAATGAAGAATCTTTCAACTCAGCGACACGAATGGCGACATCAAAACCTCCCTCAACCAGATCAATAATGGAATCAGAAAATCGGCAGTCCACGGTTAACCCTGGGTAACGCGCCATAAAACCTTTTAATGCGGGCACAATATGCAAGCGACCAAAAGTTGCAGAGGCGGTTATACGTAATACTCCCGTTGGCGCACTCTGCCCTGAGCCAACAGCTCCCCTTGCTGCCTCCACTGTTGCAAGGACCTCCTCCGCGTGAGGTAAAAAAGCCTGCCCCTCTTCAGTTAAGGAAACTTTGCGTGTGGTGCGATGAACTAAACGAACTCCTAAGCTGTCCTCAAGTTTATTGATGTGTGCGCTAGCGACAGCAGGAGAAAGTCCAAGCTCCTGGCCAGCCATGCTGATGTTGTGTGTCGAAGCCAAACGGACAAATAGCTTTACATGATCGATGTTCATTTAATTTTCAATTATTTGTAAAAAATCACCATATAGAGCTTAGCATTTTCTTCCTTATGGATAGTAAATAAGTACTCCGGTTAGAAAAAACTGACGGGAAGATAGAAGTCCAGCTCAAACGCCTCATCATGGCTGAGGAAATGGTTTTTATGATAGTGAACATAAGCGGGAGTAGAACGCTGCTTAAAGCCTGAATTCGGCAACCACTTCTCTAATACCATACTCAGTTGAGGAAGAAGCTCACCATATACTCCCGTTAAGCGAAAAACAGCATGTAAACCACCCGGAATCGTCATTTGATTCACGACACCGCGTACTTTAAGCGGCTTATCAATCGCCATACAAGCCACATAGCGACACTTATCTAGCTCGACCCAAGCTGGGTTGGAGTGATGCAAACCATATTGAACCGAAAAGTCCCGATTCTCAGAGCTTGCCCACGCCTTCAAAATCAGCCACGCATTGCGAATGGAACGGCTATAACCCTCATGCCGCACATAAGCCGCAAAGCGTTGTGGAACCTCCATAATTTTAGGTTCTGGCAACTCGCGTTTAGCAACCCGATGATAACCCGCAGCCACTTCCGGATCTTTTAGATACGGCTTTTCTGCGACTTGTAAATCATGCTTTCGCCACGCACCAGGAGACATAGCGAACGTTGCTTTAAACGCTCGGCTAAAAGAAGATACCGAGCTAAAGCCGCACTTGTTAGCAATGTCTAACACCGATGAGCTGGTATCAAACATCAGTTGATTGGCTGCGTATTCCATTCTTGTGCGACGGATATATTGATGGACAGACTCCCCTACCACATCTTTAAAAATACGATGGAAGTGCTGTTCAGAATAGGCTGCTACATCTGCTAGCTCTTTAGCCGATAAATCTCTGCTAATGTCCTGGTGAATGTAAAACAGCACGTCATTGATTCTGGAAACTTGTTGATGGCTCACGGAGTAAACTTTCACTTAAATAGCATAAATGGACATGTTTAACAGCATAAATGGACACACCAAGCTTGGCAATTTACCTATACTATTTCTGACATAAAAAAGACAATTACGAGAAGCACAGCACATGGAAATCGCACAGTCATTACAACAAACTAAGTCATCCTACATCCGAGAGATCCTCGCAGCAGCGAGCGATAAGAACGTCATTTCTCTTGCAGGTGGCTTGCCGGACGAAAAAACCTTCCCGATCGACTTAATGAAACCGACGCTCGAAAACCTCGCGAATATGCCAGAGGTGTTTCAATATGGCGCAACAGCAGGCTACGCACCGCTACTTAATTTTTTGACCGATTATTACCAGCTGCCAGAATCTCATTTGGCTATGATCACAACGGGCTCTCAGCAAGGGCTAGATTTGATTGCGCGTGCGTACGTAAATCCGGGCGATAAAGTGGTGATGGAAGCACCGAGCTACCTTGGTGCTATGCAAGTATTCGGTCTAGTGCAAGCCAGCATCGTGACCGTTTCACAAACCGAGTGTGGCCCAAACCTTGAAGAACTCGAACAATGCTTTGCCACGCAGCAACCGAAAATGTTCTATGCTGTGCCCGATTTTCACAACCCAACGGGCGTATGCTGGGCGCTAGAGACTCGCCAAAAAGTTGCCGAACTTTGTATCCAATACGACGTTGCATTCATTGAAGACGCACCATACCGCGAGCTGCGTTTTTCTGGTGAAGCACTGCCGCTAGTTTCGGATTTCTGCCCGCAGCACTCCATCGTATTGCGCTCTTTCTCCAAAATAGCTTCACCAGGCTTGCGTATTGGTGTAGTTACGGGCAAGAGTAGCTACCTTGAGCCACTCATCAAAATTAAACAAGGTGCCGATCTGCACTCTAGTATTCCTATGCAAGCTTTGCTGCATGGTCTACTGCAACATGACAACTTCGAAACGCACATTTCAACCATCTGTGCGCTTTACAAATCACGTTACGATGTCATGTTTGCTGAACTGCAAAAACAGCTGCCAGAAAGTTGCGTACTCAAACCCGTCGATGGTGGTATGTTCGTTTGGGTCGAAATTCCAGAATGCGACACCTTCGAACTGGCGAAAAACCTTCTCGCAAACTGGGTTGCTGTAGTGCCGAGCCCGGTCTTTTATCCAGAAGGTTCAAAGGTAAAAGCCGCTCTGCGTCTTAACTTTACCAATGCTACACCAGAAGAACTGACGACAGCTGTCTCTCGACTCGCGGATGTCCTCAACACGTTGTAATTGAACACGAGTGTAAGAACCTGCCTTTGAGATTCAAAAAAGTCTCAAAGGCAGCATCAAAAAAGTTCCCCAAAAAAATTTATATTTTTCCTTCAAATCAACTCTCTACAGTAAGTGCCTGTTTTCTCTTGAACCTCTCACTCATATAAAAATGAGAACTCAATCACGTATTTGATGGTTGGAAAAGTTACGTCTATCTTTCAGTCAAAGACATCAACTTCGCAGCGTTAATGCTCTCAATTTCAGACACTTTATCAATCGTGGCTTAGCGGTTGATAAACGACTAAAAAAGCATCTGTGGGCATACCCACTACGAAGGGTTGACCAGAACCATTCTGAATGTCGCGAGCCAATCTTTTGATTGGCAATTACGTCAGTGAATCGCACCAAATGACAGAGGGGTTATCAGGATGAATACTCGAACCACGACAGGACTCGTCACCATCGGCTGGTCCGTTACACTTTCACTTTTTACCGCATTCGCCGTGTATGCCAATACGTCGCCAAACTGTAGTGACGTATTAGCGGGCAACACAACCGCCGCATCGCAAAAAATGATGGTTTTATTGGGCGAAGACATCACCAAATCCAACCGTATAACTACGGTGATTCCAGCCGAAAACAATCCATTTGTGACCGAAGAACTGGTTTCGGTTTCTAACGACGTATCGCCAAACGGTCGTCTTTCACAAAAGAGTTTGGAAGAGATTCGGAAAGTCCGCTCAAATCTAGAGAAAGCAGCACAGGAAGTAAGCCGATTACAGGGCACTTTTGAAGTGGCTTTCATCAGTTTGATTGATGGTTACTGCCAATTTTCTAATCATAAACGTACTCAACATGCCAAAATCGACTTTGACCATTTGGAAGGCCTCACTTTGTATTCAATCCCCGCTTTAATAGCAATGGTCGATCAGTCGTACTCCATGGCAAAGAATCGAATCGCTAATGAGCAGAAACAGTTAAGCGACATTGAAAAAGAGAAACAGCGGCAGAAACAACAAGCAGCCGCGGCAGCAGCCGCTCGTTACCAAGACGGTAACGTACTCGTAAGAGTCGAGAACTTTGATGGCGCTAATGTGACATTTTCCGTTACTAACATTGGTTCACAAGGATCATTACAACCAAATTTCAACACGTTTAATGCATATCGCACAGAAAGTGGAGAATTAATCTACAAGTCAGAATCTTTACTACACCTGGCGGATACTGCAGGTAACACACTTGAAACAATGGGTATCGCTGAGCTCTCATCACAAGGTGGAAGTGACATATCGATCTCTCCTGGAGAAACCCGAAAATTCGTTACTAGCATTGCTTCAGAAGTCGCGCCACATACGCAGTTGAGCTTAGAGTTTCCAGCCAAAGTGCTTAATACCGAGCGAGACTTTACATTGTCGTTTTCTGATACATCAGCGGTGGCGACAGCAAACGTTAATTAACGTAAAGTAGTCAGTATTTGTAGAACGCATCAAAGACAGGCGAGCAGCGCCTGTCTTACAATTATGATCAAGCCAATAGCTACTGTTTGCACTTGTAAGCATTTGCAAACATCGTCACTGACGTAGAAAAGCTCAACGGTTGATACAAGTACAAGGTATCTGCGCCTAAATCCGCCGCCTTGATGCGCATTTGGTTTAGCGTCCCCCAAACCATGTCTTTATCGGCGTGAAGCCAGTAGTCGTAAAAGTGTCCTTCTGAGCCGATCACGGTACCCATTAGTTCACAGTTTTCAATCGCATTCACATTGTCCCAAAGCACCTGTACTTGCTCAGATTCTTGAGTTGGGAACGTCACACATCCCGTTAATGATGCCGCTAACGCGAGAGTCATCACTCGCTTTTTCATACTTATTATCGCCAAAATTTTTCATAGATGGCAGATTTTATGAATGGCTGATGTGATGACTAGCAAAAACTTTTTATCGCGTGTTCAAGTAGAATTAATGGACAACGGAAAAGATCCAAAAGGTGATCATGCAGCTAGCGAGCAAAAACCTAATAATCACAGACCTAGCAATAAAGCTGTATCTGAGATACAACAGTAATGATTAAATAGCCGCGAGGGATAGAGTTTGGTTGCTAAAAATAAGCTAATTCGCTACACAGCTACGGAAGTCGCTGATGCATTTGACAAAGAAGATGAGCTCATTAAACAAGTTCAGTCCAACCAACTCTCGCAAGTGCTATTGCTTTGGCAAGTAAAAAGTCCAACGCTCGTGCTTCCCGCGGGTAAGAAATGGCCAGTGTCTAATGAGTTAGAACATGCGTTAAATACGTCTGGCTGGAAGCTCTTTTCTCGTAAAACCGGTGGTGCCCCAGTCCCTCAGGTGCCAGGTATTATCAATCTATCCCACATTTACCACTGGCCAGAAGGCGAGCCTTACAACATCAAAAAAGCGTATCTCGATTTATGTGCGATATTAACGGTTTTCTTTAAACAGCTCGGCGTGAAAGTGGATGTTCATGCTACGCCTTATTCCTACTGCGATGGCGAGTACAACCTCAACATTGGCGGGCAAAAAGTCGTGGGAACCGCGCAGCGCGTTTTACTGAAAAAAGGCGGTGGGCAAGTGGTGTTATCACAAGCATGCATTCTGATTGATGCCGACGTCGAGAAGATTGTCGAACCAGTACGAATGTGTAATCAGCTCTGCGGTCACAGCGATGATATTCGTGGTGATGTCCACACACCGCTCTTCCATCATATATCCGACCGCCCATCGGTAGATTCGCTCTTTCAGCAATTGACGAGTGCGTTTTTAACGCATGCAAAAGCGGAGTAATGAAAGGAGCAATCCTCCCCCACACTCCGAACATCATTCGATAAACTAAAACTGCATACCGTGATAGCGATGTAAGAATGGGCATCGCCAACGTAAAACCATTCAATCGATCGACCAAACCAGTTATCAGTTTTGCCTGCCAAAAAGAAATGAGATCCAGTTCAAATATTTATCCATGACGGAATTAGTTGAAGCCTGCGCGTAAAAGCCTCAGAATGTCGCACTTTTCGCACCGATTTGTTTTCGGCGCGTTGTTATCTAACTCTACAATTGAGAATCATACATATGGGTTTTACCTCGTTAGGTCTATCTGCTCCAATCCTTAAAGCTATTCAAGAGAAAGGCTACGACACCCCTTCGCCAATTCAGGCAAAAGCAATTCCTGCTATTTTGGAAGGGAAAGACGTAATGGCAGCAGCGCAGACTGGTACAGGTAAAACTGCAGGCTTTACGCTACCGATTCTTGAGCGTTTATCGAACGGCCCTCGCGTTCGTGCTAACCAAGTTCGTGCACTTATCCTGACGCCAACACGTGAGCTTGCAGCTCAGGTGCAAGAAAACGTATTTATGTACGGCCGTCATCTTCCACTAAGCAGTGCGGTTGTTTTTGGTGGTGTGAAGATCAACCCGCAAATGCAGCGTCTTCGCAAAGGTGCGGATGTGTTGGTCGCGACACCAGGCCGCCTGATGGATTTGTACAACCAAAATGCAGTGAAGTTCGACCAACTGGAAGTGCTAGTACTGGACGAAGCAGACCGCATGCTAGATATGGGCTTTATCCGTGACATTCGTAAGATCCTAGCTCTGCTACCTAAACAGCGTCAGAACCTACTTTTCTCTGCAACTTTCTCGGATGAAATCCGCGACCTTGCGAAAGGCTTGGTGAACAACCCGGTTGAGATTTCCGTTAACCCGGCAAACTCGACGGCGAGAACGGTTGAGCAAAGCATCTACCCAGCAGACGTGAAGAAGAAAGCACCGATGTTGGTTAAATTGATCAAAGACGGCGATTGGAAGCAAGTGCTGGTGTTTACGAAAACGAAACACGGCGCAAACCGTCTGGCGAAGTTCCTGATCGAACAAAATCTACCGGCTGCTGCCATCCACGGCAACAAGAGCCAAGGCGCGCGTACCAAAGCACTGGCGGATTTTAAATCGGGTGAAATTCGTGTGTTGGTCGCGACGGACATTGCTGCGCGCGGTATCGATATTCCGCAATTACCGCAAGTGGTGAACTTTGAGCTACCGAAAGTGGCAGAAGACTACGTTCACCGTATTGGTCGTACTGGCCGCGCGGGCGAAGTAGGTAAAGCGATTTCACTGGTGTGTGCGCTAGAAGCATCTGAATTGTTTGCGATTGAACGTTTGATTCAAGAAGTACTACCACGTAAAAAGTTGGAAGGTTTTGCGCCAACCAATGTGGTGCCAGAATCTAAACTGGATACGCGCCCAATCAAACCGAAAAAACCTAAGAAGCCGAAAAAACCAAAAGCGCCAAATGCTGCAAGTGAAAATGCCCCAGCAGCCGAAAAGAAAGCAGGCAATGGTGCAAACAAACCCAAACGTCGCTTCAACGGTGGTAGCAACGGCAACAAAAACAGCACCAACCAAGGCGGTGCAGGCAAGCCTAAAGGCAACCGTGAAGGCCAAAGTCGTGCAAACAGTAAACCAGATGACCGCAAACCTAACGGCAACAAGCCAAATGGTAATAAACCGAATGGAAATAAACCAAACGGTAATAAGAGTGGCAACGCTGGTAAACCGTCTGGTAACCGCAAGCCAAACAATGCTAAGCCTGCAGGAAACAAACCGTCAGGTCAGCGCCGTAAGCCTCGTCCGCAAGCTGCAAACTAACCTGTAAACGGCCACCGATAGCAAATACAACAAAGCCGCTGATAATCTCAGCGGCTTTTTTTCTTAAAACACAGTTTTTTTAGAATACAGCTTTGTTAAAACAGTCTACATTAAAGGTGTGATTCGAATATCTGCGATTTGCGCTTCGTTCTTTTCACCCTCAATACCACCAGCGTAAATGTAGGTTTCATTCGATTTGAGGTAACTCATATTGAAGTGGTCCTTCAGCGCGATCTGATAGGTTTTTCCCTGCTCCAACGTCACCTCAATTGGCGTTGAGTAACGCATACCTTGGTTTTCACCAATATGGCCCATCTGCAAGTAACCTTGACCAACCACTTTACCTGCATCATCCAATACCTCTAACAATTTCACGGTGTTCGTGATGCCAGTATTAAGTTGCCCTAGGTTATTGTTGTACCAAGCATCAAACTGGTAAGTGCCCGTTACAGGGGCTGTAAACGACTCTGAACCTTTTACAACGCCACTCTCTTTGCTCACCGTAACCACTGAGATATTGTCTTTGAGTGGCTGATATTCGCCATCAAGTTTGATGCGGATCTCTTCACCGACACAAACTGGTTGGCTTGGGTTAGAACGGAAGCCTTTATCGTTAATGCTTTCAGCCAAATAACAAGCAAAACCTGTTGGCGTATCGGAATAAGATTGAGCAATCACGTTCTTTTGAATCAGCTCGCCATTGCGATACAAGTTCACGTTGTACTTGCTCGTCACGTCAATCGAAACCGAATTATCAACGCTTTTTACCACCAATGTTGGCTCTTGCGGAGAATATACGCGGCTATCTTCACTCACATACGGTTTCACCCCAGAAACTAAAGTAATGCTACTATCTACATTCACAAGCGCGCCCAGTGTCACGTGGAAATGCCCCTCTTCGTCCATCGTGACATTTTCAACTGGGTAGTAACCTGTTTCATCTTTGCTTACTTCAGGCAAGTCAATCGTTACCGAGTAGTTCTTTCCTTTGAAGGCAAAGTTTTCCAACGTGATTTGTTCAGACTGAGCCAACAAATTATTGCGCACCCAACTTGTGATAAATGGCTTCACTTCCAACTTACCTGTTTCGGTATGGATGCCGAATAGGGTCTCTACCACCATGTTCAAGTAGCCACCCACAGACCAAAGCTGACGCTGAGAGTTAATCACTGGGCCATCCAAGCTCGGATCTTCGCCATGATCACTATGGATGATGAATGACTTACCAGAAAGCCACTCTAAGTTTTCCATGTTGGATAAATTAGTTGCCGTACCACGAACCAACGATTGAATGGCATTGTTCACTGCTGCCACGTTTTGTGTTTGATGCGCGGCGCGCAAGCTGTACGCGGTAACAAATGGCCAAATTGCGCGGTTATGGTACACAGGCACGTCCGGTTGCTGAGGGAAGTAAACCGGCACGCCAAACTCACTGTGTGGGTAATTGGCCATGATTTGTTTCGCCTGCGCATCACTTGCCACACCACTGATGATCGCAAGTGCTTCGCCCAACATGTCATATTTGTCGACCGCGATGTCTTTGCCATTATCAAACAAATAACTTACGTACATACCGCGTTCGGCATTCCAAAACTGCTCGTTGATAGCGGTTTTTAGTTGTGCAGCCCAATCGGTGTATTTGACCGCGTTGGTTGAATCGTACTTCTCTGCCAACTTAGCCGCGAGCTGAATCGCGCGGTAGTGAACCACGTTTGTCGATAACGCTTTGCTGCTACCAATTGTATTGACATCGTTTGGCGTCCACGTTGAATACGTTTGCTCACGCCAATCGAGGAATGATTGCTCACCAGTGTATAAACCGGATTTCGCATCAAAAGCCGCCAGGCGATCGGCTTCAAGTGTATTGCTGATCGCTTTGTAAGCGCGCTCAGAAAATTGGTTGTACTCTTCCCCATCTAATGCCGAAAGTAAGCGTTCAGCACCAAGCGCCCAAGTCGTGCGGTCGGTACTGATTGGCCAACTGCCGCCAGTGCCCGTGTCTTGCACAATCTGCTCGCCATCGTATTGCTGATCGGTCGTGTCGCGGAAAGCAGACAATTTGAAATTCAAACCATTTTGCACCCGAGTTGGATTCATCAATGCAAGCGAAAGGTCTGCTGCGTACGCCAAATCACGCGTCCATACGTAATGCCACTTCGCGCCCGTCTCAAAAACTTCCGCTTTGATTGGGTTGTTGTAGTTGTAATTGCCGTCTTTGATTTCAGAAACGGCAAGCTGGTCTAGCTCTTTCATCGTCAATGCAAACAACGCGTCAAACGCGACATCACCCGACACCACTCGCGGCCCTGTTTGCTCATTAATCACTAAGCCTTGGTCGAGCGCATCACGCAATTCTGTCGTCGTTGAAATACCAAATTCACGCAGTTCAGCTTTAGGATCTTTCACCGAAAAAATCACGGTATCACTCGAGTCATCGTAATTGGCGAACAGTTTCACTTCTTTGCTCTGATGCCCTTCATGCACCATTGCAGGGTCGAGAATCGCATCAGAGTAGTATTTTTCCGCTTCTTCTTGCGTTGCTTTCGTCACAGTCATTGTCGCGCGACTTTCATCGGCAAAGCTCACAGAAAACTTGTAATACCCTTTGTCTTCAAACGTGATCTCAGAGTTGCAATCATCGTTCATACACGCTTCATTCGTGTCCGGTTTTGGCTGGTACTCTTGAGCTTTATCCAACGCCGCGGGCTCCTCAAAATAGGTGTATTGGATCTGCCAACCCGGATCAGCAATCTTGAACTGATTGCTACCTCGAGCGACGCGCAGTACGGTTTCGTACTCGTTATTACCCAAATAGTTTAGCTTGGCATACTCTGCCGTGCCCCAATCCCCATTTAAACCACGTAAATATAAGTCGGCTGAAATAATTGGTTTGTCGACCGGCACAGGCGCATCAGAGGAATCTGACCCACATCCAGCAAGACCAATACAAGACGCGACAGCAAGCGCAATAAAACTCGGTTTCATGTTCATCCCTTAGATTGTTGTTTTGGCGACAGTCTAAAGAACACCTTTTTGAGGGGAAAATAGGAAGTCAGGAGCGAGCTATAGATAACATCTATACGTCAAACCCCAACAGTGATGTAGATCTATGAAATGCGCATAATTTCAATCAAATGAGATTACAGATTTGTGATTTATAAATGAAATTGTGCAAAATACCCCTCGTTCTTAGAGGGGAAAGAAAATGGACAAATCTCTGCAGCAATTTTTACTGGTTGCACGCTGCCAAAGCATCAGCGCTGCGGCAAGAATGGCAGGGTTAAGCCAGCCAACGGTAACAAGCAATTTAAAGAAGCTGGAAGAGAATCTCGGCGTGACGCTGTTTGAACGTCATCCTAATGGCATGGTGTTGACCGAATACGGACGCATCCTCTATCGCCATAGCAACGCGATGCAGCATGAATACAACCAAATGATGCAAAGCATTGATGAACGGAAACAGTACCAAGTCGGAAAAATTAAAATGGGCACTGGCGATGCGTGGTGGCCGCTGTTCGTCAAACAAGCACTCAATCAACATCTGACCAAGCAGCCATCGGCATCTACGCACGTCGAATTTGGCAACCACTTAGGCTTGATGGATTCATTAATCAACGAACAGATTGAATTCTTCATCGGCCACGAGATTGTCGGCTTGTCGTCTAAATGTGATGTTACGTTTATTCCGCTATTTCAAACGGTTGATGCCTATTTTGTTTCCCCAAACCACCCACTTCTAGGGAAAACCGTCACCGAAGATATGCTGCACGAATACCCAGCTCTTTCGGTCACTTATGATGCTAAGAAATTCGCTCACGTCATCGATAACCCAATCCCGAAGCAAAATGAACGCGAAAGGCAGCAACTGGATGACAGACCGACTTACGAAGTGGATTCTCTGCTCGCCAGTATTGATGTACTGAAAGAAAGCGTCGCGGTGATGTCTTATACCGGGCACCTCAAACCGTATTTGGAATCCTTTGGCTTACGATGCTTAACCATGGAAAACGAACCAAACCCTGGCACCGTCGGGATTTATCGCCACCGCCGAGAAACCTCTGAATCGCATCTAGATCTGATTGCTGGCATCACTCAGCGCGCTAAATTGCTCAACTAGAAAGTCCAAAAACAGGCGAACTCTTTTCGGTTGATATTGGCGGCTTTGATAAATGACATGTAGATCCGCTTCAGCGCCTTGCGAAAAGGCGCTGAAGTTTTTCATATACCCATCCAAAACCGTTACTAAACGTTGTTTTTTGAGGTCTTGCTGAATATCTAAAATCGATTTCAACGCAATCCCCGCACCGTCCAACGCCCATTGTCGAATCACTTCACCATCATCAGAAAATCGCTTTGGCGTGACCGTGATCGATTGGTGAGACTCTTCATCTTTAAAGTGCCACGTTTTTAATTCTTCATTGCTGCGCACCATGGCTAAGCAGCGATGGTCCGCGAGATCTTGTGGACAGTTTGGGACACCTTGCTTCGACAAATAGTCAGGTGATGCGCACAGCACGCGTTGACTCGACGCCAGCCTGCGCGAAATGAGATTGCTGTCCGCTAACTCGCCATAACGAATCACCAAATCGAGCCCCGATTCAGCCAAGTTCGATAAATTGTCATTAAGATAAAGATAAGGCGTCACATCCGGATATTGCTCAGAAAAAGCCGACACCATCGGCGAAATAATTTGTTTGCCAATATCTCGTGGAGCTGAAATTTTCAACGTTCCGCGCACTTGCGAAATACCCGTTTGCAGCAAGTTTTCCGTCTCTTTCACGCTATCAATGATGTTAAGACAAGCTTGATGGTACATTGCCCCTGCGTCCGTGAGTGATACGTGGCGTGTGCTTCGGTTGAGCAGCTTTACGCCATAGCGTTCTTCTATCGCTTGCAGCCTTGCCGTTACCGTCGCCGGAGACAAACCTAACTCCCTTCCCGCCGCCGCCAGACCTTGATGTTTAACGATGCTGACAAACAACGTCATATCCGAAAACTTATCCATCTTCGTGCTCTTATTATTTGGAAAAACTGAATAATCAATTTAGATATTACCCAATTATCAAATTAAGTCGAATCCATATACTGACCCTATCGACATTGTTTAGACCCAGAACGTTATGTGACAGGGAAAAGTTAAACGCCGTAACGCTGTACAACGCACAACAACACGCCCTGCCCAGCCAAGAGATAGGAAACAAAAAATGAAACTGTACATTTATGAACATTGCCCCTTTAGCGCCCGCGTCCGTTTTGTTGCAGGCATGCTGAATATTAAGCTGGATGTCATCAAAATTGCTTATAACGACGAGAGCACCACCACAAACCTCATCGGCGCAAAACAAGTTCCTCTTTTGATCAAAGACGATGGTGAAGCCATGGCGGAAAGCTTAGACATCATCAACTACTTCCTTGAATTGGCATCTTCCAGCGAAAACAGCCAACCCTCCAAACCGGTTTTAGACTGGCAAAAACAAGCGTTTTTACCGCTACAAAAAGTCGGGTATCCGCGTTGGTCAAACATGACGTTACCGGAATTTGCAACAGAAACCGCTAAACAAGCATGGCGTGCAAAAAAAGAAACCGAAGCGTTAAATTTTGAAGCTTTGATTAACGATACACCTGCGATTGCGAAAGAAGTCGCCGCTTTGATAGAACAAACCAAACCCTTGCTCAACCTAAGTTCAGAAAAGCAAACGTCACTGGTTGATCAAGCCATTATGTTTTCCATTCTACGCGGCTTTTTCAGTGCGCCCGAAGTGCAATGGGATCCAGCCGTACTTCACTGGATGGCAATCGCTCGTAAAGCGACCAACGTGCCTGTACTTATCTAAGGAGCGCAACATGCAACAAAGAACAAATAAGCTGTTTGAGCCAGCTCAACTGAAATCGTTGTCACTACAAAACCGTATTGTCATGGCACCAATGACTCGCGCACGCACCACTCAGCCGGGCAACATCCCGAATGAGATGATGGCAACGTATTATCAACAGCGCGCTTCTGCCGGGCTGATCATTTCCGAAGCCACGCAAATTTCGGACGATTCTCAAGGCTATTCGTTCACCCCTGGCGTTTACACCGATGCGCAAGTGGCGGGCTGGCAAGGTGTGACCCAAGCGGTCAAATCACAAGGCGCAGCGATGTTTTGTCAGCTATGGCATGTGGGCAGAGTGTCTCACCCAACATTCCAAAATGGTGAACAGCCTATCGCGCCATCTGCGCTCGCTCCGGTAGAGACGCAAGTTTGGATTGCAGATGAACAAGGCAACGGCAATATGGTCGATTGTGTTGAGCCTCGCGCCATGACACAAGCAGATATCAACCGAGTTGTCGGTGATTTCGCGAACGCAGCCAAACGCGCCATTGAATCGGGTTTTGATGGTGTAGAAATCCACGGCGGGAATGGGTATCTGATCGATCAGTTCTTAAGAACCAACTCAAACCATCGAACAGACAACTACGGCGGTTCACGAGAAAATCGTATCCGTTTTCTTATCGAAGTAGTGGAGGCAGTTATCGCCGCTGTTGGTGCGCATCGAGTTGGAGTGAGATTGGCACCATTCATTACCTTTAAAGATATGGACTGCCCAGATATCGTGCCAACGATCTTAGAGGCATCAAAACAGCTACAGGAGCGCGACATTGCCTACTTGCACTTGTCCGAGGCCGATTGGGCCGATGCACCAACGATTCCAGAGACGTTCCGAATCGAACTTAGAAAGCGCTTTCGCAACGCTATCATTGTCGCAGGTCGCTACAATCCTCAACGAGCAAACGAAGTGTTAGAGAAAGGCTACGCGGATCTTGTCGCATTCGGACGGCCATTCGTAGCAAACCCAGACTTAGTCTCTCGCTTGCAACATCACCATCCGTTGGCAGAACTCGATGGCTCAACGTTGTTTGGCGGAAACGAACGAGGCTACACCGATTACCCTGCTCTGCAACAGGAATGCGCAGAACAGGCCTAACAAAAAAGCCCCAACCTAGCTGCTACGGTTGGGGCTGTCACCAAACTAAAATTGGTTTTAGCTAGCTTAATCTGGCTAAGAGTTAAATCACTTCTAACGCGCCGCTGCGCCAAGGTTCGATAACGACTTTGATGTGATCATTTGGCGTCATTAACTTTGTAAATGCGTCTTCGACACCATCGATTCCCACTTTGGCGGTGAGCATTTTCTGCCAAGGCAACTTATGTTCGGCAATCGCTTGTAGGCATTGCTCAAACTCGTGCGGTTGGTAGTAGTAAGAGAATCTCAAATCGAGCTCTTTTACCGTCGCGTACGCGTAGTTAATGATTGCGGGTGTCGTATGGATACCCGAGATGACGATTCGCGCTCGGGCAGGAGCGCGGCGCAGAAAATCGTCAATCAAGGTATGCTTGCCAACACACTCATAAATGACCAGGCGTGAATTCATCGCGTACTGCTCACCAACGGCGATCTCGTCTTCCTTGGTCGGGTTGATCAATCGATTTGCGCCAAACTCGCTGGCAAGTTGCAGCTTTTCTTCCTGAAGATCGACCGCAAGAATATTGCTGACGCCACGTTGTTTCAGTGCAGCAATCACCGCTAGCCCTATAGGGCCGCAACCGACAACCAGCGCTGTTTCTTCCGTTTCGATTTCACTGCGGTTGACCGCGTGCAAACCGACCGCTAGTGGTTCGGTTAATGCCGCCGCCTCAGACGGCATTCCGTCTGGCACAGGTAGCAATAACGCTTCATCAAGCAGGAAATACTCAGAGTAAGCGCCATAAGTACCCGGAGTAACACCAACGCCCGCGCCATTTTGGCTGAGCAACATCGGCACTGAGGTGACTCGGCTACCAACGGACAACGTTTGCTGCGTATCGGCACCGTATTCGATAATTTCCGCACAGAACTCATGCCCCAACATCACTTGAGCGTGCTCACCGGCTTCATCAGGCATCAACCCGAGCTGGTGGAATACATCAAATACCTCATCCGCGTGTCGAGTAATGTGAAGGTCGGAGCCACAAATGCCACAAGCTAGACTACGAACCAACACTTGTCCCGCTGCAGGTTTGGGGATTTCGACTTGCTTCAGGCGGACACTACCATCCTGCATTATGATACTGTTCATCTGTTGCATGGGGTTACTCCGCTAGCTCATCGCTTAGGCCAGCAATCGCACCCGGTTTGATGTAGCGCGCAGTGAAGCCTTGTGCTTTCGCTGTTGCAATAACAACTTGCTCAATCCAACCTGCATCCATGATGTTGATGAAGTTACCCTCGTCGTCAAAGTTAATGTTCGCACCTTGGATCACCATAAAGCCATCTGCACCACCCGACTCTTCTGGACAGTGAAAGGTATGAATCGAACCACCTGGCTCATACAAATAACTACCAGCGGTTTGGACTTGGTTTGGGTATTCAATGTAGTGCCAAGCGCCACTCAGTGTATAGAAATGCACCACACCAGTGTGGAAGTGCTTAGGTAAAGTCACGCCCGGTTTGAACTTGGCGCGTATCACCCAAGTTCCGTTTTCTGGATCAAGAAACAACGGGTAAACATCCACACCCGGTAGAGCGTCTTTGATGAGCGACTCCTCATTGGTATTAAGAGTTAATAAGAAATCTTGGTGCTGAATAACTTCTGGTAATGACATAACTTACATCCTCGCTATTGCTGTAATGTGGCGTACTCACCTATCCCATAAGTGGGTACTTAAAATTCTCGAAACCGTCAGATGCGCTGATGGTACAACCGTTGATACAGTTGGCTTTCTCGCTGACCAGAAACGCCACCACATCAGCAATCTCTTCTGGTTGTGTGAAGTTTTGACGCATCTGTTCTTTGCGGATGTGGTCCCACAGGCCAATCTCTTCGTATTGCCTTAACATCGGAGTATCAACGCGTCCCGGAGCGACAGCGCAAACACGAATACCCAATGGTGCGAGTTCTAATGCGGCGCATTTGGTCATCATATCGACTGCGGCTTTACTGACGTTGTAGGTAAAGGTCATCTCAGACGCCATTCGTGCGTAAACAGAAGAAGTATTGAGGATCACGCCCGGCGTGCCTTGCGCTTGGAATTGTCGCCCAGCGGCGAGAATTCCGTAGTAGACACCATTTTGGTTGACCTTTGAGATCGGCTCAAAATCAGCAATTGGGTCGTGGTCAAGCAGAGGTTTCGGTGCACCGATGCCCGCGTTGTTGACCATGATGTCAAGTGAGCCAAATAGTTCGACCGCGTACTTCACCATGGCTTCGACTTGTTGGTAATCGGTGACGTCCGCAACAAAGGTTTCCAACTGCTTAGGGCCAAAACTTGCGTACATTTGCAGTGATTGCTCTGAAATATCGACAGCAAGCACTTTGGCTCCTTGCTCTCTTAGCTTTGCAATAATAGCTTGCCCAATTCCACCCGCAGCGCCAGTCACGATGGCCGTTTTATTGATAAGTTCCATACACCTTCTCATTCATGCGTTTTTGTTATCAAAATGTAACTTAGATCAACTCACTGACACTCACTTGACCTTTTGCGAAGTAAATTTGATACATTGCGATTTACAACCTGTTAACATTTAAAAATCGAGACATGTATATCGTACGAAGTGGCGCTGCCGATAAATTTGATAGCTTGGTTTCCGAACTGGGGCAGAATCCGGTTGAGATTATGGCTGCCGCCGGGCTGTCTGCGGCGCAGTTTCGCAATCCCGATACGTATCTCGCCTACCCTAGGCTGGCTGAATTGCTGGAGGAAGCGGCTGCTCGTTGTCAGCAACCGTTGCTTGGTGCGTTACTCGCTGAGCGTCAAAACCTACAAAGCTTGGGGGACTTACCAATGCTGGTTTCTCGCGCGGAAACGGTTGGTGATGCCTTGGCGCGGGTGAATGATTTTCTCTATCTACATTCGTCAGGGGTAACTCTCAACATGACGCCACAAGATGATTGGGTACGGTTGTCGCTCAATATTGATGTGCACAGCGAACGAGGTATCGCGCAGTTGATGCAGCTCAGTGTGTCGCATCTGGCGATGTTTGTTGCGAGCTTACTTGATATTGAAGCAAGTCACTTCGCGCTACATTTGACTCAACACGCAACATTGGAAGTAGAAAAAAGCAAGTTTGCCCAGCAGAACAAACTGCGTTTCGGTGATAAGTTTGACGGTATCCTACTTAAAGCGACTCTGCTTAACGCTAAGAACCACCAAGATGAAGACGCACTAGAGCGCCATTTTCAACAGCACCTCAAAGAGCTGCAAACCCGTTACCCCAACAATCTCAGTGACCAAGCAGCAAACATGATTGGCCGTCTGCTCTCAACCGGAGAATGCAGCGTTGAGCGCGTTGCAAGAGCATTGGACCTGCATCCGAGAATGCTGCAAAACAAGCTGAAACAACAGGGCACAAATTATCGGCAGCTTTTACAACAAGTGCGTCAGGATTTCGCCGAACAGCGATTGCATGAGAATATCCAGAGTATTACCGATATCGCGTTGCAACTGGGCTATGCAGAAACTGCGGTCTTCAGCCGCCACTTTCGCCGTTGGACGGGGAAATCGCCGAGACAATGGCGACAAGAAAAAACTCAGTTACAAACGTTTAAGCCCATCAGATAAAAGCATAAATAACCTATCGCTCAGACCAAAAAGTGTGAGGTGGGAGGGTTGGTATCGAGAATTTCAGCAATCACAGATAACCCGTGTTTGATGTAGCCTCGGTTTGTTTCTGCTCCCAAGCTGATTCGCACGTAAGGCATTGGCTGATTTGTATCGAGAACAAACGGTTTATATCCCGTGATCTGCACCCCTGAACGCTTTGCCGAAGCAACCAGGTCATCGCTATTCCACTGCTCGGGTAGTCTCAACCAAATGTGCTGTCCATTCGGGTGCGAGCTATAAACATGCCCTTCTAAAGCGGCTTTTGCTATTCGCTGTCGCTTAGCAAACTCATTGACTTGAAAGCGAATAAGTCGATTTAACGTACCGTTCTCGATCCACAAATGAGCGACTTCAAATGGTAATGGAGTCGCAGACCAACTCGTTGCCGCTAAACGACCAATCGCGTGCTGCAAAAAATGACGTGGGACCGTCAGATAGCCAGTGCGCATGCCTGGCGCTACAACTTTGGTTAAACTGGTGACATAGAAAGCTTGTTCGGGTAACAATGTGGCAAGGGGTGGGACACGGTTAGGTTCTAGTGCTCCATACACGTCATCTTCAATGACATAGATGTCGTATTGCTGCGCAATATTCGCTATCGCCTCTCGGCGTTCAACATCCATATGCGCACTAGTCGGGTTAGCCATGCTCGGTGTGCAACACAATACCTTGATTGGTTTGTGTTTACATGCCCATTCAAATGCATCCGGCGTTATACCAAACTCATCCATTTCAAGTGGTTGCAACTTAAATCCAAGCATTCTCGAGCGAGAGATCAAGCCATGATCAACCAAGTGACCACAAGCAACTACATCACCGTGTTCAACAACTGTGCTTAAAGCCAACGTTAAACCATGGCATGCACCATTTGTGAGTAATATTTGATCGGCACCCACATCCAGCCCTTGGCTACTTAGAAATCGTGCTCCTGACTCAATATGATGAGGCTGACCTGTTACCGGCTTTGCTTTACTGATCAAACCACGATTGTTTGTTTGCCCAGCAATCTCCATTAACGCCTGATTAAAAAGCGTAATGTGGCGATCGGTCACCACTGGATGTGCAATCGACATATCAATTTCATCCGGCGTTTCTTTCATCTCTTGTGTCAGCATGAACTCCGTGTCCGTACTTTCATCCACAAAACCTGATTTGACAAAAGTACCATTCCCAACCCAAGACTCGATCGCCCCTTTTTTCTCTGCATAACCATATGCATGGCTCACCGTTTGTACGCTGACGCCAATTTGCTCTGCAAACTCACGATGTGTGGGTAATCGAGTCCCCGGTTTTAGATAACCACTGCGGACACATTCGACAAGATAGTTACCAATGGAGATGTATTTAGCGGTGCCTGGCCGAATGATCGGGTTCAAAGAAATTGTCATGACACAATATTTTAATTGATTCATTTTTAACGCTCATTGTAACTTCCATTTAACAAATGGCGAACTTTAACTCACAAAACGAGGTGAAATGCACAAAAATAAACCACAATTGTAATGATTGACATGAAATGTATGGGTTAAACAAACATGTTAAACAGCATCGTTTAATCCAAATACAACCCCAGAGGTAAATTGCAATCATTTTTTAACGCAGATCTGGCTAGCTGGTAGAAGGTAGAAATACCTCAGCGTCTCCGAAGGCCCATAAGGCGTCGGATTTCTAACAAGGAGAAAATATGAGAGGCGTTGCTTTGCATTTTACACTGGATGAGTTCCAGGATCGGTTAACGAAAGTTCGGCAATCGATGGAAGAAAGAGAATTGGATGTCCTTATCATTCATGACCCTTCTAACATGGCGTGGCTGACAGGCTATGATGGGTGGTCTTTTTACGTGCCACAATGTGTCGTTGTTGGTCCATCTGATGAACCCGTTTGGTTTGGACGCTGCCAAGATGCCAACGGAGCATACAGGACTGCGTATATGTCGGCAGAAAACATCACCTACTATCCAGACCATTATGTAATGAATCCGCCGCTACACCCGATGGATTTCCTGGTCGAAGCCGTACTGGCTCCGCGCCTTTGGGATCGTGGTCGTATCGGTGTAGAAAAAGATAACTATTACTTTAGCGCCACCGCTTACGAATCACTCACTACGCACCTACCGAATGCTCAACTTCTCGATGCAACCGGACTAGTCAACTGGTGCCGCGCCGTTAAATCCGATCAAGAACTGGCATACATGTACCGTGCCGCTCGCATTGTTGAAAACATGCACCGTGTCGCGTTCGACATGATTGAACCAGGATTACCGAAACACCACCTTGTTGCCGAGATTAACCGTCAAGCCGTGCTCGGGCATGAAGACCACTTTGGCGATTACACCGCGATTGTGCCGCTTTTGCCATCAGGTTCTGATGCTTCCGCACCTCACCTGACTTGGGATGACAGACCCTTCAAGAAAGGCGAAGGGACGTTTTTTGAAATCGCAGGGGCGCACCGCCGTTACCATTGCCCACTCTCACGCACTATTTTTCTTGGCGAGCCTGACGACAAGTTTAAACGAGCCGACGAAGCCCTAACTCTAGGACTTGAAGCGGGCTTGAAAGTGGCAAAGCCCGGAAATACCTGCGCCGACATCGCCAATGCACTAAACCAGGTTCTCGATAAAGCGGGATTCTCACGCGAAGGTGCCCGTTGTGGCTACCCAATAGGTTTGAGCTACCCACCAGATTGGGGGGAACGAACCATGAGTTTGCGAGACACCGATAAAACCATCTTGAGAGAAGGCATGACATTCCATTTTATGCCGGGGCTGTGGTTCAAAGATTGGGGGTTAGAAACAACGGAAAGTATCGTCATTACCCATGATGGAGCAAAAACGCTGTGTGACTTTCCACGCCACTTATTTGTTAAACACTAATTTTTCAAACCTCAAGCTCTGTTGAGCTAGGTCTGAGAACTAAAAGGACTTGATATGCAAAAAAGCTCGATCACAGCCACCATAGACTTTGACCGAGAAGGTGTACAGCACGGCTTTTTAACGCTGCCCTATTCACATGACGACTCCGCTTGGGGAAGTATTATGATACCTATCACCGTGATCAAAAATGGTCACGGACCAACCGCACTGCTTACTGGCGGTAATCACGGAGACGAATACGAAGGCATCACCAGCCTGCTAAAATTGACGAACTCGCTTCAGGCAGATCAAATCCAAGGTCGTGTCATTATTGTACCCATGATGAACTTACCTGCGGTACAAAATGCCTCACGTACGTCGTTTATCGATAAAGGGAATTTAAATCGAAGCTTTCCCGGCAATCCCATAGGCACAGTGACTGAGAAAATTGCGGATTATTTTACTCGTTACCTAGTTCCTAAGTGCGATTTTGCGTTAGACATTCACTCAGGTGGTAAAACGTTAGATATCGTTCCGTTCGCCGCTGCCCATCGTCTCGACAATCTCGATCAAGAAGAAGCCTGCATATTAGGTGCAAAACTGTTTGGCGCACCTTACACCATGATCTTGCTCGAAATGGACGCCACCAGCCTGTATGACACTGCCGTGGAGTCTCAGGGAAAAATCTTTGTTACCACCGAACTAAGAGGAGGCGGAACCAGCACTCCAGAAACCATCGCTTATTCCGACCGTGGCATTCGCAACTTCTTACGCTTCTCAGGCAACTTGCCCGGTGACTACGAACAACCAACCCAACCAACTAAGTTATTAGATATGCCTGATGCAAGTTGTTATGTGCAAAGCCAACACCACGGCATCACAGAATACTTATTTGATCTTGGCGATACCGTCAAAAAGGGCGATGTATTAGTGAGAATCTTCTCGACCGAGCGCACAGGTACCGCCCCCGTTGAGTACAAGTCACAGCGCAATGGTATTTTCGCGGCACGTCGTTTTCCTGCTATGGTGAATATCGGTGACACTATCGCAGTTATAGCCGAAGACTGCGGCGAGATAGGCTGATTGAAAAGCCAACTAAAGAAATCAAAACCAATGGCATACCAGAAGCAAACTGGAAAGCACCTTATAACAGCGACCAGTCATCAGCCTTTATGAAATGATTAGTATTCAACAGGGAGACTCATAATGCGCCTCGATCGCTACGACGTAAAAATTCTACAAATACTTCATGATAATGGTCGTATCACCAAATCTCACCTTGCCGAGGCCATCAACCTATCCGTGAGCCCTTGCTGGGAGCGCGTCAAAAAACTGGAAGAAGCAGGCATCATTGAAGGTTACGGAGCAAAAGTAAATACCGATATTTTGTTCAAACGAACGTCAGTTATGGTTGAAGTTACGCTCAAAGAACACAACGCCCAAGCGTTCAAACGCTTCGAGCAACTGGTTCAACATTCACCAGAAGTCACTGATTGCTATGCCACGGGCGGTGGTGTCGATTACATCCTTAAAATTCAGTCAGAAGATATCGACCAATATCAGCGGCTTATCGACAACTGGTTAGACTCAGATGTGGGCATTGAGCGCTACTTTACTTACATTGTGACAAAAACAATCAAACGTGATGCGGGCACATTCGAAGTAAACCAAAACGCTTTGTTATAAAAGGGAAAATGCGTATCAGGCGTGAACAGAAAAAACACCATATTTTACGGCACTAAAAAGAAAGTTCTGACGTTTTAAACCTCGGTATCAGAAATTATTTCGGTCACTTCTCCATTACAGTTTCATTATGGACAACGATGCTGGGAGAAGGACTCATGGCAGCACTGCACAGCTTACACGCTGAAGAATTAAAAGCCTCGCACGACATGATGGCGATAATGAAAGACGTACGTTTGGTGAGAGGTTTAGCGTACGTGAATGGCAAATGGGTAAGTGGTGATCAATTTCATCCGGTGGATAATCCAGCAGATGGCACGGTCATCGGTTACATCACTAAGCTATCTCAGCAACAACTCTATCAAGCGATTGATGAAGCCGACCAAGCCTTTCGTCAATGGCGAAAAATGCAAGCAGAAGAACGCGCTGAAATTCTCATGCGTTGGCACGACCTGATTCTAGAATCAAAGCAAGATCTTGCTCATTTGATGGTGATGGAGCAAGGAAAAACACTAGGTGATGCTGTAGGTGAGATTGACTACGGCGCATCCTTTGTTCGTTGGTTTGCCGAAGAAGCACGCCGCAGCTATGGTGAAACCATCCCAAGTCATATTCCGAATGCGCAGCTATCAACCGTGCGCGAGCCGATTGGTGTCGCAGCACTGATTACGCCATGGAACTTTCCTAATGCCATGATCACACGCAAAGCCGCAGCCGCACTAGCAATAGGCTGTCCGGTGCTCATTAAGCCAGCCAGTGAAACGCCTTTTTCTGCGTTAGCGTTGGCAGAGTTAGCAGACCGAGCTGGCTTTCCACCTGGTGTGTTTAACGTGATCACTGGCGATGCGGTGATGGTGTCACAAACCTTGTGTCACTCCGATAAAGTCAAAGCGCTCTCGTTCACAGGCTCAACTCGAGTAGGCAAACTATTGCTACGCGACGCGGCACAAACCGTGAAGAAGTGCAGTATGGAACTCGGTGGTAACGCCCCTTTCATCGTGCTGCCAGATATGGATGTCGAGCAAGCAGCCAAAGCCGCCGTGGATGCGAAGTTTCAAACCGCAGGACAAGACTGCTTGGCCGCAAACCGTATTTTCGTCCCTGACGATAAGTACGAAGCGTTTTTGGAAGCGTTTGCCAAAGAAATGAGCCACATCGTTTTGGGCAATGGCTTAGACGAAAAAACCACCATGGGACCACTTATTAATCGCACTGCGGTGGATAAAGCGCATGATTTGGTGCGTGACGCGCTCGACAAAGGCGCGCGATTGATAGCGAGATACCACCAGCCCGTACCAGGCGAAAACTTCTTCGCGCCGACATTGCTAGCCGATGTAACCCCTGAAATGGCGGTGTATCGCGAAGAGAATTTTTGTCCTGTGGCAGGCGTATTGCCTTACCAAGACTTAGATACTGTGATTGAAATGAGCAACGACACTGAGTACGGCTTAGCTGCCTATGTTTATGGTCACGATATTCACCAAATTTGGCACTGCATGCGCGGTTTGGAGTTTGGCATGGTGAGCGTGAACTCCGTCAAAATGACAGGGCACCCTATCCCATTCGGCGGCGTGAAACAGTCTGGTCTTGGACGAGAAGGAAGCCGTCACGGATTTGAAGAATACAGTGAAATCAAATACTGCTGCTTAGGCGCTTTACCAACCGTCAGTGGCAGTTGAGACACGAAATATGGATATCCAATTATTCGAGGAGAAGGATCATGAGTAACAAAACCCAACAACTTTTAGAGATCGATCGTCAGAGAGTATTTCATGCCTCAACCCACCTGAAGCAGTATGCGGCCGGGGAGCTTCCGGGAAGAATTATCTCGAGCGGAAGCGGAATACGCATCACCGATTCAGAAGGCATCGAGCTGATAGACGGCTTTGCCGGGTTGTATTGTGTAAACATTGGTTATGGCAGGACCGAAATGGCCGATGCGATTTATGAGCAAGCCAAAGAACTGGCGTACTACCACACGTACGTCGGTCATACGAACGAAGCGCTCGTGACACTGTCAGATCGCATCATCAAAATGGCGCCTGAAGGCATGAGCAAAGTTTACTACGGCATGTCAGGCAGCGACGCGAACGAAACTCAACTTAAGTTGGTATGGTATTACAACAATGCTCGTGGTCTACCAGAGAAGAAAAAAATCATTTCGCGTGACCGCGGCTACCATGGTTCAAGTATCGCGTCCGGTTCAATGACAGGTTTGCCGCTGTTCCACGCCCATTTTGATTTACCACTTGAGCGTATCAAACACACCATCGCGCCATATTATTATCGCCGTGAAGAAGAGAGTATGTCTGAGCTCGAATTCTCTCAATATTGCGCAGATCAACTCGAAGCGATGATCTTGGAAGAAGACCCAGAAACGATAGCAGCAATGATTGCAGAACCAGTGCTCGGTACTGGCGGTATTGTGCCACCACCAGCAGGGTACTGGCAGGCGATTCGCAAAGTGCTCGACAAATACGATGTACTCTTGATTGCGGATGAAGTGGTGTGTGGCTTTGGTCGCCTCGGCTCCGATTTTGGCTCACTCCACTACGACATGAAACCAGATCTCATCACGGTAGCGAAAGGGTTAACCTCAGCGTATCAACCGCTGTCTGGCGTGATCGTCGGTGAACGAGTTTGGAGTGTGCTAGAAAACGGCACCGACCAGTGGGGCGCTATCGGACACGGTTATACCTACTCTGGTCACCCAATGGGAGCGGCAGCTGCGAACTGCAACCTCGATATCATTGAACGTGAAGGATTAGTGCAAAACGCGGCCGAAGTCGGTGCTTACTTGCAGCAACGTATGGCAGAGACGTTTAACGATCATCCATTAGTCGGTGATACTCGTGGCGTTGGCTTGTTGCATGCGTTGGAGTTTTCTTCAGACAAGCTTCGCCGAGCACACTTTGATCCAAACTTGAAAGTAGGCCCGCAAATCGCGGCGGCCTGTTTAGAGCAAGGCTTAATCGCTCGCGCTATGCCACATGGTGACATCCTCGGTTTTGCTCCACCGCTTATCGCGAACCGTAACGATATAGACATCATTGTCGACAAAGCGCATCAAGCGGTAAACAAAGTGATGGATAACCTTGTCACATCTAAACAGTGGCAGCCATAACCCACCTAGATTTCAGTAACGCTCGCGGGCTTTGGAGAAGGCCCGCTTTGCACTTTCCTTAAAGAGATAACAAGCCAACCAAACATTTTAGACCCATAGGAAGTACTATTATTTACTACAAGTGGCAATAGTGGGTAAAATGCCCAAAATTGCGCACTAACTGGATAAAACATGGCAAAACTTACCCTTCAAGAACAAATGCTGAAAGCTGGCTTAGTTAATGAAAAGAAACTAAAGAAAGCGAAGAAAGGCTCTAAAAAATCACGCGTTCAAGCACGCGAAGTAAAAGCGGCGGTTGAAGAGAATAAACGCCAACAGTTAGAGCGTGATAAACAATTGAGCGAGCAGCAAAATGCTGAGCGATTAAATAAAGAGATCAAAGCGCAGATCAATCAGTTGATTGAGATGAACAAGATCGACTTAAAAGATGGCGACATCAAATACAACTTCACTCACGGTACGCTAGTGAAATCTCTTTATGTAGATTCACTTATCCGCGAGCAGTTGATCAAAGGTATTTTGGCAATCGCAATTGTTGGTGAAAGCTATGTTGTCATTCCACGTGGAGTAGCGAATAAAATTGCTCAGCGTGATGAGTCCGTCATCATCGAACAAAAAGAACCTGAATCGGACATTCCAGCAGAAGACGATCCATACGCAGATTTCGTCGTGCCTGACGATTTGATGTGGTAACAATAAATAATCGATGCATCAACTAAAAGAGCCGCTGATGTAACATCAGCGGCTCTTTTTATAGAAAAATAATCTACGGAGATGATGTGTTGTTATTGCTTACTTAGTAGCAAATTCGCACCTGATGCGGCTAAAAACAACGAACATCCGCGATTGAAACGTTTCGCCATTTTGGGGTTTGAAAACCAGTGTCTCAAGTACAAACCAAAGATGGCATAGATTGAAATGGCGACCATTTCTAATATCAAAAACGTGGAGCCAAGGGCAAAAAACTGCTCTTGAACGTTGGCATTGGCATCAACAAATTGCGGCAAGAATGCAGTAAAAATAAGAATCGCTTTCGGGTTGCCAGCAGCGAGCGTAAATTCTTGTTTCGCCAGTCCTGCGTAGTTGCGCGAATTGTCCAAGTCAGAGATCGGGCTGGACTCTGAGCGCCAAAGGTTGAACGCAATCCATAGTAGATACAGCGCCCCTACCAACTTTATTGCCAAAAATAGCATTTCTGACGTATACAAAATCACAGCCAGACCTGATGCAGACAACGCAATCATCGCTGAAAAAGCGGCAATTCTGCCTAAACTAGCCGTAAACGCGGCCCTAAAGCCGTAACAACGAGCATTATTCATTGCCAATAAATTGTTTGGGCCTGGAGCCATATTGAGAGCAAAGCAAGCAGGGATAAAAAGGAGAAGCTGCCAAATATCCATAATAAAATGGTCTTAGTGAGTGATTTTGATCGGTACCCTAACATCTGTTAATAAAGTGAGTAAACCACAAACCGATCTTAAAGCAACTCAGCATCAAATCGTGCCGTGCGAGCTTGAACTAACGTGCAGTTCGTTTCAGCCATCAGCTCCGCTAAGGTGATGTTTGGGTTTTGTCTCACCAAACGTATCAACTTCACGTCCAAAGGTTCCAATTTGTCTTGGTGAGCAAGTAGAGCTTGTTCGATTTTGTTGATCGCAAATCGCATCGTCTCTGCTTCTTCGTTTTTGAGAAGCTCTAAAAACGCTTTTACATCCAAAGCCTCGCCTGAGATTTGCCAGTGACGAGATCGTCTAATTCGCTTAAGATCGCACTGTTTTTCTGCTGCGAGTGTTTTCGCTCGCTTGGCATGGTCGCCCCCAATACGGTGAATCAAGGATGGGAGCGAAATCGTAATCTTCGTCTCTTTCATGGCCTTTTCTTTCATCGTCTTAGCCCTCAACCACCGACACATTCTCGCCAACCCAAGCCAACAACTGTTTTGCCGCTTTGGATAACACCTGATTTTGACGCACGATGTAGCCGAAATCAGTGTTTGGAAAACTTGGCAAAGGCGTAACTTCTCGAGAAAGCTTTAATCTCGGATCGAGCGAAAAATCCGGCACAATAGCAGTCCCAAACCCCGCTTCCGCCCAGTCGATTTGTGCTTCCACACTGCCCACTTCCATCACGCGATGCTTAGGCAGATTTAGCTCAGGTAAAGACGCATCAATCAGCTCTCGGGTTCGAGTATCGTGCCCTAGCAGGATCAGCGTCTGGCTCTCTTTTCGATTGTCTTGCCACTCAAAAATGTTATCGCCAAACGCACACCAGTGAATTTGCGTGAGAGGCGTAAAATGCAGCGGTTGACTCTCTTTTTGTGCGATTACAAAGCCGATATCGGCACGCGCACTTTTCACCAAATCCACCGCTTGAGAAGATGTGGTATTGAACAATGCCAAGTCGATCCCCGGATATTCACTTTTGAATTGCTGAAATGGTTTGATAAGCAGTAAACGTGAAACAATATCGCTCGCCGCAATAGAAAGCGTCCCCTGCGTAAGATCGTTGATGGCATTGAGATCCGACTGACAAATTTGCAGCTCATTGAGCATCCGCTGCGCCGTAGCTAACAAACGCTTCCCCGCTTGCGTCAACTGCACGGGATTTCGCTCAATCAATTTCGTGCGCGTGGCTTGCTCCAACTGCTTGATATGCAAACTTACGTTCGGCTGCGTCATGTGCAGTTCCGTCGCTGTTTTGCCGAAATGTTTTACCTCTGCAAGAGTTACGAAGGTTCGCAGCCAGTTCAAATCTAACATTGCCAATTCCGATATGAAATTCTTATCAAGTTAATGAGTATAATTAATTTCTCTTATTATGGCGAACGTCTTAAGATTTTTGCATCTGTTTTTGGAGATTAAATTATGTCGTCTATCGTTGTTGTGGGTGCAAACTGGGGTGATGAAGGCAAAGGCCGCATCGTTGACTTTTTGGCAGAGCAAGCTTCTGCGAGCATTCGTTTCCAAGGTGGTAACAACGCGGGTCACACCGTGGTTAACGATCTAGGTACGTTCAAGCTGCACCAGCTTCCAAGTGGCGTATTCAACCCTGACTGTTTGGCAGTGTTAGGTCCGGGTATGGTTATCAGCCCTGCGTTGCTGTCTCAGGAGATTGCGGAAGTTGAAGAAGCAGGCGTAAAAGTGAATATGTGCATCTCTGATCGCGCAACACTGTGTCTACCTCTACATGCACTAGAAGATACGCTAGAAGAACAACGTTTAGGCGACAAAGCATACGGTTCAACTCGTCAAGGTATTGCACCTGCGTACGGTGACCGCGTAATGAAGAAAGGCATCCTAGTTGGTTGGTTGAAGCAACCAGAAGTATTGGTTGAACGCCTTCAATTCATGATGGATTGGAAACTGCCGCAACTGCGTGCACTTTACCCGACGTTCGAGTTTGAACAAACTGCTGAAGAACTGGCGAACTGGCTGCTAGAAGTCTCTGCACCTTGGCGCGATTCAATTTGCAACGTAACGCTTCCTCTAAAAGAACTACAAGCGAAAGACAAAACTCTATTGTTCGAAGCGCAGCTTGGCGCGGGTCGTGACCTTGTTTACGGTGAGTACCCTTGGACAACATCTTCTAACGTTGTATCAATGTACGCGGGTATCGGTAGTGGCCTTCCGGCACTTCGTCCTGAACGCGTTATTGCGGTTGCAAAAGCCTTCAGCTCATCAGTGGGTACTGGTACGTTGATCACTGCAATGGAAGAGCAAGACGCTTTCCGCGAACTTGCTGGCGAGTTCGGTGCAACTACGGGTCGTCCACGCGACATGGGCTACTTCGACGCAGTCGCTACGAAGAATGGCGTTGAACTGCAAGCCGCAACTGAAATTGCACTAACGAAAGTAGACTGTTTGACTGGCCTTAACGATCTGAAAATCTGTGTTGGCTACGAAGGCGACCACAGCGAAAACCCAATCTGGCCTCAAACTGCCTCTCTTGCGCCAATCTACGAGAAGATGGAAAGCTGGAGCGAGGACATCACAGGTTGTCGTAAGTTTGAAGAGCTTCCAGTAGCAGCACAGAAATACGTTCTACGCATTGAGGAACTCATGGGCGTACCAGTAAAAATGGTGTCTGTGGGTCCTGGTCGTGAACAAATGATTATGCGATAAGATGTGAATTAACACATCATTGGCAAGCGGCTTTTATCTGTTCCGGGGTAAAGCCGCTTTTTTTTACACTGTAAACTTTGGAAAATTGCACGGCTAAATTCATGTTTAATAACCTCATCACGAGACTCCTACCTCCTTTATTTATAAATCAATAAATTATAGGACTTAACACGTTGTGCACGTTACTAGCACATCTCACTTGTTAAAGAAGCACGTCAATTAGGTTAACTGGTTGATTTGATATTCTTTAAGTGATTAGTTGATCACGATCTTCATCTGCAATTTGTTGAACTAGTACTCAAAAAATCTAACCCGCTGTTTTTAGGATAGATGAGTTCCCCAACATCCAACCTAACAGCAGGTGATTCCCATGACAAAAAATCTTTTCCGCCTCAGTACGATAACCCTCGGTTTATGCATCAGTTCGTTCTCTTTTGCGCAATCCGATCTTCCGAACATTAAAATTCTTGCCACTGGTGGCACCATAGCAGGCGCAGGTCAATCTGCAACAGAATCAAACTACACAGCAGGTAAAGTCGGCGTTGAATCATTGATTTCTGCGGTGCCGAGTATGACCAAGATTGCCGATATTTCTGGAGAGCAAGTGGTCAGTATCGGTTCACAAGATATGAATGATGAAGTGTGGCTAAAATTATCGAAAAGAGTTAATGAGCTACTCGATCAAGATGATGTTGACGGCATCGTCATTACTCATGGTACGGATACGTTAGAGGAAACCGCTTACTTCCTTGATCTGACCGTCAAGAGCAAAAAGCCTGTCGTGATCGTCGGTGCAATGCGTCCTTCCACCGCAATGAGTGCTGATGGACCAGTCAACTTATACAATGCAGTCGTAACAGCCACCGATGAAGATTCAGAAGGACGTGGCGTGCTAGTCGCAATGAATGACACGATTTTCGATGCGCGAGATGTGACAAAAACCAATACAACCTCCGTCAGCACTTTCCAGTCACCCAACTTTGGTGCTATCGGCTACATTCATAATAGCGATGCCAAATATCAACGAAGCCCAGAACGTAAACATACGACAGAAACCCCATTCGATGTATCAAAGCTTACTAAGTTGCCTAAGGTCGGTATTGTTTATAACTATGCAAATGCCTCCAGTTTGCCGGTGAAAGCCTTTGTGGATGCGAAGTTTGACGGCATCGTAAGTGCTGGTGTCGGTAATGGTAACTTGTACCACACTGTGTTTGATGAGCTAGAGAAAGCGAGTAAAGATGGCGTTGTTGTTGTAAGAAGCTCCCGAACGCCTAGCGGCTCAACGACTTTGGATGCTGAAATTGATGACGACAAATATGGCTTTGTTGCCGCAGGTACATTGAACCCACAAAAAGCACGTATCTTACTGATGCTGTCACTGACTCAGACGAAAAACTATCAAGACATCCAAAAGATGTTCCAATACTATTAATTCTGTCTAAGGCTCATTCGATAGAGGAGGTACACACCTTACCTCCTCTTACACATAGCGACATGAGCGTCTCTTGTTAGCCAAACAAGCGACGCTTCATTCCTGCTTTTTCCAGAATACGCGTAGTAATTTCCTCAACAGACAGAGAGGACGTATTGATATATGGGATCGCCTCTCTTCTAAACAACGCCTCAACAGTGTCTAGCTCCAGCTTGCACTGCTCTGTGCTAGCGTAATCACTTCCAGACAAACGATTTTCACGGATTTCAGTCAAGCGCTCGGGATCGATCGTCAGCCCAAACAACTTATGACGATGGATCTCAAACTCAGGCAACAAACGCATCATCTTCACATCTTCCGCAATGAACGGATAGTTCACAACACGTAAACCAAATTGCATCGCCATGTACAAGCTAGTCGGCGTTTTTCCGCTGCGCGATACTCCCAGCAGGATAATATCGGCTTGTTCCAACCCTTTTAGCGTGATGCCATCATCATGCGCCAATGTGTATTCAATAGCCGCAATACGGTCAAAATAGGTGTCGGAATCTTTCCCCACGCTGCGAGAACGCTGCAACTTAGGCTTTGGTGCCATCTGAATGTCGTCTTGCACTTTCTGCACAATACTCTCCAACACATCGTAACTGTATGCCGGCGCTTCAAGCAGCATTTCACGTACTTCTGGAACGACAATTGAGAAAAAGACCAGAGGTTTGACGCCATTGCGCTGGTAGGAAGTTTCAATTTCTTTGACTACGTCAGTAGCTTTGTCCTGGCTTTCTACAAACGGAAAGGTTTTTTCGTTAGGAATGAACGGAAATTGACCGAGAACAACATGCCCTAATGTCTCACATGTTATCGCCGTACCGTCAGAAACATAGAACACATCACGACTTTGGTTATTTATTTGCATTTCTGTTTAATTTTTCAAAATCTTTTGAGTAGGATGGTACACATAATATTAATAAATCAGTTTGGCTTTCAGTTAGGTTCACCACAGCTTTAAAAATTCTTTTGAATTTTTTTCAGCCAGAACGTAATCGTTTGCCTTTGATATCAATCTAAATGAAGCAATGTATGGTCAACGTGTAATAACAGCCAACATGCGATTGTTTAGATCGATTTAAGTCCCCCTACTAAGCTGCAATGTTTCTGGAGAAAGACATGCAAAAGAACACCCTCTGGTTCAATGGCCTATCCATGGATGATGTCGACAAAGTCGGCGGTAAGAATGCTTCACTTGGCGAAATGGTTTCTAACCTAGCAAACGCAGGCGTTTCTGTACCAAATGGTTTTGCGACAACCTCATACGCGTTTAACCAATTCCTTGACCACGAAGGTTTGGATGAGCGTATTCACCAATTACTCGATGAACTAGACGTTGAAGATGTAGAAGCTCTGCGTAAGACAGGTGCAAACATTCGTCAATGGGTATTAGAGGCCCCTTTCCCTGCGGACCTTGAACAAGAAATTCGTGAAAATTACCAAGAACTGATCGAAGGCAATCCTGAGCTTTCAGTCGCAGTTCGTTCATCTGCTACGGCAGAAGACCTACCTGATGCTTCTTTTGCTGGTCAGCAAGAAACGTTTTTGAACGTGAAAGGCATCGACGCAGTACTAGAAGCAACTAAGCACGTTTACGCTTCTCTATTTAACGACCGTGCGATTTCTTACCGCGTTCACCAAGGGTTCGACCACCGTGGCATCTCGCTATCTGCGGGTATCCAACGTATGGTGCGTTCAGATAAAGCCTCGTCGGGTGTTATGTTTACACTAGACACTGAATCGGGTTTCGACCAAGTTGTCTTCATCACCTCTTCATGGGGTCTAGGCGAGATGGTCGTTCAAGGTGCAGTAAACCCTGACGAGTTCTACGTTCACAAGCCAATGCTTGAAGCAGGCGAACACCCAATCGTTAAGAAAACATTTGGTTCTAAGTTGATCAAAATGATCTACTCAGATAACCAAGAAATCGGCAAACAAGTTGATATCGTTGATACTTCTGATGAAGAGCGCAACACGTTCTCATTGAACGACGACGAGATCAAAGAGCTCGCAAAACAAGCAATGATCATCGAAAAGCACTATCAGCGTCCAATGGACATTGAATGGGCAAAAGATGGCATTGATGGCAAGCTGTACATTGTTCAAGCGCGTCCTGAAACCGTATGTTCACAAACGGAACAAAACGTGATTGAGCGCTACGAGCTACAAAACAAAGCGGATGTTTTGGTTGAAGGTCGTGCAATCGGTCAGCGCATCGGTAAAGGCGTGGTTCGCTTGGTTGACTCTCTGGACCAAATGTCTTTAGTCCAAGAAGGTGACGTGCTAGTTACAGACATGACTGACCCAGATTGGGAACCAGTGATGAAAAAAGCATCTGCAATCGTAACCAACCGTGGTGGCCGTACTTGCCACGCTGCCATCATCGCTCGTGAGCTTGGTATTCCTGCAATCGTTGGCTGTGGCGATGCGACAAGCAAGTTAACCGATGGCGCAACCGTGACCGTATCTTGTTCAGAAGGTGAAACGGGCTACGTTTACCAAGGTGAACTTGAGTTTGACGTAAAACGCTCTTCTGTTGATGAACTGCCACTGCTACCAACAAAAGTGATGATGAACGTGGGTAACCCTGATCGCGCGTTTGACTTCGCACAAATTCCAAATGAAGGTGTTGGTCTTGCTCGTCTTGAATTCATCATCAATAAGATGATTGGTATCCACCCGAAAGCATTACTTAACTTTGATGCACAAAGCGATGAGCTAAAAGCAGAAATCACTCAGCGTATTCGTGGTTACAAAGATCCTATCGATTTCTACGTAAGCAAGCTGACAGAAGGTATCGCAACCATTGCTGCGGCATTTTGGCCGAAACGCGTTATTGTTCGTATGTCTGACTTTAAGTCTAACGAATACAGCAACTTGGTTGGCGGTAAAGCATACGAACCGCATGAAGAAAACCCAATGCTTGG
The DNA here is from genome assembly GCF_033340175.1 of Vibrio sp. 1557. Classification (NCBI taxonomy): domain Bacteria; kingdom Pseudomonadati; phylum Pseudomonadota; class Gammaproteobacteria; order Vibrionales; family Vibrionaceae; genus Vibrio; species Vibrio sp. 1557. The sequence continues at coordinate 214,714 of NZ_JAWOVZ010000001.1, read as the reverse complement.
CTTCCGTGGCGCGTCTCGTTACATTTCTCCAGTGTTTGAAGACTGCTTCGAGCTAGAAACTCAAGCAATCAAACGCGTTCGTAACGAAATGGGTCTGAAAAACGTTGAAATCATGATCCCATTTGTTCGTACACCAAGCGAAGCAGCATCAGTGATTGATTTGCTAGCGAAGTTTGATCTGCGCCGTGGCGATCAGGGTCTTAAAGTCATCATGATGTGCGAACTGCCATCCAACGCGGTCCTTGCCGATGAGTTCTTGAAGTACTTTGATGGCTTCTCGATTGGCTCAAACGACATGACTCAGCTAACGCTTGGTCTTGACCGTGACTCTGGCGATGTCGCACATCTATTTGATGAGCGCAACCCAGCGGTTAAGGTGATGCTTCAAATGGCGATTGATGCGGCAACAAAAGCAGGCAAATACGTTGGTATTTGTGGTCAAGGCCCATCAGACCACGACGACTTAGCGGAATGGCTAATGGATCAAGGTATTAGCTCTGTATCACTAAACCCAGATACGGTTATCGATACTTGGTTAAAACTCGGTAAAGTTAGCAGCAAGTAACACACGATAAACTCTAGCCCTCACACTCCCCTTGTGAGGGCTTTGTTATTCACACGTCATTTCACAATCAGTTCGTGATTCCTCTCTCAAGTTCGTCATTTAGTCAATTTCATTATCAAAGTCTGATGACCTAAAATGAATGGTATATCGATAACTCCAGAGAGAATTTGATGAAAAAGCCTATCGCACTCCTTACTACATTGATGCTCCTGGCATCCCCTGCTTATGCCGATTGGGATGAAATTTCCAATAAAATGTCTGAGCTTGGCGACGCAGTTTCTGATACTGCACAAGATGCTTGGGACGACACCAAAGCGTTTTCAAAACAAGCGTGGCAAGATTTCACGAACTGGTCCGAGGAAGCGATCAATACCGCAGGCGAATGGACGGAAGCCAGCATCGAGAAAAGCAAAGAATGGATAGATGCTGCCGACAAAAAAATTGATGAGCTGATGGAAGGCGATACGCCAGAAGAAGCTCGCCAAGCCGTGGACTTAATGGCAGATAGCGCTTTGCTCAAGTTATTTAATGAAAAGCCGGAGGCAAAAGCTATTTACGACAACGCGTACGGCTACGCGGTCTTTGATTCTCGTAAATTATCTTTGCTGTTTCACACCAACTCAGGGTCAGGAGTCGCAGTGAATAAGGAAACAGAAGAACGCACTTATATGAATATGTTTGGTTTGGGCGTTGCACTTGGGGCTGGCGGCAAATTTTACCAACAAGTGGTTCTGTTTGAGAGCAAAGAAGACTTTGATACGTTCGTCAACGAAGGATGGGAGGCCACAAGTGAAGCCTCTGCTGTTGCGGGCGAAGATTCAGAGCAACTTTCAAAACAATTTAACAGCGGCGTCGCCGTCTATCAGTTGAACGCTAAAGGTTTGCTCATCGATGCTAACGTGTCTGGTTCTAAATATTGGGTTAACGAAGAGCTCACTAACTCGCAGTAATGCATAGCAACTAATCGCTTAAATAAAACCGTTGTTATGCACCCTTATCAATAAGTTAACGGGGATATGATTCCTCAAAACTGAGCACTTACGCAACTTTCTCTATGGAAGTCACCAGAAGATGGCGACTTCCCTTTCTCGTTGGATTGCTTTTGGTTATGCTTGCGCAAAACCACCTGCAATTCGGTATCCCATGCCTGACAATAACTTTAATAATCTGCTAGCAGAAGCAATTTCTGCTCTTAACACGCCTAACTTTACTCCTAAACTTATGCGTGTCATTCGCACTCTTTTTCATTTTGATTGCGCAGTTATTTTAGGTTACCGAGAAGGTAAACATCCTATTTATCTCTACGACTCAATTGAGAACGAGCGAGAGTTACTTTTTCAACGCTACCTTACTGACTCATTTCAAAATGACCCTTTTTTTCTCAAACTAAACGAGACAAAGCAACAAGGCGTATTTACGCTCAAAGACGTGGCGCGTAAAGGCGTTGACTTCACCTCATACTGCGAGCAGTTCTATCATCAAACAGGGTGGAAAGACGAGCTTAGCATGCTAGTCGAAGTTGAATCTGGCCGTTGGGTCATGCTGTACTTCGGATATATGACTGATGGAAAATACTTTTCTCAGCCACAAATCAATAAGCTAAAGCCCTATTTCCCGATAATTCAGTCGCTTTGTCAGCAGCATTGGAAACAAACGGAATTTACCTTTTCTGAGCCTGTTTTTGCACAGAGTGCTTATTCTGGCAGTATGCGATTAGCCATTGAGCAAGCTTTAGCAACGTTTGGCGTAGAATCACTCACCCGTCGCGAACAAGAGGTGGCTTCGCTTCTCGCTCAAGGGTTTGACACCAAAGAAATTGCCGCGCGGTTACACTTAGTTCAAGGCACGGTCAAAAATCATCGAAAGCGAATTTACTCGCAATTAAATGTGTCTTCATTGAGTGAGTTATTCCAGCTTTTCCTCAATCACCTCATTCTCCATTCAAGATAAAAAACTGTCCCTTAAGGGATATATCGAGAAAAGGTGTCGCGTTTTAGTCTGAATGTAACAACCACTAAAACAGACAAAAAGAATGACAACACCATTACTGCAAGATTTACAAGATCGTGGCTTGATTGCACAAGCCAGCGATTTGGAAGAAATTCAGACACTTCTCTCACAGCCACAAACCGTTTACTGCGGCTTCGATCCTACAGCTGGCAGCTTGCATATCGGCCACCTCGTGCCTTTGATTATGCTTAAGCGCTTTCAAGATGCCGGACACCAAGCTGTTGCCTTGATTGGCGGTGCAACGGGCATGATTGGCGACCCAAGCTTTAAAGCGACTGAGCGCAGTCTGAACTCAGAGGAAATCGTCTCAGGCTGGGTTAACGATCTTTCTAATCAAATTCAGCAGTTGATGAACCTCCAACTGACCAAGCCGATGATCATGGTGAACAACGCTGACTGGATGAAAGCGATCAATGTGATCGACTTCTTCCGCGATGTGGGTAAGCACTTCTCGATCAATACTATGGTCAACCGAGACTCGGTAAAACAACGCCTGCAACGACCTGACCAAGGTATCTCCTTCACCGAATTTAGCTACGCCCTACTGCAATCGTACGATTTTGCCGAGCTAAACCGTCGATACGGTTGCCGTTTGCAAATCGGTGGCAATGACCAATGGGGAAACATCGTCAGCGGGATCGATTTAACTCGCCGTCAAAATGGTGAGCAAGTATTTGGCTTAACTCTGCCGCTGATCACCAAATCCGATGGTACCAAATTTGGCAAAACCGAAGGCGGCGCAGTATGGCTAGATCCTAGCAAAACCTCTCCTTACGCGTTCTACCAGTTCTGGCTTGGCGCAGAAGACGCCGACGTTTACCACTTCCTGCGTTACTACACGTTCTTGAGCTGCGAAGAAATTGCCAGCATTGAGGCGCAAGACCAAACAAGCCAAGGTAAACCGCAAGCACAACGTATTCTCGCTGAGGAAATGACGCGATTTGTTCATGGCGAAGAAGGCCTAGCTAGCGCCGAGCGCATCACTCAAGCTTTATTCAGCGGTAATGTGCAACAACTGAGTTTGGGTGAATTAAAACAATTGGAGTTGGATGGTTTACCAAGCATTGAGAGCGCACAACAAGATTTGGTTGAGCTGTTGGTTGAGTCGGGTTTAGCAAGTTCGAAGCGTGTTGCACGCGAACACATCAGCAACAACGCCATTAGTGTAAACGGTGAAAAAGTGTCGGCTGATAACCCAAGTTTGAGCTTCCCACTGTTCGATCAATATTGGTTACTGCAACGCGGTAAAAAGCACTTCTGCCTCGTAAAGCGTGCCGCGTAGCAACACTCGCAGTACAAAGCCTGTAAAAAATTCCCCTCACCACTTTCGTGATGAGGGGAATCCAAATTTGAACGATTTTAAGCCTAAAAATAGGTAAAGACGTCGCTTATTGCGTTCTTAAACGTTGCCAGTACTTTTCGTAAATCGCTAACGTTTCTGCGCCAACATCATTAATGAACTCGCCTTTTTTCATGTCTTCTGATGAAGGGAAAATAGTACGGTTGTTTTTCAACTCTTCTGGCAATTTGTCACGCCCAGCGTTTGTTGCCGACGCATAACCCAAACTGGTCACGATTTCCGCTTGGTTCTCTGATTGGTACATAAAGTTAATAAATTTATGCGCCAATGCTTTGTTTTTACTGCCAGACGGAATAGTGAAGTTGTCCATCCACAATACCGCGCCCTCTTCCGGCATCACGAACTTCAGCTCAGGCATTTCAACCTGCCCTTGGAATGCGTTGCCGTTCCATTGCATGCCGACCGATGTTTCACCGGACACGTAAGGGACTTGAGGTGCATCTGAGTTGTACAGCAATACGTTATTTTTCAGTGCCACTAAAGAATCGAAAGCCTGTTTGATTTCTGCTTCGTCTTTGGTGTTCACACTATGGCCATTTTTCTTCAGCGCCATACCGAACACATCGCGAACGTCATCAATCAGCATGACTTGTTGTTCGTATTGTGACTCCCATAAGTCAGCCCATTTTGTCACTGGTTGCTCAACCATGGATTCATTGTAGCTGATCCCGGTAATGCCCCAAATATAAGGCAATGAGTAATCATTTTTCGGATCGTGCGCTTGGCCAAGTAAGCCGTCCATTGTGTCTTGCATGTTTGGCACTTGAGCGTGATCTATTTTCGAAAGCAGTCCTTCTCGACCCATTTTTTCAATGAAGTACGCAGAAGCAAAAACCACATCGTAACCAGAACCTTTTAGCAATTTTAGCTTGGTATACATTGATTCATTATTCTCAAAGGTCGAATAATTAATCGTAACGCCTTCTTGTTTTTCAAACGCTTTTAACGATGCTTCCGGCAAATAGCCACCCCATGCATAAACGTTCAACGTTTTGCTATCTGCATGAGCAAACATGCTGAGCACAAGAGCACTCAGCCCCAATCCTTTGATGATTAATTTCATGGTATGCAATCCAACCAGTCCAGCGACGCGCTGGGATTCGGGTGCATAATTAGGTAATTGTTACCCAATTGAAAGAAAATTTAATTAATCTTTAACAGCAAAAATATTTATCGAATTTATAAAATTAACGCATGTTTTTAATAGCGACTGTGCATACCAAAATGATGAGACATTCCATCTTCCATTCGACCTCCTTTCCAGCCACCAGAGCCGAGTAAATTAAGCACATCTTGAGCGGTATAATCGACACCAGCGAAGAAGTCATGCGCTACATCAGAGCGGATGGCTTGCAACTCTGGTTGATTTTCCAAATCAAGATCTTGCGGATTCGCATACAACGCCAACGCAATTTTTTGTTGGCACGCGCTTAACTCGCTGGTGCTCGTCTTTACCTGACCAACCGAAAAGTACTCACGACTGCCGTATCCCACCACCAATCTGGTACTCATTAGTTTAATCACTTTCTTAATGCGGCGACGTTGTATAAATCTCAACATGTTTTGTTATTCCTGTATTAAGTTGGCTATGGTCGTATTCTTTTGTTCGAATTAAAACACTCTGTTTTATCCGCGAAATTTCTCTAGCGCTTTTCGCGATGATCGGTTGTATAATACGATCCTGAAATATTTTGTTACGTTACCTCGGTAACCCCTGAGACTGCAACATGAACAACAGCAGATGGGTCGGCTTTATAGGCGGCACGATTGTCTTACTTAGTACCTTTATCCTCTTTGGATCTTCCGTCCACTCTGCTTGGTACCGAATCCCTGCGGAAGCCATTCATGGTATCGCCTTCACTCTGGCTTTTGGTTTAGGGTTAAACAGCCTACTGGCGTACGCGACGGCAATGATTACTCTTGCTGCACTATTCTACATTGGCTTTGTCGTTAGCTATCGGGTCCATCAGAAACTTAAATAGTCTTCTGTCTCAACCTGAGCTTAATAACGGATACTTGGTAACTAAAAAGGGAGCAAACGCTCCCTTTTTAGTTGTCAGCATGTAGATGTTCTATACCCGCTTTAATCATTAAGGTGGTATACCCTCAACGACTGCTGCATACCTGAAACATCATCACCTAAATACTCAACCGTCATTGGAACGTTGACCAACAGAGTAAAACTGGAGTCACTGAACCTTCCATCAGCATCACTCTCCAAATGAACAAAAAACGCAGGCTTATCCGCAATCAATGTAATTCGCCTCCCTTCAATAGAGACATCTATATTGGCTTTCGCTATCGGCAAGGTTTTTAGCTCGTGAGTACTAAACCATGTGTTGCTTATTCTGTCTTCACCGATTTGCGCTTCAACATAGAAGAAGCCTGACGTAAGTTCATCCTTCTCGATCAATTCATCCAACTGCCACAAAATCGTATTGCTGTCTGCTATGACTGTTTGTTCTAAGCTCCAACATTGCTTTTCTTCCCCTTGCCAATCTACCCACTTGAGCAATGCGTTGACGCTTGCGGACTCTTTCGCATCATTGAGCAAATGTAGGCTCAACTTGCCTGTATGCTCGGAAAATACCAAATACTGCGGCGCAAAAAAGCGTTTTGCATGGTAGTGCAACTGCTTCCATCGACCACTGTATTCCAAACTAGACCAAGAGCTGACAGGCCAGTTATCGTTGAGTTGCCAGTACAGCATGCCGCGACAAACTGGAGAAATGGCACGCCAATGATCGCATGCAGTTTTGATCGCGATTGCCTGCTGAACTTGACTTAAATACAGCATGCTCTCAAATCCAGAGGGAAAACGAAAATAGCGCGTGAACATCTCTGTGATAATACTATTACCACGCGGGTTCTTCTGATGTTGTTCGAAAGTTGGGGATGTAATATTCCAGTCTTGCTCAGGGACAAACCGCTTAACTTCAGCAAAAGATGGCCAAGATTGAAAACCAAACTCAGAGCAAAAACGAGGATTCACGTCAAGGTAGGCACTGAATGATTTTCCTGAATGCCAAACGTCCCAAAAGTGCATATCGCCTTTACTATCATCATGCCACGCATCACCGAAATCCAGTTCACCATTACATGGGGAACTTGGCCAGAAACGGCGAGTGCTATCTTGCTCGGTAATCTCCTTCTCAATCATGCGGTTGAGGCGATCGTAGTTAACCGTGTATTTGACTTTGCTGCGCTTAGATTCGTCATACCAACCAATAGCTCCAATCACTTCATTGTCACCACACCAAAGTGCGATTGATGGGTGCTTCTTAAGCCTCGGGATTTGGAATCTAAGTTCTTCTTCTACCTCTTTTAAAAACTCGTCGTTTGATGGGTACAACGAGCAGGCGAACATCATGTCTTGCCACACCAACAAGCCAAGTTCATCACAAAGGTTATAAAAGATTTCACTCTCGTACTGACCACCGCCCCATACGCGAATCATGTTCATGTTGGCGTCAACCGCACTTTGCAAAAGGTTGCGATAACGTGTTTCGCACTCTCGCCCCGGCATTGCGTCAATAGGGATCCAGTTGGCACCTTTAGCATTAATCGGTACGCCATTGACGATAAATTCCATTGCAGAGCCGTGCTCATCAGCTTGATTATTTAGAGTTAGCTGACGCAAACCAATGTTGTGCGTTAACTTTTGCTCTCTGCAAGAAATGGTAATGGGATAGAGATACGCTTCGCCATAACCCGATGGCCACCAGCGTTGAGGCTCCAAAATGTGGAACTGGCAATGATAGTGACCACTTCCTTTTGTTTGAATACATTGACGCTCACCATTAAATTCAACCATCATTTCATGGCGTTGACTGTCCGTTTCCACTTCAACTACTACATCAAGAAACACACTCCCATCGGCTTGCCATTGCTGCTCTGTCGAGAAGCCTTTGAGCCAAAGCTCATTCACAATGTCGATTTGAATGGGGTCGTAAATACCCGATACCATCAAGCAAATGCCCCAGTCCCATCCGGAATGGCACTGTGTTTTGCGGATCAAGTTCATGTGTGGAATTTGGTTGTTGCCCATTGCCGATGGAATAGGAAATGGCAGTTTTTTTGCTCTTGCGATACCTTCTAAATCCACCCGAGCAAACTCAACCCGAATCGTGTTAGTACCTTGCTTTAAATGCGGTTTAATATCCACACGTTGCTGGGTAAACATGTTGCTGCAAGTTTGTGCTAACTCACCATTAACATAGAAGGTTGCCAATGTATCGACACGAGTTAGCGTCATCCAAATTTGCTTGGCAGACAACGTAAACGCGTCGACGTCAAACTCACGTGAGATATGCCACTCACACTCTTCAATCCATCGAACTTTGTTTTCATTATCGGCAAAATAAGGATCTGGAATCTGCTCTGTTTGTAAAAGCGCCGACACATTATCGCCCGGAATAAACATTGGAATTTCAAGATTGGGACGCTGTGGCGAGGTAAGCATCCACTGCCCGTTAAGTTCGAAGTGAGCCATCGAGTTAAACCTTAGCTTGGGAAAAACATGTTTTCTCAATGTAATCCTGACAATCCCATGCAAAAACAAGGGAAATGTTAATTACATACGAAATGCGGTGTATTTCACGTAAAAACTCTTTCTTTTGATCTCTACCCAAAAATCAGCAACTTGGCTAACCTGTTAAAAATTAATCGAAATCTAAGGTTATATTTGCAACTTCGACATGTTAACATCATCAGCTTTTTGAACATCCTCACACTTTTCGTTGAAACGATGTGAGGGGAAATGCACGGCTTCATAGCCCTAAAAAGCGAAGTAATTATGTCAAATATGACGAATGCCGCCTCCCACACAGCGCCTATTCAGGATGCTGACTATTCTGCTATTCATCCCCCATCTTTACTCAAGCGCCTCGAACTCACCAATCCTGTCTTTTGGTTAAGTGGTAGCTTCCTCACTCTATTCGTTTTACTTGCTCTAACGAATACCGACTCTCTAACCGCAATGGTTAACACCGGCTTCGGCTTTGCTACTAAATATTTCGGAGCTTACTGGCAAGTACTGCTTCTTCTGAATTTCCTAATTGGTTTGGCTCTTGCGTTTGGTCGCACTGGTTATGTGCGCCTAGGTGGTCTAGCGAAACCTGATATTGATAACTTTAAGTGGTTGTCAATCGTACTCTGTACTCTACTTGCAGGTGGTGGTGTGTTCTGGGCCGCAGCTGAGCCTATCGCGCACTTTGTGACTGCTCCGCCTCTATACGGGGAAGCCTCACCGAAAACTGCCGCAATCAATGCCCTATCTCAGTCTTTTATGCACTGGGGCTTCTTAGCTTGGGCGATCCTTGGTGGTCTATCTTCCATTGTCTTAATGCACTTGCATTACGATAAAGGCCTGCCTCTTAAGCCGCGTACTCTGCTTTACCCTGTTTTTGGTGATAAAGCCATTAAAGGCTGGATTGGTGATGTTGCTGACGCATGTAGCATCATTGCAGTAGCAGCAGGAACCATCGGTCCTATCGGCTTCTTAGGTTTACAAATTAGCTACGCGCTAAACTCATTGTTTGGCCTGCCAGATACGTTCGTAACGCAAAGCATGGTTATCATGGCGGCGATCCTGATGTATACCCTTTCCGCACTGAGCGGTTTGAGCAAGGGTATTCAAATCGTCAGTCGTTACAACATCATTTTGTCTGTACTATTAATTGGTTACATCCTGTTCTTCGGGCCGACAAGCTTTATCGTTGATGGCTACGTGCAAGGCGTTGGTCGTATGGTGGATAACTTCTTCCCTATGGCACTTTACCGTGGTGATACAGGCTGGCTAAGTTGGTGGACAGTATTCTTCTGGGGTTGGTTTATCGGTTATGGCCCAATGATGGCGATCTTTATTGCTCGTATCTCTCGTGGTCGTACAATTCGCCAATTAATCATGTCTATTAGCATCGCGGCACCGCTGATTACTTGCTTCTGGTTTAGTATCGTTGGTGGCAGTGGCCTTGCGTTTGAACTTGATAACCCTGGTTTGATTTCATCTGCGTTTGAAGGCTTTAACTTGCCTGCAGCACTGCTAGCGATTACTGGTGAATTACCTTACCCAATGATCATTTCGGTTCTGTTCCTGATCTTAACGACAACATTTATCGTGACGACGGGTGACTCGATGACTTACACAATCAGTGTAGTGATGACGGGCTCAACAGAACCAAACGCAGTGATTCGCTCGTTCTGGGGTCTGATTATGGGTATTGTCGCTATTGCGCTCATCTCAATGGGCTCTGGTGGTATTTCTGCATTGCAGTCTTTCATTGTAATTACTGCCGTACCTGTGTCTTTCATTTTGCTGCCAAGCATTTGGAAAGCACCCGGCATTGCAAGCAGAATGGCGAAAGAGCAAGGCCTCGTTTAAACCGCCTCTCTAACCAATATGCGAAAAAGAGCCCTTCATTGGGCTCTTTTTAATTCTGCGCTTTATCCTACGCTATCAATGCGAATCATCACTGCGTCTGGACGCCAATACTCGAATTCGCAGTCCATTAAATGCCCATCTTGTTTGTAGTTTACCCGCCGAATTTTCAGAACGGGTTGTCCTTCAGCTAGGTTCAACGCCTTAGCGACATGAGCAGGAGCTGACGTGGGAATCACATCAAAACGAGAGCGCTTTGTCTCGTAACCATACTTCTCACGATAAATGCCTGTCAGGGACATGGTGAGGTTCTCAGACAATATACCCTCAAACAGTGCCGCTTTGAGCACGTTCTCAACAAACAATACCGCTCGCCCATCAATAAAACGTAACCGTTCAATTACATAAATTGGGGTAATTCGCTCAACCTCTAACGATTTGGCATACTCACCTGCGGCCATTTCACTTCGCACGTTGAGTAGCTTAGTTTCTGCAATACGATGCTGCTCTCGAATCATCTGATGGAAGTGAGAACGAGACAACGGGTTGTAACAGATACGCTCAGGAGATACATACCAACCCCGGCGCTCTTCTCGATAAATAAGACCTTCCGTTTCCAAAGACACCAACGCATCTTTGATAGTGATTCGAGTCGTAGAAAACAGCTCACTGAGCTCTCTCTCTGACGGCAGTTTTTGTCCTTCCGACATGATGCCGGAAAGAATCTGCTGTTTTAAGCTGCTTCTAATTTTTCCTAATTGGGTACCAAATTGTCCGGTGCCTGTCGCTCTCATTCTGATCTAGTCCAACGATAATTTGACGAATAACATAAGGCGTTTACGTAACAAAAATATGACATTAATCAACAGAACACATACTGAACGTATGAAATATAAGTGCCATATAAAATCAGCAAAACTGTCAAATTACTTGCGCTAAATCGTCACATTCCATCCATAGCATACAAAGCGAACTTACTGACCTAGTCCAGAAGGATGGAGACAATGAAAACTTTGCTAAGTCGTTCAATTACCGCACCAGCGGCAATCATTGCGGTAACGCTCGCTACGCCAACAGTAGCGAAAGAAGCCGATATTGAATCTTTGGTAGCTGCAGCACAAAAAGAAGGGGCGGTTTACAGTGTGGGTATGCCTGACAGTTGGGCAAACTGGAAAGACACTTGGGCTGATTTAAAGTCAAATTACAACCTTAAGCACCAAGACACGGATATGAGCTCGGCTCAAGAAATCGCAAAATTCGAAGCTGAGAAGAAAAACGCGACCGCAGACATTGGTGACGTAGGCTTTGCCTTCGCACGTGTAGCGGTTAAAAAAGGCGTCACTCAGCCATATAAACCAACAACTTGGAATGACATCCCAGATTGGGCAAAAGACGAAGATGGTCATTGGGCACTTGCTTACACTGGCACTATTTCTTTTATCTCCAACAATAACCTCGTAAAAGACGCGCCAAAAACGTGGGATGACCTATTAAAAGGCGACTACAAAGTGACCGTAGGTGACGTAGGCGTAGCAGCACAGGCAAACAACGCGGTTCTCGCCGCAGCGTTCGCCAACGGTGGGGACGAATCCAACCTCAAGCCTGCGCTCAAATTCTTTTCTGAACTCGCGAAGCAAGGTCGTCTTTCATTTACCGATCCGAACATCGCCAACCTAGAAAAAGGCGAAGTGGAAGTGGCGATCATGTGGGACTTCAATGCATTGAACTACCGCGACAAAATTGACCGCGACCGCTTTACAGTGAGCATTCCTCAAGATGGCTCTGTGATTTCTGGTTATACAACCATAATCAATAAATACGCGAAGAACCCTAATGCAGCAAAGCTTGCTCGTGAATACATCTTCAGCGATCAAGGGCAAATCAACTTAGCAGAAGGTTATGCGCGTCCAATCCGCACCAACATCACACTGCCTCAAGCAGTGCAAGACAAGCTAATTGCTAATGACCAATACAGCAATGTTCACCCAGTGACTGACTTCTCAGCTTGGGAAAAGTCCGCACGTAAGCTGCCACGTCAATGGCAAGAAAGTGTCTTAATCCACCAGCAATAAGAGTAAGTCGTTATGAGCAATAAGGTCATCCTTGTTGTTCTAGATGGACTGAACTATCAGGTAGCCCGTGATTGCATGGGCTACCTCAATGGTCTTCTAGAACAAAGTCGTTCCCAACAAGAAACTCGCGCAACGCTTTATCCTGTGCAGTGTGAGCTGCCCTCTATGTCTCGCCCACTTTATGAGTGCATTTTAACGGGCGTTCGCCCTGTAGAAAGCGGCATCGTAAACAACAATATCGTTCGTCTATCCAAACACGATTCCATTTTCAGTTTGGCAAAAGCCCAAGGAAAAGTGACCGCTGCGGCTGCCTACCATTGGGTAAGTGAGCTTTATAATCGCACACCATTTGAACCTGTTCGCGATCGTTTCACGCATGATGAAACCCTGAATATCCAGCATGGCTGCTTTTACCATTGGGATCATTATCCTGATGAAGCCTTGTTCCTGGACGCAGAGTATTTACGTCGCAACTATCAACCTGATTTCTTATTGATCCATCCGATGAATATCGACGATACAGGACATAAGTTTGGCCTAGACTCTCGCCAATACCGCAATTGTGCGCGAGGTGCAGACATTATTCTTTCCAACTACATCGAACAATGGCTTGCTGATGGGTATCAAATCATTGTGACCAGCGATCATGGCATGAACAACGATCTTTCTCACGGTGGGATTTTGCCTGAAGAGCGAGAAGTTCCCCTGTTTGTCATTGGTGATAAGTTTACCCATCAAGATTGCCATATTAAGCAAACTGATATTTGTGGCACCGTTTGTCAATTGCTAAACCTTGACCACACGAAGCCATACACTCAGGAATTGTTAGCACTATGAGCAGTTCAGTCCTCTCTCCAAGCTCTAGCGAATCACGTTCAAATTTGGCAAGTACTTGGTTAAAGCGCTTTAAGCCAGCCATTTGGTTGGCGCCTTTCGCACTGTTTTTCTATCTATTTCAACTCGCACCGATGATTTGGGTACTGTTAAACAGCTTTATCTACGATGGCGAGTTTGCCTTCGATAACTACATTGAAGTGCTCGACTCCGCCTTTATGATGCAGGCGTTTGGCAACAGTTTGTGGTTAGCTGTATGGTCGAGCATTTTTGGCTTAGCCATTGCGACTCTGTTGGTCTCTTCTCTGCGCAGAGTCGATTCTAAAGTCCGCGACGGTGTGATTGCGTTTACGAACATGAGCAGCAACTTTGCAGGCGTACCTCTGTCATTCGCTTTTATTATTATTTTGGGCACCAATGGGGCGATTACCCTTTTGCTCAAGCAGTATGGCTTACTCGGTGATTTCGACCTTTATGGTAAATGGGGCCTGCTGGCCATTTACATCTACTTCCAAATCCCGCTGGCGGTGTTGTTGCTCTACCCTGCGTTCGACGCGTTGAGTGATGATTGGCAAGCTGCTGCTGCGCTACTGGGAGCCAAAACATCACAGTATTGGGCGAAAATCGCGCTGCCAGTGCTCTCACCAGCCTTATTCGGTACCTTTATTATCTTAATAGCCAACGCAATCGGCGCATATGCGAGTGTTTATGCGTTGACCTCCGGTAACTATAACGTCATCACCATTCGAATTGCGAGTCTGGTATCGGGAGACCTGTTCCTTGAACCTAATCTCGCCGCTGCAATTTCGGTGATTCTAATGGCGTTACTTGCCTTTATCACTGTGATTAACCAATGGCTCATTTCGAAAAGCTATGCAGGTAGGAAGTAGTCATGAACAACGTTAATACTCGATTCCATAAAACGGTGGTTTATTCCATTGCTGGGATCATGCTCATCCCGATTTTAGCGACCTTTGTCTATTCGCTTTCATCACGCTGGGGCGCCACGGTGCTTCCAGATGGTTTCACTTTTGATTGGTACGTTAAATTGCTGACCGACCCACGCTTTTTGCAAGCATTTGGGCGTTCGCTGTTTATTTGTATTGCTTCGCTAACCCTCAGTGTGATTTTAGTTCTGCCAGCGATATTCGTGGTGTTTTACTACTTTCCAAGGCTCGATAAGCTCATGAACGTATTGATTTTGCTACCATTCGCTGTACCACCAGTGGTGTCCTCCGTCGGCTTGCTTCAACTTTATGCTGACAGTGAAATCTCCCTTATCGGTACTCCTTGGATTCTAGTAGGTACTTACTTCACCATAGCGTTACCGTTCATGTATCGTGCGATTTCTAATAGCTTCGAAGCAATTAACCTTAACGATTTAATGGACGCTGCACACTTGCTAGGAGCAAGCACAACCAAAGCGTTTTTGATGGTCATTTTACCTAACCTCAAAAAAGGACTGATGGCATCGCTTTTCCTTTCATTTTCATTTCTATTGGGAGAGTTTGTGTTCGCCAATATTTTAGTCGGCACACGTTATGAAACCCTGCAAATCTACTTGTATAACATGCGTCAGACGAGCGGCCACTTTACGTCTGCCTTAGTGATGACCTACTTCCTATTTATTTTTTTACTGACTTGGTTGGCAAGTCGTTTCAGCCGAGGAGTCAAACAATGAGCTACGTAACAGCGAAAAATCTGACTAAACGTTTTGGTGATAACACCGTATTTGAGGACATTCACTTTAACATCGAGCAAGGTGAATTCATTACGCTTTTGGGCCCTAGCGGTTGTGGTAAATCGACACTACTTCGCAGCCTTGCTGGGCTTAACCCTGTCGATGGAGGCGAGATTTGGGTAAACGGAGAAGATATCACGCATCAAGTCCCGCAAGAGCGTGGTATTGGGATGGTCTTTCAATCGTATGCGCTGTTTCCCAATATGACCGTCGAAGGCAACATTGCATTTGGCTTAAAAATGAAAAAGCTTGCGAATGATGATATTCGACGTGAAGTGGCTAAAGTCATCAAACTGGTGGATCTGGCAGGTAAAGAAAAACACTATCCGCATCAACTTTCTGGCGGTCAGCGCCAGCGTGTCGCACTCGCTCGAGCGTTGGTGGTGAAACCTCGCATATTATTGCTTGATGAACCACTTTCTGCGCTTGATGCCAAAATCCGCAAACACCTTCGTCAGCAAATCCGAGACATTCAGAAAGAGATGAATCTCACCACTATCTTCGTAACTCATGACCAAGAAGAGGCGATGATTATGTCTGATCGTATCTTCCTAATGAGTAAAGGGGAAATTGTTCAAGCAGGAACACCTGAAGAAATTTATACTCATCCTGCTAACGAGTTTGTGGCCGGTTTCATGGGGCACTACAACCTTGTAGAGGCCAATAAAGCCAAGCAACTCTTCAACATTGATACCGAATGGAAAGTAGCGATTCGCCCAGAGTCTATATATGTAAAAGAGCAAGGTCGTCAATATGATAGCCACATCTCAGCGCCACAAGTAGGTACGATCACCAACCACCAGCTTCTAGGTAATGTTATTCGCTATCAAGTGAACGTTGAAGAGTGTGAGCTCACTGTTGACTTGCTTAACCGCTCTTCAGAACGCTTACTAGCGAATGGCAGCCAACTAGAGCTACTCTTTAACCTAAACGAAATTCAACCAGTGAGAGCCTAAACATGTCCAAACCTTTGTATGTTTTTGATATGGATGAAACCCTAATAAACGCTGACTGCGCAATGATTTGGAACGAGTTTATGGTTGAGAGAGGCATCGCGACTGATCCTTTATTTATTATGGAAGATCAGCGTCTAATGGCCTTGTACTCTGAAGGCAAAATGGACATGGAAGATTACCTAGCGTTCTCCATGAAGCCACTAGAAAACATGCCGATTGAAGAAGTAAACGCCTTGGTTGAAGAATGTGTTGAAAGCCATATTTTGCCTAAACAGTTCCCTCAAGCCAAAACCCTGATTGAGCAACTGTCTCGTGATGATATAGATATGGTTATCATCTCTGCCAGCGTCACTTTTTTGGTGGAAGCCGTTGGTCGCCGTCTTAATATTCCAACCGCACTCGGAATTGATTTAATCGAGGAAAACAACCGTTATACTGCTGAAATCGACGGTATCCCGAGTTATCGTGAAGGCAAAGTCACGCGATTAAAACAGTGGCTAGAAAATCAGCCTGAGCCTTATTCCGAAATCCATTTCTATACCGATTCAATCAACGATTTACCGCTTTGTGAATACGCGAACTACGCTTATCTGGTAAATCCATGCCCACAACTAAAAGAACACGCCAACAGACCGAATTGGAGTGTGTTAAGTTGGGGGTGATCTAGCCTCAAAAGACCGTTTTTCCTAAGTAAATACTTTTCTATTTGTTCAAAGAGCAGTTCTTTCTGCTCTTTTTTACTTCTCTTCATCACAAATTAATCACTTGATTAAATACTGATTAATTTTTCACATGTCGCATGAGAAATCAGCGTCTTATAATTAATCAAATGTTTAATATTTTGAGAGAAGATTGTGACGGAAGCGCATCGAAGGGCGGGAAGACCCACAGATAATATCGACGCACGGGAAAAACTGATTTTCCACGCGCGCGAACTCTTCACCATTATGGCTTATGACAAGGTCTCTACTCGCCTAGTCGCGCAGAAAGCAGGCGTGAACGTGGCGATGATTCGTTACTACTTTGGCAACAAAGAAGGCTTGTTCGAGACCATGTTGCGCGAAACACTGTCACCGATGCAAAAGCAGATGCAGACGTTGGTATCCAACAGTAACGAGCAAAACTTTCTCGATCTAATGCGCACCTACTACCGCGAAATGATCAAGGTACCACAGTTCCCACGCTTAGTTGCCCAAGTTATGAATATGCCCCCATCGGAAACCCAACGCAAACTGCTCGAAAAAGTCTTCGCAGATATCAGTAAGCCAATGCAAGGCGTGATCTTTGATAAGTTGATCGACAGTGGCGTTTTACGAAAAGACGCCGACCCTCAACTTTGTCGCGTCTCTTACATCAGCTTGATGGTATTTCCTTTTATGGCACCACCAGCACTGCTCGCCATTCATGGCATTGAACTTTCTGAAGCCTTCTTGAACCGATTATTCGAACACAACATACAACTGATGAAACATGGATTTTTAGACTCGGGCGAACAATATGAAGATAAATAAAAAGCTGCTGTTCTTTCCTGCTCTTGCGGTGGGGGTCGTCATTCTGTTTTTGGCGATTAGCCTCAAACCAGATTTGCCCGTAAAACCCGCAGGAGATCGTGCACG
The DNA here is from genome assembly GCF_033340175.1 of Vibrio sp. 1557. Lineage (NCBI taxonomy): Bacteria > Pseudomonadati > Pseudomonadota > Gammaproteobacteria > Vibrionales > Vibrionaceae > Vibrio > Vibrio sp. 1557. The sequence goes on along the minus strand of NZ_JAWOVZ010000001.1, from coordinate 197,181 downwards.
GTTGGTCGAGACGATTCCACTTGAGCTCAAAGCCATTGCTCCAGTAGCCATAGGGTTTGGCAAGATCGCCCCAAAAGTGGAATGGAAAGCGATAGCCGAAGTGACGGGGAAAGTGGTCTACCGCCATCCGCAGCTGGAAAAAGGACAAGTGTTGCAAGCAGGGACAGAAATCTTGCGAATCGACCCACTCGATTACGAGTTGAAACTGGTTCAAGCTCAAGCCGATCTCAAATCTGCTCAAACCTCTCTGGCTAAGCTGAACCAAGAAGAAGCGAATCTCAAAAGCACACTCAAGATAGAAGCCAACCGTCTGGTTATCGCCAACAAAGAGTTAGACCGTAAACAAAACCTGCGTAAGAAAGGCTTAACCTCACAATCGGATGTAGATCAGCAAGAGCAAAGCGCGCTCTCTCAACGTAAGTTAGTACTGGATATTGAAAATCAAATTGGTTTGATGCCGGATGCTATTCGGTTGGAATTAGCCTTCAACTTTTACAAATAGTAGCAAATTTCTGCTCTTGGGTTTTATATTATAAACCTAATTATCAAAAATATGTCAATCCAATAACTCTGATATTTTTATCGAGGATACAATCATATTTTCAGCTTCCTGAGAATTTTCAAGACAAACTTTCATATAACGATCAGTCCATCCATTGTGATAAAACTCTATGCTCAAGTAACAATATTCATTAAATAAAAAGCAATAATTACTCTTAAAATTAGAAAAGCTCTTTTCAGATTCATATTTAATATAGTCATGATGTAGCGTTATAGTTGGAGGAACTATCAATGTATCTAAAACTTTATTATTTATAAGTTCATTTCTTAGCTCTTCATTCCCCAAAACCACCTCTTCGTTGTAATGCCTATATATAGATTTTATTTTATGTTTATTGTACCCTCTCCCCGTATTAGGATCATGTTCTTCGGCATTATAAAAATCATCATATCGAAATAAGATATCATCTCTTATATCATATAGAGATTTTTTAACATTTGAGCTCTTTGCATATGGAACCAAGCTAAGTTTCATTATCAAATGCCCATAATAGTCGTATGTTCCTGGGTATGGAATTATCGTATGGTAAGGCCACTCTAAGCGCTCTACCAAAAAAAATTGATTATGATAATCATTCTTAACATTACTTTCTAAGAAATCACGCGTAATCTCTGGGCTTTCTTCCGCCCTATTTGATTCGTAAAATCCCCCAGGTACAGTCAAATCACAAACGAGACTCCCAAACCGATAAAGTCTTTGGTTAGGTTTAGACAATTTCGCTCCTGACCGAAATTTTAATTTTAAAATAGACCTGATACCCATTAATGCTTACCAATTTTTGCATATTTACCTATCACCCTAGCCTTTTGCCGAGCACCTGACTCTCTCAACTGTTTTTCGTAAGTATTTAACCCAAGATATGGTAATGAATGAGGACTACCGCCTATGGTTTTGGATAGAAAACAAGCCCAAATGAAAACAGGACTCAAGCTCAAATTCATCTTGGTGATACTTGTTACACCATTTAACCCAATGACATTAGGTACAAAGTCTGCTGGGTTAGCTCTCAGTGGCTGAACTTTCATGCCTAAGCGCTTTGCTTTAATGGATAAAATACCATAATTACCACCGGGGCTATGCACTGCCAATTCATGTCCGTCTAATCTTAGCTCAGGCCTTAGTCTTTTTACTTCCTCAATCGCAGAACGAAATATGATAGCTCCTTGACTATGAACAGTCCATTTCACTCGACGACGTTCACTTTGTGTTTTAATGATTAAAGAAGCAAGTTGCTTCGCATTTCTACTTTTGAATATACGGGTTTGATCAAAAACACACTCAGCCAAGTCAAAAATCCCTCCATCTGTAGGATTATGAAACAAATTATACCTAAGTATATTATCTTTTCTGTATGCGATATCCGTATGAACACCCATTAACTTTGAAGCTGTATTATAATCGTTATTCATACCATTTATAGTAACGTGATCACAATTAATTTTCGGAATGATATTGGCGCCTTTCCCATCCCAACTATTCAATGCAGACTGAATATCTTCGTTAGTACTTTTATCTTCTGAGTAACGAGCATTTGTTTCTTTCTTTATATCATATAACATAGTTCTTTGCTTTTTAGACTCTAACTTTGAACCATGCAGATTGCTATCTAACATAATCTCTTCGATAACTACAGAATCACCATCAGAAATACGATAAAGAATTAAAAAATGATAAGATCTAAAAGGATCAACATTCCTTGCCAAGCGCCAAAAAGGGTTTCTACTATGCTTAGTTAGACTTGCTCTTTTAGGGTTATCTATAATTTTATAAATATCTTTTATCACATTCTTTCGATCAAAATCTGTCATCGCCTGGATAACTAAAATCGCTTGTCTTGTGATTTTAACTTCTCTCTTATCTAATATTTTAGGATCAATATCTAACTGACGTAAAAAGTTACTAAATCTATTCAATACAACAACATCTCTAGCATTACTGTTTGTTGGCTTCTGGTTAAGTATTTCCCAAGTCATATTAAACTCCAAAATTAAAATAAGACAAACAATACTCAATATATTCTCTAATCTAAAGAGCAATTTTATTATTTTAGAGGGAAGCACTAAAAGTCATGTAACTTACCATTGCCACAGTTACACAAAAAACGAAAAAACAGCCTTATAACCTACATCTCCATATGAGCGACTTTCTCAATACCACAAATATCGTGTAAAATTCAAACTAAAGAACATCAATGAAATTTACAAACTCGCAACAAAAACACAACTCACGCTACATTACTAAAGGCAATCAACATGTAGGGGCGTGACATAATAAGATCTATATAGATAAAAAGGCATAGTAATGTCTCAATATTCATTCAAATTGACCAACTAAGTATTACAAAGAACAATAGGACAACATGTTTACACATCCAAACTCACAATAATGAAAACATTGATTGAAGAATTAACATTTTAACAATCATTACAACAATGTTAACTTTAGCCTCGTTGGTCGCGCTGGTGGTAAGCCTCTCATCAAGCCTATTGTCAGTTTTATATGGACGTTCGACCACCTCCAAAATGAATAGACACCCAATTTGGTGCCCTTTTTTCGCCCGTGAAAGCATTCTTCGCGGGCTTTTTTCTTTAAGTTAAGTATGAACGCTCTGGATCAACTTTTTTTTGCCAACCTTTCGGATTTGGAGGTAGTATGCGAATCAATAAGCGGAGACAGTGCTAGCAACTCTAAAACATTTTTTTCAAAGATTTCATCCGCGTGTCTTACCCAATCTAAAAGCTTTTTTTGAGCAAACATAGGCTCGATTTCATATAAAAATTCAATACTAAAGTAAAACTCATTTTTGATAGGCAAATTGTACACTCTTCGATAGTCTTTTTTATACTCCAAATTTCCTTCTACATATTTTGAAAATGTATTTTCACCAATCTTGATATCTTGGCATTTGATTGGAGGGTAACCACGAAGAAACTCTCCTACAAGGAACTCTTCTTTCGCTCTCTTTTTTTCTTCGTTTATCGGGTCCATTCCCCAACGATGATTTGCATACGCAATGGCATCATTCATCAACTCTGTATGATCACCTTTTTGAGAACCGTCAGGTGACTCTACAGCATGATAAAAATCCACGTACTCTTTCTCTATAAATGAAGATAGTTGATTAACACTAGTAATATATTTATCTGAAGATTTAATCCTTAACCGAATATATAAGCTACCTTGTTTATTGATTGGTAATAGTGGATTGATTATTTTATTTTGAAAAGAGAAATAAATCGTGGCCAAGTTTATAAACTTTTCATGCCGCTCTACTTTTGAATCAATATTGAATCGTTGTAATTCAATAAAATCTTGGTATACATGACCTTCATATATATTGTTCGGACATTCAAATGATAGTACTAAGTCATCTATCTGGAATACATTATGTAACAAGTGTGCAAAATCTGGTTTCCCTCTAAACCCATCTTTAAAGATTTTGATAAAATTCATATTTATATCTCTTGTTATTTAAATATGTATTGATATTTGTGATAAGCTCTATACTAAATCCATTGGCTTTATATGCGCCATGGCGTACAAAGGTAAATAGACATCCAATTTGATTCATTTTTCTCTCATGGCTACATACTTTGCTAGCTTTTCTTGACACTGACGCTGTGTTACTCAGCCTTAGTTTTTTCGTTCAATCCCTTTACTGCTTTGGCTGTATACGAGTCGATGAGCGGAGACAAATCCAGTAATTCCAATACTTTTTTTTCAAAGGTTTCATCCGCACTTCTCACCCAATCTAAAAACTTCTGCTTAGCAAACATCGATTCGTACTTATACCAAAACTCGATGCTCAGGTAGAATTCATTTTTTATGGGTAAATTGTATACTCTTCGTAATTCACTCTTATACTTAAGATTACCTTCTGAGTATTTTGAGTATTTGTTTTTTCCAACTTCAACTATCTCACACTTTATTGGTGGATAACCACTTAAGAAACCTCTAATTAAATATTCTTCTTTTTCTCTTTTTCGGTCTTCACTTTCTGGAATTTCTCCCCATTGTTTATTCGCACGCTTAGTCAATTCTTTCATCAAGTCTGTATGATACCCCCTCATAGAGCCTTCACTTTGCTCCGGGGCATGATAAAAATCATAATATTCTCTCTCTAAAAATGAGGACAATTGACTAATATTATCAATATCTTCTCCAGTAGATTTAACCCGTAGCCTAATATATAATCCACCTTGTTTGCTAATAGGAAGCAAAGGGTTTAATATTTTCTTCTGAAACAAAAAATATACCGTAGCTAACTTTACAAACCTTTCATGCCTCTCTATTTTTGATTCAACATCGAACTGTTCTAAATTAACAAGATCCTGGTATACATGTCCTTCATATATGTTGTTCGGACACTCAAATGACAGCACTAAGTCATCTATCTGGAACGCATTATGTAATAAGTCAGAGAAATCCGGCTTTCCTCTAAAACCATCTTTACACATTTTAATAAAACTCATATGTCTATCTCTTACTCTTCAAATATGCATCAATACCTTTAAACGAACGCCTGAAATATGAGTTCTAATTCAAGTAAAGGTAAGCCACATACTAAGGTATTATGAAGGTCAAAAAGGAGATCGGATCTTTTCAAAATTTTAAATATCTAACATCACCTCTACTTTACTGAAATCTACACTTTTAAAAGTTACATCCGCTCCATCCAGCAATAGCTCATCAAACACGCCAACTATTGATAATGAGCTTGAGGATCTGATCCCTACCCATGAAATGAGAAACAAAAAAGCCAGCCTTAAAAGGCTGGCAAGTAGAGCAACAAGGTCAGTGCTTACTGCTAGCTAACACCGAACTCGTATTGGATTCATTTTCGTCTGTTAGTCTCTTTTATCGGCGTTTATGACTTGCTTGCTTTCTCTTTGTGGCACGTTACCTTTACTAACTGTTCTTGCTCATCTTTAATGTTTTTCACGATACGCTCATCACGTGCGTGAATGGCATCCATGTTCATTTGCTGAATATCTGCTATAGCTTCATGTTTCATTTCAGAAAAGTCCTGACGTAAATCTGAGCTCCACTCCTCTTTGTCTAAAGTGTTAGCAGCAGCGATTGGTGATGACATTACAGCAATAAGACTTAGAGTAGATAGAAATACGCTTTTCATAATAAGCTCCTTGAGGATTAGCAGTTAATTTTAATTACAATTCATATATTGCACATACGATGCCAACTTTTATTTTGTTACTTTTCAATAACTTAAATAAAACCTCATATTCAACGTTATCTTCGTCTGGTAAATTTCGCTAACCAAGTGTCAAATTAACCATGCGAATTTAAAACATTAGAAACATATATATTAGAAATGCTTTGTCAGGCAGTTTTCTCATCAGATAATTACGTAACTGCCCACTAAAAAATCACTTTGAATCAAAATGCGGAAACAAAAAAGCAGCCCGAAGACTGCTCCTAATCGTTAATACCAAGCTTGTTAACTCGATACGCTTGCTTCAACGCTCGACGTCACTGGCGACTTTCTGAAACGATTAATCAAACGATGGATAAACCTCTTAATCGATCTGAAAATATTTTTAATATCTTCAAGCATTAAATACAAACAAGGCACCAACACTAAAGTCAGAACCGTTGCGTACAACACCGCAAAGCCCAAAGCGACAGCCATCGGTATGACAAAACGCGCCTGCAAACTCGTTTCAAACATTATCGGCAATACACCCGCAAACGTCGTTATTGAGGTGAGCGTGATAGCTCGAAAACGAGCACAACCCGCCTCAACAACCGCTTGTTTGATGTTCATACCCTTTTCTCTCACTTGGTTTACGTAATCTGTCATAACCAGAGAGTCGTTAATAACCACGCCAGCAGCGGCGATCAAACCAAATGTCGACATCATACTGATGTCTAAACCTAGCCAGAAATGGCCCCAAATCGCCCCCGTCAGACTAAACGGAATAACGGACATTACAATCAAAGGTTGGGTATAACTTTTTAACGGTACAGCTAACAAGATGTAGACGATGATCATGCCAGCAATAAAGAACAAAATCTGTTCATTACGCTGCGCAGCCTGCTCTTCAATATCACCGCCCAATTCTGTTTTCACAGTTGGGAAGGCTTGCTTCATGTCCGGTAAGATATTGTCGTCAATGACCTTAACGATTTCTTGAGGTTCAACCAATTCTTCGTCTATGGAACCATAGACATAAACGGTTTGATACCCGCCTTCACGTCGAATGCTACTCACGCCCGGCTGCTCATTGATCTTCACCACATCACCCAACATGACCTTCTTACCTGCTGGTGTGGTAATCACAGCGTAACGCAATGATGAGAATGCTTCACGCGTCAATTGCGGGTAACGCACCATAACTTTAATTTCTTCACCATCACGAATAATGCGCTGTGCTTCGCCACCATAAAAGCTGCCACCAACTTGCTCTGCGATCATGGTGAGATCCAGACCGAGATCGTACGCTACAGGCGCAAGAGACAGGAGTACTTCTTTGCTTCCAGAATCAATAGAAGATGAAATATCATATAACCCTTCTTCCTGCTGTAAACGCTCTATCAAGTAACGCCCAGCCTCGTTGAGCTCATTGATGTTAGAACCAAACAACAAGTAGCCAAACTCATCTCTGTCACCACCACCCGCACTCTGCTCGCGGATTTTGATGCTCTTCATACCTGGAATAACAGGCATAGCTTCACGCCAACGTCGAGCCAGTTCAAATGTATTGAACGGGCGTAACTCTTCATCAACCAGAGGTACTAATACACGACCTTCGGTGCGGCTTCTGTTGTACGACAGCACATCACGAATCATTCCTTGACCATGTTCTGCAATGGTCTCAGATTCGATCTTTTGCATGACACGTTCAATAGTCTTGAGTGCACTGATTGTCTGCTCACTTGAAACGGTATCATTCATTTCAATAGTGATCGCAGGATAGTCAGTCGGCACTTTAGGGTTAGGGATCACCCGAACATAATTCGCGTTGATCAAAGCCGCGCTGATCAGCAGTAAACCACAGAACACCGCAAATACTGTCCAGCGCCAATGGGTGCATGTTGTTACAAAGTTCCGATATGGACCATTTACAAAACCAAAAAAACGTTGGTTAAATCGGTCACGCCAACCACCTGGTTTAACTGGCTTAAAATGAGTATGCGCAAGGTGTGCAGGAAGGATCAGCTTCGATTCAATCAAACTGAAGATCAAACAAAGAATCACGACCCCCGCGATACCATAAAAGAAGGCACTATCAATACCGCTAGACAACAAGAAAGGGGCAAACACCGCAATTGTGGTTAACACACCGAAAGTGGCTGGTGTGGCAACACGTTTTACACCACGAACCACGTTTTCGACGCCACCGCCTTTTTCTTCAATTTCGCTGTAAGCGCTCTCTCCCATCACGATGGCGTCATCAACTACAATACCGAGCACCATAATGAAGGCAAAAAGAGACACGATGTTTACCGTGATTCCTAATGCAGGCATCATCATTACGGCACCGAGAAAACAGACAGGTAGCCCAATCATTACCCACATAGCCAAGCGGAAACGTAGGAAAATGGTCAGCATAATCGCGACTAATGCAGCGCCTTGCAGCAAATTTTTCAACATCATGTCGAGACGCCCATTTAAATAATAAGTCGTATCAACTAAGACTTTGAGCTTAACATCCTGCGGTAATGTCTTGTTTTTTGCTTCAATATAATTACGAACGGACTGTGCAACAGGGATAATGTTCTGGTCACGAGTTGCTTCAACAGACATGTAGATCGCATTCTGACCTGAGTATTCAAAGTAGCGCTCTTCTTCCGTAAAGCCATCTTTTATTGTGGCAATATCTTGCAACAGAACCTTTGCACCATTTGCGCCAAGCTTTACAGGAATATTTCTAAACTCATCACCACGGTAGTATTGGTTTTCAATCCTTACTGCAATCATCCCTGAGTTTGTTTTTACTTCGCCCGCAGAAAAGTTGGCTGAGTAACGGCTGATCGCGCTGCTGATATCGCTCAACGTCAGGTCGTATTTACGAAGAACAAGTGGGTCAACTTCAATCGCTATTTCTTCTTCTGGCGCACTCAGATACACCAGCATGACGTTTTCTAACTGAAGTAATTCATCTTCGATTTGCTTAGCAAGCGGTTTAAGCTCCTCGAGCGGTCGGTCCCCAACTAACCCCATTTCGATTACATCTTGGCGCCATTCAACTTGGTAGACATTGATTGGTTCCATACCCGCTGGTAAGTTAGACAAGGTATCAATACGTTGGTTTACATCATCTAAGACACGCTTGATATCGGCATTAACGTCTACCTCGATGGAAACATACGCGCTACCTCTAGAGGCCGTTGAGACTGCTTTTTTAATCCCGGTGACGTCTTTAATCGATTCCTCGACCTTAACGAGAATACTCTCTTCTATCTCTTGAGGAGAAGCGCCAGGATAAGTCGCACGAACATCAATGTAGTTCACCTCAATATTCGGAAACATCTGCCTTTGAATAAAGAGAAAACTCACCACACCCATGATAATGATGAACACCATCAAAAGGTTGGCAGCGACGGGGTTATTCGCAAAATAGGCAATCAAGCCCTTTTGTTTAGTATCTTCCATGACAAACTCCTACTTACTGTACGACGGTTTCGGAGTCGTCACTCTTTTTTGCGATTTGTACCGCCATGCCTTTTTGAGGGTACTCTGGTAAGGTCAGTACCAACTTATCACTTTGCTCTAAACCTTCGCCCACCAGCAAAAACTCACCTTCTGCTCTCAAAACCGTGACAGTTCTGGGTTGAAGTTGATTATCGCCATTCACCACCCACACGGTACGGTTTTTAACTAATTCCTGTGGTAAGCGATAGATATGCTTAAGTTCCTTACCAGTGAAGCTCACTTCAACGTAGGAGCCGAATTTAATTGGAGGCTGCTGGTTATCGACACCGTATGGGTCCGCGATTTGAATGACCATGTTAATCATTCGGGTAGCACTATCAATCATGCCTAAATCACGAACTACTCGACCTTCTCTAGTGGTAGAAAACACACCTTGCTGCGTCACTGTCGCAGTGAGTTCACCAATGGATTCGGGTAAAAATGCACTATCAAAACCTGCAATGGGTACGTGCACCTCTGCCACTTCGATGTTGTTTAACGTGGCAACTCGAGAACCAGATGTAACAAATTGACCAACACCAATATCACGCTCAACAACCAGCGCATCGTAAGGTGCAACGACTTTGCAATTTTCTAACTCTCTTTTTGCTCGTTTGAGTGCCGCTTGAGCCGACTTCACTTGGGCTTGTGCGCTCAAAACGTGAGGTTTGCGTAAATACAGATCCGTCACTTGCTTATCGCTCAGTCTCTTTGCCTGACGTTTTGCCACTTCGGCTTTCGCTTGTTCCTCAATCAAGTTTGCGCGTGCACTAGCTAAATCGGCTTCAGCTTGTAAAACCGACGCTTCATAGTTGTCGCTTTCAATTGTGAAAAGAACCTCTCCTCGTTTCACGATGCCACCCGTTACAAAATTCGGGTGCCAACTTATCACTTCACCACTGACTTGCGCGGAAAGGTGTGTTTTTTCAAAAGGGACTAATTCACCGTGACTGGTAATCACCACTTTGTGATCAGTAGGAAAAAGAGAAGAAGCCTGAACAGTAGGTTCTGTAATTGCATCTTTGGTTGACTCTTTTTCCGGCGCAGTTGCGGCAATTGCAGCATATCCTGCATAAGAGCCTCCAACGACGACGAAGGGTAAAAGCCAACGTAATATGGGTTTTGCTAACATCGAAAATCCTTTTTTATTGTTGTTTTCAACACCACACTTTTATTCAGTCCATTGCTCCCGGTAAGCATGGTGGTGAGAGAATTGAATTTGAATAAACATCAAAGCGGCGCTTGCCTAGTCTTTTAAGCAGCGAACTAGATAGTTATTGCCAATTCAAAGTTAATAAAATTAACAAAAAATTAACCAACTGCGCAAGTTGCTCTGACTTAACTTTTATTCTAAACAGCAAATGATATGCCAAGCATTTATTTATTAAAAATCATATGGTTATATAAAAACCATTATTTTATCCAGTGTGCTATTGGTCATAATCACCAGATATTAGTGATTATGACCAATACGGCCATAATGATAATTAAAATAAATGATTATCTGCGCTCTAAAAGTTGAACTTAGTGCAGGCTCTATGGCAATTCATTGATTAATCGCTCGTTATCAAACGGTTCTGGGTGCATGTGGCGTCAGCTTAAGTCTATAATTTGGAGTAGGTAACACTCTGTAAGACAAGGAAATGTGCTTTGTTACAAACGCTCGCCAAGTTGCTCTTCCCCTCGCTGCTCACTATTTTATCGGCATGCTCATCCGTATCGTTGAATGACGCCAGTGAAAAGTCCACCAGCTTTCAGCTCGGTTATCAAAAGGATTCTGTTCTTGCGCAGTACTTTGAAGCTTACGGGAGAGACCCTAAGTCCATAACTGGCTTTGCACCGTTAAATCAGGGACACGATGCCCTTCTTGCTCGAACCTCTTTGATCGAGTCCGCCCAGAAAAGCCTTGATCTTCAATACTATATTTACCGTGGTGACGAAACGAGTCAGCTAATAACGTGGCGCTTGTATGAAGCGGCAAAGCGTGGTGTTCGAGTAAGGCTGTTGCTTGACGATATGCAAAAGCGAAACGACGATGTGATGGCTGCCCTCAATGCACATCCTAATATAGAAATCCGCTTATTTAACCCGCATCAGTATCGCGACTCCCGTTGGTTCGCTCTTGCTAGCGATTTTGAACGCCTTAATCGTCGTATGCACAATAAGTCTCTGATTGCAGACAGTGTTTCCGCCATTGTCGGAGGTAGAAATATCGGCAATGAATACTTCTCTTTTGAATCGCAAGTTGAGTTTGGTGATTTTGATCTTCTGCTCTATGGTGAGGCGGTACAACAAACTGCCGATCAGTTCGACCTCTACTGGAATAGCGCCTATTCGATACCAATGGAATGGATTACACCGAATTCACAGCAAATTACCGACCAAGCGATTCAAAAGCAGGTCAATAAACTCCGGTTAGAGGAAAAGTTTTCAACCGGCCGCTATGACTTCACTCAACTGGATATGTACCAAGATCTAAAACAAGGCAAACTCAAGCTCTACTGGGGAGAAGCGAAAGTATGGTTTGATCTGCCCGATAAAGTCGCGACCCGAGAGAGCCAACTTATTGATAATTTGTCGGAATTGGTTAAAAGTGTTGAGGATTCATTTGTGCTCATTTCTCCTTATTTCGTTCCAACTGAAGTAGGTACTCAAGCATTAAGTAACGCGGCCAAGCGAGGCGTTGATATCACGATTGTGACCAATAGCCTCGCGTCTAACGATGTGTTTGCCGTGCATGGTTGGTACGCAAAATATCGAAAAGATCTACTCGAAGCTGGAATAAAGCTTTGGGAAGTAAAAGCGAGCGCGAAACTCAAAAGTAAGTGGAGCCTCACGGGGAGTAGCAGAGCAAGTTTACACGCTAAAGCAATGACGATTGATAACAAAACACTTTTCGTTGGTTCGATGAACTGGGACCCACGTTCGGCCGCTTTGAATACCGAAATGGCCGTTGTTATCGAACAGCCAGAATATGTGCAAATGTTTCTAGAACAACTGCCGAGTCAACTGTCGAGTAACGCCTATGCCTTAACTCTGCGCGACGGCGACATTGTCTGGACCGACGTAAAAACAGGCGAAGAATACGACTCCGAACCAGAAGCAGGAGTATGGCGAAAAATGGGCGCTTGGTTCTCCGGAATATTACCGATTGAAGATCAGCTATAACAGCTGCCAATACTGCAAACCTCCCCAGTCAAGCAAAACAAAATGGACGCTAGTTTTTTGGGCTAGGGGCGCAACCAACATAAGGAAGTTCAATGCCAGCGCAATGGAATGAATACTATCAGAAAATTTTAAGCCAACCTCACCGCCCAAACGTGGAAAATGCCGTAAACCGACTTAAGATAGAGGGCAAAGTCGCTCTCGATATTGGCTGCGGAATAGGTCGAGACAGCCACTTTCTACTCGAACAGGGATTTAAGGTTCACGCATGTGATAGCAATGAAGATGCAGTAAAAACTTGTTTAACACGCTTTGAAGGTAATAAGCGATTTTCGGTTTCGCAGTGCTGTTTTACTGAATTTAATTACCCTCAGTGCAGCTTGGTTATCGCAAATGCCAGTTTGTTCTTTTGCCCTGACACAGGCTTCAAACAAGTCTGGAAAAAAATAGACAGCGCATTACAACCGGGCGGTATCTTCTGCGGCGATTTCTTGGGAGTGAAAGACTCCTGGGTTACCTCCGAAATGCACCCAAACATTACCGCATTAACAAAAAAGGAAGTGGAAAGCTTATTCGAAGGTTACGACCTCATTTCATTGCATGAAAGAGATGAAGACGGGACCACTGTAGTCGGAAGCCAAAAACATTGGCACATGTTTAGTGTGACCGCTCGAAAGCGCTAAAAATGGTCTCTCAGTAAAGAAAGCAGCACTTCAAATCAGTGCTGCTATCAGAGATTAATTGACGGGATACACCACTTCAAAACGCTCTAAAACCAGCGTACGTTTCTCATGCCAATCGATGTTCAACTCATCGCATTCAGCTTTAAAAAATGCAGTATGAGCATCACGCCACCAGTTTAAGGTTCTATCACCTTCGCCTTCTGCGTAGGCAAACTCTGCGGTTACATTCTCATATTTGCATGTACTTACGTCAGTAATTCGTATCACGCAAACCGGGTCCCCATCCCAATTCGTCACTACTTGTAAATGACCGACTTGGGGCATGGTTTCACCATGTTCTCGATACCAAAGCTCCAAACTGCACGATGCAGTTTTCTGTCCAATACGAACCAAGTCTGCGCATACATTCGCGTTGTATTCATCGGCACAATAATAGTCAGCACTGACTGATGGTACTGCTTCCCTTTGTTCTGGTGATAATAATTCTAGGAATTGTTCTAAGTAATCCTTAGCTCGCGCGTCCATGCTCACTCCATTAATCATAAATTCGCAAGGAGGATAAAAGATATCACAACAAATAACCACCAGGAACAAACTGAAAAACAACAAGAATATGACTTCTACGAAGACGACTGTTATTTCTTTTGTAATAACTTTGCTAAACGTTTGTGCTATTTGCTATTGTTGCATGGTCTATCTGTACTCTTCTCGTGAAAGGACGTTATATGCGCTTATTTATTGGTATTTTTTTCTCGCTGATACTTGCCTTGCCAACAATGGCATCGGAGGAAAAGTATTCAGAATCGGATCTGTTAGATAGACCATTAATGGAACGCTATATTTTAGATGAACTAAAAGCGCTGCGTCAGGACTATCAAAGCCTAGAAAAGCGAATGATCACAGAGATCACCGATCGCGAGCTAACGGTCGCAGATAAATCGTTGAACTATGCCAACGTGACCGTTACATACTTCTTCTACATCATTGCTGGTGTCGCATCTCTGATTGCCTTTGTCGGATGGCAATCTCTGCGTGAGTTTAAACACAACACCAAAGAGATGGCTGATAAACGATTGGAGAAGATCGCCCAAGAATACGAGAAAAAGTTTGTCGCCCTTGAGCGAGATTTAAAACGCAAAACTCGCATTATCAGTGAAAACAACAAAGAGATTGAGAAAATCAACGAGATCCATAACTTATGGCTACGTGCACAAAGCTCTCAAACTCCAGAACAACGTATTGAAATCTATGATGAAATCTTATTAATTCGTCCAGGTGATTTAGAAGCGTTGACTTACAAAGCCGACGCAGCGATGGAAATCAACGAATACCATTGGGCACTTAGCATTTGTAACCGCGTACTTGAAGTCGATTACACCAACGGCCCTGCACTGTATCAACGCGCGTGTGCATACTCTCGCCTTGGTATCGAAGAGCAAGCTATTGAAGACTTGGAACGCGCAATTGAATACAGCCCATCCATTCGTGATTTACTTGCCGAAGAACGAGACCTCGAATTGCTGCACGGTAATGAGCGTTTTGAAAAGCTCTTACATCTAGCAAGCGAATAATGGAATAAACAGCATGAGCAGCCACTTTAATCTAGAAGACGCTAGCCAAGTATTGGTTGGCGCTTTTGCCCTAGCAGTCCCGATCTCATTTTCGGAGGAAGCGTGGCGATTGGGTGAGAGCCTACCAATGGCAAACTTGCTCATGCTGTTAAGTCTTTCTGTCATTTTCCTCAGTTTTTTCGCGTATCAAAGCGTGTTTCAAAGCCACATCAAGAATCGCGTATCCATCTTTATTTTTCGTGTGGTTATCGCGTACCTCATTGCGGCCGTTGTGGTAGCGTTAGTTCTTTTCTGTCTTGATAAGCTGCCACTCATGAATGAGCCTTTGGTTGCGATAAAGCGCGTTATCGTCATCACAATGCCTGCTTCGATGGGCGCGATCGTAGTCGACAGTTTCGACAAAGAATAGAGATAATCGCTACTCTTCTTCTAACGTTAAGTTCGACCCCGAGTGGTCTTTCCCTAATACATCTTCTGGGTTTCGCAGTGCGCAGGTTTCTAACGACAAGCACCCGCAGCCAATGCATCCGCCTAAATCGTTTTGCAACGCTTTAAGTTTTTGAATCTTTTGTTCTAACTGTTCATGCCAATGGCTTGCCATTTCTTCCCATTGCGCTTTGTTAGGGGCTTGGTGTTTCGGCAGTTCATCTAACGCATGTTTAATTTCTTCTAACGACAACCCAACTTGCTGCGCTGCTTTGATCACCGCAACACGGCGCAACACACTGCGATGGTAGCGACGCTGATTACCTTGATTTCTCCAACTCGAAATCAGTCCTTTTTGCTCGTAAAAATGTAGGGCAGATACTTTCACTCCAGAACGTTTTGCCACTTCTCCTACGCTGATTTCCATCCTTGATTCCCTGTGTATCAATTTTGTTAAAAAAATGCTTTACCTCAAGTTTACTTGAGGTTTTAAAGTTGCACCATCTTAATTAACGCTAAACCCCGGCGATCTCAAGATAATGTGTTCAGCGCGAACGACTTGGTTGTTAAACACAAGACAGTTGGACATCAACCTTTTGAAATCCATCGGGAGTTAGAGGCAAACATAATGAAAAATAAAACTCAGCCGTACTTAGCTGGCCGCTTCTTCGACAGCATTTCCTCTGGCTTATTCATGATGGCACTGCCATGGGTCATGCTTTCCGAACCTAACATGGGTACATTCGTCGCTTTAGTTTCTCTGAGCTGCACCGCGATTTCTTTTCTGGCTACGCCTTTCTTTTCCACTTTAATTGACCGACATTCACGCAAAGTACTACTCGTGCTCAATCAATGGATTCAATCGGGTATGGCTTTGGTGGTGTTCATTGCTTATTGGTTAGGGTTTGAGTCACACTGGTTGCTGGCTTTTGCGCAACTGGTGTATTGGGTTTCGAGTAATTTTGCATGGACGACCAACAACGCCTTCACCCAAGAAAATTATCAGCACCATGAGTATGCGAAAATTTCGGGTCAGCAAGAAATTGTAATGCAATCCACAACCCTCGGAGCTGGCGCGTTGGGTATTGTTTTGCTTGAAATGTGGGGTATGAAAGAGTTTGCTTTGTTTGCGGCCAGCGCCTCTGCATTAGCAGCGATGTTCTATATTCTGACGCCTTATACCCAACAATTAAGGGCGTCAAAATCCGTTGCTTTCATCGCGCAACTCAAAGAGAGCAAACAAATATTCCGTCTGGAACCCCGATTTTATGGCTTTATTCTGCTCTCTTGCCTCTCTTATCCTGCATTGACGTATTTGAGCAAACTGGTGCCGATTTGGTTTTCTGAACAAGGCATCTCTGGCGATTGGTTTGCAGGGTTCAACATCAGTTTTGGCCTCGGCTCGTTGCTAACCGGCTTTATTGTCACCAAAGTGCTAAGCCGTGCCTCCCATAGCCACATTATGTTCGCTTCGATGGTTATGGTCTCTTTTGCGCTTATCGGGATGAGTTTTGCGATGAACCCGCTGACCATCTTATTGTTTACGGCGCTGTTTGGCGTATTTAACGCGCTAAATCGCATTGCGAGAGTCAACTGGATGCATCACACCGTAGCGGTTCATCAACGAGGTCGCGTCGATGGCGGCATCAGCATGTTTGCCACCACCATTCAATCTCTCAGTTACGTCCTGATTGCAATATTGAGTCATTACGAACTAACACAATACGGTTTTGCAATCGCAGCCGCTGTCATGGTATTGGCAGTGATTTTGATGGGATTACTCAGCCGAGACGTCGAGCCGTTTAACGACCTGCCCCTTCATGCAGCAGCAAAGTGAAGCATAGAAATTGAGAAGTTGAGAAATTGAAAAAGCGAGATAGGAAGGCAACCAACATCGTCTTCCTATTTTTTACGCTAGCACTTTTGCCTCTATCGCTTATCAGCAAGGTTGGGTATTCTGAGGTGACCAACATAAGCAGAGAGAAATCGCAGTGAACTTAAGGCAATTAGAAGTCTTTTACGCCATTATGCAAGCAGGAACGGTGTCAGGCGCGGCTCGCTTACTGCACGTTTCCCAACCTAATGTCACTCGAGTTCTCGCCCATACAGAACAACAACTGAGCTTCGCTTTATTTGAGCGTGTAAAGGGCCGTCTCGTTCCAACTCAAGAAGCCAAAGCCTTATTGCCAGAGGCTGAAAAAGTCTATCAACAACTCGGACAATTTCGCTCTCTGACCAACAAAGTCAAACAGGGAACTCAACATTTACGAGTTGGTGCTCCGCCTGTTTTGGCCGCACACTTGTTAACGCCGACTGTCGCGTTGTTGTCGAAAGAGCACAGCATCTCCTTTGAGCTCTTAACGGCCAATCGCGATGAGCTGTGCTCAGGTTTACTGAAACATGAGTTGGATGTCGCCATTGCGTTCGGTGAAGAAACGCCACCAGCGATCATGGGACACATGTTATTAAAAGAAAACTTGGCGCTAATTGCCCCTAAAAGCGCAGCGATACCCACAGAAAAAACCGTCACTTTAGAAGAACTCATCAGTCACGATTTACCCATTATCGGTTTAGATAGCCGAGATCCTCTGGGCTTATTGCTGCATCAAACCTTATCGGCGCGTGACGAGCATTATCAACATGCCATTACCGTCCGCAGCTACTCCGCGGCGGCTGAACTGGTGAAAAACGAAGCAGGATTCGCGATTGTAGACCCTTGGACTGCAAAACAATATCGCCAAGATAATGCCGTTTCCGTGCATGCTTTGGAGCCAAATATGTCCTTCTCTGTCTCTATTTTATTCGCAGAGCACACACCTCAATCCATTGCGACAAAGCAATTTATCACCG
The DNA here is from genome assembly GCF_033340175.1 of Vibrio sp. 1557. Lineage (NCBI taxonomy): Bacteria > Pseudomonadati > Pseudomonadota > Gammaproteobacteria > Vibrionales > Vibrionaceae > Vibrio > Vibrio sp. 1557. The sequence continues at coordinate 179,268 of NZ_JAWOVZ010000001.1, read as the reverse complement.
CCCTAAAACAACAGATGGTTTAAAGGTATAACCTGAAGTTATACCTGCCTAACAAATAAGCATTCGGTTTCCTAAATCAGTCTGGCTAAATTAATGAGCAATAACGATGACGAAGGGAACCATCATGCAAATTGCTCAACCTTACCTACTTTTTCTTGGCGATGTAACCGATCCACTTGCAGCAAAAACCGCGCGTGGCATTTACCAATGGCGACCTGAGATTTGCCTTGGCCAAATCCGCCTGACGCCAGAAACCGTATCGCTTGGTTTAACCGACATGACAATACAACAAGCGCAGCAGCAAGGAGCAAAAACGCTGGTGCTCGGCACGGCAAATCCAGGAGGCGTCATTCCCGAAGCTTGGCAAGCAACCTTACTTGAAGCGGCAGAGATGGGATTTGAAATTGCATCGGGCATGCACCAACGTTTGGCGGAATTTGCTCCTCTTGCCGATCTAGAACAACGCGGATTAACCAAACTGTATGATGTTCGTCATTATGATGCCCCGCTCAAGGTCGGCAATGGCAAAGCTCGCGCAGGCAAGCGAGTACTTACTGTAGGGACAGATTGCTCCGTTGGCAAAATGTACTCTGCCCTTGCCATTGAGCATGCATTGAAGCGTAAAAACTGTCGTGCAGAGTTCAAAGCAACGGGTCAAACCGGAATTCTCATCGCAGGCAGTGGCATTTCGATTGATGCCGTAGTTGCCGATTTTATCTCCGGCGCAGTAGAAGCGATCAGCCCTGAGTTCACCGATCACGATTGGGACATCATCGAAGGGCAAGGTTCATTGTTTAACCCTTCGTTTGCTGGCGTAAGTTTGGGCTTACTTCACGGCGCACAAGCTGACGCTCTGATACTGTGCCATGAGATTGGTCGCCCGCACATCCGCAACTTACCACATGCGAGCTTGCCAACCATTGAACAAACGATAGAAGCGAATCTGGCCGCTGCTCGCCTAACAAATCCAAACGCTCAATTAGTGGGTATTTGCTTGAACACTTCGGCGGTCAGCGAAGAAGATGCAGCCCAGTTATGCCAGGATTGGAGCGACAAATACCAAGTGCACGTCACCGACCCTGTACGTTTTGGCGTTGATGCGGTTGCAGATAGGCTCCTTACGATTTAAGAAACATTTACGGTTTAGAAAATAACTGCGGTTTAGGGAAAACTAGTGAGATGAAAATTCATGTAGAACCTGTCACGCTTGCCATGGCGACACCATTTCGCATCTCTCGCGGCAGTCGGACAGAGTGCCACGTAGTCCGAGTGACAATTGAACATCGAGGCATGACAGCCCAAGGTGAATGCACGCCATACCCTCGTTATGGTGAATCGGTTGAATCGGTGATTAAGGCGATTTCTCACGCCGCACATGAACTGCAAAGTTTGTATGCCAAAGGCGAAGCTGATGTCATGGTTCTCAAAAGCCAGCTTCAATCGTTATTGCCCGCGGGGGCGGCAAGAAATGCATTGGATTGCGCCCTTTGGCATCTTCACGCGCTTTTGAGCCACAAGCAACAGGTTCACGACCTCTTTACGTTACCAGAGGCGATTGTGACGGCGATGACGGTTTCTATCGACACGCCGCAAGCGATGGCAAAACAGGCGCAAGCTTACGTTAGTCAAGGCGCAAAACTGCTAAAGGTAAAACTGGATGGTGAACACGTACTTGATCGCGTTGCAGCAGTACGCGATGCTGCGCCGCAAGCGCAAATTGTTTTAGATGCGAATGAAGCATGGCAAGGCCTCGACCTCGCGACGGTATTTGCTCAACTCGAACCGCTAGACATCACCATGATCGAACAACCGTTGCCACAAGACTGCGATGACGTACTCGCCAGCATTCCGCACCCCATTCCACTTTGCGCCGATGAAAGTTGTCACACCAGAGAGCAATTGCATCAACTGCTTGGAAAATACGAGATGGTGAATATTAAGCTAGATAAAACTGGCGGGCTCACTGAAGCACTATTATTAGCCGACGACGCCCAAAAACTCGGTTTTAGCCTCATGTCCGGTTGTATGTTGGGGACGTCGCTGGCGATGCGAGCCGCGTTACCTATTGCAGCTCAGGCGAGCGTTGTCGATCTTGATGGCCCGGTGTTGCTCGGACAAGATGTAACGCCAAGCTTGGTTTATCGCGACGGCGAAATCGTTCTTTCCAAATAGCCTAAACAATCCAGAGGTTTTGCTCCAAAAGTCAGAACCTCTGAGTTTATGATCTCAATAAAAAAACAATCAGCTCCATCATGAAATAAGTCACATAAATTATATGGTTATTGAGGCATGCTAAGATTCCAGTAGTCCAAGAAGGTGATCTTATGCATCGAGTCATCCGGAAAATGACGTGGAAAACGAATAGGCGGTAATCCCGCCCTACTCCAATGCAGTGCGTGGGTTTCTATAACAACCCACTTCCTAGCAATTCGTAGGTTTTTCACGCCATCTTGCAAGGAGGCTCTATGCCTATCAATAAAATACGCAATATCGCTTTTGTCGGTCAAACCGGGACCGGTAAAACCACGCTAATAGAAAAACTGCTCTTCACCTGCGATGCCACGCACCATTTAGGCAGCGTAGAAAAAGGCGATACCGTTACCGACTTCGACCCTCAATCCATCCAATATCAACACAGTATTGAAGCAACGCCAGTCGCACTGCGCTGGAATAAACACCGGCTCAATATCATCGACACTCCGGGACAAAACGAGTTACTTGGCCGTACTATCAGCGTTTTTCCTGCCGTTGAAACATCTGCCCTTGTCATCGACCCTCAAACCCCACTTAACCAAACTTCCGATCGCTTATTCACCTTTGCTAAAGAGCAGCAAAAATGTCAGATGATCATCATCAATAAGCTCGATAACCACGGTAATCAGTTAGAAAGATTGATGGAGAACATCGTTGAGCATTTTGGGGACCACTGCTTGCCGATCAACTTACCTTCGGCTGACGGGGAATCTGTAGTTGACTGCTATTTCGAACCAGAATTGGGACGAGAAACCTTACTTGCAACGGTAGATGAAGCTCATGAGACCTTAATTGACCAAGTCATCGAAGTCGATGAAGAACTGATGGAACTGTATCTGGAACAAGGCTCCGAACTCACCGCAGAGCAACTGCATGATCCGTTTGAAGAAGCACTGAGAACTGGACATGTGATTCCGGTCTGTTTTGTCTCAGCACAAACCGGCGCGGGCGTCGAGTTGCTGCTGCGCACCTTGGCGGAGATCATGCCCATGCCAAACGAGGGTAACCCTCCTCTACTGGAAAAGAACGGCAAAAAAATCAAAGTAAATTGCGAAACCTTAGAGCACACCGTCGCACACGTGTACAAAGTCAGCGTCGACCCATATATGGGAAAACTTGCCTACTTACGTGTGTATCAGGGTGAAATCAATGCGGGCAGCCAGCTTTATATTGGCGAAAGCAACAAGGCATTTAAAGTTGGGCACTTATATCAACTGCAGGGCAAAGATAGAACCGAGATCCCTCGCGCGCTTGCAGGCGACTTCTGCGTTTTAGCCAAAGTGGATGATCTCGAATTCGATTCAATCGTTCATGACTCTCACGAAGAAGATGGAGTTCAACTCAAAACGTTGGACCTTCCTGACTCCATGTATTCTTTGTGCTTGAAGCCTCTTAAGCGTGGAGATGAGCAAAAATTAGGAGATGTGCTGAATAAAATTGCCAGTGAAGATCCTTCGCTGCGCATCGAACATCGCGCTCGCACCAACGAAACCATCATCAGCGGCCAAGGGGAGTTTCACCTCAAAGTCGCATTAGAAAAGATGGCGAACGTGTACAAACTGGACGTCGAAACCTGCCAACCAAGCGTCGAATACTTTGAAACCATCACCAAACCTGCCGAAGGGCATTATCGACACAAAAAACAAAGTGGCGGTGCAGGCCAGTTTGGTGAAGTGCAATTGAAGGTTCGTCCACTCGAACGTGGTGCCGGATTTAAGTTCATCAACAAAGTAGTGGGTGGCGCCATTCCAACCGCGCTCATTCCTGCTGTTGAAAAAGGTATTTTGCAAGCGTTAGAGGAAGGCGCGATTTCTGGCAACCCAATTAAGGATGTGGAAGTCACCGTTTATGACGGTAAATATCACTCCGTCGATTCGAAAGAAATTGCGTTTGTCATCGCAGGTAAGAAAGCCTTTTTAGATGCGATTAACAACGCAGATCCTATTGTGCTAGAACCCATTGTCCAGATGGAACTGCACATCCCAACCGCGAACGTTGGCGATGTTTCTGGAGATTTATCTGGAAACCGAGGCTTAATCGAAGGCACCGAGCCAATCGACAGCAGCTTCACCTTACTCAGAGCCAAGTCACCTGTAAACGAGCTGCAAGATTACGCTCGTCGATTACGCTCTATCACTGGTGGTGAAGGCAGCTTTAGTATGACCTTAAGCCATTACGAGCCTGCGCCACCAGCAGTGCAAAAACAGGTCTGCCAAGGCAGTACACAACAAGGTTAATTCCCTAAGATTCAAATCAATCACATAAACAAAAAAGCGCCCTCATTTTGAGGGCGCTTTTAGGTAAAAGAAAAATTATTTATCGAGAGACAAACCTATCTGACTGATTTTGCTTTCAAACTCTTCGATGCTGTTCGCTTTGTAAGTCGGAGCACCGTTAAAGTAGCGCGGTTTCTCTGGCAGCATCGCATTTTTCAGCTCTTGTTCTTGATCGATATTGTCATGGTAAACCGTTACACGATTTGGAATATCCTGCTTCATTACAGCCATTTTGGTTCTCCTTTATTAAGACGAATAGTAAGCGTAGAACGAATTTATCGGAGTACAGGCGTAACTGTGTAAAATTTAGACACCAACGACAAAATCATATTTAAACAGTTGCATTTAATATTTTTGAGGCACTTTGTCGTGGCTATTGGCAAACGTGAGTGCAGCGATTAAGGTGAGCTCTCTCTACATGAAGACAGGAAGTCCGGTGTCGCAGCAAGAACTCAACCAAATGGGCAGTGCCAAAGTTTTTCTCATCGAAAAAGATGGCGTCCAAGTAATAGAAAAACGTAACCCTACTCAAATAGAAGTCGCGTTTTATCAACGCTATGCCGAACAGTTTAACGCGCTTGGAATACACGTACCGCGCTTGATTCAATTCGACGACCAGAAAAACGTTCTGCACATTGAATACGTTCCCCACGCAGTCGAGCAAGCATTCTTACTTGAAGATGATCGAGTCATTGAACAACTCGTCAAACTGCACCAACTTCCACCAACATCAGATGGTGTTTATCACCGCCACCAGTGGACACCACAAGCGACTCAACAAGCACTCGCTACACTTGAACTGGGCTCAGAGACAGAGCAGTTCTTCCACAACCTCCAACAACGATCGGCGCATCTTTTCGATGGACAGAACTTGATCTCCGGAGACTCGAATGCTGGAAACTGGGGACAGCGCGAAAATGGCGAGCTGGTGCTGTTCGACTGGGAACGCTTTTCTACAGGGCATGTCGCGATAGATTTAGCGCCGCTCATCGAGGGCATGGGCACATTTGATGATTACTTGAACGTAGCAGGCAAGTATATAGAGTGCGCAGAGAAAGGTGAAACAACAGAATTGGCGCGCGATATCGGACTAGCAAAAGCGTGGATCGTTGTCGAGGTAGTCAACATACTGGTCTCCAGAGAGAATCCGCAGACCAGCAAATATTTGGACTGGTTTCGGCAAACCTTGCCGCAATGGGCCAAAAGCCTTAGCGCTCAGGTGATGAGTTAGGCTCTGAGATTTGATATAAACGCCTTTCAGGTTCTGCGCATGAGGTTTCACAATTGCACACCTTGTCAACGCCGACATTATTCAAACCACCACAACTCCCTTGAATGCGCTTGTTGTGAAAAATGACGCCAAGTGACATCAACAAAATGATTGCGAGAAAACCAAGAAAGGTAAATAACCAAACCATATTAACCTGCCTTATTAGCCATCGACTCTAGCTTAAGTATAGCAGGGCTAGATGTTGCTTTGAGTAGCGCTTTAGGTCTTGCCAACAAGGAGGGTTTTGATTTTCGGCCACCACAACCACAGGAGCCGCAGCCGCCTTTTTGTTGGTGAACACTTTTCTTATGATTGTTTGATGGGCGTCCTTGAGAGGGCTCAATCAAAGGCTCTCTTGGAACCGCAAGCACATCTTCCAAGGAACTACGAGTAGACAGCCTAAATACTGGCGTGCCACTGCTAAGTAGCTTTGCCAATACACGTTCACCAATATTTCGCACAAGAACAGCATCCACATTGTACCCTTGTAGAGACTGAATCAACTGAGACTTCGCATTGCAACCCGCTTGTGGCATAGAAGCAATGTTCGCTAAGTTTTTTAGCATACCGTCAGTATCAGAATAAATAGCGATGTATGGTGCTTTTACAAAGTGGTTTGCCACCCGCTCACCATCATTAGGAATAGCATAAATCATAAGTTTGACTCCTCATTCGGAAAAACTAATGCATGACCTTCAACTAAACTTTTTGCGACTTTCAATCTTGCACTTTTTACTGTGTTACCAAAAGTTTGTCTAGAAACGCCCATCTGCTCCGCAGCTTGCTGCTGGCTAAGCCCCTCTAAGTCGGCTAAACGTAGCGCTTCTAACTCTTCTGCTAATATGGCGACTTGCTCCAACTGATTAAATGGAATGCCATTGGGCTTAAAGCAGTGGTGAGCCGCACGTCCGCATATTCGTCTTTCTATCTTTGGTCTTGCCATCATTGTCCCTCAAAAACACAGAGTCAAATTACGCCTTAAACTGGCATATGCCAATAACATTTTTAGCATATGCCAATAAACTAAGTTTGCAAAAATCAACACGACAAATACGTAATACATCAGCATTAATTAGACATCTAATAATTTAGGAATTTTGATGACAAACGAACAAAAAGATCAATTCTAATTAACCGGATAATAAAAACGTTAGTTTGCGCAGATTTTTCATACAAATACACGCTAATGTGTTCATTTTATTGAAGAAGAAAAACTATAATCCAAGCAAATCATTAGTTTGAACACTAATGATTGTTTTATTTAAAAGGATGTATACCTAAGGAACGAAAAAGAGAAGTTTGACGACATTGGCCTGAGCTTAAAGGGTAATACTTTCGATACAGAACCTGTCGAACGACCATTACTTGGCCTAGGTGCCCTACTCTTCTTGCCAAATTAAGTTTCTTGAGAGCGCTTAGGTATATCAGAAAAAGGAAGTACATATGTCTGACTCAAATTGGCTCAGCGAATTCCCGGAAATGGATGCCTCTGATCTCAGGGCGATTCGCAAAACACTCGACGGCGCCTACAGAGATTTCTCTCGCGAGTATGGTGAACTCATTGAGTCTCTGTTTGATCCACTCCTTGCGTTTCTTGTCTGGTTTGAAAAACTTCTGATTTCTACACCTTGGTTCATTATTTTAGGTGTCTGCACCACTCTCGTTTATGCCGCCAGCCGCTCTTGGAAACTGGCCGCTGCATGTTTTGGTTCGCTGATTCTGATTGGCTATTTTGGAATGTGGGAAGACACTATGCGTACGCTCAGTATCATCACTGTATGTACTATGCTTGCCATCGCACTTGGTATCCCTATAGGCATCGCTATGGCGCGCTCTAATCGCATTCAGTCGGTGGTAACACCATTACTCGACGTCATGCAAACCATGCCGGCATTTGTGTATCTCATTCCAGTTGTGATGTTATTGGGCATCGGGAAAATTCCTGGCCTTATCGCAGTAGTGATCTACGCGATTCCACCGGTTATTCGTTTAACCAATTTGGGCATTCGTCTAGTTGATAAAGAAGTATTGGAAGCCGCAACCGCATTTGGTGCCAGCACTCGGCAACGGCTTTTTGGGGTTCAGCTTCCGCTTGCAATGCCAACCATCATGGCGGGAATTAACCAAACGATCATGATGGCACTGTCAATGGTGGTCATCGCATCAATGATTGGGGTAAAAGGTTTAGGTCAGCCTGTTCTAAAGTCTATTACCAATCAATATTTCACTCTTGGTCTTCTCAATGGTTTAGCAATTGTCGCCCTAGCAATCCTTTTTGATCGTGCTTCACAAGCGTATGCGAAACGCACTCAAGCTCATTTAGGAGACTCAAAACATGACTAGTCCACTTATCGAAATCAGCGGTCTGTATAAAATCTTCGGTACCAGACCCAATAGCGTGATTGAGCGCGTTAAGTTGGGACATAGTAAAGAGCAGGTTTTAACGGAAACGGGCCACACGGTCGGACTAAAAGACATCAACCTGCAAATTCAAAAGGGTGAAATTTTTGTCATTATGGGATTATCCGGTTCTGGAAAATCCACCATGATTCGCCACTTCAACCGATTAATCGATCCAACCATGGGGCAGATTTTGGTAGAAGGGGTGGATGTCATGCAACTTTCGAACAAAGAGCTTGAACAGTTTCGCCGTCACAAGATGTCTATGGTGTTCCAGCGCTTTGGTTTGCTGCCTCATCGCACTGTTATCGACAACATCGCATATGGTTTGGAAGTTCAGGGAATGAATAAAGAGGCGCGCTTAGAAAAAGCAAATGAATGGTTAGAAACCGTTGGACTGACGGGTTATAAGCACCAGTATCCTGCTCAACTATCGGGTGGACAGCAACAGCGTGTGGGCCTTGCACGGGCACTGGCTACCGACGCCGAAATACTGTTGATGGACGAGGCTTTTTCAGCATTGGACCCTCTGATTCGGAGCGAAATGCAAGATCAGTTGGTAGAGCTGCAACAGAAGCTGCACAAAACCATTATTTTCATTACTCATGATTTAGATGAAGCGCTTCGACTTGGCGATCGCATCGCGATTCTTAAAGACGGTGAACTTGTCCAACAAGGTTCACCAGACGAAATCTTACTGCATCCTGCCGATGAGTACGTTGAAGCCTTTGTAAAAGACGTCAATAGAGCGCGAGCACTGACGGTCGAAACGCTGATGCAGCCACCTTCGTACTGTGTTCGCGCTGAAACCATTGAAGATGCGCTGAGTGAAATGAAACGTGTTAAACGTGATTATGCCTACCATGAGACCAATGCAGGCTATCAAGGCGTGATAACACAGCAAGGATTGCTAAACGCAGCGAAGTTAACTCACCTATCAGATTGGCGTGATGATATCTATGAAGAGGTGCCTATCATCTCTCCACATTTAGCCATTGAGCAAGTGCTGACTGAAGTCATGTCGTGTGAATATTCACTGCCCGTCATCGATAAGCACGGCAATTTGAAAGGCGAATTAAATCGTCAGGTTATTGCGGAGCTGTTTTCTGATCAACGAAGCACAAAACGAGGCACTTCACGCTCAAGCTTCAATAACGTTTCTTAGATGATGTTGATAATACAACTCACAATAATGTGGGCTGTTATCAATTAACTCGCTCCCACTCCCCTTTTAGATATTTGTCTGTGGGCTCAAGCTTGATACCCAAAGCAACATTTACATTGTTCTGATTTTCCTGACAATTTCATGCTCATATCCGGTTTTATTGACATAGTTAGATCATTCTATTGCTTTTTGATGACGCAAATCCTCGATAAATGTCTACTATTACTCTCATACAAAATCTTGATTTAAAGAGGGATAAAATGAAAAAGACAATGTTGGCACTAACAGGCGCGGTAATCATTCTTGCAGGCTGTCAAGATGAGAAACCTGCCGAAACAAGCGCAGTTGAAGTACCTCAGGCAACGGAAACTGAAGTCACCACCAGTGCAGACGTTACGACTGAGACAATTGACACGTTACCAGTAGAAGAAGAACAGGTAATTACTGAAGAGACATTTGTAGACTCTGAACACAACGCACAAAGTGCTCTGGACTGGAACGGCACCTACAAAGGAACACTACCTTGCGCGGATTGTGCTGGTATCGATATGACCATCACACTAAATCAAGATGGCACTTACGTACTTGAAGAAAGCTACCAAGACAAAGAAGACGGTCAATCAAAATCTGAAGGTCAATTCACTTGGGACGCAAATGGCAGCATCGTAACGTTGACAAATGAAGATGCACCAAACCAATACTTTGTTGGTGAAAACGTACTTATGAAGCTAGACATGAATGGCGAAAAAGTAACGGGTGACCTAGCACCACTATACAACTTAACGAAACAGTAAGAAGTTAGTATCAATACCTGATAAATATCCCAAATCCGAGCCACCCCAGCTCGGATTTTTTGTTATTTTAACGAACGCTATTCCAGCAACCTTTCTATTCTGAAGCAACATTCCGCTTCTTACCCTGATTATTCATTACATTTCCATACGCTTTGCCGATAGATGCTTACAACATCATTTTGTACAGTGTTCAAAACAAAACAGAACAACTCGGAAAAATGATGAAAAAAACATTAATTGCACTACTTACTTTGACAGCTGCTGGCTCAGCTTTCGCTGGCGATACTTACATTCGTAACGGTAATATCTACAACAACGAAGGCGGTTGGAACGTAGAAGCTGGTGTGGCTCAAGGCAGCGATCTTTTCAAAGATCAAAAGCATAATACAGCACCAATTCTCAACGGTGGTTACCATGGTGACGACTTTAATGCCGACCTAAGTGGCATTAACTACCGCTTCTTCGGTAACACCAATGAGTTAATCAACATGAGTGCCTACCTTGTAGGTAGCGGTGTAATGCGCGACGGTGATACAGCGAAAAGCCTGAAAGGCACAGATAAACGCCGTTTCGCCGTCGATCTAGGTTTAAACGCAGACTTTACACTGGATCAAAACAACGTCATTTCTACGTACCTTCAGCACGATATCAGTGGTGCTTATAAAGGTTACTTAGCGGGCGCGACTTACTTCCACATCATGAAATTCGGTAGTGTTGATTTTGTTCCTTTTGCTAACCTAACTTATCAAAGTGAAGACTACGTAGATTACTACTTTGGTGTAAAACAACGCGAAGCAAACGCAAACCGCAAAGCATACAAAGGTGATTCAACGGTAAGCTATGGTGTGGGCTACAAACTTGTTATGCCAATCAACGACAACTGGCAAGTAAGCCAAATGACACAATACACGCGCCTAGGCAGCGGTATCAGCGACTCTTCTATCGTTGATAGTGCAAACCAATGGGTTGTTGGCGCAAGTGTGTCGTACAACTTCTAATCCGATACGCCCTTATAAAGCCATCATTTCGATGGCTTTATGCGTTGGACATTTGCATAATCTTGAACACAGACTCTAGTGTGAATGAGCAATCCATAACCTATGTAAGTCGCTATAGCCTGTATTCTTCACCTGCACACCTCGCACTTGCTGTGTTTTTGTCACTTCTTCGTAGCCAACAAACAAAGGCAAATATAGGTACTGATCGCGCAGCGCTTTCTCTAGGTTTAATAAAGACTGTAGCGAGTGATCATCTGCCATCGCCCTGCGAACCTTTTCTCTATGGCTTAACATCTGGCTTTGATCAAAAAAACTAAAACGCAGTCCAGTTGCTATCGACAGCCATTCGAAGATGCCATATTCAAATGGTGCTTCCATGACTTCCTCAATGAAGAGCAAATCTGCTTGGTGAGACACTACCTCAGGAAAACTAATGTCATCAATAACGACGATCTCCAACTCCAATCCCGTTGCACGAATCACACTGTGCAACCATTCGGAATGGCGAATTAGACTCGGTATCGTCCAAACAGGTTCAGCTAATACCACTTTACCTTTCAGTTTAGGTATCACACCACCATCTGTTATTGATAAATCTTGCTCATGAGTCTCTAACTGAATGCTGTCAACGGCACTTGGCGCATCATAAATTCGCTTTTGCACATGGATGTAATCAGCGAGTTGATACCAGGTCTCTTTTGTGAGTTGGGATTCCACGCGTTCGCGGTAGGTCAGATATGAAAATGCGCTAATTTTTTCCACTTCAACGTGATCGGAGCTTTGGTTAAAGCTCAACATATTTAAGGTTTTAACATCACCATGAGACAGCGTTATTTGATCTAACAATGCGCGTGCTGAAAAATACTCTTTGTGCGCTTCAAGAGTCATACTCTCCTGGTTCCAGCCGCTGATTTTAAATGGCCCAGTCCCTATGTGGTAGGAATAACTAGAACCGAAAGAGACGACATCTCGACACAGAATAGACGCATGAGGAGTTGCTAGCATGTATGGAAACAACTTGTTCGGATGCTTCAATATAATTTTTAAGCAGTTAGATGTTTCTGCAACCACGCTATCAATGCATTGCCAGAGCTCGTGAACTGGTCCTTTTATCTCCCTAAGTCTTTCTATACTCCAAACCACATCCTGTATGTTAAGGGGCTCGCCATCATGGCGATATATGCCTGGCCGCAACCATAACGTCATTACCTTGCCTTCCATTTTCCATTCGTGTGCTAACGATGGCTCGATACCACCATTGGAATTTTGGGTCAGCAATACGTCATAAACGCTTTTCGCGACGTGTAATTCAGTGTGACGGTAAGTATTCGCAGGGTCGATTTTGGATACCCAAGGGTAAGAAGAAATCAAAATAGCGTTATTTGATTCATTCAATCGATTCACTTTTTCAGAAGCGATGGTTAGTGCTCTAACCGCGGTTTGACCGAACCAATCAATAAGTTTCGTTATTGAGTTCATTCTTCCTCTGCCAAGCTCCTCAACCAAAAACTCGGTCATCGCTTGTTGGAGGGAAATATTAATACTGAGACGGCTAGCGTTACTTCGGCCAATCGCAGGTTGCCAATCGACCCAATCGTAAGTGGCAAGCTTTTTCATCACAATAGAAACATTGCGCCTCGACGTGCAAATCACCGCTTCTAGCTCAGAAAGCGTAACAAGGTGATACTGGTGAGGTTCAAAGTGCTTTAACAGTAGATCCAGATACCTAAGATTGACATCGTTCACAAAGATTCCTAAGAGTTATTCCAAAGCAAAAAAATAGCACAGGACGCTTAGCAACTAAACTTCCTGTGCTATATCTAAACAAATTCAAAGCTTGGACTCAGCTCGACCAACAGAAGTCAAAAACGTTTACTAAGCCAAGAGGTAACTTGAATAAGTATTCTTAGAAACGGTAGCTCATACCTACAGAGAATACATTGATGTCTGCATCAACCGTTACTTTTTCATTGCCAAATTTCGCAATGTCTAGCTCAGGCATCATGTATTCCCATTCAACTTGTAGAGCAAAGCTTTCAGTAATAGCGAACTCTGCGCCTAAACCGTACATGCCTGTTACAGTGCTGTCAGAAATGGTGGTATGGCCTGCGCTACCGTCAATCACAGAGTTGCTAATTTTGAATTCAGCATTGAAGTAAGAAAGACCAGCTTTAGCAAAAAGGTTGAAACGATCGCCAATCGGTAGAGTCGCTTTTGGCTGAATCGATAGATACTTCATATCACCAACAGTAACAACTTTGCCGTCTAAAGCATCGTAGCCACCAATGGCTGCTTCTAGAGAAATGTATTCGTTGAATTTGTAACCACCGAATACTTTGCCTGAAAGGCTTGAGTCATCTTCAAGTTTAAGTTTAGTGCTAGCGTTAGTACCACCACCATTGATAGAGCCATTAACATCACCAAACGATGCTTGACCTACAGATGCACCAACGTAAGGAGCTGCGTTTGCAACAGAACATGTTGCTAGAAGGGCTGTCATTAGCCATGTTTTTTTAAACATTGTATTTCACTGCCTGTTAATTATTGAGGTTGTGTTTTGCCCATCCTTAAGCATGCCATGCTATCCATTTCACTTGGTTTCAAAACCAAGTGGATGTTAATGAATAAAAACTCAATAAAACATGAAATATTTAGACACAACTTTGCCACTTTCTTTCTTAATTTTGACAATTTAGTCATTTCACAAGCATTGCTGCTTCAACCAGTTAGTGAGTTTGATGATTTCCGTTTGCTTGGCTCTACTCTTTTTATGAATAAAATAAAAGCTGTCGCCGGTTTCCAATCCATGAGAAGGGATGTACACCAAATCGTGCGCTTTATCTCTTTCATTGAGCATAAAATCATTCGCAAATGCGATGCCTTGGTCATAACGCGCCGCCTCTATTGCCAACAACATATGACTAAAATGTTGAACATCGACATCTTTCGGCAAGGTGTAACCGCCCGCTCTGCACCACTCAGCCCAATCTTTTCCTCTCTCTCGATAAATTGAGTCTGTCGACAAAATAGGGTATCGCCAAAGCGCTTCTGGAATAGGTTGATCTTGCAACTCTTTCCAAATTTTATGGCTGCAGACCGGATACAACGTCTCCGCGTATAACTTTACCGACATGTAGTTTCGCTTTGGCTTCTCTACCGTGATAAAACAATCGCCAACGCTGTCTGTCTGTTCAGGATCACCAACGACCATATTGAGTGTCAGATCGATTTCTGGATGTAAGCGCTTAAAATCAGACAAACGCGGAATAAGCCACTTTACGGCAAGCGAGCTATAAATCGCCAACCGTATGCTGCCTTTGTCCCCTTCTCGCACCTTTTGGCTGGCCATCGCAATTGAGCTAATTGCTGGGCTGATATCCTCTAAATAGCGGGTGCCCGTATCGGACAAAGAGAGCTTTCTGCCTTGACGGATAAATAATGATTCACCCAAATAATCTTCTAATAATCGTATCTGGTGGCTAACGGCACTTTGCGTCACATTGAGTTCTTCAGCAGCAAGCGAAAAGCTAGAGTTTCTGGCAACAGATTCAAAACAGTGAACCGCTCTGAGTGGTGGCAATTTCATTATCTAAAAATCTCATACTTAAACTAATAAATATCACTTCACTTCATCCTATGACATCACCTACTCTTTGGCAAAGAAAGAGGAGAGGAAAAAGTGAAAGTTACATCGGTCGGAGCAGCGATGCTGCTATTAATTGTTGGAAATCTCATTGCGGTGCTTTCGGACTCTTTAATTAAAAGTGTCGGAAATGAAGTGCCTATTTTTCAATTTGTCTTTTTCCGACAAATTTCAGCGGTGCTTTTCCTGCTGCCAGTCTACTTGCTAACAAAAAATGCGCCTTTTCTTGAAGGGTTTAAGTGGCATGCTGTTCGCGCTCACGTATGGTTACTTGGTGCAATATTCATGGTTTTGGCGATCTCATCTTTACCGCTCGCAACTGCGAACGCGATCTTTTACGCCGCGCCATTGATCATGTTGCCGCTTGCAGCAATCTTTTTTGGAGAACAGTTGTCTAAGCAATCGGTCGCCGCAGCGATAATGGGCTTTGCCGGTGTATTGGTCATCATTCGTCCAGACCAAATCGATTGGGCAGCCATTTCAGCTTTAGTTGTTGCAATTACTTTAGCAATCAATAACTTGCTCATTCGAAAACTGCCAAAAAATCAGTCTGTGATGCAAACGTTATTGATGACAAACTTGGCAGGTATTCCAGTAGCCTTCTTGCTTGTTCTGATCGAAGCAGAACCTTGGGACTGGAGTGCTTTCCCTGTTGCTGCTGGCTCAAGTCTGTTCATCATGATTTATGCAGCAACATGTGTCATCGCTTACCGCTCGATCGATAGCAACAAAATTGCCAGCGCTGAATACAGTGGCTTAATTGGTGCCGTGTTTGTGGGATTGATTTGGTTTGGAGAAGTGCCAGACATATTTATGGCAATAGGAACCATTATGATTGTTGTGCCTCTGGTTTGGCTTTCTAAACGAGAACGTCGTAAGAAAAAGTTGCAAGAGCAACAAGAAGCGCACGTTACTTAAAGTTGTGCTCTAACCCAAAGACTAAAAAACCGAGCCGTAAGTGCTCGGTTTTTTTATGTGGCTCTAATCGGTTTTTACGTAAGCGACTACGTGAGATAAAAACTGCCTTGCAAAGCGATCATTAAACCGGATACGATATTCATGCTCGGCTTCCGAC
Source organism: Vibrio sp. 1557 (assembly GCF_033340175.1). Lineage (NCBI taxonomy): Bacteria > Pseudomonadati > Pseudomonadota > Gammaproteobacteria > Vibrionales > Vibrionaceae > Vibrio > Vibrio sp. 1557. The sequence continues at coordinate 163,394 of NZ_JAWOVZ010000001.1, read as the reverse complement.
ACTAGACGCCAGCCTTCAGCAAAGTATTCTTTGATATCATCAACCGCCTCTTCTTTATTGTTGATGTGTTTCGCGTTCCACTGATAAGTGCAAGAGACAACGATCAGCCCACCCACCTTGGTGGTTTTTTTTAGAGCATTGATCACGCTAAGTGGCGACTCACATTGATCAATCACATTTAAACATACGACTAAATCAAAGCGAGATTGGAGAGTATCGAGCTCAAAAGGCTGGTTAATTAGCGTCAAATCAACATGAGCACATTTCTGTACGATATCTCTATTCTCTACCTCTAAAGTGTTTAAGGTGTTCACATCGTGAAGGTAAGTAAGCTCGACGCATTGTTCTTCTATTAATAGTTGCTTCAAGCCATCCATTAACCTATTTGAAGGCTCCACAAGCGTCGCTTCTTTAAGGTTAGGTAAGCGTTGCACTAACTCATAATAATTTCTTCCCAGCGCCGCCCCAACCTCAAGTAGGGAACACGGCTGAACGCTGATTTCGATTACCGCCTGCGCAATAAAATCAGCAACTTGGGAGCAGTGAGGTGATGACAAAAAAGAAAGTGGGACTTGTTTTGAGCGACTGGTTATCATCTCAATCTGTTGATCCTCAATGAACTTGTCGAACCATTGAGCTTCGAAATAACCAGCCAGACCGTGCTCGGTCAGGTAAAAATCTTCCATGTTTTTTCCGTTCGTACTTTTAGAAAAGTGATTGTATCGAACGCGGAAATTAACGGGTATTTCTGGCCGCACATTCCAATGGGAAAACAGATGAAAACGCCGCTTATGTGAAAAAGCCCTTTCATCTCAAAGATAAAAGGGCTTGTTAATCGCTTCGGTTAAGTCGCTAACTATTGTGGTAGAACAACGTTACCATCTTGAATTGGGAACGTTTTTGTCGCTGGCTTGCTCGCCAAACGAACCGTCGTTGGTGCACCTGAAACTTCGTAAGTGACGTCGTAACCCACTACTTTATCAGATGTCGTATATTCTGTATGACACTGTTTTTTCGTCGTTGTTACTACATCACCTTTTTGCACATTCTCCTGGATCTTACGACCTGTCAGTGCACCAGCAATCGTACCAGCTGCAGTTGCAATCACTTTACCTGAGCCACCACCGATTTGGTTGCCCAGCGCTGCTCCAGCTGCTGCGCCACCAACCGTACCAATAATTTTATTGTCATCCGCAGGGGCAACTTGCTCGGTTACTACCACGTCTTTACATACTTGGTGCGGCTTTTTCACCGTTTCAGTCACCGCTTCAACCAAAGTAATGTTTGCTTGAGTTGGAGCTGGTGGCGTTTTGTCTTTACAGCCTGCTAGTACAGCAACAACTGCCGTTGCAATTGCGATAGATTTCATATTCATGATTTACATCCCAGTATGGTTTGCTTTGATGAGCGTTATGGTAAATCGCAAAAGGGAAATCACATCAGACGAAAACAAACCCTCTGTTATTAACAAGTAAAGAAACACTGTTTTATAAGAGATACGTCAAGAAACACTCAGCAGAATGTCAACAGAGCTAAAACTGTATCACTACTGATTATGATTGGGCTGGACTAGTCTATGAGATTTATTTTTAAGCCAAGCTCAAAAATAGTTCGTCATCCGTTAAATACTTATGACGGTGGCTTAGATTACGCACGTGCATAAACATAAAATCAGGGAAACCAGGCGCTATAATGTTATTTGGTTCCCAGCATACACCGCCAACAAACACATATCGCCCCTGCTTGCCATCTTCGTGAAGGGGGTTATTAAGAGGAGAAGAAAACTCTGCTCGGCAACCTTCAACCACACAAACAATTTGTCCTTTAAAAAGGCCAATCACGCGCTTTACAAGATTTGCCTTGATACCACACTTCCATGCTTGGCGAGTGGCCATCTCATAGCCATATTTTCGGATCGCTTTCTTTTGCAAATGTACTACTAGGTTCATTTTGACTCCTGATTCAAGCAACTACGTGAAGCCCAAAGTCATAAAAGCAGATAGACGTCTATACCCGAGTGAGCTCATGGTACGTGGGAATAAACTACGTGATTAGACTGAGTTTAGTGTCGGATGAGATACACCGTCCACGATGCTGTAACGTATCGATTTACACCAATCAAAGGCAGATAACACATCAACTTTTGAGTGCTTTCCTGCGCTGTATCTGGTTACTTCTGTATATTACTATAACGAAATCACCCTCCACGTTTACCTATATAAATTTGTCGTAACGATAGAGGGTGCTTATCATGGAGAGAGGATAACGCCTACGCGTCGATGAGATAATTTTGACCTTCAGTTTCTAAACGATCAATCATTTTACGACACTCATTTAAATCAAGAGGTTGTTCAAAGCGGCGCTTGAGATTCATCAAAAAGAAGATATCTTCACACATGGCTTTCTCAGGTTCGTCACTGATTTTGGCGACCGGTGAACCATTGCACGTGACCATTTTTATCACGATAGAAAGTGGCTGGTAGGCTTCACCATCTTTATTGACATAATCACCCATATCATTGGCAAGAAAAGTACCGATACCAAAACTCACCTGAATACGTCCTTGGAAATACTCGCAAATATCTAACGCTTGTTCGAAGTTAAGTCCGTCGGTAAACACCAGTGTTTTTGTTAATGGGTCTATATTCAGCGACTGGTAGTGTGCAATCATTTTTTCACCCCAGCTATAAGGGCAACCACTATCGTGACGTACACCGAAGTATGCGTTACTTAGTTCTTCATCAAAGTCTTTAAGGAAAGCATCGATACCAATCGTATCGGTTAACGCAATACCTAGTGCACCATTAAACATTTTTTGCCAACGTTGCAACGCCACTTTTTGCGAATCTCGCACATTCACCAGAGCTTGGTGTCCCATAAACCATTCATGAGCAACGGTGCCGATAGGCGTCAAGTTTAGCTCTTTTGCTAAGTGATAGTTACTTGTTCCTGTCAAACATTCCGGCACTTCCTGGCACAAATATTCCAGCATAGTGCGCTGAGCTTGGAAGGAAAAACGTCGACGCGTCGACATGTCAGAAAATTTAAAGTTAGTGATTTTACGACGTTTTAGTTCCGACTTTAGGTGCCGAACTTTCTCTTCTAAAACAGTGGTAAATTGCGCAACAGGGATATCTGACCAACGCTGACGGCTACGAACTTCAGACACGATACTCATGATGATCGTTTCGTACAAGATGGTATCTCGCCACAAACCGTTAATGGTAATTCTTAACTGGCTTGAGCCATCAGCCATGGCTTTATTATGGAAAGAGACATCACTTTGTGGGTTGAAACGGAAATGGCGCAGTGCATCAACAAAGTCAGGATTCAGGTAAGGCGCGACACGCTTAATATATTCAATTTCTTCTTGCGTAAATTGAATATCTTGCAGTTTAAGGACTTCGGCTTTTACCTCAGGCAAAAGCTCAGAGAGGTCTTCCTCACTGCGCACGATAAACTTATATGACACCATCGCATCAGGGTAAAGCGCTGTTACAGCACTCATCATATTGACTTTGTAGACATCGAAATCCAAAGCGCTTTGAATGATGCGGGAAGAAAATAGTTTGGTGGTCATTAGGTGCCCTTCTACATGCCCTTCCTGGGTATATAACTTTTTGTTACTAACTAATTTGCGTAAACAATAAACACCCATCTATAGTTTGTCAACTTTTGTTACTAACCACTCATTTTTATAAGGTTTTTTTGTCTAGAATTCGAGCAAGCATTGTGAATAAGTCAGAGTCATCCGTAAATTTATGCTCAAACCGTATTACGAACACTACCAAAAACGTTTCTAACAACTCGTTACTTACCCATTGATTGACCACTTGTTATGCGCTAGATTACTTACAAATCAATATTAGGACCCAACCATGATCGTATCTGTCGACATTATTCCATTCAGGCTATCTGGCTGTGCCGATAAGGGATTGGAAGTGTTGTTGATTAAACGTTCAAATCCAAATCGGCCATACCATGGAGTCTGGGCACTACCGGGCGGATTTGTCTTTGATAAAGACTTAACCAGTGAAGGCGGACGCCCGGCCGATGAAAACTTTGAAGCGGCGCGTCGCCGAATTTGCCGTGAGAAAATCCATACCTACCCTCGCCATTTTAGCGAAGCATTTATCGACGGTGATCCAAAGCGCGATCCAGAAGACTGGAGCTTAAACATTACGCACTACGCCTTAGTTGATCGTAACAATGTAGAGCAAATAAATAATGCAGGTGTACCGGAATGCCAACTTAAATGGTTTTCGCTACAGGCTATTCTCAATGGAGAAGAAACCCTCGCATTTGATCATCAAAAAACCATTGAAAAAGCGTGGCAAAAGCTTCGTGCATCCATTGAATACACATCGGTTCTTTTGTTTGCATTAGACAAAGAGTTTTTGGTTGCGGACATCATTTCTGCTTATCAAGAGTTTGGTATTGATATCAGCCGAATGACGATTAAGCGCCGCTTGATAGATTCGGGCGTACTAAAACCCACTAATAAAGTCGCTTCTACCAACAAAGGTAAAGGTGGAAAACCCGCAATGGTATATACGCTGACTAGCGACGAAGTAACCTTTTTTCAAAACTGTTTGCGTGGATAAACGCAGACAATCAGACAGACAAGGAGTCTGCCATGACTGTTCGAGTAAACTATCAAACTACAGCAGTGATCGACGTTGATCCAGAGAAAGGCTTTAGTGAGTTATGTCCAAATGAACTGCCCGTTGCAGGTGCGTTGGAAATCGTACCGGAGCTTCTGAGTAATCATGCCAAAGGCCGATTAAAACTGGTCAGTCGTGACTTACACCCACCAAAAGCAAAGTGGGATGCAGAATCGCCATCCAATATGCTTGAGCCCGTTGGTTTACCGAATGTGGATATAAAGTGGAACCGTCACTGTGTGCTTGGCACAACAGGCGCTGAACTGCTAGATGGTTTACCACCCGTGTTGGACTACGATTTTCAAGTTAATAAAGGCATGGATCCTGATGCGCACCCTTACGGTATTTTTTTCCATGATATTGCCGACACCAGAACGACAGGCGCGCATGAATTTCTAAAGTTCAACGGGATTGATACCTTAGTTATCGGTGGCCTTGCCTTAGACTTTTGTGTGAAAAAATCCGTCATGCAAGCGCTGGAACTTGGCTACAATGTGGTAGTTAATCTTGCTTCAACTCGTGCGGTGCTGCCTGATAATGTAGAGAATGTGCTGACAGAGCTCAGAGATAATGGCGCATTATTTGTCGAAAAAGCGGACGACATCATCGTAGAAAAGTTCGCTTAGAAACGATAGTAACCGAGAAGGATTTCACCATGCATCAACATGAAAAATTGAATTACGTTGAATTTGGTTCCACTAATGTCAGTGCGACCAAACAATTTTTTGAGCGTGCTTTTGACTGGAGCTTTACCGATTATGGTCCAGAATATTCTGCATTTTCAGGACAAGGGTTGGATGGCGGATTCTTCAAATCTGAGTTTATAAACCAAACCGCAAATGGTGGCGCACTTTTAGTATTTTATAGCTCAGACATTCAGGCCACTCAGACAAAAGTAGAGCAGCATGGTGGAAAAATTATCCGCCCTATTTTCGAATTCCCCGGCGGCTGTCGATTCCACTTCACTGAACCGAGTGGAAATGAATTCGCAGTATGGTCAGAGAGCCATTAAGTCATCACAAATCAACAACACACTATCAACGTGATCCCAAGCTAGCCAGATCCGGAACTGGCATTACATTTCTGGTTGACCTCATCCTTGGTTTAATTCACTGTTAGCGCAACAATTAATCGATGAGGCGCTAGACCTCGACCAAGGATGTCAAATGACTGCCGTCAGTTTTTTTCGCTTACTCTGCCTCGCTGCTATTTGGGGTGGCTCGTTTCTGTTTATGCGAGTCGCCGCCAACACATTCGGGCCGGCTTACTTAATCGAATTTCGAGTTACATTTGCCGCCGTCGCTTTGTTATTGATCGCCGTATATTTGAAGAAGAAACTCACGTTAACTGCGCATACTAAACACTTCTTTATTATTGGCTTATTCAATAGCGCAGTTCCATTTTTACTCTTTGCGTACGCAGCCCAGACACTGAATGCATCAACTTTAGCAATATTGAACTCAACCGCCCCAATATGGGGAGCACTAGTTGGCTTTGTTTGGTACCGCAGCCCACTCACAGCGAAATCTGTTCTCGGTATGCTAATAGGCATAGGAGGCGTTGCAGTCTTGGTCGGCTTAGATACTTCAACCATAGGTGAAGAAGCCATGCTCCCTATTGCCGCCAGTTTGATGGCTTCTTTCAGCTATGGCATTGCTACCAACTACACTAAAAATGCGCCACAAGTACCTGCTTTTGACAATGCTCACGGCAGCATGTGGGCGGCGGTTATTTGGGTACTGCCGCTGCTACCATTCTTACCAATGCGTGCAGAACCAAGTCATTTCGAATGGAGCTCTGTTGTCACGCTCGGCGTTGTATGCACAGGGTTCGCTTATTTGCTCTATTTCCGCTTAGTTTCTGATATCGGCCCAGCGTCAGCACTGACTGTCACTTTTCTTGTTCCTGTTTTTGGTATCTTATGGGGCTACTTGGTGCTAGATGAGCCCGTCGGCTCTAACACCATCATAGGAACAATTCTAGTGCTTAGCGGCACTATGCTAGTCACCGGTTTCTCCCCAACAGCAATGCTCGCGAAGCGAAAACGAAGCGTGGCTTAATCAGCCTAATATAACTTCCACACCTCGCTTTTTGATTTGTTCAAGGTCGCTTTTCGGAGCGGCTTTGTCAGTCAGCAGCACTGATATTTCGTCAGTCTTACCAATTGATGAGGGATAAATTTGCCCAAATTTACTAGAATCCGTTAGAACAATATTGCGCCTTTTTTTCGCAATGATGGTTTCTGCGATCTCAGCGCGCATCATGTCGCGGCTAGTAAAGCCAGTGTCTTGATGGAAGCCGTCAATACCCAAGAAGGCCGTGCTGAAATGAATGTTCTCAATACACAACTTAGTCAGCGGTCCGACCAAGCTCTCGCCTTGGTGCTGATACACGCCACCAAGCAAGATAATGTTGGCAGAAGTGTTACGGATGAGATGGGCGATATACGCCGATGGCGTAATGATGGTCACATCGCCGCGCTCAGCCAATGTCCGAGCCAACAACGCATTGGCACTGCCTCCTTCAATCAGCACTGTCTCATTCGATGCGACCAAATCCGCAGCTTGGTTTGCGAGCGATTGTTTAATATCGAAACGTACTTCTAGGCGGGCATCAATGTCATCACTTTGCAACGCGGTAGCTGCGCCGTGAACGCGCTTTAGGTAGCCCTGTTGCTCCAGAAAGTTCAAATCCTGTCTGATGGTCACACCCGACACGCCAATGATATCAGAAAGCTCCGTGACTTGAACGCGTTTACGGTCGTTCACTAATTGCAGGATTTCATTTTGTCTTGGGTTCACAGGTTCGCTCCTTATTGATGGGCTTACAGTATACTCACCTGATGTTTCATATGAAAAGAAATTGAAAGTAAAAAGGAAAAAACGCGAGGTCTGATTAGCCAAGCTGTACCTTGCGAATATCGCTCCCATCAACAGATAATAGGGCAACGAAAATGGGATGGAAGAAGAGGGGTTAACTCCCTACATCCCAACAACGATAGAGACTAGGATCAAAGTAATGGAAGAAATTTACTTCGCAGGCGGCTGCCTTTGGGGCGTGCAAGAATTTATGCGCCACCTTCCGGGCGTAATCAACACAGAAGCCGGGCGAGCAAATGGCACAACGGATAACACTCAATCCGAATACGATGGCTACGCAGAGTGCGTGAAAACCCAGTTCGATGCTGAGCAAGTTTCGGTTGAAACTTTAATGGGGTATTTGTTTGAGATAATCGACCCTTACAGCGTTAACAAGCAAGGTGAAGACGTAGGTGAGAAGTACCGTACTGGTGTTTATAGCCAAAACGAACAGCATCTCACCATCGCGAAAGCGTTTATCGCAGCACGACCGGACGCCGACAAGATCGCCGTAGAAGTACTGCCACTCACAAATTATGTGCCAAGTGATGATGAGCACCAAGACAGACTCACAAACTTTCCGAATGATTACTGCCACATCCCATTAGATTTACTACATAAATACAGGGATAACTCGTAACCATTCAGTCAGCATCGCTTTAAAAGGCAAGATGCATATCAGTTTAAATCGATGCCTTCCACTAATGACAATGTCATTTCTGCCGCCGATATTTCCTTACAACCCGACGAGTTTTGTCCGCACCACAACGGTGTGAATTCATCTCGGTTTTGCTTTTCCATAAGCGCTCTTAGTTGAGCCATTTCAATGGAGGCGTATGGGAATTTCGGCGCAAACTCACTGATGTAGCCTAGCTCCGACATCGCGCGATTCACAATGCCTCTCGCTGGTCGGCCCGAGAAAACATTGGTCACAGCGGTATGTTGCGCGCGTTCACTGGCAATGGCATATCGATGTAAAGACGATGTTTTCGCCTCATCACACAACAAATAGGCGCTGCCAACTTGAACGGCACTCGCTCCTAATCTCAACGCGGCTTCCACCCCACTTCTATCAGCGATTCCGCCTGCAGCAATAACAGGCAAATTCACCCGTTTGGCGATTTGTGGTAATAACGCCATCAAACTTAATTGAGTAGTTAAATCATCCGATAAAAACATACCTCGGTGTCCACCAGCCTCCAAGCCTTGGGCGATAATACCGTCAACGCCTTTTGCTTCTAGCCAAAGTGCTTCGTCCACCGTAGTCGCTGACGAAAGGATCTTCCCTCCCCACCCTCTAATTCGAGCTAACAGATCATCGTCTGGCAAACCAAAGTGGAAACTGATCACTGGCGGTGCAAATGGTTCAATCGCGTCAGCAATATCATGATTGAAAGGCATCCTTGTCGGAGCGTTTGGCTGAGCCTGAACGGTTGCATCAACCTCGGAAAAATACGGTTGCAGCGTTTTTTGCCACTTTTCGTGCTTGTTGGCGTCATACTCCGGCATTTCATGGCAAAAGAAATTGAGGTTAAACGGTCGGTTAGTTGCCTGCTTGATAAGTTGAAGTTCTTTTACGATGGCGTCTTTGTTCAGCATTCCACAAGGTAACGAGCCAAGCCCGCCAACATTACTGACGGCTATGGTCATTTGGCTGTCTTGCACACCGGCCATTGGCGCTTGAATAATCGGTAACTCTGTTCCCAAAAGTGTATTAAATACCTTGTTTATCATGCTCTTTCCTTGAAAACTTAACCTTTACCTGTGATGGATCTGCGCCATCGTTATCCAGACTAGACTTTCACATGATTAACCGCTTATAAAGTTAAAGTGATGCATTTGTGCGCTATGCACTTTTGATAGAAATGACAAAGGGAGCCTATGGCTCCCTTAATGTGCTGAATAACAAGAATCAAAGTGACTATCGTACGACATCTGATTCAAGCTCTAGCTCTGCTACAGACAGCATGGCAAACTCTTCCTCGGCGGTTGCTGCCACCAATTTGTTGCGGCTGTATAACCCATAATAAACACCACCGATAAGAAACAATCCCATTGTCATGAAAAAGGCTGAGGGATCAAAAGCATAAACACCTGTCATTGCGATCAAAGAAAGCACCAGAGAAATACTCGAAGTAATTATCCCACCAGGCGTTTTATATGGACGAGTTAATTCCGGCTGTTTAATTCGCAATAAAATATGGCTCAAGGACATTAATGCGTACGATACAGTCGCACCGACAACAGCCATCGCCAAGATTAAGTCCCCCTCACCCGTAAGTGAAACCAAGAACCCAAAAACGCCCGGAACCAAAAGCGCACGAGAAGGCACTTTTTTGTCACTGGTTAATGACAAAGTTTGCGGTAAATAACCCGCGCGGGAAAGCGCAAACACCAAGCGACTGTAACCATAAATGATTGAAAAGAAAGAAGCGATAAGGCCAGCCAATCCAAGTAAGTTCACGGCCATTGCTACCGTTGAATTGCCCGTAAGCTTTAGGGCGTCAACTAATGGCACCGCGCTATCGCCTATGACCTTTGAGCCAACCGCACCAGCCAAAAGGACGACTACGATAGTTGCGGTTAGCAATAAAAACAGCATCGCACCAATGATGCCTTTGGGAACATCTTTTGCCGGATTTTTTGCCTCCTCTGCCGCTAAAGGCACACCTTCAACCGCAAGAAACAACCACATTGCAAATGGCAACGCAGCCCATACGCCATACCACCCAAACGGCAAGATTTCTGTTGCCTGAGCCGTCGCCGGAGCAATATCGAATAAGTTGTTAACATCAAAATGACCAATAAGCACAGCAGCAGTAATTAGAATAGCTAGCACAGCCAAACCGCTGATGACCATCATTACTTTGAGAGCTTCGCCAACCCCTGCCATATGAATAGCGATAAAGACGGCGTAGAAAAGTGCGTAAACAACAGGGCCATCGATACCAACCAATTCATTCACTGCTGAGCCAATAAAAATCACTATCGCAGCAGGCGCGAGCGCATATTCAATCAAAACTGATAAGCCAGTGAAAAAGCCACCTGTCGGCCCCATCGCCTGTCTTGCGAAGCTGTAACCACCACCCGCAGCAGGAATAGCCGCAGACATTTCAGCTAAAGACAATACTAGCGTGAAATACATTACTGCCATCGCGATAGCAGCAATAAGAAAGCCTCCCCATCCTGCTTGAGCGATGCCAAAGTTCCAACCGGCGAAGTCACCAGATATAACATACGAGACACCTAAGCCAGCAAGTAAAATCCAACCTGCGGTGCCTCTTTTTAGCTGCCTTTTGGCCAAGTACTCCTGATGTTTAGACATAGTAAATCCTTCTACTTTGATGAAATTAAAAAGTTGTCGCTGTGTTTATCTTCAACGCTTGCGCCACTTGGCTCATTGATATCGGAGCGATCTTTCAGATTCACTCCTGACAGTTGTAATTTTCGAGCCTCCTTGAGCAAGTAAAATGCGCGTTCACAGGCATCGTCATAGTTGAGCCCCTGGGGACGCACATTGGAAATGCAGTTTCTTTGGGAATCTTTAGAGCCTCGTTTAGCCCCCCAAGTGAGATACATACCCATGCTATCCGGAGAAGTTAGACCGGGTCTCTCTCCAATTAAAACCAGCACGGCCTTGGCGTTAAAACATTCACCAACATCATCCCCTACCGCTACTCTTCCTTGCTTTACGACTGTGATAGGTGCGAATTTCCATTGATGTTCATCATCAGCGCTTAAAAGAGAAATCAATCGAGTAACAACAGGCACGGCATGGTTTTGAATTGCGACGGAAGAAAGTCCATCAGCAATAACAATCGCAAGATCAATGTCAGTGTTATGCTCATTTGCTATCAAGTTGAGCGTTTGCCAAGAAGATTCATCAAGCAGCCTTCCTAGATCGGGCCTTTGCAGGTACATAAGCCGGTCACTCACTTGACTGCTCACTACCACTGGAGGTTCTAAGGTATTTTCAAGAATCGAGTAAGAGTCCGATAAACCAGCAACGAGAGACTCAATATTCAAACTGCAATGCACTGCATCCATAGCTTGGGCATGATCCAGCTGAAATGAGAGTAACTCGTTGGTTGGTACACTGTTTCCGCTGCGACCCAGAGCGATCCGAGCAGAGGTGAAGTCGCGTAACTTGCCCCAAGGGTTGTGTGTGACAACTCCAGACTCATCTTGTGGGGACTGAGCAATGGTGATTACTTTACCCATGAGAATACCCCTTATTCAGTTGGTTAATTGCTCCCGAAAACGAGCGAGAGATTTGCTCACTTAACCGAACGTCTTGCACGCTCTCGAAAATCTGCATCTCCATTAACCATTTTTCAAACTCTGGTGCTGGCTTCAAACCGAGTACTTTTCTTGCGTAAAGGGCATCGTGAAATGAGGTAGTTTGATAGTTGAGCATGATGTCATCAGACCCTGGAATACCCATGATGAACGAGCACTCGGCCACACCTAATAGTGTCAGCAAGTTATCCATGTCATTCTGATCGGCATAGGCATGATTGGTGTAACAGATATCGCAACCCATAGGTAAACCAAGCAACTTCCCACAGAAATGATCTTCAAGCCCAGCACGAATGATCTGTTTGCCATCAAACAGATACTCAGGGCCAATAAACCCAACGACAGTATTAACCAACAAAGGATCGAACTGTTTCGCGACAGCATAAGCGCGGGCTTCACAAGTCTGCTGATCGACCCCATGAAATGCATTCGCAGACAGTGCTGTACCTTGTCCGGTTTCAAAATACATCACATTGTTTCCTACGCTACCTCGATTCAAAGACAACGCGGCTTCATGGGCCTCTTTCAAAATCGACAAGTCGATTCCGAAGGTATCATTCGTCCCTTGCGTGCCGCCTATCGACTGAAAAACAAGATCGACTGGTGCACCCATTTCAATGGCTTCGATCGTGTTCGTGACATGAGTTAACACACAAGACTGAGTCGGTATTTGATAGTGTTGAATCACCTCATCCATTAAGTTCATTAACTTAATAGCTTGAGGTACATTATCTGTTGCCGGATTGATACCGATAACCGCATCGCCATTTCCGTACATCAGACCATCAAAAATGGTCGCTGCGATACCGTTGAGAGAATCAGTGGGATGATTCGGCTGTAAGCGAGTAGACAGGCGACTCGGCAAGCCTATCGTATTCCGAAAAGCCGTGACAACTTGGCATTTTTTAGCAACGAGAATCAAATCCTGGTTGCGCATAATCTTACTGACTGCGGCCACCATTTCTGGTGTTAAACCTTGACGAATTTTAGCCAACGTTTCACCATCGGCTTCTTCACTCAGCAGCCAATTTCGAAAATCTCCAACCGTCAAGTGCTCAATCGGCTTAAAGGCTTCAAGGTCATGCGTATCGATAATTAGGCGAGTGATATCGTCGCTTTCGTATGGAATAACCGCCTCGTTAAGAAAAGTTTTAAGTGGTAACTCAGACAGCGCCATTTGTGCGACTACACGTTCTGCCGCTGACTGAGCACAAACCCCGGCTAACGCATCGCCTGAGCGCTCCGGTGTCGCTTTCGCCATCAAGTCAGCTAATGACTTAAAGGTATAGACTTTACTTCCTTGTTGCCGACGATAAGTTGCCGTCATTGCTCTTCCTCTTCACTATTTGGTTCGCTTTTTGCTGAACTATCAATAAGCTTTAAGAAAGTATTGCCAAATGTGTTCCGTAGCGTTATCAAAAACTGGCAACATTTATAAACCAATAATAAACAATGAGTTATGTAAATACTGCTCCAACATAACTCACAAAAAAGGAATGAGCATCACAAGGATGAGTAACCAAATGCCCCAAACTGCACCAATGCTGTGCATCCATCACACTAAGGATGCAAACCAACAAGCTGCGAGTCTGATAAACTGGCAACAGGAATATGACCAACTCAGCGATGGTCGATTTTTAGGTCAAATTCGAGAACGACGATTTCCCAATTTCCATGTGTTTCGTGAAGACAGTAACCGCTCGCTAAGACAGCAATGCAGGGTTGAAGAGGGAGGTATTTGGTTGGGTTTGAGTGCGGAAAATAAGCCGCTACACCTAAATCACAGTCAGTTTAATTCAAGCCAACTTTTGCTTAGGCAAGGTGGCGCTGATTTTGAGTTAATGACACCGGAGCAGTTTTCTATCTATGGAATAGTGCTCGACAAAAACTTCGTTCACATCATAGAAAATCAACTTGAGCTTGGGAGTATCCAAAACAACACATTTCACTTAACGGGTTTGACGGAAAAACACATTCAACAACTAAAATACTACTTAGGCACGTTACTTGGTTCCGCCGAGCCAAGATGGTCTGAAACCACACATCAAGCAATCTTAAAAGACATTGTGCTGGAGTTGTTCTCACTCAGTTCACTGCACACGAGCCATCCGATATCAATCTCTCATCGTCAACACGTGATGCAGCGTATAAAACAACAGCTACAGGATCTAGACTACCGTACACCAATAACCGTCAGTGAACTGTGTGACGCAGTACACGTCAGTCGTCGCACACTACAGTACACCTTTGAACATTGCTGTAATACTTCCCCAAAGCAGTTCATACATCGAATGCGCCTAAATCAAGTACGTAGAGTGCTACAAAGCCCTGAAGATAATCGAACAATTGCAGAAATCGCTTTTGACTTTGGTTTTTTCCATCTCGGGCAGTTCAGTCAAAGCTACAAGCGGCTATTTGGTGAGACGCCAACTGAAACGAGAAAATGGGAGTCCAGCAAATAAAATGACAGGCAGTATATTCTTTCACATCCTGCGTTGGGGCCATGTTATGCAGTCGCAATGATTTGCTGAAACTTAGCATGAAGCTCTTCAAGTGCCGCTTCAACATCCGGTTCTGCACGGCTCAAGTGCGAGATTAACGTCATAAAATAGCAGTCAAAAATCAGCGGTATTTTTCCCTCAAGGACGGAGCTTCCGTTTACAGATTGAAACAAAGCTTGGTTAAACGACTGATAATAATCCAAATCCCAAATCACCTCTTTCAACAAAGCTCGGCTCAGCTCAACGTTCGCAAAATAGTAGCGATAGTATTTCTCCGTCAGCGCCAAACCAATGTCGATATCGGTTTTACCTTCCACACTGACTAGCGTTTCTTGACTGATCTGTTGCAGTTGCGCCAGCATCCCTTCGCGCAAAATCGACAGTTTAGTCGGGAAATGGCTAAACACTGTGCCATCGGCTACTCCTGCTTCTCTCGCTATCTGCCTTGTGGTCGTCATGTCATAGCCATTTTGAGCAAAAGATGCCCATGCGGCTTTTAGAATTTTATCTCTGGTTTGTTGTCGCTTCGTCATTGATGTGTCTGCTTAATGAGCCTGAAAGGATCATACCTTGCGTGGTTGAGATTGACAAATTGAGCGCGCTCATTTATAAAATTGAGCATGCTCATTTTATATAAATACAAAAGGAATCGCTCATGTACGTATTAAACAAACTAGGCCAAGGATTGATTTTCTTCCCGACCATCTTCTGCTTTTCGTATATTTTAAGACCGATATTAATGGTCATCCTTATTCCAGGAGGACTCGCACTTTTGGCGTTAATCGGTGGCGCAGAAGTCAGAGCGGAACTCAAAGCCATGCTGCTTGAGGAGTTTTTTGGCGTTAGCCCATCGCACACCACCTCGAAAAAGGCGTGAGTGCGCTACAAACGTTGGCAAGGCTAAGTAAAAAAGAAAACGCGCAGATATCGAGATCTCAATACCTGCGCGTAGATGCGGTGAAAATAAGACTGGCTTTAGTCAGTATTCATGTTCTGGCCAATTCGCCATAAAACGCCACTAGGGTCAAACAAACAACATTCGCGCATGCCCCAAGGTTGCTCGACTAGCTCTGTCAAACGCGAACCAAATTCCTCATGACCCACTTTGGATAAGTGCTGATGCCAACTTTCTGCGTCTTCTACGAGCAAGTGCATCATGAAGTTATTGCCGTGTTCTGACTCATAAAAATTCTGTAAAAGAAACGCGCAGCTACCTTGAGAGAAGTATGCTACATCACCGAAGTCCGACGCCATTTCAAAGCCAATCGCCTCATAAAAGCGTTTTGATAGCGCGTAATCTTTCGCCGGAACAAATGATTTGATTTCAACAATATTGAGGTTTTCCATTTCCAATTTCCTAAGCCTTTTTCCATAAAACTGACTGACGTAATCTCGCTCTATGCCTTCTATTCGCCTTGCGTAATCTGCTGTGATGGCTGTGGCACACACTCTGCCATTTGCGTTTGTAACCACGTGATAAATTTATGTTCGAGTTCTGTACGCTTTTTATCTTGACTCAATAAAACGTAATTGCAACTTGATGGAGAAAACCCAAATGGTGCGACCAAATTACCACGCTTAATATCGTCCATGACAAAAGGATACGATCCCATTGCGACGCCTAAGCCATCCACTGCGGCTTGTATGCCAAAATAAAAATGCGCGAATGATTGCTGAGTGTTGCCGTTGAAAGTTTGACAACGCGTTGATTGCTGCCAATCCGCCCAAGCATTCGGTCTGGTTTGGCTATTCAACAATCGAGCTGCTTTCAAATTGTCTTTAATGGATTGCCAATACTCAGGAGAAAATACCGGCCCCACCCACTCTTCCACAAGAATGGTTTTGTCGTAATCGTGATGCTGCGCAAAATCGTCTCGACGAATCGCCATCGAAAGCCCAGTTGATCCTAATGTTACCGGGCCACCAGCCGTCGACAAACGAACATCAGCACGGTGTTCATCATTAAACGCGGCCAACCTTGGCATCAACCAGCGCATGGTTAATGTCGGTTCACAAGACACTTCAAGATGCTGATGCTTCTCTTGAATAAGCGTATTCACGCCTGTTTCTAGCGTTTGGAATGCCGTTTCTGTGTATGTCTTGAGTAATTCGCCTTCCGCCGTCAACACGACTTTCCTGCCCTCTTTGAAGAACAAAGGTTGAGACAGATATTGCTCAAGTTGCTTGATCTGCTTACTCACGGCTCCGTGGGTAATGTTTAGTTTGTCAGCCGCTTCAGTGTAGCTTGAAGAACTCGCCGCAACGTGGAAGACATAAAAAGATTTCAGGTGACGCATCTGTGAGTTTTTCTCACCAATATGGGAATGTTTTTCGATTATAGTCAGTAATAAAGACGCCTACAATTCCGCTACATCCCAGACTTCATCATTCAAACAGGAAATCGATATGGAATTTGTAACTCTTGCGTTATTAGGTGTGCTTATTGTCATTAGCCCTGGCGCAGACTTTGTTTTGGTATTAAGAAATAGCTTAAATCAAGGACGAAAAGCAGGCGTATACAGTGCGATTGGTATCAGCATGGCGATAAGCATCCACACCGCTTACTCCATGCTAGGGATCAGTTACTTAATTTCACAAAATGAATGGTTATTTAATCTCGTGCGCTACCTAGGAGCTGCTTATCTTGTTTACCTTGGGCTTAAAGGAATATTCTCCTCGCAGCCTGCGTCAAACTCAGAAACCATTCAACAGAGCGAGTATTCAATGTGGCGATTTTTCATGCAGGGATTTCTGTGTAATTTACTCAACCCCAAGACGATGCTGTTTTTTCTGAGTATTTTTAGCCAAGTGATTTCTCCCGACTCTAGTCAGCAACACATCGCCTTGTTTTACGGGATTTATATGATTGCGCTGCATGGTATTTGGTTTTCTATCGTTGCTGTTTTATTCACGTCACCCAAGCTACAAGCCTTCTTGTTGAAGATTAAGCATCGACTCAATCAAGCATGTGGGGCGGGATTAATCATTTTCGGCGCGATGCTGGGCTTAAAAGTGTAGTACGCTTGCGGTCCGATTACCCCAATTCAAATTGATCATTGAACAAGTGGCTGTAATCAAATAAAAATCTGCATTATCAATACCTTAAATTAGAAAAAACAGCCAACGTGCGCTGGCTGTTTCGATACAGTTAATGGATGACCCGGGCGTCCCCTTTAAATAACTGAGACAGATCGATAGTGAATATCGTCACCGTCGGACGTTTAGGCAGAGCATTTTCGATCGAAAACTCTGGCCCAGCTGGAACGAGGGGGAAGTGAATAGCAGTCGGCCACGTTGACGAAGCTTCATTACCGCCCGGCTCAGATATTGAGAAAGAAAACTCAGGTAAACGGGTCATAACACTTACCTCAAATGACTGATTAGCGGGCTCAAGCGAGCCCGCTTAGGTTTTGCAATGTTATTGTTATTTTAACGCTTACTTAATCACTAACGGTTGATGACGTTAGATATCAAGTTCTTTGTCTTCAACGTGGTTGGTGATCATCGCTTCAGTGGTGATCATCAAGCCAGCAACAGACGCTGCGAATTGAAGCGCTGAACGTGTTACTTTCGCAGGGTCCAAGATGCCCATTTCGATCATGTTGCCGTATTCACCTGTTGCAGCGTTGTAACCGTAATCGGAATCACCAGCTTTGACAGCGTTCGCCACAACAGAAGCTTCGTCACCTGCGTTAGTTGCGATTTGACGAAGAGGCTCTTCCATTGCACGTAACGCAACTCGGATACCCACGTTTTGGTCATCATTGTCGCCTTTTAGATCCGCCAATTCTTTCGCGATCTTAGTTAGGGCAACACCACCACCAGCAACAATACCTTCTTCAACCGCTGCGCGAGTAGCGTGTAGTGCATCGTCCACGCGATCTTTCTTCTCTTTCATCTCAACTTCGGTTGCAGCGCCGATCTTGATCACCGCTACGCCGCCAGAAAGCTTCGCAACACGTTGTTGAAGCTTGTCTTTATCGTATTGAGAGGTGGTTGTTTCGATTTGTTTTTCAATCGAAGCCACACGATCAGCAATCGCGCTTGCTTCTGCTGCGCCACCCACAATGGTTGTTGTGTCTTTGGTGATGGTCACTTTCTTCGCACTACCTAGTTGCTCTAACGTTGCTTTTTCAAGCTCTAGGCCGATTTCTTCAGAGATGACCGTACCAGCAGTTAGTACCGCAATGTCTTCCATCATCGCTTTACGGTTGTCACCAAAGCCAGGCGCTTTCACCGCGGTCGCACGCACGATGCCGCGCATGTTGTTCACAACCAATGTCGCTAGCGCTTCACCTTCGATGTCTTCAGCAATGATCAATAGCGAGCGAGAAGATTTCGCCACTTCTTCTAGTACAGGCAATAGCTCGCGGATGCTGCTGACTTTTTTGTCCACCAATAGGATGTATGGGTTGTCTAGCTCGACGCTGCCATTTTCTTGGTTAGTGATGAAGTATGGCGACAAGTAACCGCGGTCGAATTGCATACCTTCAACCACAGACAATTCGTTGTTTAGACCTTGGCCTTCTTCAACCGTAATCACGCCATTGCGACCCACTTTTTCCATCGCTTCTGCAATGATTTCACCGATCGCGCGATCGCTGTTTGCAGAAATGCTACCCACTTGGGTAATGGATTCTTTGTCGCTGCATGGCTTAGACATTTCACGTAGTTTCTCAACCGCCGCTTCAGTGGCTTTGTCGATACCACGTTTTAGGTCCATTGGGTTCATGCCAGAGGCTACCGCTTTAAGACCTTCATTGATGAAAGATTGCGCCAGTACGGTAGCCGTCGTTGTACCGTCCCCCGCTTCATCATTCGCTTTGGACGCCACT
Source organism: Vibrio sp. 1557 (assembly GCF_033340175.1). NCBI lineage: Bacteria > Pseudomonadati > Pseudomonadota > Gammaproteobacteria > Vibrionales > Vibrionaceae > Vibrio > Vibrio sp. 1557. Next base: position 144,237 of record NZ_JAWOVZ010000001.1, on the reverse strand, counting down.
TGTTTCACCATTTGTGCGCCCATGTTTTCGAACTTATCTTTCAGTTCGATTTCTTTCGCTACAGACACGCCATCTTTGGTGATGGTTGGCGCGCCGTAAGATTTATCAAGCACAACGTTGCGGCCTTTCGGGCCTAGTGTCACTTTTACTGCGTCCGCCAGTAAGTTCACACCTTTCAGCATTTTTTGACGTGCGTCATTAGCAAATAATACGTCTTTTGCAGCCATGGTTATCTCCTCAAAAAACTACTACAAAAATAATTACTCAACGATTGCTAACACATCAGATTCGGACAGAATTAAGTATTCTGCGCCGTCAATTTTCTCGGTTTTCACGCCGTAACCGTCATTGAAAATGATTTGGTCGCCCACTTTGACTTCCATCGCAGCGCGTTCGCCATTTTCAAGACGTTTACCTAAACCAACAGCAATGACTTTCCCGCGGTTTGATTTTTTCACCGACTGAGAAGTTAAAACGATTCCCCCTTCAGATTTATTTTCCACCTCTTGTCTTTCAACAATTAGCTTGTCATTTAAAGGACGAATTTTCATTTTTAAGTGCCTCCTACTTGGAACCAAAAATAAAAGACAAAATAAACATCAAGATGGATTTGCGAGTCGACAGCTCGCTTTCGATGAAAATAATAAGGTCGAAAAATGAGAGTTCAAGAGGTGAATTTGATAAAAATTTTTTATTAAATTAAATAAAATTTTCTATCGAATTATCGCATTCACAACCACTTAGCATCTCTTTATGATAGAAAATGTGCTCAATCAAATCTAGAGTGGTTACGTACTCTTAAAAAGGATAATCAAACAATGAAAAAGGCCGTATCTCTATTTCTTGCAACGTTATGCGTTGGCTTCCTCTCACCCAACGTGTCAGCTTCTGAACGCGCTGAACAAGGTTGGCAATTGATTGACGAGGGCGCGATGATTGTCGATGTGCGCACGCCGCAAGAGTTTTCTGAAGGGCATTTGGATAATGCCGTCAACTTCCCTTTATCTGAACTTGATAAACATTTTCAAGACGTCGATAAAGATCAAGCTATCGTGTTGTACTGTCGCAGTGGTAACCGCTCTGGCAAAGCGTATCAATACTTACAATCGCAAGGCTTTACGAATCTGCACAATGCAGGTGGCTTTGAAGAACTACAAGACGCCAAATAGTCGTCTCCGTTCTAATATACAAAGTAAAAGCACAGAGCGCGTCGCAAGCGTATTGTAACGCGCTCTGTTTCTAAATACTTATCTACAACAACTCTACTATCTGGGCCCTGCATCAAATTGAGTCAGGTTATCCGATATCTCGATCCATGGCGCTTTCGATGCGACAAAAATATGGAAATCAGGCTTGTGAGAAGGTGTGTCATCCAAGATACCAAGGCGAATATTGACGATCCCATTGTTCTTTTTCGAATACAGGCTCGATCCGCAGTGGCGACAAAAGCATAGCATGGTATTTTCGCTTTTCTGATAAGTTTGAATATCTTCTTTCCCTTGGATAATAAGCAGTTTATCCAACGCAATACCACCGGCAGATGAATAGTCAGAACCTGTGAACTTGCGGCATTCAGAGCAATGGCAATTTCCCATGTACTTAAATTCATCTGCCACTTCCAACTTTACCTTGCCGCACAGACATGAGCCTTTTAGTACTTCCATTTGAATTCCTTTTTGTTATGAATCTAATTGAATTAGATGGCTATCTCGACACCATGCCATTGCAATACGAAAAATTAAAGACAGGCAATACAGGTTTTCAAAAATGAAACGAAAATGTAAAACTTTCCATTCAGAGGGAAGTGCGCTGACACGTGAAAAATAGAGCTATTTTAGATACAAAAACACCAAGCAATAACGCTTGGTGTTTACCTCACAGAATGTCGCCTCAGAAAAGGCGCTTTCCGCTGTGCTTAAAAAATGCAGTGTTTAGTAAAGCTGGTCGCTTCGTTTGCAGTCCAGTCACCTTTCGGCTTATCTTTCAGGTTTTCACACCATTGCTCGCTGCCGACACCATCTTGCAGAACACAATGCTTTGCAAAGTCTACCGCGTTGTCTGCTGTCCATTCTGTTTTTGGCTTATCGCGCATGTCGTTACACCAGCCTTCAGTGCCCACTTCATCACTACAAGCGGTCAAAGCAGAAGCCGCCAACATCAGCATGACTAGTTTTTTCATAAATTTAAGGTTCCAGTTGCAAACAATAGTAAAATTAAACTCAATCTCTTCAACACGTGCCCATTCAAGTGTCTGAATAAAGGCGTCACTAGCTGAAGTGACTTTTGTATCAACTATAACGAAATTATCAGTCTACGTGTTAAGACATCGAAAAATTATTGAGCGACTCTGTGTAAAGCGCGCCATTCTAAAAGCTATAGGCAGCGCGCTTTTGTTAGCTCACCAACCTTAAAAGAGCCAGTACCAAAGCACGTTAAACGCAGCTCTAATGCCATTTGTTCAAAGTGATCGACGACAGACTGCGTGCTGATCGTCGCAGCTTTTAATACCGCACCAGCTTGCCCAATGAGATTAGCCCCCAAATGAATGGCTTTCGCCGCTTCAAGTCCGTTATGAACACCTCCCGAGGCGATCAAGGGTAATGTAGGATGCAGTGCGCGGATTTGAGCCAAACATGTTGCTGTAGGGACACCCCAATCGCGGAAAAGCTCGGCTGCACGCTGCATTTTCGGATTATCTTGGCAATACCCTTCAACCGCACTCCAGCTTGTGCCACCCGCGCCCGCAACGTCAATTGCATCCACACCAGCATCAATTAATCGCTGCGCAACGTGTCCGCTAATACCAAAACCGACTTCTTTGATAATGATAGGAACCTTCACGCGAGATTTAAGCATCTCAATTGCCTGGAAAACACCAACCCAATTGTGGTCGCCATTTTTCTGAAACGCTTCCTGCATTGGATTAACGTGCACAAACAAGGCATCGGCTTGAATCGCCTCAACCGCACGTTGCGCATTATCGAGTTTACCTTTATCGAGCAATTGAGCGGCTCCAAGATTGGAATACAACGGTACTTCTTTCGCCAACTCACGAATGGTTTTACCCAAGCCCGAATGCTGACTTTCTTCTAAGCTAATCCGTTGCGAGCCCACACCCATGGCAATACCTAATTCACTTGCTGCTTCAGCTAAACGACAATTGATCGTTTCTGCGTCTTTTGCTCCGCCAGTCATCGAGCTAATCAAAAACGGTAGCGCTAATTGATGACCAAGAAACTCTGTCGATAAATCGATCGCGTGAAAGTCACATTCTGGCAGCGCACAGTGTTCAAACTCGACAGACTCAAAACCCGCCGTTTTATGCTTCATGCTCATATCATGATGTAAAACAGCATCTAGGTGTAAATCTTTTCGGTTAGTTTGCGGAGCCATAATGTCATCCTAAAGTAAAACAGTCGCGCAGTATTGCGATCCTTATCAGTAACGTCAATGCGAATTTTGTGAATTTGCCGGATTACTTTTCCGAAACGAGTAATGAATCTCGACTGCCCCTGACATTATAAGAAAAGAAACTCGCTTTCCGTTTTAAACAAGCCGGCAAGTTTCTCTTCAAATTGAGATAATCAGCGTACGATACCCATGATGAAAATGGATCACATTGCTCTGTAGTTTACTTTACGCTGTCCGACAGAATTAGCGACACAACAGTGCTTGTCGTCGTTGGTTCAAACTGTTCGGGATCATCACAGAATTGAATTTTTCCTTTTTCTTCTACATGGAACAGCGGTACAACTGAACTACCTTTGTGATGCGCTAAATAATCTTGATACGTGAAGTTATCGCTCAATTTCGTGTGTTTAACCTCTGCACCACGACTTAACATACTGGCTAGCTGGGTATAGCTTACATTGCCGCCCATCAGCAATTTACCATGGTACTCCTGAGCCACGGAGTGCTTCTCGCTGCCATTGCCGTTGGTTTTCACTTTTTGTAAGCAGTGAACTTTATCTTCCCCAAACTCGTCGACGAATTGCATGCAAGCCATAATGTTGAAATGCTGATCGGGCGTTAATGCAACCACTTGTCCAACTCCTATCAAGTTCAAGTTGTCGTCCGCGTGACTAGAAATAGGGTTGCCGTAATAGTAATCCAACCCCAACATACGAACCTGACTGATGTACTCCCAGTTTGAGTCAGTCATTAATACGCGGCGGTCATAACGCGCCAGCGCCTGCCCTATTTCTCTTGCTACTCGGTTAGCACCAATCAACAAGAAGCCGCGTGGTGCTGGCTCTGCAACGCCCAACGTCAGCGCTACAGGACGTGCCGTCGCACTTTGTAACACGACCGTTCCTATAATCACCATGAAGGTCATAGGGACCAGTAAAATCGCTTCATCAATGCCGTATTCGGTCAATTTGATCGCGAAAAGAGACGAAATCGAAGCAGCAACAATACCGCGCGGTGCAACCCAAGACAAAAACAGCTTATCTTTAAGACGCAAGTTGCTGCGGAAGGTTGAAAGAAAAATCGATAACGGACGCGACACTAACTGCATAAATACAAACAACAATAACGCACCGCTACCTAGCGCAGCAAAATCATCCAGACTGATTCGAGCCGCAAGGAAGATGAACAATCCGGTGATCAGTAAAATGGTTAAATGCTCTTTAAAGTGCAGAATTTGCTGAATATTGATGTCTTTAGCGTTTGCGAGCCACATACCCATTACGGTGACGGTTAGTAACCCAGCTTCAGACTCAATGTGGTTAGAGACCGAAAATACACCTAGAACCACCATCAAAACCGCAAATGGCTGCAAATATTCCGGTAGCCAAGAGCGACGCATGATCGTCGCAACTGCATAGCCTGAGGCCGCACCTAGCATGACACCGACAGCAATGATCGTCCCAAACACTTCGACGCTATTTATCGCGCTGTGAGATACGATAAACTCGTAAACCATCACAACAAAAAGCGCACCGAGCGGGTCAATCAAAATCCCTTCCCATCGCAAAATGTTAGCAAGCGTACTGTTAGGTCTTACGGTTCGTAGAAGTGGCACGATGACCGTCGGCCCTGTTACTACGGTTAAGCTGCCGAACAACATGGCAAGCTCCCAAGTAAAGCCGAGGAAATAGTGTGTTGCGATACTGGTCGCCGCCCACGAAATGATCGCCCCGATGGAAACAATGCTCCATACCGAACCACTCACGCCACGAATTTCTTTAAAATTTAAGGTCAAACTGCCTTCAAATAAAATCACTGCCACCGCCAAAGAGACCAACGGAAAGAGCAAATTACCTAATATCTCATCAGGATTTAACCACTGCATAAATGGCCCGACGATCAGCCCTGCCAACAACAAAAATAAAATCGCTGGCAAACGCAATCGCCAAGCTAACCATTGGCAACCTAAACCAATAACCCCAACCGCTGACAGCACCAGCGCTTCATTACCCACTTGCATCAATAATTACCTGTTTTTGTCTTTTTTCGCGTGAATGCGCTATACCCGAATACATTCAGCCTTACGGTCAAATAGAAACAACCGAACGTGCAAATCAAACGACTGACCTTCGATGACATCGCTACGAAACGCACATGTTTGAAGTCCTTTGGCGATCGCATCAGAACTATGAATATAGTTGACCCCCAATGACTTAACGACTCATTTTTGTTCATCAGGTCTTAAAGTGGCACACAAGTGTGCGACTTTGTCGAATTCATCATTACGCATTGAGTTTCATTATGTAGAATGATTTCTGAAGAAAGCGCGGAACCTAGCACTATATGAGGCTAAGGCATAGAGCATGAACTAAGCTTTAGCGTAAGTGCTCAAAGTTAAGAATCGTGGGTCACGCGACGTACGCAAGGAGAAATGGATTGTACGTTATACTAGCACTGTTCATGGCGTGTCTCGCCATCCTCATCGGAGTGAAAGCCGCCAACCGAGCTGCACTTTTAGAAAAAGAACTAACCAAACTTCGTGAGGAAGTCACATCACTACGAGCCAGTGTCCATGGGGGCTCAAACCCACAAGCGCACCAACAATCCAGCATCGAAAAAGACACACCATCTGTAGCGACGTCACCTCACATAGAATCACCACAGAAAAATGTCTCATCCTCTGGGGAACATGATCCAGCTGCCAACCTAGACTTGGACCAGAGCGCTGCGAATCAAGGGTACGCCCAGACAAGAGAAGTGCAACTGGATGTTTTTAGTCAAGAAAATGAGTCATTCCTTCAGAGTAAAGTTCAGAGCCTGCTTAGCAACATTCAAGAAAATTGGTTGGTTTGGGTAGGCGCATTGGCCATGCTGATCGGTGGAGGTTATCTCGTACAGGTGATTGGTAGTCACATCCAGTTTTCGCCATTTATGCGAGTGTCCTTTGCCTTTGTGATCTCATTACTTATGGTGCTTGTTGGCGAGTGGTTTCACCGTAAAGAACAACAGAATCCGCAACGGGCAGCACGAGCCCAAGGCTTTACGTATGTTCCTGCTGCTGTTACCGGTACGGGATTAACGGGCATTTACTGCACCGTCATTTTTGCCTTTGTGGTTTATCAAATGCTAACGCCGAGTATCTCGTTGATCATCTTGGCTTCAGCGGCATTTTTCAGTTTAGCATTATCATTGCGACAAGGGCCGTTAATGGCCGTGCTTGGCTTAATTGGTGGCTACACAGCACCACTGTGGATTGGGGGTAATGAACCCAACTACTTTTTGTTAGCCGGATACATCTGCGCAATTTCGTTCGCGGCGACCTTATTGATGCAAAAAGTGCGTAGGTCATGGATTACGCCAAGTATCGCGATTCCACATGTCATTTGGATGTTGCTGTTGATTGAGAGTACACCAACAGAACGGTTGTTCTCGTGGCTCGCGATTTATCTCTCCATCACTTTGTATCTCATTTTCGCGGTTCCGAGAATGGGTTGGATGCTCAATCCTCGCTTTCGTCACTATCAAAGCAAGTGGACAAACTCGCCGACCGCTACCGCTCTCGCAACTGCTTTATTGACCTTTTCTGCCGTCACCAGAATGCCGGATCTGAACACTCTACAAATGGCGTACTGTTATACGCTGCTTGTTGCGATCATCTGGCTACCAGCACTTCGTACAGGCTGGTCATTACGTGTATTTTTGCCATCCATTCTCGTCTCAGCAACCGCGCTGATTGTTCTTACCATCGCTTTTAATGCGCTGTATATGTTAGAGCGAGAAGCTAGCATCCTATTCGCATTGGCGGTGAGTATTGCGCTGATCTGCTATCGAACATATTGCCAATCACTTAGTGACCGTTCGCAACTCAGTGGGCTGCTTCTGCTGGTACTGGCTCCCGCGATGAGCTTAATTACGTTGTTTTATATTGACGAATTTATGCAAGGCTACCTGTGGTATTGGACTGCATTCTGCGCATTGATGGCCACTTACTACGTTGTGCTTGGTCAGCGTGCACGTTCGTTGGCATTAGAATGCTCTGCCGTTATGCATGCTTTAATCGTAGGTATCGCTTTTGTTTGGTTGAGTGATACTTGGTTAACAACAGCAATCTCAATACAAGTTGCGATAATGGCCTTACAGGCTCAAGTCGGGTTATTTCGACCTGCGAGTTGGGCGATTAAAGTGGCAATGGGAATACTGGTTATCCGACTCACGCTGCTACCTTTCATACCCGAATGGCAACCGGTAGAAGCTGGGCATTGGGCTTGGGTTCTGGTGAGTTATCTGCCTTCTCTCTTCATCTTGTCTTATGCTCGTTCAACACTAAAACAAGTGGACCGAGAACTGACCAACTGGTTTGAAGGGGCGTTTTTACATGTATTCTTAATGGCATTGTTCACCCAAACTAACTACTGGTTAACGGGGCAATATGGTTACTTGGGGAACATCGACTTCACAAGTGCGGCAGTCTTTGCCAATCAAGCATTAGTTATGGGTTTGGTATACAGCTACCGCAGCCAATTTGCGCAACGCTTAAGCCGTATCTACGAAATCTATAGTTACTTGCTTTGGTGCGCGTTCGCTATATTGATTGTTTTGCTTAATACGGCAGAATCGCCGTTGGTGACTGATAACGTCTCGGCACAAGCACTTCCCATCTTTAACATGCTGAGTATCGGCTGGCTGTTACCAGCTTGCATCCTGCTTATCGCAACCTTTAAACGCTGGAATACGTTGCAAGTTCATCGATTTGCGATTGCTAGTCTAGGCTTTTTACTTGCAGCCATTTGGTTGGGGATGTCTATCCGTCAATTCTGGCAAACCACATCGATGATGCTGTATCAGCCAACCAGCATGGCAGAGTTGTTCAGTTATTCAGTGGCTGGCTTGCTCGTAGGTGGATTGCTGACTTGGCGCGGCGTGACCCAACAGGGGCTGATGATGCAGCGTGTCGGTCTAGTGGTCCTTGCCGGTGTCGCACTGAAAGTATTCTTATGGGATGTGAGCTCTCTGGATGGGTTCTGGCGAGCAATAAGCTTCTTAGGCTTAGGTGCATCTTTGATAGCACTTGGATGGCTATTCCAGAAATTGAATCGTTCGGTGGCAAAAGCACTCGAGCCCTAGACGAGTCAAAGAGAGATTCCCGACAGTGCGCTGTTTTCGTTATTGGGGGACGATAACAGTGTAAAGCCGGGAATCATTGGAGTGTTCGTTACTTCAGTAAAGCGACCACGGTATGACGACGCACGTTTGCTTGCGCATTCAATGCCTGAAAAGTCGAAGTAAACTCGCCAGACTTTTGCATGAATCCATCCAGTTTTGCATTCACCTCATTGACTGAAAGCTGTGCGGTTTTGGTTTGGATAGAACGCATTTGAGTATTCAGTTCACCATGAAAAGCTTTCGCCTCCTGCAAGCTCGTTTGAACTTGTTTCAGATGCTGATTTACTTTGGCAATCGTCTGCTTGATGCCGTCGCGTGAGCCTAAATCAAACCCGAGCTCCGCAATACCATCTGGCTCAGACTTTAAGTTCAAAACGTTAGGCTGCCCCGCAGGGAATCGGTGCCCTTCCCCCGTTACCATCACCTTTTGCTGCATTTGTTGATAAGCGTTGTCTCTGGCTTCAAATAAAATGCTGCCATCATCGGCTAATGAGGCTCGCATTCCTAACGCAATCAAGCTGCGATCCAGCATTTTGACCGTTCGCTCACCGTCTGATTGTCCATCAAACTGAATCATCACCGCTTGACCTTGAGGAAAATCCAAACGGATTTGCTCGGCCTTGTCGCTTAAGCGATGAACATTCAAACCTGGAATAGAAAAGCGACGAATGTCCGCTTTATCCAGTTTTAAGTGCAGTTCGTTATTTAGGACTTTCTGGCCATCGAAACGTGCTTGCTCAACGACTTTTTGGATGGTGGCTTTAGAGCGAACCAATGTATCCTGCAAACTAGGAACATTTTGTACGCCTTGATTCACAGCTTGCGTCAAACCACGTTTAATTTGCGTGAGCTCTTTGCCAATCACCTGCAGCGATTTGGACGCGATCTGAACCGCCGTGGCTTGCTGCTGACCCTGCGTAAGCTGAATACCAGATACAGAGTAGGCTGACGCAGTGTCAGCCTGAATTTGCGCCGGGCGCGGTTTAATTGCCGTACTTGAGTCTGCAGAACGGGTCGGCATGATAGAGGCTTGTTCTTGTCCACCTAAGCGTATGCTATGGGGTCTAACCTCTACTGTACTCATTACCATAAAAAGAACTTCCTAACCTTATAAACGGTCAAACAGCGACAAACCATCGATCTTCACATAGCTTGCTTGCGTTGCTTGCAAAGCGGCCATGTAATTACTCAATCGTACCGACGCTTCACCATAGTCCAGAGCAGAGAGGTCTCCAGATACTTTGTCAACGAACAGCTTGTTTTCACTGTGCGCGCCACCAACAAGATCTAAGTTGTTGTGTCGACCACCAATCTCAGTCATGGTCCCTAGTACGTTTGAAAAAGTATCGTCGATAGCGCTGATACTCGCCTCAACTTCAGCTCTGAAGTTGGCGGTAGGGCTCTCAAACTCTTTGATCAGCGCATCAATTTGGTTAAGCACGTTATGGCCTCCCCCAAGGTCCAATATTTCTTTTGCAGTCATATTGGAATCCATCGTGACACCTTTAGCAATTGTTACTACGCGCTTGTCACTATTACCTTCAATTACGTAGCTGCCGCTCGCTTTACTTACAGCCGCAGTATCCGTTTTAGTACCAGAGAAAAGGTAGTGCCCTTCTTCATCCTGCGCGTTAAAAGACGACTCAATAGAGTCACGGTAACTCTTAAGCTCTGTAATCATACCGCCACGACTTTCGTCAGTAAGAGAGCCGTTCGCACCCCAAAGCGCGATGTCTCGCATGCTTTTTAAGCTTTCTTTGATCGAATCTAAATGGGTTTCTTGACTCGATAGCGTCGTTTTTACGTTTTCAATGTTGTTTTTGTACTGAGCAATCGCACTGGTTTCTCGGTCTAAGTTAAGCAACTTGATCGAAGCCATTGGATCGTCAGACAGCTTGGTCAAGCGCTTGCCAGTAGACATCTGTTGCAGAGCTTCGCCTAATCCCGCGCTATTGCTCTGCAAGCTGTGCAACATCATTTGACTAAATTGATTGTCACTAATTCGCATCTAAACTTTCCTCTTAGAATAACTGCAGAATAGAATCGAGCAGTTGATTTGCTGTGCTGATCACTTTCATGTTGGCATTGTGCGCATTAGCAAACATCATTAGGTTAGCCGCTTCTTCATCGCTGTTTACGGAACTAACATTATCGCGAGCTGCGTGCGCTTGCTTGTTCATGGCTAACTTCGCTTGATAATCAGCATTAGCTTGGCGTGCTTTAATTGCGGTTTGACCCACCATTGAACTAAAGGCATCGTTCAAGCTTACTGAGCCGTAACCTGATACCGCCACTGGCTTGTTGCTTAACTCGATCAATGATTGCAACGCATCTGCGTTACCAGGTGTTCCATCACTTGAGAACGCAAGCTCATCTGGAGTTAGCTTGGTAATATCCAAACTGGCTGCAGGGTTTGCTGGGTCATAGCTGAACAAAGGTTTACCTGGGTTGCCATTTAAGTCTTTGCCAGTCGCAAGCACGGCGTTGTATTCATCCGCGAGAGCTTTCGCCATGTCATTCAGAGCCAGTTGGTTTGGTTTCAACACTTCGGTTTGATAGTCATTAATCGCACCTAATTTGCCACCAAGCGAGTCACCAATCGCAAAGCTTTGATTCGAGAACGTGACGTGTAAGTCCGCCAAGTAAGGATCACTCGGGTCAGGAATGGCTTCCAGTTTGCCATGGTCCGTACCCATCACAAGCGGTTGACCAGAGGTTAGTGTGACCTGAACACTGCCGTCATGCTGCTGTGTTGTTTTGATTTCAATGGTTTGAGATAACTCACCGATTAACCTATCTCGTTCATCCATTAACTGTGATGGGTTACCACCTGTACCTTGCATCTCTACCAGTTGCTTGTTCACCTTCGCGATATTTTCCATAAGGCTATTCGCGTGGTTAAGCGCTGCATTACGTTGGTCGCTCATGTCTTTATGTTGATTGTATAAAGACTCGGTAAGCGTATTAAAACGGCGGGCCAAAGCTTCAGATTCGTTAATGATCTGCTGGCGGTAGGGTATGGATTCTGGCTTAACAGTCGCATCGTTAAGCGCGGCGTTTAGTGAGTCCAAGCCAGCCGATATACTGAAACCATCGGCACCAAGCGTATTCTCCAGCTGACTCATGTTACTGGTGTATCCAGATGCGTATGCCGCCATACTGTTAGTCGACCACGTTTGCTTAATCAGAAATTGATCAGTAACGCGGCGAATGCTAGTGACTTCTACCCCTAAACCTGGACTTAAGCGATTGGCTTTACCATCATCGACAGACGCCATCAACGCTTGTTGACGACTGTAACCCACGGTATTCACGTTTGCCACGTTTTGCGCGGTTACGTCTAGGGCCACACGGTTCGCGCCTAAACCTGAAAGGGCAATATTAACTAGGTTCATTTACAGCTCCATTTTTCTGATCAACGGCTGAGAAAACGCGGTAGTCATACCGGCCTCACCGAATACCTGTTTAACAGAGGCGACGGCTTGAGAAGCGGTATTAAATAGGCTTGAATTCTTCTCCACCTCTTTAGAATCTACTTGTGAGATAGATTCAGAATTCGAAGCTTTACCATCGTTAGCGGATGAGATGTTGCGCGCAGCATCGAAAGCAACCTCACGCATAGACGGGCTCAGCTGCTGGATGAGCATATTGGCAATGCCTGAGCTCTGTTTCTTTGCTAGTTCCATCGCCAGCTGACCGTCATACATATCACGGAATACCCCTTGTTGCTGACTGGCGAACGGGCTGTCTTTATCAGCAAGAGCATCACTACTGCTGCGCATTTGGCGTAACACCATTTGTAGGAACATTGCCTCAAATTGACCTGCGACGACTTCAAGTGCGCCTTCTTGATCACGACTATGCTTGATGTTAGCCAATGCACTATTGTCGTGATAAAGCATCGAATTTAACTGAGTTTGTTCATTGGTACTGTCTAGCTTCATCCTTAACTCCTTATATCACGACCAATTCAGCGTTCAATGCACCTGCTTCACTCAAAGCTTGCAGGATAGACATCAAGTCTGTAGGCGTGGCACCTAAACTATTTACCGCATTAACTATGGTGTTAAGTTCCGTGCCTGGAGGCCAAATCACCATCTGAGCGAGATCTTCATTCACATCAAGGTCCGTTTGGTTAACGACTTTCGTATCGCCATTTGCAAACGCATTAGGCTGACTAACTTGTTGTGATTCAGAAATTCGCACGGTCAAGTTACCGTGACTTACTGCTGCTTCACTCACTTTGACACTCTTACCGATCACTACGGTGCCAGTGCGAGAGTTAAAGACAATACGAGCAGGTTTACGGCCTTCAACGACGCTCATTTCTTCAAGCATCGACATCATGACGACACGCTGCTGTGTATCTTTTGGTGCACGCATATCAATGCGCGCTTTATTGATCGCAACTGCAACGTTAGGCCCAAAAGTGTTGTTAATTTCACGCGCAATATTTTTTGCTGTAGTGAAGCTAGGCTTGCGCAGGTTTAGGGTGATTTCATCACGTTGGTTGAAATCGGTTTTGATTTCTCTCTCTAAAGTCGCACCATTCGGAACGCGACCCGCCGTTGGTGTGTTTACTTCTACTTTGGAGCCACTTCGCCCCTCTGCAGATAAGCCGCCCACAACCACGTTACCTTGCGCAATCGCGTACACTTCGCCATCAATACCACGTAAAGGCGTTAGCAATAACGTACCACCGCGAAGGCTCTTTGCATCACCGATTGAAGACACAACCACATCCAACGTTTGTCCTGGGCCTGCCATTGGGTCAACGGACGCTGTCACACTCACAGAAGCCACATTTCGTAGCTTAGGGTTCATACTGTCATCAATTTGAACCCCAAACTGACGTAGCATGTTGGTAATAGATTGAGAGGTAAATTTCACTTGGTTTCGGTCACCTTGGCCGGCTAAGCCAACTACCAAACCATAACCAACCAGTTGGTTTTCTCGAATGCCGCGAACATCGACCAAGTCCATGATCGGAATTTCCGCTTCAGCACGTGAAGTGCCTGGTAGTCCCAAGGTCAACACCAATAGGAGAGACATAAAGAAAGATTGCATTGTCTTCATTAGAAAGGTACCCATGGGCTGTTGAAGAACTGAGTTAGCCACCCGGCTGCGTTGCTGTCAGCTAGCGCTCCGCGACCTGCGTAGGTAATTCTTGCATCAGCAATTCGTTGAGAAGAAACTTGGTTACTGCGGTTAATATCATCCACACGGACGATACCGGTTAGACGAATAAACTCGTCGCCTTGATTCAGACGAAGCCATTTTTCACCGCTGATACGCAATACGCCATTAGGTAATACTTCGTGTACCGTTACCGTAATGGCACCTTGAAGCTTGTTGCCTTGTGAACTTGATGCACTGCCATCGAAGTTACGTTTGCCATCCACGCTAACCCCTAACTCATCGATAGTTTTCGTGCCTATGGTCGGAGCCACAAAGTTAATTGCTGAACTTTTACCGAACTTAGTACCCGCATTTTTACTCGATGAGGTTTCTTCTGATAATTGAACCGTTAATACATCGCCAACTCGGTAAGCACGACGATCCTGAAACAGGGTCATCGTGTATTGGTGACGATAAAGGCTACCAGATTGGGTTTCCGGCAGCGTGTAATCGAGCGTTGGTGGTGCATATTCCTCAGCATTCGGCTCAGGCGGAATAAATTCCTGACGGCCAGCACATCCCACCAGCAACACGGCGGCTACTGCCCAACTCTTAGAAAGCCATTTCATTGCTTTTTCCTTCATCATCACCAATTTCATACTTACATTGATTGCGAAACAAACTTCAGCATGTCATCTGCAGCAGAGACCACTTTCGCATTCATCTCATACGCACGTTGAGTGGTGATCATGTCGACCATCTCTTCTACTACTTGTACGTTTGACCCTTCCAGTGCACCTTGCTTGATAATGCCGGCGCCATCAGCTCCTGCAATCAGCTCATCAGCTGGACCGCTGGCTTCCGTTTCACGGAATAAGTTGCCACCCATGGCCTCTAAGCCGGCTGGATTGATGAATTTTGCAAGTGTAATTTGACCAAGCTGCTGAGGTGTTGGATCATCTGCTGTTGTTGTAGTCACTGTGCCATCAACACCCACAGAGAAAGAGACCGCATTGTCTGGGATCTGGATTTGAGGCTCTAAAGGCAGGCCCTGACTGTTCACCATTAAGCCTTCTGAGTTTCGATGGAACTGACCATTACGTGTATACATGATCTGTCCGTCCGAGTTTTCTATTTGGAAGAAACCCTGACCCATTACAGCAAGATCCAACTCTTGCGTTGTGTTTTGGGTATTACCTTGCGTGAACACTTTTTGTGTGCCAACAACGCGAACACCGCTACCTAGCTGAATACCACTTGGTAGTTCGTTAACTTGGTCTACTTGTGCGCCTGGTTGACGCTGAATGCTGTAGAAAAGATCTTCAAATACGACTCGGTCACGCTTAAAGCCAACCGTGTTTACGTTTGCTAGGTTGTTAGAAATGGCAGTCATCTTCGTGTCTTGCGCTGCCATGCCTGTCTTACTTACCCATAATGCTGAATGCATTTTTTACTCCTTGCGGGGCGAGACTTAGCTCGCCGCCATTAATTTGTTACCAGCTTTTGCTAGAGTTTCCGCCGTTTTCATCATGCGAACTTGCATTTCAAAGTTGCGCGTCAGCGACATCACACTAACCAATTCATCAATAGCAGATACGTTACTGCCCTCAATGTGCTCAGGAGAGAGTTGCACGGTTTCATCTGCCGCGAATGGCACGCCATCTACGCTGTGCAGCAAGCTATCGCTCTCTTTTTGCAGTTGATTAATTTCCGGTTTAACCAACTTCAAAGTGCCTGCCACAATTTCTGCGCCGCCACCTGGTGGGATCACTGAGACTTGACCACGCTCGCTGATTTCAATCTTTTGATAATCCGGCACAACCAAAGGACCATTGTCACCGAGGACAGGGAACCCATTGATTGTTAGAGCGCCAAAAGTATCGACCTGAATATTGCCTGCACGGGTGTAAGCTTCGTTACCCGCTGGGGTTTCTACAGAGAGATATCCCTCCCCCATAACCGCAACGTCCAACGGACGTCCTGTTTTCACAATATCGCCAGCGTCGAAACGTGTTGAGGCAGAGTTGGTCACAACCATAGTGCGACCATCAAAACCTGGGCCTTGCATCTCTACACTACGCACACGCTCCATATCCGCTCGAAAACCCGCAGTATCAGCATTTGATAAGTTGTTTGAACGAACGTGCTGCGCTTTAAGAACTCGGCTGGCACCCGACGTTGCCGTAAATAACAAACTATCCATGCAAAACTCCCATTACACCGCGTTAAACAAAGCTTGAGTAAGCTTGTCGCTGGTAGAAATTGTCTTTGCGTTTGCTTGGTAGTTGCGTTGTGCAGTCATTAGAGCAACAAGCTCGCTGGTTAAGTCAACGTTAGAACCTTCTAATGCACCCGGAGTTAGGTCACCCATCGTACCTGAACCCGGAACACCCATAATTGGAGCACCTGAGCTAAAGCTTTGAGTCCATGATGTTCCACTCACTTTCGCTAAGCCTTGTGTGTTTGCAAAATCAGCAAGAACAACCTGACCTTGTAGCTGTGATTGGCCGTTAGTGTAAGTCGCGTAAACCATGCCGTTACCTTCAACGCGTACACCTGCAAGTTCACCTGATGTGTAACCGTTAGGACTATTAGTACTTACGCCAAAAGCTGCACCAAATTGCGTGCTGCCTTTCAGGTTAATGTCTACACTCATCGCGTTCGCGCCTGCAGCAGGGAATGAAACATTAAACGGCGCAGTTGGTGCTGAAAGCGAGCCGTCTTTACCAAACGTTACAGGCACAGTTGCTACTGGCGTCGTACCGCCATCTACTTGAACGTTCACTTCCCACGAGTTAGAAGCAGTCTTAGTAAAGTACTGAGTTACCGTGTGCGAGTTACCCAGTGAGTCGTAGACTTTTGTTGTGTAAGACGAGTTAAATGAGCTTGGATCTTTTGGATTGAATGGCGTTACGGCTTTATCAATAACAGACGCGCTTGCGTCGAAGTTCGCAACAAAATCTAAGCTGTCTGTTGCTTTAGCATTCAGTGAGGAAGTCGATACCTGAATATTACCCACAGAACCTGTCATTAGGTTGTTGTTGCTATCGACACTGTAACCTTGAAGCTTTGCACCGCTGTTAGCCGTAACAAAGTTGTTCTTATCCGTTGAGAACACACCTGAACGTGTGTACAACATTTGACCCATATTATCTTTAGTAACAAAAAAGCCACCGCCATTAATAGCTAGGTCCATCGCACGACCAGTTCCTGTGATACTGCCGTCTTTGTCGAAGTTCTGTGAAATTGACGCGACTTCCACACCACCAGGTTGCATGCCGTTATATACAGCGGAGAATTCTGTGCGGCCACCTTTAAAACCATACGTTGATGCGTTGGCAATGTTGTGACTGATTGTGTTTAGCTCTGTGTTGGTCGCGTCCAGACCACTTAGTGCGATGTTAAAACTCATAAATAGACCTCTGATTTCCGTATTTGGTTAAGCACCAAACTGAGTGATTTGATAGAAAGGAACGTTGCCAACGCCATGGACATTGACTAATGCTGCGCCACCGGTATTAGGAATGCGCACTTGCTCAACAGTGCCTGCCATCAGCACATTTGGACTTGCTTGCCCTTCTTGCACTTCTACGGCCACTGAGTATTTGCCTGGTTTAAGACCAAGTTCTTCAGGATTAATTGAAAAGTCGACGTCACCTTTGCCGTGAGCACCTAGTGGCACTTTAGTTGATTGACCAAATTCATCTTTAACAACTAACGTGACTTGGTTTAAGCTATGAGCGAGTTCGATTTTTCCGTTTTGTACGTCTTCACCAAGCTGAAATTCATCCGCATTGACGTAAACCGTTTGCCCAACAAGGCCCGCTGTTGATAGCACTTGCATGTTGTCCAGTAACACCATGCTCTGTTGCATTGTCTTAGACATATTCTCGGTACTTTGTACCTGCGAGAACTGAGCCAATTGACCAACGTATTCCGTACCATCAAGGGGATTAAGTGGGTCTTGGTTTTGAATTTGAGCCACCATCAAAGAAATAAACTCATTCTCCAATGAAGAAGCGCTGTTCATGTCTTTAGGGTTTGGTGAGATACCGTTGCTGTCTTTTGCTTTTGTATTTACTGGAGCGTCAGACGATAAAGGGGTGTATTGTGCAATACTCATTAGCTGCCCTGCCCTAATCTAAGCAGACCTTGCTGCATACTTTTTACATTGGCTAATACTTCAACATTCGTTTCGAAGCTGCGTGTTGCGGACATCATGTCTGCCATTTCAGCAACTACATCAATATCTGGGTAAAACACATAACCGTCATCATTAGCCAGTGGGTTGTTCGGCTCAAAACGCTTCTCTGCATCTCCAGCATTTTTAACAACGTCAACAATGCGAACTTCTGCATTGGGATAAGCTCCATTTTCTGTTGTCATTTGCGTTTTTTGGTACACAGTCGCAAATACTGGCTTAAGCGCTTTATAAGCATCTTCTGGATTTGCAGATACTGCATCTGCGTTTGCTAAGTTACTGGCTACCGTATTAAGACGCACAGTTTGTGCTGTCATCGCGGAACCAGTGATCGAGTAAATATCAGTGAATGACATAATTAACGTCCCTCAATCGCTTTCGCTAAGCCATTAAATTTCATGTTGAGAAACGTCAGGCTAGTTTGAAAGTCCATGTTGTTTTGCGTGAATTTTGCTTGTTCAACACCAAGCTCTACGGTGTTGCCATTTTTGCTATTCTGGTAAGGCACCGAGTATTGGGCCTGAACCTGGAACTTTGGCACCGGTTTGTTCACACCACCTGCCGTTACTTGGTTCATTACGGTGGTGAAACTTAGGTCTTTCGCCAAATACCCAGGGGTGTCAACATTTGCTAGGTTACTGGCGAGGACTTTGGTACGCTGAACGCGAAAATTAAGTGCCTCTGGATGTACTCCTAAAGCATTTTCAAATGTGATCGCCATGCATCTTCCTTACAGTTGGCTCGAATACGCCAACATACAAACAAGATACGTGCCATAAAAAATAGCTATATATATCAATGACTTACAAACAAGGATGGAAGCCAAACTTCCGGTTCTCGGAAAGCATTAAAAACAAGAGGAAAGTGTCCACTTCCTCAACAATAATGCTGACGTTACTCGCTTTGACATCAGAACAAGCATTCGCCAACACCAATGACAAAACCCTCAGCGTTGAAGAGATAAAGTCCGTTGTAGCAACGGATTTCGAACAAGAGGTGGATCGCGTAGCGCTCTCCAATCAGTGGGGGAAGTACAAACTGGACTTCGACATGTGGGTGCCCGGTTCCGCCAATCACTTGCCAGAATGTCAATCGCCTTTAGTTATCACAGGTCGTGACAACAACACGTTGCCAGTCGGTAACCTCAAGCGCTCAGTCAGCTGCGACAATATCGCATCACCATGGCGAATTAACGTTACGATAAAGTCTTCGCTGACTCTGCCTGTTTTGGTCGCGACAACCACGGTTGGCCGAAATGAAGTCGTAACGGCTAAACACATAAAGCTTGAAACCCGAACCATCTCTCGCCAAGACGATTTTTATACTCGCCCCGAGCAAGCAGTAGGCTTAGAAACCTCTCGTCGTTTGAGGGCTGGACAAGTGGTTAATCCATCCAATTTGTCGGCCCCACCTCTAATCGAGAAAGGCAATGAAGTCATAGTCATTGCGAGCAAAAATGGATTTAGTGCCAGCACAAAAGGAGTCGCCTTAGAAGATGGAGCGAAAGGGCAACAAATTGACGTGGAAAACCCAAGTTCGGGCAAGGTCATAAGAGCAGTCGTAACTGGATTAAACCAGGTTCATACTCAATTTTGATTTTTTGACTCGGGGTAACATTTTTTAATTTTGGCTCTCGTCAGTAACACTGAACTTCGAGTACAAAAAAAATATTTAATGTTTATCACATTCTAACCGCCTACTTAATTTAGAACATGATGATGAGGACCACAGCATGAAAATCGACAAAGTCGCGGGCGGTCATGTCCCACAAACAAAATTACAGCAAGCAAGCAAACAGCCTGTCGACGTCGTCGAACAGAGCAAAGTACACGAGCCTGCATTTCAAGCGAATACCGTAGCGATAGATCGCGCTCAAGCTGAAATGGCATCACTACCTGATGTTGATATGGAAAAAGTAGAACAAGTACGCAACGCATTAGCGCGTGGTGAACTTAGCCTAGATACAAAAGTGCTATCCAAGGCAATCATGCAGTTCCATACAGGTCACGAGTAATAAAACGCTAGGAAGACATCATGGCAAGCGCAGTATCGCAGCGAATTCAACAATTTGTTCGCTCTATATCTGAGGATATTAAGCTTTATCAACAACTGCTTCCTTTGCTTCAGCAGCAAAAGGTATTGTACTTAAAGTTTGATGGAGAGGCACTGAACGACAATGTTCAGAAACAAATGCCGATACTCAATAAACTCAGCCGCTCCGCCAATGACAGAAGCCAGTGTATGCGAGCGCTGGGGTTAGCGTGTAATGACGCCAGCGTAAAACGAATTTTCAATGCTTTGCCTGCCCAAATAGGTATGCAAGCTAGAAAACAATGGGCGCTATTGGAAACGTTGGTAAGTCAGTGCCAACAATACAATCAGAGCAATGGCCACAGCTCTGCGGCGTTCCATGAGTTGGTCAGTCAACTCAAACAACCTGTGCAACACACTTATGAAGATAAATCGTTCTAAACGATGTTCGTCTTGCCTACAGATTCAGTCGCCATCTCGGCTGAGTACTGTAGGCCTTTTTATTTTTATTGCCTTTCTGTCCTACCTTCCATTCACATGCCAGGCAAAACCAAATGCTGTCGATATTCAAACGCAGTATCAAGTATTAGCCCCATACAAGCCACAAATTGCCAAGCGTCTCGATTCATCCAAGCCGGTAATTAACCACATTTTCAAACAGCTTCAAAACCACTCATTACCAAATAGCCTAGCCTTAGTGCCAATGTTAGAATCTTCTTACAACCCCAAAGCCGTTTCTCACGCTAACGCCGCCGGACTTTGGCAACTGATACCAGCCACAGCGAAACGTTTCGGATTAACGATAAATACAAAACAAGACGATCGCTTTGACACAGAAGCTAGCACAACGGCCGCGCTCAAGTACCTGGCGTTTTTATACAACAAATTCGATCAAAATATGGCTCTCACTTTAGCTGCATACAATGCCGGAGAAGGACGTGTTGCACGTGCTATTCAGCGAGCAGGAAGTCGAGATTTCCAACAACTCACGCTGCCTAACGAGACTCGCCAATATGTCAGCCGCTTCTATGCATTGGAAAAGTTGATAGATATCGGTCAGTTACAATCCTCATCATTTCAACCTTTACTCTTATTTGCTCCAGACGCTCCTATGATTTCACAACCGCTGGTCGACTTTAGCCGACTGCCTCCGCTAGTTAATTTGTGATAAAAGCTACGACAGAGCTCAATGTCAGAGAAACGTAAAATCACAAGATCCTGTTCGGCGGATTTGAAAACTCGTGATCTCTATGCAAACGTGTGCAAAAAAGTTGAGGTAAGGTATCTCAAAGATAAGAAAGAGTAGTGGTTTACTAAAAAGCGCCCCAATTGCGCTTGGCAATTGGGTAGATATGCGTCACATTGCGTTTGCAAAAAAACATGAAAACCAATGGTCAGACCTAATAATTATTTACACACTAAATGTAAAACAGCTATTGTTTTCATAGTTCGAAACAAATCTAACATATCAAGATGACGCTTCGCTTGCGCGTCTGGAATAAGTCCGGGTTCCGGGGGGGAGTCCGGACTTTTTTATTGCTCTAAAATCTTTGCCCACAATAGAGCCAACAGAAGCTAAGTCGTAATGATGCAAACTAGCTGTTTATAGTAATTCTTTAGAAATCAACTGAAGTAAAAACGTTTCGCGCTCAATGCTCATGCCTTTTTTCGGGCTTTCTGCCATCGTTTTTTCATTGTGTGCAATTGCTTCGTGTATGTTCATCCATACCGGGCGCATTCCATTTTTAACTTCGTAATCTTCATACGCCGTTTCGCCTAGCTCACGTTCGATTTTACATGTATAACAATACGACACCATGTGCATCACGTCAGCGTCATCCTTGTACCACGGACGAAACTCCTCAAAGATTCCGAAAGGCTTAATACCATGTATATTTTGGGCGCCCGTTTCTTCCTCTAATTCACGGACTAATCCAGCAATGACATCTTCACCATCATCAATACCACCGCCTGGTAGCGTGTAGTCATGGTAACGTTCTGTATAGAGCAACAGCACATCTTCACCATCAAGTACAATGGCTCGCGCTGCATTGCGCTGAAAAACAATTTTGTCATCCAAATGCTCTATGTCTGGATGAACGGTCGATTTTAAATGTCTCATCGAAAATACCACGGTCAATGTTTTGTGCGCATATTACCGAATTTCACACTTTAAATCATTGTTGTAGACCAGGTACGTTCGAGCGCTTGTCAGGAAGTGATTGATATGACCTTCACAACAATACGCCTAGAACAGAAGTGTGACGTGCTAATCAGCAATAAATGAGAATATCTAAATTCTTATACGTCCCTCTTACTTTTAACATCGATAAGACAATAATCTCTTAAAGTTGCCTATAATCAATACAATACTCGCCCACCCCATGCGGAGATAAAGAATGAAAAAGACAAATTTAATGATGGCTATGGCTGCAACATTGGTACTGGCTGGTTGTTCAACTTACGAGGGAGCGACCCGATCAACTGAGTATACCTCCGTTGCAAATCCCGCAGCCGTATACTGTGTTCAGCAAGGTGGTGAGCTGGATACCGTGTCGGAAAACGGCGAACGTGTCACTTACTGTGTGCTGTCGGACAATGAACGCGTCGAGCAATGGGAATACTATCGCGAGAATCACAAAGAAAATGAGGGTGACAACTACTAATTATTTTTGTCGATACGTCACCTTCCCTCTATCACTTAGGAGCCTTTTGGCTCCTTTTTTATTCGATTTATCAAAGTGTTCTTACGTTGTTTTTACATATCTCTGACTTTACCGCACATCGACCCTATATCGAACAGTGTTCTATTCTTGACATTCCTCTGACATAACTTTCCACTTGGACAATAAAATTCCAAACACAGATCACACTAATTCACATTTCTTCCACATTTTCTGGGACAGGTGAGCAAGATGAAAACACAAATAGTAAAAGAAGTCGAGTCAGCCCCAAGCAACGTTGTTACTGAAAAATCAAAGCGCATTATTTATAAATCAAGCTTAAACGCCTTGATGATTGTCGCTATAAGTATTCTCGTTAACCTTAGTCTTCGTCTTGATTATGTCGTGTTGGGATCAAGCCTTGGCGAGCTTTCCGTTACAGAAACGCTCCAGCTTGTGATGCTTGCTATTGCATCATGGTCGTTTTTCAGCTTATCGAAACAACAGCCTCAGCTAAAGCATGCGGCTATTTTGATTGCAGGATTTTTTGCAGTACTGATTATTCGCGAAACGGACTATTGGACAGATATGATTCATCATGGCTCTTGGGTTTTCCCAGCACTTGCTGTCACCGCACTGGCTTGCGCCAAAGCTTACCAAGGTGGTAAAGGTACCATGAACGAAATGGCGACCATTTTAACGGTGCCACATATGAAGCTATTAGTTGGTGCTGTAATGCTATTATTAGTCTTCTCTCGTTTGTATGGTATGGGTAGTTTTTGGCAACAAGTGATGGATGAAAATTACATCCGTGATGTTAAAAATATCTCAGAAGAAGGTATAGAACTGCTTTGCTACTGCTTGATCGCATTAAGCGCCGTCCGTACAAAACGCGAGCTTAATGAATAGACTCAGGATCAAAGCGACGGTTCAATGCAGTCAGTATCGGATGGAAGATACTTAATGCCTTTTCCGCAGCACCTATAGATTCATCCAAGGCCGTCATTTCGACGGCCTTTTTCATTTCTTCAATATGTTGCAAAGCCTCTTTATCGAGCGGTAAAGAGAGCAATTTGTGAATAGCATCTCTTGCGATCATAAGTGGCTTTTTTCGGACAATTGATAAATCTCGGAAAAATGCGCCATGCTTGACCCCTTCTAAATAAACTCGGTAGGTTGTGAGTTCATCGAGTAGCAAGAATGTCTCCGCCATAAGCCCTTTATGTGGGTATGGCACGCGAATATGTTTGCTGATATCCAGTGGAATATTGAGAGTCACCCCAATGGATTCGCAATCGGATTTAAGTACTCGTAATAAGCCTTGCTCATCCATCAACTTCTGGATATCAATGATTCGTTCGAGGTGGTAGTCATTAGATAGCAAGATAACCTCAACCGGATGCCCCAACCATAACTCGAACAACCCACTTTTGCACAAAACTTGGGAAACATAACGCATGTTTTGAAACGTGTTCAACGACTCCGTTTCTAAGAGTATATGACGTTCAGGGAACGGAGTCACAGAGTCTGCGTTTAGGGTTCTAAAATACGCGTACATCGCCTCTGCTTCAGAAACGCTTTGTCCTTGCGTTACTCCGCCACAAAAAATAATCGCCGTTCGCTCTGTCGGTAGTGATGCAGTCCTACAAGACAAAACTTCGACTCTGGTTATGCCCTCAGAGGTCAATTTGTTATTGACGAGGCGTTTACCTAAAACGATGACGATGTTGTCTAACTTCATTTTAAAATCTCACGCTTAGTTGGCAGTGTTACAAAAATCTTCTTTCACTCCCGACCCACAAGCTTTAACATCTAGTTAACAACACTGTTCTAGAGACCTTTATAAAGGTTCACTGCTAAAGGAAGTCAATTATGCTGTCGATTTTCGATATATTTAAAATTGGTGTCGGGCCATCCAGCTCCCATACTAATGGTCCTATGCTTGCCGGATTCCATTTCACTCAGCTAGTTAGCGACTCTATGGCGAAAGTGCATCGGGTGCAAGTGGACCTTTATGGCTCATTGTCACTGACAGGTCGAGGGCACCATACAGACCGAGCCACGGTCCTTGGTTTGATGGGAAATAAACCTGATACCATCAAAATGAGCAGTGCCAAAAGTGCGCTACAAAATACCATAGACAATAATACGCTCATGCTCGCCGGTACACACCAGATTGAGTTTAGCTACGACCATGACATCGTCTTTCATAGCGACAACCTTCCCCTGCATGAAAATGGCATGACGATTACGGCATTAGACGCTGCTGGAGATCAAGTAGCGTTTGAAATTTATTACTCCATTGGGGGCGGATTCATCGCCACCGCCGACGAACTAGAGAACGGCACGCAACAAGATGAGGTCGCAGTACCATTTCCGTTTACATCCGCAGATGAGATGCTGGAAAAAGCCGAGACGAACGGTTTCAGCTTGGGAGGCATGATCCTCCAAAACGAACTCGCATTTCGCTCAGACGAAGAAATTAACCAAAGAGCAGAGCAAATTTGGAAAGTGATGTCGCTCTGCATGCAACGTGGCTTCGATACGGAAGGGATTTTGGAAGGTGGTCTAAATGTCACTCGTCGAGCACCAAACCTTTTGAAAAAGCTCGAAGCCAACGCTGCAGTTGAAAACGATCCGATGGAGATCATGGATTGGATCAATCTCTTCGCCTTTGCGGTTAGTGAAGAAAATGCAGCAGGAGGGCAAGTCGTCACTTCTCCAACGAATGGTGCAGCAGGGGTGATTCCGGCGGTATTGATGTACTACCATCGCTTCATCAAAGAGCTCGATGTTAAACAGCTAAAAGACTTTCTCGCAGTCGCCGGCGCTATCGGCATCTTATATAAAACTAACGCGTCAATTTCTGGTGCAGAAGTGGGGTGTCAGGGAGAAGTTGGGGTTTCTTCATCCATGGCTGCCGCTGGCTTAACAGCGCTAAGAGGGGGCAGTAACGAGCAGATTTGTATTGCTGCGGAAATTGCGATGGAGCATTCATTGGGTATGACTTGTGACCCGATTGGCGGCTTGGTTCAAGTACCTTGTATTGAAAGAAATGCCATGGGAGCAATGAAAGCGATTAATGCATCGCGTATGGCATTAAAGCGCACAAGTAAATGTTTAATTTCTTTAGATAAAGTTATCGAAACCATGTATCAGACTGGTAAAGATATGAATAAAAAATACCGTGAAACCTCTTTGGGGGGCTTAGCTGTCATTCATATGGCACCGCCATGCGAATAATGGCAGGTGGTCATTGCGCTTAGCTTCTCACCATACGCTTATCTGGTAATTATGATCTGATGATATTACATATAGAAATGCCGCGTTCTTCGCGGCATTTTCTTAACAAGAAACTATTCGATTAATCACGTCGACCACGAAGTTCAATTTTTTGAGTTGCAGCATCCGAATGGATTGTTACACCGCCATAGGCCATTTCATTGCGACCCTTCAGCGTCAATTGAGAATCTGAACGCTCTACGTCAACCTGATTTTTCGTTGCCATCGTCATATCAATCGTGCCCGTGTATGACCCATCACCAGCAAATGCTACGTTTGTTGAGCAAACCATCAAAACAAGTGCGATTAGTTTTTTCATACATCACCTCTATTATCGTTCTTACTTTCTGTCGGTGGAAAAACTGTAACAACAGAAACGCGCTCATACGAGGAAAGCCATTATTTACCAAATGGAAATCCATGCTAATAAACTGATGTAACCAAGAATAACTTATCGTTACCTTCAATAAATCAGGGATAAGGCAGCAACTTAAATTGACCGAGCGTTGTCTTTTCTTAAGAAATTCAGCGATATGATTTGTCGACAAAAGCCAAGCGAGACAATGTATGAGCGTTAATCTGGATATTCAAAATATTTTGGTATTAAAACGGATGTATGAGTTACGTAACGTCCGGTTAGTCGCAGAATCACTCGGTAAAACGTCAGGAGCAATCAGCAAAAATCTGACAAAGATGAAAACTCAGCTCAATGATCCGCTATTCGTTCAGACCAAAAATGGCTTTGAACCAACAGCTTTTGTGGAAGCGAACATTGCGCATTTTGAGCAAATAATCAACAGTATTGATTCCATCAAACCACAGCATTTTTCACCAGCTCATTTTGACGGTTCAATCACTATTTATGCCAACACATTGTTTTGGGAGTACTTTGGTGACAAGTTTTACTTGGAGTTACTAAAGCACGCCCCAAACGCAAAATTCTCATGTTTGCGCTGGGGTAGCGAAGCAAAAAAACGATTAATTGACGGTGAAAACGCCATTGCGATTCATTACTTTGATGAAGATCTGCCACAGTCAATTGTTCAGACCGAACTAGGGCGAGGAAAAGTGGTATTTTTTGTTCGACAAGATCATCCCGCTCAAAACTCCCAAGAACTAGAAGAATACCCTTTTATACTTTTTAAAACGCCGGGATGGAACGACTACCGATACCCAGTGTTGGAAAGGCTCAAACATATGGGTTTTAGAACCACACCTAAAGTGGAAATTGAGCATCCAGCGATGATTCAAAAAGTGCTTCTGCAAACGAATCATTTTGGCATAACGATGAGTGGACATGTTCCTAAGGGTTGCCGGAGTATCGCGCTTCCTGCTGGGCTAGAGCTTGATGTTCGCTACGTGATGAGCTGTCGTCGCTCTCAACAGCAAGCTCCGGTAAATCAGTGGTTATTAGATGTCATTAAGCATGTCGCTCAGTCCTAGACTGATGACTTGCTACTGCTAATAATAGCCAAACCACACATGCGCTCTACTTACTCGCTGAACGAACATTAAAGACTCTGTATTAACCATTGAGCAAAGGTGTTTACGTGTGATTTTTCGGATGCTCGAACCACCATATAATGTGCACCAGAACTTGGCATATGCCAATTTCCAGCCTGGACTAATACGCCCTGTTGCAGCTCATCCTCAACAAGAAAGTCTCTTACCAGCAACACGCCAAGTTGATTAATCGCAGCATGAATAGCAAGCAATGAGTGTTCAAACTCGGCGACGACTTTGCTCACCTTCCCTTGGTAACCTTGGTGTGAAAGCCACTCTTGCCAAGATTCATGATAACCACTAGTACAGATTTTAGGCGCTTTAGCTAACTGCGAGAGGTCATTTATCGGGTTTAAATGCATAAAGCCGGGGCTTGCGACAACAATCCAGTTTTCTTGGGTTAATCGTATGGCTTCTTGCTCTTGCCAATCTCCATCTCCGTTAATAATTTCGATATCCGCAATCGCACTGGCGTTTGGAACTGTATTAGCAGTTGTCGAGACTTTAAAGGAAATGTCTGGGAATTGTCGCTGAAAATCAGCCAATCTTGGCATTAACCACTGAGAGCAAAAGCTGTGAGCGACATGTAAGTTAACTTGCGTATTCTTGGGACGAGTAAATAAATGCTGCGTCGTGGTCGATAATGTTTGAAGCACATGGTTAACCACAGGCCAGTATTCTTTTGCTGAGCTGGTCAGCGTAAGATGCGTACCCTTGCGCTCGAATAATGTTGCATTTAACTGCAGTTCTAGCGATTTCACCTGCTGACTGACGGCCGCACGGGTCACATTTAGCTCCTCTGCGGCTTTAGTGAAGCTCTGTAATCGCGCCGTGGCTTCAAACGCTCGGAGCAAATTAAGCGGCGGTAAACTTTGCATAACACTCTCCCAAACACTTGGCAGCCATGGTATGAACTGGTGATGACAAATTGATGAAAGTGCTGAGTTTGTTAAGCGGGATCAAAAAAGCCAGCGTGATACACGCTGGCTTTTGGAACTTTATCTTAAGCAGGAATTATTCTGCTTTCTCAGTGGTTTGGTATTCAAACGCAGGGACAACTACTTCAACACGACGGTTCATTTGACGACCTTGACGTGTTTCGTTGCTTGCTACTGGGTTAGCTTCACCCATGCCTTTCACTGTCATACGCTCAGCCGCAATACCTTTTGCTTGGAACTCGTCAGCAACGGCTTTCGCACGTTTTTCTGTGAGTTGCTTGTTGTAAGCAGCAGAACCTGTCGTATCGCTGTAACCCGTGATCTCAACTTGAGCTTGTGGGTAAGTATTCATCAAATCAACGGTACCAGAAAGGTTCGACGCGTCTTTCACTTCTGCACTTTCTAAGTCGAATTGTACTGTCGCTGTTGTTTGAGCAGGGTAAACGTGATCTACAATGCGGGTTGCAGGACGTGCTTCTACCACCTCTTCAACGGCTTTTTCTTGAACGACTGGCTCAGAACCAAACTTGTAGTTGAAACCGATACCGAAGAAATCTGAATCCATGTCTTCAATTACATCATCAGACATATCTTGGTAGCGTTGGTATTCAGCACGTAGGCTCCAGTTGTAGTTGATTTGGTATTCAGCACCCAGAGAGCCAGTTGGTACGAAATCTTTCTCGTCACCAGCCATCATGTATGCAGCACCAACTTTCGCGAATAGATTCCAAGAATCCGTTAGTGGTAGGTTGAACTTAGGAGCTAGAGTTAGTGCCCATAGGTCACCGTCAACTGTGTTTAGGCCAGGCTTTTTGAAGTTTGCAGTGAAGTCACCAAGGTAATCAACACCATACTCTGCTGCAACGTACTTGTTGAAGCTGTAGCCTAAGTGCATAGATGCTGCAAAACTGTCGTCGTCACAAGGTTCGTTTAGGTAACACGCATCGTTTAGAGAGTTGTAACCTATTTTACCGCCCATGTAAGTGTCAGCAAGTGCAACGTTTGAGATCACACCACCAGCAAGTACAGTAGCCACTGCTATAGCGATTTTTTTCATTATTCTTTTCCTTTTTCTTGTACACAAAGCAACACATCGCGGCAGCATACTGCCGTAAAATATGAAGCCGTAACTTTCTCTTTTCTTCGAATAGAAATAGCTAAATAGCGTAGGAAAGAATCAAAAATGATATTCAAACGCCAATGACGTAAAACGGAAAAAGGTAACCTCAAGACCATCTATTCATGAGCTTCATCCGCATACCCAACCGAAAAATAAAGTTCGTTGCGTTGGTTTAGCCATAGTCAATTCGTTGCGGAGAATATCACAAAGAAGCCAACTTTCTGTGACGCAAATCACCATAAAAAGCCACTTTCTCAAATTTAAGAATCATCATTTAAGCTTGTGAATGGCAACAAATTTTTACAGGGGAGCGTGGATATGGAGAGCACAAAAAAACAGCTCATTTAAAATGAGCTGTTTTCGAAATAATGAAAAAGCGTTAACTCGTCGCGCTAAATTTTATCCGCTACGGTTAACGTTGCAGCTAATACATCTTGTCCAAACAAGACACTACGCTCAGGAGACCAACCGTAAAGTGGATCTGGGTGATTGTTGTTATCTTTAAATGGCATTTCGATTGTGTAAGACAAGCATTTGAACTGCTCTGCAACCCAATTTGAACCCACAGTCAAATTCGCTTTACCACGCTCATCTTTATCGTAACCAATCTCATCTTGGAACTCTGGCGTAATAGTCAATAACGCTTGCTTAAATGATGCCTCTAAAGCGGCAAGATTTTCATCGTAAGAAGGAATACCTTCTGAGCCAGCGACGAAGTTATACGGAATCGCTTCATCGCCATGGATATCTAAAAACATGTCAACACCCGTTTCCAGCATGCGCTGACGCACAAGGTAGACTTCTGGGCTCTTTTCCATTGATGGCGTTTGCCATTCACGATTTAGGTTTACACCTACTGCGTTGGTACGCAAGTGACCGCGAATACCACCGTCTGGGTTCATATTTGGTACGACGTAAAGCACCGCTTTTTCAAGCAATGCACGCGCAACCGTGTCGTTTTCATCTAACAGACGTTGGATCATACCTTCCATGAACCATTCCGCCATTGTCTCACCTGGGTGCTGACGTGCAATCATCCAGATTTTCTTTTTGCCTTCTTCTGGCTCACCGAAAGTAAGCAAGCTCATGTCATTGCCATCTAGCGTATGACCAAGCGTCTCTAGTTGGCAGTGGTGCGCGCTTTGTGCCATGTGTAACAAGTCTAAATGACGATCGTACGTGTATGGCGCAAAGTACGCGAAGTAAATTGAGCTGCGCTCAGGGATTACAGTGAAAGTCAGCGTGTCGCCATCGAACTCTGCCGGTAGTCGGAACCATTCTTCACGATCGTAAGACGCAACCACATCGTAACCTTGCCATCCTTCTGGATAAGCCGATTTAGCCAAATCAAGCAATTTGATGGTGTGTGATTGCTCGACTTCTGTCTCAAGACGGAAGTGGAACCACTGGTAGAATTCCGACATATTGTCGTTAGGAATTTTGAGTTGGATGTCGTTTTTGTCGTCCGCTTTCACTACGTGAATGCTGCCGCTATCGAAGTTGCTGAATACTTTCATTTTATGACTCACCTTTTAAATCTGAGCTTGAAAGACAGAGGCTAACACAAGGCTTCATCGCGCCCCAATGACTTTCACTGCAAACTGTCTCGTTTGTGGCTAAAGTCTTCAGTTTAGTCAAGCTTATCCGCTTTACCTGCTGGTCCTGCAAGTTTTGCTAGCCACTTATCCCAGATAAACGGCGTTTTCTCGTTATCTTCTGCTTCCTCTTTTCGACGTACCGCGTTGCGCACTATCATAGCCCCGGTCCAGCGAAGCGGTTCTGGTGGGAAACACCCCAACGGTCCTTTGGCTAAACCACTGTTCGTCCACTCGTTATCGATTCCCAATATCAATGAAGATAGGATCTTTCCGCCCATGCGAGTCTGCGCTACACCATTGCCTGAATAACCAAATCCGTAAAAGATATTGCTCTGTTTATCTAGATCGCCGAAAAAAGGGAAACCAGTAGCAGAACGATCAGAGCCCCCCGTCCATGAATAAGCAAACTCCTCGCCTCTCAAACGAGGAAACAACTTATCGAACGACTTACGCAGTAGACCTTGGTAGCGTGTTGGCTTGTTAAACATTGCGTCAACTTGGTTATTGAAAGAAAACTGATTGCCGCCTTTCCCCAACATCAAACGGCCATCTGGCGTATCTCGGTAATAGTGTACAAAAATACGAGAATCCAACACACTAGAACCTGCCTGCCAACCAGATTGAGGTAGTGCGTCACCAAGCGGCTTGGTGATCACCATGTCGGAAGAGACCACCACGATACTGTTTTTAAACTGTTTAAACTGCTCCACCATCCATGCGTTCAATGCCAACACCACCTGCTGCGCTTGAACATTTCCTTTAGGTGTACAGACAGTGGCAGGTTTTCCATAATCTAGACGCGTCATCGGCGTATTCTCATAGATTTCAACATCCAACTCCATTGCGACGCGTCTTAATCCTCTCGCCAATAAAGCAGGTTGAACGCTGGCTGCAACTGGAGAGTGAAAGCCTTCTATATTGCGCGGCGATCCCGCATTGGCACGCAGTTCCTCCACCGAGCAACGACGCCAACTGTTCACTTCTAATCGCTTTAACTCGTCCACAACTGGCTGCATTCCCCCAGTTTGAGCCTGATTGGTTGCAGTGTAATAAACCCCTTTCAACGATAATTGCGCATCGATGTTGTGCTGCTGACAAAAGTCGTCAATCTCTAGCACTGCTTGTTCCGACTCTTTTACCAACCAAGCAGCATGTTCTTCACCGAATAACCGTTTCAATGTCGGAAACTTTGTCGACCAAGTCAGCATACAACCGCCGTTTGCGCCCGATGCACCACTGCCACAAAGGCCTTTTTCAATCACGACTACCTTTTTTTCCGGAGATTGCTGCTTAATCATAATCGCGGTCCAAAGTCCGGTGTATCCGCCACCAACAATCGCAACGTCAGTATTAATGTTCTGCTGTAACGGTTGTGGCGTTTCTGGTTGCTCAGCTTCAATTGCCTGCTTGAACCAATATGAATGATGTGTCATCGGGTATCCTCGTTAGTGCGTTACATCCATTTCCGCAAACACTTTACAAACGATGATGACAATCAACGAGCAAGAAAATCTAACGCTGAGCGATAGAAAATGTTGCACTGAGAGTGTGCGAATTTTCGCTTCCAACAAAAACAAAATGGGGAGCTCGTGGCTCCCCAAAACAAACAGCAAAAATATTAGTGGTAAACAATTCGAGTCCGTCTTACTGGTTAATATTTACCGGTATCACGCATGCGGTACTCGTATTGAACATTGAGAATAGGCTGGTAAACAACTTGCCCGTCACTTTGCAAGAACTCATTTACCATGACTTTTGAGTCAGTGATAGAAAACGATTGGCGATCAACATACGTTGTAAGGCTCGTAAACTCATCACGGAGTTGTCCAGATGATTTATTTTGGTAGCTTTGGATCATGTCTCGGCCCATTTCATAAGCCGCTTGTTTGCTATCCATTACGTCGCCATGGATAGTTTCGGTATCGTTTGTCCAATGATAACCACCAGCAAGAGCCATAGAAGGTGCAGCAATCAGAGCAATCGTACTTGCTAAAGTTGTTAAGCGTTTCATAAACCTCTCCTTACTTACCTTTACATCGGGCCAAAATTGGCTCGATACTTATAAGGTACGTATAAAGACCTAAAACACGTCAAAACAATTTCAAATAATGTTCAATTTTCGTTCAACTTATTTCACATTAACTTAGCAACTCAACGTCATATTCAGCCGACATTCGCATTTTCTTCCTTTTGAACAATGGGTTTCAACCTGACATTTCCTTACCAAACCATACAATACCTAAGGTCAATTTTCTCTTAGAATTCCAGCAAAAGAACAGTGTTCAAAACCTTACAAAAACGTCGGACACAGCAAAAACCACCTCTTTTCAGTCGTGCTTTGCATTCCTCCTTTTCGGGTTCTTCGCTGCTCGTCCGTCGGTTCTTAATTGTCGCTATTGAGCACAAGTTAATCTGGAGTGAAAATGACCGCGAACAAATCTATTTTTTACCATAGCAAATCGATTTACTCAGATGATTATGCTGATGTCTACAAGCCAATTTGGACCTACAGAGCTAAGTTCATCTTACGTGCGCTTTATTACAAACGTGCATTTAAGCACCTTTCAAACAATATTGAATCGTCATTGTTAGAGTTGCTTTGTACACGTACGCATCGGTTTTTAGAGAAACCGTTTCGTCCGTATATCATCAAAAACAACTCAGCGTTCGATCGTTCTAACTTGGTAGTTGATCACTATAAAACTATTTCAGAACTGTTTTCTAAACAAACAATCGAAGAAATCTACACAGACTCGAAAGGCCTAACATTAGCCTCTTTTGAAATTGACGAAATACTGTACTCGGTGAGATTAGTATACGAAGCACGTTATCAAAAAGAAGGCGACATGAGCCTAGTGCTGCACAGCGCTGAAGATGGCAACTTCTACACGCTCTCTTTTACGCTAGGTCACATCGAATCTGGACGCAGCATTATGATTGGAGGCTTACAAGGACCGCGAAGCAGTGAAGAAAACAACGCGAAAATTAAAAAGCTAACTCGTAAGCTTTACGGACAGAGACCAAAAAGCTTGATGGTGAGCTTGCTCACTTTGCTCGCACAAATTTGGGAAGTAAATACGATTCTAGCGGTGAAAACGCAGTCCCATACTTACGCAGCTAAACGTTACAGCAAAGGGCGAATAAAAACGGATTACGATGCACTCTGGCAAGAATTGGGCGGCACCGAATACAATCGTCATTTTTACTCAATTGATGTAAATGCACCCCGTAGAGATATCGAAGGCATGTCGCGCTCTAAGCGTTCGATGTATCGTCGCCGTTATGAATGGCTAGACAACACCAAGGTCACTTTCGAACAAATATTAAAAGGCGAGCAAGCTAAAAGCTAAGGAGAAGCGTTCATGCGTTATTCATTCATTACTGCTTTAGTGTTGTCGGCTTTTTCTTTGTCAGCCAATGCAGAAACCAGTGAGCACATCATAGGTACAAACATTGGCTATGGCGATGTGAACTACGATGCTCCGACAAGCAAAGAATCAGGCGACATGTTCTTAGGTGAAATATATTACCGCTACATGCCAACACATAACTTTGGTATCGAAGCAGGTTATAAAGGCGCGTTTGACGGTATCGGCTCGATACTCGTGAGTCCGATTTCAGAAGTCACCGATACGAGCTTCTCCGGACCTCGCTTGAGTGGCTATGCTAGCTATCCTCTGGGTTCAGGTTTCGAACTGTACGGCAAGGCAGGTGTCACTCTCTACACTCTCGAATACACTTATAGAGTGAACGGTCAGAGCAAGAACATCGAACACTCAAGTGTCGGAGGGGAAGCCGCTGGCGGTATCGGCTGGAGCTATAAACACTTTGGTTTGAATGCAGAATATGTGTACTCAAAAAACAGCGATTTTGACTCTAGCGGCGTGATGTTTGGTGCGCAACTGCGTTTTTAAACAAGGCTTACAAGTTAATACAAAAGGCAGCGAGAGGCTCATTCGCTGCCTTTTTTCGTGAATATAGGTCAATACACAAGCGCGAGAATAATCCCCGCCACGATAGAAGTAACGCCAAGCCCTCGGGTGAGATACCATTTCTCAGACAGAAACCAAATCCCCATAAACAACCCAAACACAATGCTGATTTGCCTTAGTGCCACCACCAAACTCACGTTGTCAGTCATGGTCATCGCAAACAGCACCAAGCCGTAGGTGGATGCCATCATTACCCCTGCCATGCTGGCTGTTTTGCGGATCTGCCACGCTGTCTTAATCTCATCTGGCTTGCCTGTAGCCAAGCACCACACAAGGGCAGGAATACCAATTGCCCAAAACTGCACGCCTAAGTAAAAGATCGCACTGTACTGATCATTCAAGATCTCTGATGCTTGCCCTGTAAGTAAACTCAGCGCTTCTTTATCGACCACCGAGTAACCCGTTGTGCCTATTGCGGCAATTAATGCCCAGAACACACCGACGTTCAAATAGGAGCCCAATGTCATTTGACGAAAATTCGTCAGTGGCACCAGCATACAACCAAGGGTAATCAGCAAGAACCCAAGCCACTGCTGACTGGATAATTCATGTCCCAATGCCACACTGATTGCGCCGACCATCATCACTGGCAGTGCCCGAGCAATGGGATAAACCACACCCACGTCAGCATGCTTATAAGCGACAATCAAACCAACCAGATAAACCATTTGTGAAATGCCGCTAATGAACAGCAACCCCCAAAACTCACTCGGTAATGATGTCCAGCCAATGGTTGCCAAATACCAAATCAAATAAGGGGTAAGAATGAAACATGCAGAAAAGCTGGCGGCCATAGTAAACGCGAGTCCAGAGCCTGAGTTGCTTTTACCAAGGATATTCCAACCCGCATGGAGAACAGCAGAAAAAACGACGAGACCAATCGCCAACAAATCCATTTCAATGTTCCTGTCTGAATAAAATAAAGGCCCCGAGATGGAGCCTTAGATAATGAGAAAATCCACTTAACGATTGAGTTCCGCCAGAGATTCAATGCTAATGGCATCGTGTCGCCAATATTCGATATCGCAATCAATCAACTCACCGTGTTGGTTGTAGTTGATGCGTTCCACCACCATCGCGGGCGTGCCGGCTGTCGCGCGCAGTGCCTGAGCCATTTCCCCCAACAAGGTGCTGGTTGAAATACGGTAGCGAATCTTTTGATACGTCACGCCATAATGCTCGCGGTAAATGTCCGTCAGTGAATTTGATAAATCGTAATCCAGCAGGTTCGGAAAAAGCTCTGGGCGAATGTAGTTTGTTACGAACACCACAGGTCTATCCTCAAGGTATCGCACACGGTCGACTCGATACACGTCCGAGAAAGGTTGCAAGTCCAGCAAGCGCGCGGCTTGTTTGTTTGCCAACGTCCCTTTTGCTGCGACCAACTCCGTTTTTGGCACACGATTTTGCGCTTTCGCCATGTTCGGGAAGTTCAGCGTTTGGGTTGGGTCGTAACGCAATGGCTCAGGTGAGATAAACCAACCTCGGCGATCTTCGCGATAGATTCGACCTTCCGCTTCTAGCAATGATAAAGCTTCACGCAGAGTGACGCGTGTAGTATCGAACGACTCAGCCAACTTACGCTCTGCTGGCAGTTTTTGACGCGGCGATAGCATGCCTGCTTCAATCTGTTCAACAATCGAATCTTTAATTTTTACGTATTGCACGAAGTGTCCTTATCTTTTGCGCCAAGCTTGTGTGCGATTCTCTAACAATTTACCCAAAGTCATCTGAACAATCTTCGCAATTGCGGCAGCCATCATGATCATCACAGCCATTGCCGCTGCAGCGCCAGTTTGACCTGCATCGTCCATATTCAGAATCGAGACCGAAGCCGGAATCGTATCGGTTGAGTAAAGGAATACTACCGCAGAAGTGGTGGTCAATGCATTAACAAACAAGTAAGTCGCAATGTCCAAAATCGCAGGTAAACACACAGGTAATGTCACTTTAAAGAACAACTTGTATTGAGGAAGCTTCACCGATGCCGCCGTGGCTTCAATCTCCGATGGCAACTGCTTTAGCGCTGTCAGGGCGGTCATGTGACCCACTGTGTAGTAATGCACTACCGTGTTAATTACCAAGAATGCCATGGTGCCATAAAGCACGTCCAGAGGATTGTTCGCATCATTGAAGTAAAAGATGTAACCCAAGCCAAGCACCATACCCGGAACTGCCATTGGCACCACGCTGAGCATTTGCATCACTTGGCGAATTGGACCAAACGCACGCCCTTTCTCAATGCAGTAAGCACCGACAAAGATGATGGCTGTACCAATAACTGCCGTCCAACCTGCCAGCGTTAGCGAGTTGAAGAATGGGCTCCAACCGTAAGTGCTCATTTCAGCAAAGTTGTAGTTGTTTAGCGTCAACGCTTTGTTCCAAGGCCAGAACGTAACTAACGAGCCATACACCGCCATGCCAAGCACTGCGAGCACTGCGATAGAAATGATGCTGCAGTAAACCAAACAAATGCTGTCGCGCGCTTTGTTAGGTTCTGGCTGATAAGGCACCGAGCGAGTGTCAAATAAGCTCTTTTGCTTTTTCTGAACCCAGCGGTCTGCGCCGAACGCCATTACCGCAGGGAATAGAAGCATAATGCTGGTCACCGCACCCATGGCAAAGTTTTGCTGTCCCACAACTTGTTTGAAGATGTCAGTCGCCAAAACGTTGTAGCTGCCCCCAATCACTTTCGGCACACCAAAGTCCGTGATAACAAGTGTAAAGACGACGATAAGCGTACTGATCAAACCATATTTCGCCGCAGGTAACGTCACCATAAAGAAAGTTTTGATTGGTGAGGTTTTAAGTGCGCAGGCTGCTTCATACAAACGGGCATCTGAAGTGCGCAGCGAAGTGGTTAAGATCATCAATGCATGAGGGAAGGTCCAGAAAATCAAACCCATCGAGATACCAATCACGCCGTAAATCGAGTTTCCTAACAGCATCTCTTTGGCAATGCCTTGATTACCGAAAAGGAAAATCAAACTGATCGCTGGTAACAACGAAGGCGCGAGAATCGGCGCAGTACCTAGGATTTGAAACAAACCTTTAAACGGCATGCATGAGCGAGTCAGCGCGTAGGCATATCCAAACGCAAGCACACCCACTACCGAGGTCACAATCACGCCTAAAGTGAAGGTGTTACCTACCGATACCCATAAGCTTGAAGAGGAAAAGTACGTCGCAAAGTTTGCCAATCCGACAAATTCGCCATTGGCATTTTGCACACTCTTGGTCAACATTGCCCAAAGCGGCATTAAGATGAAAATCACCATCATGGTCGACAAGCCAGCGAGCAAACCGAACAACACAAGGTTGTCGCGGCTAACACGTCCGAGTAAGGATTTTGCTTTGTCTTGTGTGGTCAGGCTATTCATCGTCATTGTCTTCGCATCCATGTTTACACCTACGCTGCTAACGCTTTATCAACCGAGGGCACGGCGTAACCATGCAGCCCTTCTTCAGCAAACTGGATGTAACGTACATCGCCCGTCTTGATATTGAGTTTTTGAACCGTTTCCACAGGCACATCCACGACGATGGTTTTCGTTGAGCTGTCGTTTTGCAATACGCAATCAATACGGAAAAACGCCCCCAAAAACTCGGTTGCGGTAACTCGCACTGGTAAAGAGTTGTTGTAGTTTTCAACGAACTTGATGCTTTCAGGACGCACCGCAAGGTCGAAGCGGTCACCACGTTGGATCTTACGATTGGTCAAGCTTGGCGCTGGCATCAAGGTTTCTGCAATTCGTACTTGGGAATCCGTTGCGACTGAGGTTTCAATAAAGTTCATGCTGCCGACAAACTCAGCAACAAAGCGCGTGGCTGGTTGTTGGTAAATCTCTTGAGGTGTGCCAACTTGCTCAATCACACCATGTTTCATTACCACGATACGATCCGCCATCGACAACGCTTCATCCTGATCGTGCGTAACCATGATGGTGGTGATGCCAAGCTTGCGTTGCAGCTTACAAATCTCGTCACGTAAGTGAACACGCACTTTTGCATCCAGCGCTGACAGCGGCTCATCCAATAACAGTAAACCCGGAGATAGCGCTAATGCGCGAGCGAGTGCTACACGCTGCTGTTGACCACCAGAAAGTTGGTTAGGGAATTTCTCGCCAGAGGTTGGAAGACCAATGGTTTCTAACCAGTAATCTACTTTCTCTAGCGCTTCTTTGGTCGACATACCTTGGTTCTTCAAACCCACTGCAATATTCTCTTGCACAGTTAGGTTCGGAAACAGCGCGTAAGATTGGAATACGATGCCGAAATCGCGCTTCTCTGGTGGTAGGAATGTGGTCTCTTGACCGTTTTGAAAAATCGCACCAGACGTTGGCAAGTCTAAACCTGCAATGGCACGTAGCAGAGTGGTTTTACCGCAGCCAGAAGGACCAAGAAAACAAACAAACTCGCCCTTTTCAATCGCTAGCGAGATTTTCTTTAATGCAGTGAACTGTCCGAATTGCTTCACTACATTTTCGATATTTAGGTAATGTTGGTTAGTTGACATAACACACGCTCCAGATGGTATATACCAACTTTAGTTTTGGAGTGTTACGTTCCAATGACAAATTTATAGCCAGAAGATGACAAATAGATGAAGGGAGATGAGAGTGGTAATTAGAGATTCCCGACTTTCTTAAGTCCGTCATTCCAGCGAACCTAGGTGAGACTAGGAATCTACTTGCAGCAAACTCTGAAATAACATAGAAAACAAAAAATCCACCTCAACCGAGGTGGATTTCAGTATTCAACTCAAAGCAAATTCAATTAAGATTTTGGCTCTGATTTCGCGTCAAATTTCTCAGACCATGCCGTTAGAATCTCTGCACGCTTGCTGCCCATTTGCGCAAAGTCCATCTTCGCCATGTTCTCTTGAACATTAGGGAAGTTAGACACAGTAGCTTTCACTTCTTTATGTGCAACCACTGGGTACATTTCTACGTAAAGCTCGTTTGCCGCTTTAGAGATTGACCAGTCGACAACACGTTTCGCTGCATCCGACTCTTTTACTAGACCAACGGCTTCTGATTCCCAACCGATGCCTTTTGGTGTGATCACCGCTAGTGGCGCGCCTTGTGTTTTCAACTTCGCGCCGCGGCTTGCCATCGAGATACCGATAGCCACTTCACCCATACCCGCTTGAACACATGGCTTAGAACCCGAGTGCGTGTAGTGTGCAATGTTCTTGTCTAAGTCACGCATGTAGTTCCATGCCTGATCTTCACCCATGTTTTGTAGCCACGCAGAAACTTGCATGTAGCCAGTGCCCGAAGACGCAGGGTTCGGCATTGCAATGTGACCTTTGTAAACCGGCTTCGTTAGGTCTTCCCAAGATGTTGGTTTCGGTAGGTTAAGTTGTTTCGCTACCGCTTCGTTGAAACAAACTGCGTTAAAGAACGCATCGTTACCGAACCAAGCTTGGTTTGATTGAGGGTCGTTTAGGTTCGCGTGCAGCTCTTCCAAACCTTTTGGTGTGTAAGGCTTAAGAAGACCTTCATCTTTAAGCAGTGCCATTGACGAGCCAGCCAGACCCCAAACCACTTCTGCTTGAGGGTTATTCTTTTCTGCCAGCAATTTCGCCGTCATGATACCTGTTGAATCACGAACCCACTTAATCTTGATATCTGGGTTATCTTTCTCAAACGCAGACTTGTATTTAGCAAGAATGTCAGTTTCGAAAGCGGTGTAAACCGTGACTTCCTGTGCTGCCATTGCATTCGTAGCTAGCAGAGAGACAAGTGCAGCCAGCGATCCTTTCATCAAACGGTTTTTCATCATTTTCTCCAGTTAATTTGGCTAAGTTTTCGTTTGGTCTGTACCAGTTGACGATATACACCCTACTGAGCCTTTGTGACGAAATCATGACCATTAAATGGCAGTTTTACGAAAATTTGCGCTGAATAATCGTTCAATTGATCCGCCATTTTCTGGATATTAAAGTTTTATGAAATTGGAGATTCGCCTATTTACTGCCCTTTTCTTCCTCGCTAAAGTGAACTCGAAATTTGGTGTAGACCAATTAGCCTATTCTGATGGAAATCGAGATGAAAAACGAATACCTACTACTGACTCCAGGTCCTCTATCTACTTCTGAAACGGTACGTGAAGCCATGCTAAAAGACTGGTGTACTTGGGATGATGAATACAACAAAGACATTGTAGAAGTGATCCGCACTAAGCTTGTAAAACTGGCGACGGAGCAAGACGGCTACACCAGTGTACTAATGCAAGGTAGCGGCACCGCATCAGTCGAAGCAACGATTGGCAGTGCCATTGGCAAAGATGGAAAATTGTTGGTTGTCGACAACGGTGCTTACGGTGCGCGTATCGCTCAGATCGCTGATTACCTAAATATTCCATGCCATGTAGTTTCCCCAGGCGAAACATCACAGCCACACTTGAACGAGGTGGAAACTGCATTGGCATCGGACCCTGCGATCACACACGTGGCGATTGTTCACTGTGAGACAACCACTGGCATGCTGAATCCAATTGAGGCATTTGCTTCTGCAGCGAAAGCACACGGTAAAGTCGTGATTCTCGATGCCATGTCGAGCTTTGGTGGCATTCCTATCGATATCGCAGAGCTAGGCATCGATTTTATGATCAGCTCTGCAAACAAATGTATTCAAGGCGTACCGGGTTTTGGCTTTGTGATTGCAAAACAAACTGAACTCGAAAAGTGCCAAGGTCAGGCACGTTCTTTGAGCCTTGATCTTTACGACCAATGGCATTGCATGGAAGTGAACCACGGCAAATGGCGTTTTACGTCTCCAACGCACACAGTTCGCGCTTTCTACCAAGCATTATTAGAGCTGGAACAAGAAGGCGGCATTGAGGCTCGTCATAACCGTTACCAAACTAACCAGAAAACACTGGTTGCAGGAATGCGTTCTCTGGGGTTCGAACCACTACTGAGTGATGACCTTCATTCGCCAATCATCACTTCTTTCTACTCTCCGACGCACAGTGATTACCAGTTCAAAGCGTTCTACACACGTTTGAAAGAGCAGGGCTTCGTGATTTATCCGGGTAAAGTATCGAACGCAGATTGCTTCCGCATCGGCAACATTGGCGAAGTTTACCCAGCAGATATCGAGCGCTTAATCGGTGCGATTGAAAAAGCAATGTACTGGCAAGTTGCTTAAAGCAGCCTTCTGATTGAGAGAGCGTTATGACTCAGAATATCAAACCGACCCATTTCCGCAGCGAAGGTGATGTCAACACGACACCAGCGCGCCAAGCTTGGAATGCATCGAT
The DNA here is from genome assembly GCF_033340175.1 of Vibrio sp. 1557. Taxonomy (NCBI): domain Bacteria; kingdom Pseudomonadati; phylum Pseudomonadota; class Gammaproteobacteria; order Vibrionales; family Vibrionaceae; genus Vibrio; species Vibrio sp. 1557. Next base: position 101,948 of record NZ_JAWOVZ010000001.1, on the reverse strand, counting down.
GGACGACGAACGCACGCAAGCTTTGTTGAAGCGTGATTCGGAGGTCTTTCTTCATCAAGCCATGTCAACGCCTTGCTTAGATACCTTGGAAGCAGCAGAAGGCATCTACATCCAAGACGCCACCGGCAAAAAGTACATGGACTTCCATGGCAATAACGTCCATCAGTTGGGCTACGGTCATCCGCATGTGATTAAACGTGTGCAAGAGCAAATTGCCAAACTGCCGTTTTCACCACGTCGTTTTACCAATGAAACCGCAATTGAGTGTGCCGAAAAACTTACCCAAATATGTGGCGGCGAATTGAATCGCGTGCTGTTTGCGCCGGGTGGCACATCTGCAGTGGGCATGGCACTTAAACTAGCGCGCCATATCACGGGCAACTACAAGGTGGTGTCTCTGTGGGATTCCTTCCACGGCGCATCATTGGATGCCATCTCAGTGGGCGGCGAAGCGTGTTTTCGTCAAGGAATGGGACCATTAATGGCAGGTGTTGAACGCATTCCACCAGCAGTGTCTTACCGAGGCGCTTTTCCAGTCGCGGACGGCAGCGACGTGCATTACGCCGACTACCTTGAGTACGTGATTGAGAAAGAAGGCGGCGTGGGCGCGTTTATCGCAGAAGCAGTTCGTAATACCGACGTACAAGTGCCAAGTAAAGCCTACTGGAAACGCATCCGTGAAATCTGTGACAAACACAATGTCATGCTGATCATCGACGACATCCCGAATGGCATGGGTCGCAGCGGTGAATGGTTTACCTACCAAGCCTACGACATTGAGCCAGATATGCTCTGCATCGGTAAAGGTTTGGGCGGAGGCTTAGTACCTATCGCAGCCATGGTAACCAAAAACAAATACAACACTGCCGAGCAAATCTCAATGGGTCATTACACTCATGAGAAAAGCCCTATCGGTTGTGCTGCGGCACTGGCAACCATGGAAGCTATTGAGCAAGACGGCTTGCTAGATAAAGCCAAAGCTGACAGCCAGTTCATGCGTGAAAAGCTGCTAGAGATGAAAGCCAAATACCCAGTGATTGGTGATGTGCGTGGCATTGGCATGTTGTGGGGTATTGAGTTGGTCACTGACCACGAAAGCAAAGCACGCGCGTATGACGAAGCGGAAGCTGTATTGTACCAATGCCTCAACAACGGCGTGAGCTTCAAAGTATCGCAAGGCAATGTGATTCAACTCAGCCCACCGCTGATCATCACTCGCGAACAACTGACAGAAGCGTTGGCAATTTTCGAAGAAGCGATCGCCAAAGTGTGTAAAGACTTTAACTACTTCTAACCTCAACAAAAACCAATTTACCCAGAGCGCGGTTCCAACGTGTAGGCAAGCGCTCTGGCAAGCAAGAAAAAGGATTGAACATGAGCAACTCACCAATTCAAGCAGTGATCTTTGACTGGGCTGGCACTATCGTCGATTTCGGCTCTTTTGCACCGACCAGTATCTTTGTGGAAGCGTTCAAACAAGGCTTTGATTTCGATATCGACCTTGAAGAAGCGCGCGAACCAATGGGGCTTGGTAAGTGGGATCACATTCAAGCTGTGGGTCGCATCCCTGCGGTTGATAAGCGTTGGAATGAGAAGTTTGGTCGCTCAATGACCAGCGAAGACATCGACGCTATCTACGCAACATTCATGCCTCTACAAAAAGCAAAAGTGGCTGACCATGCAGACCCAATCCTTAATGCGATTGAAGTTGTGAACGGTCTGAAAGACAAAGGCATCAAGATCGGTTCTTGTTCTGGTTACCCTCGCGAAGTGATGGATGTACTGATTCCTGTTGCAGCGGATTACGGTTACAAGCCAGATTACGTAGTAGCAACGGATGACCTACCGCAAGGTGGTCGCCCGGCACCATTTATGGCACTGAAAAACGTGATTGAGCTGAATGTTACCGACGTTAATGCGTGTATCAAAGTGGATGACGCAGCACCGGGCATCGATGAAGGTCATAACGCCGGTATGTGGACCGTTGGTTTGCTGCTTTCTGGTAACGAAGCGGGTCTAACGTTTGAAGAATACCAAGCTGCGGACGAAGCAACACTTAATGCCGCTCGTGAAAAAGCGCGTGCAAAATTGCTCAAGAGCTCGCCGCACTACCTCATCGACACCATTGCTGACTTCCCAGAAGTGGTTGCAGATATCGAACGTCGCCTAGCGGCAGGTGAGCGTCCTTAGTCGACAATCACTATTCTCACGCATAAAAAAACCTCTCAGCATTGAGAGGTTTTTTGTATCGCGTTTTGTCGCTAACCAAATCAAATTAGTTGATCGCAGTACTTGCTCGGCGTTTTAGCTTAAAGCCCATGTCCGTTGCGTGCTCTACAGGCTCACCTTTAATGGCTTGCAGTAACTTGTCGGCGGCTTTCGTCCCCATACGTTCGTAATCGAATTCCGCACAGGTCAAACTTGGGTAGGCGTGCTCACCCATGGAAGAGCCTTCCAAACAGATAATCGCAATGTCGGTCGGGACTTTCAGCACTCGGCGGTGACACTCAAACAACGCGCCAATCGCAATCTCTTCATGGCTACATACCAAAGCATTCAAACTTGAATCGCGCAGCAATAGCTTTGCCAACCCTTCCGCACCTAATTGTGAAGATGGTGCTTCGTGGGTGGTTAAGAAATGGTCCGGTGCAAGGTAGTTCTCAATCATCGCGCTTTGCCAACCGTGTAGCTTACGTTGCAAAGTGGAGTGATCGCCGCGCGCACCAATGAAGCCAACGTTCTTGAAGCCTTGTTCAATCACATGCTTGGTACAGGCTTTGCCCACCTCAAAATGGTCAACACCGATATTGAGATAACTGGCTTTCGAACTTAACTCAGCAATTTCCAATACTGGCGTGTTCGAGGCTTCCAAAAGCTGATTAGTACGTTGGCTGTGTTCATTACCAAACAGCACCACTCCGGCTGGGCGGCTCTCAAGAAATGTCGAAAGCAGTTTCTCTTCTTGCTCTACCGAGTAGTCGCTGTAGCCAAGCAGCAACTGATAACCTGCTTTGTTCAACGCTTGTTGAAAGCTCGGTAAGAAAAGCGCGCACGCTTTTTCAAACAGGGAAGGAATGATAAGAGCGATGGAGTAACTTTCAGCAGACGCCAAAGCCCCTGCCGCTTTATTCGGGATATAGCCGAGCTCATCAACCACTTGTTGAATCTTTTCTCTCAGCTTGTCAGATACTAGCTCGGGCGTTCGTAATGCTCGCGACACCGTCATGGTGCCTACGCCGGCTTTTTTAGCGACGTCCGCCAAGGTGACATTGCCAGTACTTCTTCGTTTGCGAGGTTCGCTCATTGTTCTTATTTAGTGTTCTCTATTTTCTGCCGCGACATCTTACCACAGCGTTTTAGTGGTTTTGATATTAGCGCATTAGAAGTCGATCACAAGCATATGAAACTCGGATGACTGATAAAAATGGTAGCGCTATCACAATTTATGATAGCGCTATCAGATAGCGCTACCATTTGTGATCATTCTCAGGTTTTTCTGACAAATTGATCGATAAAGTACCCATCAACAAAACAACAAACCGGAAAGATCCAATGCTACGTGAACTGATTACCTCTGATGTGATTCGCATCCATTCTGATGCTACTGACTGGAAAGATGCGGTGAGCAAATCCTGTGAAGCACTGATTGAAAATGGCGCGATTGAGCCAAGCTACGTGGACGCTATTTACCGCTCACACGAAGAGCTCGGTCCTTACTACGTGGTAGGTCCTGGTATGGCAATGCCACACGCTCGCCCTGAAGATGGCGTTAACCGTTTGTCTCTTGCCATCACAGTGATTCAAAACGGCGTGAACTTCGATTCTGAAGGTAACGACCCAGTAAAAATGCTGGTTACGCTAGCCGCGACAGACAGTAACTCGCACGTGGATGCGATTTCTAAACTGGCTGAGTTGTTTATGAATGAAGAGCATGTAGAAGCCATCTGCACCGCTCAAAACACACAAGATGTTCTCGCGATCATCGAAAAATACTAACTCCTGATGTGCCCTTAAAAAATGGGCATACACCCCTATAAAAAGAAAAGGTCTGAATTATGAAAATTATGGTTGTTTGCGGTCACGGTCTTGGTACTAGCCTAATGATGGAAATGAGCATCAAAGGCATCGTGAAAGAATTGAATGTAAACGCAGAAGTGGATCATATCGATCTAGGCTCTGCAAAAGGTACGGATTGTGACATCTTCATCGGTACTAACGACATCGTTGAACAGTTGAACGCACTTGGCGTTGAACCTCGCATCGTTGCGCTTGATAACATGGTCGACAAAGTGGCAATGAAAGAGCGTCTATCTGTGGCACTTCAAGAGCTTGGCGCTCTATAAGGTGACGTTATGGAATTTTTCAGTTTCTTAATGAACGATGTCCTATCAGAGCCGGCGGTTCTGGTAGGTCTCATCGCTCTAATCGGCTTAATTGCCCAGAAAAAACCGGTCACCGAGTGCATTAAAGGCACGGTAAAAACCATTCTTGGTTTCATCGTGCTTGGCGCGGGTGCGGGTCTGGTTGTGACTTCTCTGGGTGACTTTGCGACGATTTTCCAACACGCGTTCGGCATCACAGGCGTGGTTCCAAACAACGAAGCTATCGTCTCTATCGCACAAGAAGCGTTTGGTAAAGAGATGGCGATGATCATGTTCTTCGGTATGTTAGTGAACATCTTGATCGCTCGCTTCACGCCATGGAAATTCATCTTCCTAACGGGTCACCACACGTTATTTATGTCGATGATGGTAGCGGCGATCCTTGCTTCTAGCGGCATGAAAGGTGTTCCACTGATCGCACTTGGCTCTCTGGTTGTGGGCTCTGTGATGGTGTTCTTCCCTGCGATTGCTCACAAGTACATGAAGCAAGTAACAGGTTCTGACGACGTTGCGATTGGTCACTTCTCTACCCTTTCTTACGTACTAGCGGGCTTTATTGGCAGCAAGTTCGGTAACAAAGAACACTCTACTGAAGAGATGAACGTACCTAAGAGCTTGTTGTTCCTACGTGATACGCCTGTAGCAATCTCGTTCACCATGGGCATCATCTTTATGGTGACGTGTATCTTCGCTGGCGGTGACTTTGTACGCGAAGTCAGTGGTGGTAAGCACTGGTTCATGTTCGCGCTAATGCAATCCATCACATTCGCCGGTGGTGTGTACGTTATCCTTCAAGGTGTACGTATGGTTATCGCAGAAATCGTTCCGGCGTTTAAAGGCATCTCAGACAAACTAGTACCAAACGCGAAACCTGCGCTTGATTGTCCGGTTGTATTCCCATACGCACCAAACGCAGTATTGGTTGGTTTCCTATCGAGCTTTGCGGCGGGTCTTTTGGGCATGTTCCTACTTTATGTGATGGGACTTACTGTGATTATCCCAGGCGTCGTTCCGCACTTCTTTGTAGGTGCAGCGGCAGGTGTATTTGGTAACGCTACAGGTGGTCGTCGCGGTGCAATCTTGGGTGCTTTTGCACAAGGTCTACTGATTACCTTCCTACCAGTATTCCTAATGCCAGTACTTGGTGACCTAGGTTTTGCTAACACGACCTTTAGTGACGCAGACTTCGGCGCTGTTGGTATCTTACTGGGTCTGATTGTTCGCTAAGTAGTCTGAATATGACTAGCTGATAACTGACTTGATTGATGCGCGAATAGGCTCATCGGCATCAATCTTCAAGAATCTCTAGTCATAGCAAACGACGAACTTTAGAAGAAAGCAATCGTAGAAAGAAAGCAAACGCCCCTCACGTGAGGGGCGTTTTTCTTTTTGGCACTATCTTAGAAAGTTTGGCTTATTGAAGCGTTGTTCCGTTAGATAGCAGCTTTCTTGTCGGCTCTTGCTCGGTGTATTCGACCGCATCATGTTCCGCGAGTTTATCGACTTCCGCCTGTTCACCCACCACAATCAACACGTGTTGTTTAACCAGAGCGTCGACCACTTCAATGTTGTGCTGACGAAGAAGCGCTCTCACCTCGCTCTCTTTTCCTTCATGATACTTAACAAAGTAACGCGCAGGTTGCTGCTCGGCTTGATCTTGGCGTTCATCCACGAGAGGAAATCCTTGATTGTTTGCCAAGCTGCTTGAGCTCAGTCCGATTGCCAATAGTGCGGTAGCGCCTACCACAGACAAAGAAAGTAAGGTCAACTTCTTCATAGTCACTCCTTATTGAAAGGTCAGAGTCCAACTGTTGATGGTGCCTGTGTCTCTTCTGGCACTGTCCACCGCTTTTAGTTCCCATGTACCTTGCGATTCAAAACCAGAAAAATCCGCTTGGAACGTGTTTTTTATATCGTTAGCGCTGCCGCCAGTATTATTGTGAAGTACAACTTCTCCACCAGTCGGTGACGTTAAAGTCACTCGTAGATCACCGATGTAAGTGTGGCTAATATCAACGTCAATACTTACTGTGCCTGAATCACCAGAGCGATCGACTTCTACTGCACTGATTACGCCAGAAGATTTATTATCTGGAATCGCAACAGGGCTGGTATTTGAGAAGCTAGAGTCCGAAGAGCTACCACCATCAGGTCCATTACAGCCAGCGTCCAAGAACAGCTTCGCCGCTTCAGCATTAACTAGGCCGTGGCCAGTACGGTTGTCTCGACCAGCAACATCAATATCTGTTGCAGTTTTCACTAGGGCATTACGTACTTGCGCTGCTGTACAGGTTGGGTGGTAACTCCACACCAAGCCAGCTACGCCCGTTACGTGCGGTGTCGCCATTGATGTACCATTGTAGTACTCGTAATCTTCACCAGAGGTTGTTGCAACAGTAATTTCCTGACCAACATACCCCAACAGCTCTTGACCAAATGCACGATCAACCGTTACCGAAACCATACGATAAGCGTTGTTTGTGTCTACCAAGAAAGGGTTTTGTAAACCAGGTAGTTCAGAGTTGCTGTATACGATTGCAGCTCGCGCACCCGCATTGTAACAAGCCTGAACCGCATCCACTTCAGGGTAGTTTCCTGAAGACTGGTTGCCGATACGCTCAGTCAAACAAATTTTGCCCGACATATCACCACAGTTAACGTTACCGCCAGATACATCACAGCTATCTAGCGTTGCCGTTACTGAACCCGCGATTGGATCCGGAACATACGAAGAACCGTTATTGATCAAACGATTGTGAGGAACAATCCCACGATCAAACTGGCTTACACCATTCAAGGTAATATCAGAAAGTTTACCTTCACCTACCGTAACCGTTGATAAGATCGCCACACCCGGGCCTGAGATCTCAACTTGATTAGTAGATTGTGAGAACGCCGCATGATCATTTTGATTATCAACAGCCGCAACAGACATCACTGAGTCATAAGAAGCTGGATAGCTGTGCGCTGTATTGCCATCATTACCCGCAGCGGCGATCAATAGAACGCCTTGATCGTAAATATTTTGCAGTGCATTTTGCTCAGTTCGGCTTGATTGACTACCACCAAGGCTCATGTTCACAACGTTAGCACCATTATCGGCACAGGTCTGGATTGCTTTAACAAGCCCAGATGAGTAACCCCAACCCGATTCGTTAAATACTTTCACGATGTGCAAATTAACATTCTGGTTTGGCATCACACCCTTTACACCTTCGGTGTTGGCAATCGCAGCAATCGTACCCGCGACGTGAGTACCGTGGGCATTGTTGTTACCCGGATCACTCCATGATCCCGTACCACTATCGTTAGTACCAGCAACGCGGTTACCGCTTAGGTCGTTGTGCGAAATGTCGTACCCTGAATCGATAATACATACAGTGCGATTACCCGCATTGAAGTCAGCTAGCAGTTGAGCATTAACCGCTTCATATCCCCATGGGGTCGTTTCGCTGAGCAAATAGCGAGGTGGATCGACTTCCACGTATTCCACATCACTACGATTGCGAAGCGGCTCTAAGTCATCGCCATCCAGTTCAACGCTGTAAATGGCGCGATTGCCCAGTTTTTCCACCTTACGTGCCTTCACCTGTTCTAGAACAGACTCCAGCGCGATTCGTGGCCCCCAGAATGAGTTACCACCCATTGAAGAACGGCTGACTGCATCTTCTTTGAATTTGACGATGTACTTCGTCGGTAACTTAGATTCATCAAATCCCATTGGTGGAGCCGCAAACGCTGACATCGAAGTGGTCAGTGCTATTGCTACAGCAGACAACGAAAATAAGCCTTGTTTTTTACTTGTTGTGTAGTGCATTTGCCCTATTCCTTATTTGAGCTAATTTTTATTCACTATATTCTCATGAAAAGTCATCATCATGATGTTTGCATGAGAGCTTCAGCTATAGTTTACAGAGCAAAAATGCCAAACAATTTGTTTCATGAATATACAAATTTGTACAAAAGATCATTCAATAAACACTTTAAGTTAACATTAAAAATCATCAACAAAACCTTATAAAGCAATTACTTAATTAACAAAAAGTGAATGTTAAATTAATGTTAGTGATTAATTATTCTAAATATCACCCATTTAATCGATTGCTATGCTGAATGGATTTTTTGACCGTGGTGCCAAAACTGAAATATTGAATATTTAGTTGTTGACTGTCTTGAGCATTTACTCAGAATTAGAAGGTTTAGTGAGAAAAATTCTCATCTAAATACTGTTATAGCCGAGCGTATTCACGCATTCGGAACAATAACCATTACAAGAAGAGTGAATGATGAAAAAAACAATCACACTATTAACTGCATTACTTCCGCTTGCCTCCGCCATTGCAGAGGAGCCAACTTTATCACCAGCAATGGTTTCTGCGGCTGAAGTGGTTAGCGCGCAAGAAAATCAAACTTATACGTACGTTCGATGCTGGTATCGTACGAGCCACTCCAAGGACGATGCGGCTACCGATTGGAAATGGGCAAAAAACCAAGATGGTAGTGACTTCACTATCGATGGTTATTGGTGGAGCTCTGTTTCATTTAAAAACATGTTCTACACCAATACCTCACAAAACGTAATTCGCCAGCGTTGTGAGGAAACACTAGATCTAGCGAACGAGAACGCAGACATTACATTTTTTGCTGCCGACAATCGTTATTCTTATAACCACACGATCTGGAGCAATGATGCTGCAATGCAACCAGATCAGATAAACAAAGTAGTGGCTTTAGGCGATAGCTTGTCTGACACAGGCAACATCTTTAACGCGTCCCAATGGCGCTTTCCTAACCCGAATAGCTGGTTCTTGGGTCACTTCTCAAACGGTTTTGTTTGGACGGAATACGTTGCTAAAGCCAAAAACTTACCGCTATACAACTGGGCAGTTGGTGGCGCAGCAGGTGAAAACCAATACATCGCGCTAACTGGTGTCGGCGAACAAGTTTCTTCTTACTTAACCTACACAAAGCTGGCGAAGAACTACAACCCTGCTAACACATTGTTTACGTTAGAGTTTGGTTTAAATGACTTCATGAACTACAACCGTAGCGTGCCGGAAGTAAAAGCGGATTACGCTGAAGCTCTGATTCGTTTAACAGACGCTGGCGCGAAGAACTTCATGTTGATGACACTGCCAGATGCAACCAAAGCACCACAGTTCAAATACTCAACACAGGAAGAAATTGAAACGATTCGTGCGAAAGTATTGAAGATGAACGAGTTCATCAAAGCACAAGCGATGTACTACAAAGCCCAAGGCTACAACATCGCATTGTTTGATACACACGCACTGTTTGAGAAGTTAACCTCGGCACCAGAAGAACACGGTTTCGTAAATGCAAGCGACCCTTGCTTAGACATCAACCGTTCATCCTCTGTTGACTACATGTACACTCACTCATTACGTTCTGAATGTGCAGCATCTGGCGCAGATAAGTTCGTGTTCTGGGATGTGACTCACCCAACCACAGCAACGCATCGTTATGTGGCTGAAAAAATGTTAGAAAGCAGCAATAACTTAGAAGAGTTTCGCTTTTAATGAGCCGTTGTTGTTCATTGCAAGTTAATCTGCATAAAAATGACCACGATGCTTCGTGGTCATTTTTTATCGATATCGAACCCCGATAACGGGTTTATTTGAGCTCGCTTACTTCAAGCCGTTGATTTAGAGACGTTGACTTTGAGCAGCCTCATTCAGCTTTCTGTTTTTGGTACGTTACCGCGGAAACTGTCCACCATAATAGAGATCAACGTCTTTAAGGTTACATCATCACTGCGGTATGAGTAGGCTCGTATACCCGTAAACTGAACCTGGAACAACTGAGCAAGAAGCAATGTATCCTGAGCTTCAATTTCGCCATTCTCGATTGCTCGCTCAAACAGCTTTGCAAGAAAAGATTCAAATTGGTTTGCTAAGCTGTTTGTTTGATTGCGCAGAGCATTAAAATCCTCAGCAAATTCACTTGCTGATTTGACTAACATGCACACTTCACTGGGATTGGAGTCTCGCTGATTGATAACCACATCAATCGCGAAAGCTTCTATTGCATCTAGAACCGTTGTGTTCTGAGTTAAATGCAACTCAAACAGGGCTTGTAAGTTCGCAACGTACATTTTTAGCGCTTCACAATATAGCCCCTCTTTTGACCCAAACGTCGCATAAATACTTCCAGGACGCAGATTAACGCTATCTTGTAAATCACGTGTAGATGTTGCATGAAAACCTTTCTTCCAGAATAGATCCGAGGCAGCTTTCACCACTTCATCACGTTGGAATTTCTTTGTATTCGCCATGAGCAATTATCAATTTTGAACATATGCTCAATTTTATATTGAGCGACCGCTCAAAATCAACTATCCTGTTCTTGCCTAATCCGCTCATATCCAATTACAGGAGATTTAAACATGGCAGAATTTAAACTGTATACCGCAGAAAACGCACCCGAAGGATCAAAGCACCTGATTGAAAATTCAGTCAAAGCGTTTGGCATGCTACCAAATCTTCATGCTGTTATGGCTGAAGCGCCAACCTTGCTTGAGGGTTATCAAGTCGTGCATGAGCTCTTTCAACAAACATCATTTAACGCAGAAGAATTGACCGTCGTATGGCAAACCATCAACGTTGAACATGGTTGTCACTACTGCGTTCCTGCTCATAGTGCGATCGCGGCGTCAATGAAAGTGGATCAGGAGATTGTTGATGCTCTCGTCAACCAAACACCATTGGCAGACGAAAAACTTGAAACACTACGAGAAACAACGCTTCAAATGGTGCGTCAACGTGGTGTAGTGGAAGAGTCTCAGATAGAGAAATTCTTTGCGGCAGGTTACGGACAGCAGCAACTGCTTGAAATTGTTCTTGGTCTAGCGCAAAAAGTGATGAGTAACTACACCAATCACCTAGCTGACACCCCGGTTGATGCACCTTTCAAGAAGTTCGCCAAGTAACTTAAGCTTTTATTACTGGTCCCATTCATGGGACCAGTAATACCTTCAAAAAAGGCTTTGTTGCATGGCGCTTCGCTAGTGTGAGCTGACACCTAATTACAACGGCGCAACGTCGGTTCCTCCTAAAGACTGGTAAAGCGTAACCTGAGTGAGAAACTGGTTGTAGCGGTTCTCCAACAAAGAAGCTTGTGCGTTTCTGGTGTCTTCTTGGGCATTCAAATAGTCCATGATCGATGTCGAGCCATACTGATACCGCGCAGCATATATGGACTCAGCGGCACTTGCGGCATCATATTGCTCTTGTAAACGCGCCGCCTGATACGTCAATTTCTCGCGTGCTGACAAGGCATTTTCGACATCTTGGAATGCGGCGTACAACACTTGGCGATAACTCACAATAGCCGATTGATAGTCTAAATCGGCAATGGCTTGGCTATTTTTCATCTCATTCCACTGCAAAAACGGCAACGTCATATCCGCACCTAAACTGCCGATCGGGTTGGAAAGCAGGTCTTTGAGCGCTTGTGACGATCCACCCAAAGCCCCAGTGAGCGTCAGCTTGGGCAAGTAGTCTAAATCTGCTGCGTCTTTATTTGCTAGCGCGGCTTTGACTTCATAAAGCGCTGCTTTAATGTCGGGTCTGCGGATCAATAAATCAGACGGAGCACCAACACTCAACGATGGCATATCGCCTTCAGGCAGCATTTGGATGTTTGCACTGATGCTCTTCGGCGGTTGATTGAACAAAATCGCAAAGGCGTTGTTTGCCTCAAGTAAACTCTGTTCAAACTCACTTTGCTGCGCTTGTAAGCTTGCCAACGTACGTTTGGCTTCAAGCACATCTAACTGATCCACAGCGCCAAGTTGGTACTGTTTTTCAATCAATTGTAGCGTTTGAGCTGCGTCTACCACATTACGCTGGCTGAGGTTTAAGCGCTGTTGCAGATAGCCGATTTGCCAATATAGCGATGCCGTCGTTGCTACCAAACTTTGTGCGGTCGCCTCGCGATCTTGTTGACTTGCCATCGCCGACCACTTGGCTTGGTCAACGTCTGCCGAGATTTTTCCCCATAAATCCAACTCGTAATTGACGGATAAGTTAGTGCTGTAACTATCTGCCGATTCCCCGCTATCAAGAGATTTTTGAACTTGTCCTGATGTGGAAGAACTCAACGTAGGGAAAAGGTCATCTTGCGCTAAACCCAGCTGTAAACGCGCTTTCTTTAGCGTTAGCGTTGCCAGCGTCAAATCGTTATTTTGAGCCAACACCTGAGTAATGTATTGATTAAGAGTTGGATCGTTAAACGCCAACCACCAAGGATCCATACTGACATCACCCGCAACATGCATCTGTTGCCAATTTGCAGGCACTTGCACCTCAGGAGCTTGATAGTCGCTACGCATAAGCGAACCACAACCTGACAACCACACTGCGCTTAAGGCAGCCGCGACCAATCGAGTCTTGAATTTCATTGTGTTACTCATTTTTAGTCTCTCGCTAGCGCTTCTATCGGATCGAGTTTGGCTGCATTGCGAGCGGGTAAAAAGCCGAAAGCGATGCCAATCAACGTTGAGCAAATAAACGCCCAGATGATCGAGTTCATTGAGTAAATCATTTGGAAGCTGCTGCCAGATGTACTGAATGCAAAACCAATCAAAAACGCCAAGCCAATACCAGCAATGCCACCACACAAACACACTAGTACCGCTTCAATCAAAAACTGACGCAAAATATCCGCTTGCCGCGCACCCACAGCCATTCGTACACCGATCTCTTTCGTGCGCTCTGTCACCGACACCAACATGATGTTCATTACGCCAATTCCGCCGACAATTAAGGAGATCACCGCAATCGCTGAGATCAGTAACGTCATGGTGGCGGTGGTTTTCTCGATGCTCTGACGAATGGTGTCAGTGTTAATCGTGAAGAAATCTTCTGTACCGTGACGCATTTTTAACAAGTTGATGATGCTCTGTTCTACCGCTGCGCTTGGGGCGTTCTCATCAATCCGTACAGTAATGCCGTTGAGGTAGCGTTGTCCCATCATTCGTCCCGACATGGTGGTGTATGGCACCCAAATTTTCAGCGCGTCGCTGTTGCCAAACGCGTCTTCTTTTTTCTGCGTGACACCCACAATACGCACTGGCAATGAACCTAGAAAAATCACTTCACCAATCGGATTTCTATCCGCAAACATTTCCTTTCTGGTGTTGTCATCAATCACTGCTTCTTGGGCGAGCGAATTCACACTCTCTTCATCCCAAAACTGACCTTTGGCGATCTCATAACCGCGCACACGGAAATAATCTTCCCCAACCCCTTCCACAGACGCGGTTGCATCCTGATTGGCGTAACGCACGGTTAAGCTGTTGGATAAAGACGGCGTGACACTGTCGACAAAAGGTAGACTCTCCAACGATTTAGCATCGTCGGCGGTTAGCGTTTTCACTCGTCCGGAGCGGCGGTCACCAAACCCTTTGCCCGGCCTGACATCAATGGTGTTTGTTCCCATGGATGAAATATTCGACAAAATTTGCTGTTGTGAACCATTACCTAGTGCCACCACGGAAACCACCGAGGCTATACCAATAATGATGCCGAGCATGGTCAAAAACGTGCGCATTCTGTGGCTAGACATCGCCAGCAGCGCCATTTTGAGCGCGTCAATAAAACTGTCCCACTTCCACCACTTACTGGCGGCTTGCGCTGGGCGATGAAAAGACGCGCTCGGTGTATTTGCTGCTTGCTCATTGATTACAACTTGTGTATTTGGCGTATCTGCAATGATTTCACCATCTTTGATTTCAATGATGCGATCCGCAAAGTTCGCCACGTTCATATCATGAGTCACTAAGATGATCGTATGCCCAAGTTGATGCAATTCTTTAAGCAGTGCCATCATCTCTTGCCCACTGTGACTGTCTAATGCGCCAGTGGGCTCATCGGCGAGAATCACCTCACCACCGTTCATCAGTGCACGAGCAACACTCACGCGCTGTTGCTGGCCACCACTCAGTTGGCTGGGCTTGTGAGTCAAACGATCTTCCAGCCCCAAGCGAGCCAATAGTGACTGCGCTCGCTCCGTTCTTTGACGATGAGGAACTCCCGCGTAAACCGCAGGTACTTCCACGTTTGCCACCGCGGTTAAATCCCCCAGCAGATGGTAACGCTGGAATATAAAGCCAAAATACTCGCGGCGCAGCTCCGCCAGTTGGTCGGATTCCAACGTCGATACATCTTGCCCATTAATGAAGTATCGACCGCTGGACGGTTTATCCAAGCAGCCGAGCACATTCATCAGCGTCGATTTACCTGAGCCCGAAGCCCCCACGATCGCGACCATTTCACCGCGTTTTATCTCTAAATTAATGTGGTTCAACACAGTAAGCGACTCGTCGCCAGAGACAAAACGTCGAGTTAAATCCTCAACTTTTAAAAGCACGTTACTCATCTTAGAACCTCATTGGAGGTCGACGACGATCACCTCGGCTTGATGATTCTCCATCCATAGCATTGCCAAGAACAACCTGGTCACCCTCCTTCAAACCTGAGAGAATTTCTGCGTTCACTTTGTTGTTAATACCCACTGTCACGGGCTTTTCCACCACTTGGCCCTGTTCAAGCACTGGCACGGTATAGTTGCCTTTGCCGCCAGATTTTTGCAGCACTTGTGAAGGGACAATCAAGGTATTTTCCGATTGCTCAAGGACAATCGAAACTTGCGCAGTCATGCCAATACGCAAAATACCTTGCGGGTTCTTCACATCAAATACAGCGTTGTAGTAAATGGCGTCGCTATCTGAAATGCTCAAATCGCTGTCATCGCCATCCATGATGGTTGGCCCCGGCTCAATGGCGCGTAATGTACCTTTAAACTGCTGATTCGGTTTGCCTAAAATGGTGAACAGCGCCGTTTGGCCTGGGTGAACAAAAATCACATCGGCTTCCGAAATTTCGGCTTTCACCGTCATCGTATCTAACTTGGCTAACTCGATAATCGTTGGCGTGGTTTGATTGGCGTTTACGGTTTGTCCTTCTTCCACCGCGGTGTAGACCACCGTGCCATCCATCGGTGCGTTGATGGTGGTGTAACCGAGATCTAACTGCGCATTGTCGACGTTGATTTTGGCTTTCTCGATTTCAGCATCCAGTTGCGCTAACTCGGCTTTGTAGATGGCGAGCGTCGCTTCGGCATTCTCGTAATCAGCTCGTGAGCTCGCTTTCGCTGCCAACATGCCTTTTTGGCGCACGTATTCATAGTTTGCTTGTTTAATCTGCGCTTGCTTAGCCTGGTACTGAGCGTTGAGACTATTAAGAGACGCTTGGGCTTCTTTGAGGCTATTTTGCTGAGTCAGGCTGTCAATCTGTGCAATCAAGTCTCCCTGTTTTATCTCATCCCCTAAGTTCACAGCGAGGCGTTGAATTTGCCCAGATACTTGCGCACCTACATTCACCAATTTGGACGCTTGCAACATGCCGTTGGCTAATACCGCCTTTTCGATATTGCCTTTGCGAACGACTTCTGTCGCGTAAGGAGAAATGGGTTCTGGACGTTGCAGATAATGATAACCACCAGCACCAATAGCAAGTAGGCCACACAAAACGAGCCATTTTTTATTGAGTTTCATAGCAGGAGTGAAGTAAATAATCGTTTTGATTTTATACTGCTATTTGTCTTAGCCGTACAGGGTACGAGACGTAAAGATAGGTAAATTAACGTCAAGAAACTGAATGAATAACTTCACTAACGTGAAAAATCAGAGATATTATAGTCACTTCAAAACTTTATTATTCAATACGTATAGCAAAGACCATTTTTAATATAGAAATTCAAGTTATAAGTATTATAAACAAAACTTTTAAATACCAACAAACCAGTAAAAATCTTAACTTATTCAATATGCAATCCATCAAAGTTTCATTATGGCCATTTTTAATTATTGAATTTCAAGAGGAGTTAAGTGGCAAGTTAAATAAAAAATACCCACATAACACAGGTAAGACCGAGAGGAGTGTGTCATGTGGGTTTAAACGATAGTTCTCTTGCTGATTCGAACTACCAACGTTGGGATGCAATGGAAATACAAATGACTCAGAGTTTCCATCACGGACACTTTATCGCTGGATTTCCCTCTATTTGTTAGGGAACAGTCAGTACAATAAAAATAGAGAAGTAATACCGCAAAAATAAAAATAGAGGTTCAGGATTTAATTTACACGTAAAATAACCACTATATTCACGCCATGAAGCATTAATAAATTCAACAATAAATATTTATTAAGTTAAATTTACTTATTGTCAGCACACTGTTAGTTTTACTCTTAAATGCACTGGTCAGATTTGTTTATTTTACTGATTTTCGTTGCAATACAACTTCTAATTAATTCATGAGAAAAACATGCAGCGACAATTAACTCTTTCACCGATTTATTTATTAATCGGGTTAGCCTCCTCGACGGCGTATGCCGGTGGTTTTCAAATTAACGAACATTCTGCGACGGGTCTTGGTCGTGCTTTTGCTGGTGATGCCGTCATTGGTGATAATGCGTCTGTAATCAGCCGCAACGCCGCAGCGATGACGCTGTTTAAACAAAATGCCTTATCGTTCGGTGTCACTTACGTCAAACCTGACGTTACCGTTAAAAATGCGCAATATCATCGAGCTAACATTAATGCGGATGTCAATGTTGGTATGGGTGGTTTTCCTCCGTCCCCTCAAGTTGACATTACCCCGTCCTTCTCTCAAACCGTGACCGACATTGATGACGTCGATGGCGTTGGTCAATCAGCCGTTGTACCCAATTTTTACTTTATTCACCCTATCAACGACGACTGGTATCTAGGCTTATCGGCATACTCCAACTTCGGAACCGACATGGAGTTTAAACCAAACTATGGCGCACCTGTTTTTGGCGGTGTCACCAGCGTAGCGAGTGTCAACCTTGGCGCAAGCTTGGCATACAAGGTGAACGATCGTTTTAGTATCGGTGGTGGTATTGATGTGATTTACGGCTCTGGTGAGCTGTACCGCGATATGGACGTGGGTGTTTGCGTTGGTGGGAACATACTTGGAAACGAACTAGAACAACGCTGTGGATCCGTAAAAGGCAACGCACTTGATGTGGAAGCTGGCGGCATTGGGCTTGGTGCGAATATTGGCATGATGTACGAGTTTAACGAACGTCATCGCTTAGGTTTAAGCTACAAGCACAGCCCTAACATAGATGCCAAGGGCGACATCCACTTTGCTGGCGAATCGTACGACTCACTTGCGATGCCGCTACCGGATATTGCGGAGTTTTCCGGTTATCACCGCGTCTTACCTAAATTTGCCCTGCACTATTCTGTGCAGTGGATTGGTTGGTCAGCATTTGACAGCTTGAAAGCTGATGATCAGTTGCTAAAAGATTTTCAGTGGCAAGACTCCGCACACTACTCCATCGGTGCGACTTGGTACGCCAATGAACGTTGGACACTTCGCACGGGTTACATGTTCGACAAAACACCTGTCGATGAGCTGACTTCGCTTTCTATCCCAGATTCGAACCGTCACTGGTTATCTGCGGGTGCCTCTTACCAATGGTCATCAGATACCACGGTTGACATCGGCATGACGTACTTGATTGGTGAAGATGTCAACGTAGAAGAGTACGCGTATGAAGGTGTTCCTGCACCGATGGTGACGGGCGTGACCCATTCAAATGCGTTCCTAATTGGTGCCCAACTCAGCCACCGTTTCTAATTTGTCAGGCAGTGATCAAACCTCTAGGTCATTGCCTTGTAACAACGCTTATCGAAGCGACCGAACAGAGACATTATTATGAACAAAACACTACTTGCTTTTTCACTCTCACTTCTCACTTTAAGCGCGGCTCAGGCTTCGGAATGGGGCTATGGCAATGACAAACACGGGCCAGAGCACTGGGGAGAAATCGCCAAAGACTGCGCAACCACGAAAAACCAAAGCCCAATCAACATCGACAACCCAGCCGATGCAAAACTGGAAGCACTGAACCTTTCGTACACTGGTCAGGTCATTGGTTTAACCAACAATGGTCATACGCTGCAAGCGCAAGTGAACGGACGTAACAGCTTCACCATTGATGGCGAGACGTTCGAGCTGCAACAGTTCCATTTCCACACACCATCAGAAAACCAAATCAAAGGCCGCCAATATCCACTTGAAGCGCACTTTGTACACGCCAACGCAGACGGCGAGTTGGCGGTAATTTCGGTGATGTTTGATGCTGGCGATCAAAACGCAGCACTGTCTAAACTGATCAACGCAATCCCACAAGAGAATCAAACCACTTTCTTTAAAGATACGTTTGAGATTAACGACTTACTGCCAAAAACTGCAAACCACTATCGATTTAACGGCTCTTTAACCACACCGCCATGTTCAGAAGGTGTGCGCTGGTTTGTGCTTAAAGACACTCAAACCTTATCCAAAGATCAAGCCGCGAAACTGATGGAAGTCATGGGACAAAACAATCGTCCGCTGCAACCGTTAAATGCGCGCGTTGTACTTTCTAACTAATCGCCACATCCGATAAGGGGCATCGTATTTGCCCCTTATTTTGATTCGCTCTAACCTCACTTAGTTACAGGAACCCCCAATGAAAACTCCATCTGTTCTGTCACTCTTACTCGCACTCGCCCCTACACTCGCCTTCTCTCATAACCTTTCTGTCGGTCAAACCACCCCTTCCGTCAGCATTGATACCTATGGCGAAATGACGCTGCAAGGAGACGATGTGGCTTATCAACCTTGGGCAACTCAGCAGATGTTAGGCAAAGTCCGTGTGATACAAGCCATTGCAGGTCGTAGTAAAGCCAAAGAGATGAACGCGCCGCTGATGTCAGCAATCACTGCCGCTCACTTTCCTGAAGATCAGTATCAGACCACAACCGTGATCAACCAAGAAGACGCCATTTGGGGAACCGGTACATTTGTTAAATCGTCGGCAGAGGACAGCAAAAAGACATTCTCTTGGTCTTCCATGGTGTTAGACAAAAATGGCGTATTAGCAACAACTTGGGATCTGCAGCAAGAAAGTTCTGCGATTATCGTACAAAATAAGCAAGGCGAAATTTTATTCGTGAAAGAAGGGGCTTTAACTCAAGACGAAGTCACACACGTCATCGAACTGATTAAACAGAATATCTAAACCTAAGGTAAGGAAAAGCTATGAAACTGTTCAACACCATCGCACTCTGTCTTTTAGCGGCTGTGGCCTCTTTCCAATCGGTTGCTGGAGACAACGATTGGGAGAAGATTGCAGATAAAACCGTCAGTTTTAAATCGGAAACCGGCACAGTCAATCCACTGTCCCCATTTGCTAACGCTCGTTTTAGCCACATCAAAATCAAATGTACGCAAGGTACGGTCGATCTGAAAAGCGTTAAAGTAATCATGAAAGATGGTCAGGAAAAGACGTTCGACAGTTTAGGTGTTCTGACTAAAGGCATGTCATCAAGAAGTTTAAGCCTACCAACAAAAGATAACGCGAAATTAGACAAGATCGAGTTGAACTATGAATCGGTTGGCAGCACAGCGCTGCAAGTCGCGGGAGTGACCAAAAAAGCGCAAGTGGAAATCTTAGGTAAGAAAATCGACGAGTAAGCGATGGCTCAACGAACTCACCCAAACTAAAAACAGCGGCACTAGGCCGCTGTTTTCATTAAAAAATCGTCATGGATAACTAAATGAATTTCTTCAGCTTCGCCAAACCATAAGCGGCGATGGTGACACAATCTTTGATCGTGCCGTCGATCATCATCTGTTCGAACTCCTCAACAGAAAAAGCGCGAGTGATCAAATCCTCTTCTTCACTGTCGAGTTGATTGCCCACGTCCGTTAAATCAGTGGCGAAGTAGACGTGACATGTCTGATTCAAAAAGCCGTATGCGATAAACTGCGCGCCGACATACGCCATTGCGCTCGCCTGCATGCCCGTTTCTTCACGCAGCTCGCCTTTGGCAAGCTCAAGATGATCCGCATCTGGGTTTGATTCCCACGCCCCTTGTGGGATCTCCCAACAACGTTGACCTACGGTGTAACGGTACTGCTGAACCAAGTGAATCATCCCGTTATCGATAGCCAGAATCGCAGCACAATCAGGTTTGTCGACCACACCATAGATGCCCTCTGCGCCGCTCGGACGTAAAATTTTGTCCTCACGCACCGTCATCCACTTATTCTGGTAAACGACTTTGCTGTCTAACTGTTTGATGTCTGACATGATTATTCCTTGATTTTTCTGAGGGTTACTACGGAATAATACCCGATTCGGTTACGCCACCAAAATGTTCTTTAGTTCACTCAAAGACTCAACGGTGTAATTTGGTGCGATACGCTCATCGACGCTTGCGCCTGTGGTATTTAACCAGCAAGTTTCAATACCAAAATTATTACCACCCAGAATATCGGAATGCAGGTTGTCACCCACCATCAGTACGCGCGTTTTGCATGGGTTGCCCATTTGCTGCATCGCGTATTCAAAAATACCTAAGTCCGGTTTTGCTACGCCCACTTGTTCAGAGATCACCACTTTATCGAAGTACTCAGTCATCCCTGTGCGCTCAAGGCGAATTGCTTGCAACTCTGTAAAACCGTTGGTGATGATGCCCATTTTGGCTTTGCCTTGCAGCGCTTCCATCAGCTCTTTTGCACCTGGCAACAAGCTGCAAATATCGGCCATTGCTTCTAAAAATGCGCTATTGAGATCTGCTGTTGTGGTATTCAGCTTCTCAGCCCACTCGGTAAAACGCTTATGTTTTAGCTCATCTGCCGTTACTTTGCCGTCTTGGTAATCCACCCAAAGCGGTTTGTTTACGGTTTGGTAATGAGCAAAATCTTGTTCAGTAAAATCTACGCCTTTGCGAGAAAACATAAGCTGCAAACCTTTGAAAGCATCAAAGTGGAATAAGGTTTCGTCAGCGTCAAACAGGATCCAATCGTACTTCATTTTCTTCTTCCCAAAATCAAGGTCGTAATACTGGTGCATAGTCTAGATTGTTTTCTTCTTGAAGATAATCTCTATAATTGGAAATTAATTGTATCCTTGTGCTCAACAATAAATGCTTCACGATAATAGGAGATTGATGTGAACGCGATTGCCTCCCTGCCCGTTTTTGTTGCTGTTGTCGAATGCGGCAGCTTTTCCCTTGCGGCCAAACAGCTGAATCTGACGAAATCGGCGATCAGCAAACGCATCAACCAACTAGAAGACGATTTGGGCATTCGTCTCCTTAACCGAACTACGCGTAAGCTGAGCCTGACCGAAGCGGGAGAACGCTATTTTGAGTACGCTTCTCAAGCGCTCAATCTGGCCCAGCAAGGCGTAGACGCGGTATCTGAGCTGCAAGGCTCTCCACAAGGTCGGCTCAAAATTACCGTGCCGATGTCTTTCGGTGTGCTGCATATCGCGCCTTTGATCAGCGAGTTTCTCGCTCGTTACCCGAAAATTGAAGTGGATTTAAACCTCGAAGACAAAATGGTCGATTTGGTTAAAGACGGTTTTGATTTGGGGATCCGTATTGGTGAACTCACCTCTTCCAATCTAATCGCAAAACGTCTCGCCCCTTGTAAAAGTGTGCTTTGTGCCTCACCAGATTACTTAGCGGAGTTTGGAACACCACAAAAACCAAGTGATTTAGTCGGTCACAACTGCCTGCGCTACTCCTATTTCCGTGGTGGCGTCGAATGGATGTTCATCAACAACGGCAGCGAATACAAGGTACTTCCAAAAGGAAACTTTATCGTCAATAACAGCGAAGCCATTCGCCAGTTGCTGTTAAGAGGTTCGGGCATTGCGCAACTGCCAACATTTATTGCAGGAAGAGACTTTGCCGCAGGAAATCTAAAACCGGTGATGGAAGAGTACTCTCTACCAGAACACGCCATTTATGCGGTTTTTCCTGAGCGCAAGCACATGCCGTTGAAAGTAAGAGCCTTTATCGATTTTATCAGCGAAAAACTCGGCACAGATTTACCTTACTGGGATCGTTACAACAGCCCAGAAAAATAACCATATTGATGATAAGTGAGTGAGATTTCACTACTGACATGTTCTGACATTCCATCCGCGTAACCTTATTTGGAACTCAACAGGCAATCCGCCAAAACCAATAAGGAATCACAATATGGAAACCGTTATCGAAACTGTGCAATTTCGTCTAACCGCAGGCACAACAGAGCAAGACGTGATCGCCGCTGCCAAACAGTCACAAACGTTTGTGAAGAATCTGCCGGGCTTTTTGTATCGCTCACTCAGTCACGAAGCGACGGACGATGTGTGGACAGACATCATTTACTGGCGTTCAATGGACGATGCAAAACAGGCGGGAAAACAGCTTAAGCAAGCCGCTGAATTTCAGCCTCTGTTATCAATGATTGACTGCGAAAGCTTCGAGCTTATACATCACAACTTAAAAATGTGCAGTGAGCTAGAGAAGTAATCAGCCACACTACTACTAACAACCAGTAGGTCTAGATAAGGAACATCATGAGCAAATCAGAACGACTGTTTGAGCTACTGACGCTTTTGCGCGCAAAGCGTTACGCAGTGACAGCGAAAGAGCTCGCAGAAAGAATGGAAGTCAGCGAACGTACGATTTATCGCGATATTCAGTCGTTGCTCAGTTCTGGTGTTCCGATTCAAGGTGAAGCAGGTGTCGGCTACCTGTTGCAAGCTGGCTCTCATCTGCCACCTTTGATGTTCTCAGAAAAGGAGATGATGGCGCTTGAACTGGGTATGCGGATGGTTCGAGCCTGGTCGGACGCCGAACTCGCCGAAGCGTCTCACTCTGCGTCCACCAAAATACTTTCGGTATTGCCAGATAAGCTCAAACAACAAGTGGAAGATTGTCCGCTGATTGTGCCCGATTATCACACCCAATCCGAGACTGCCAAACGAGGGCAGCTTCTGCGCCACGCGATTGATCATCAGTTTAAGGTCAGTTTGGATTACCAAGATGAAAGCGGACAGGTGACCGAGAGAAAAATCCAACCGTTAGGCCAGTTCTTTTGGGGCAAAGTCTGGACGCTGGTCGCCTGGTGCGAATTGCGCGATGACTATCGCCAGTTCCGCCTCGACCGTATCCAAGCACTGCGTATGCACGATGAAGAGTTTCAGAGTGCGGAAACCAAATCTCTCAAACATTATATTGCGCAGTATGAATCGAAAGATTGAGTGTTCTTCATCCTTCCATCACAAGGATTCTACATTGCTCTGCTCAATGCGAGATATTTGGAAAGGCACATTTAGTTAAACTAATGTTTCATTTTTAACAGATGCGCAACCAACCTAAGATCGTTAACTTAAGTAGCACGTCAACCACACCGGAGCGTGAAGCTATGAAAGTACTGATTCAATACACCCAAGCAGGGAAATATCGAGATCAAGCGTGGGAGTCTTTAACTCTTCGATCTAAAGGTGATATGCAGGCAGTTACCCCTTCTTATGCTGCCCAACTTATCGAACAAAGCAAAGCGACACTTGTGATGACAGAGGAGCAACAAATCGTTATTCATCCATAACCGATTATTAGCCTTGTTTAACCAACCTTTGTTAGTTGTGCAAGGCTTACATCTCGCCATTTCACGTTATCAATTTTATACACGACCAACTATATTTACATAAAAATCAATAAAATAGTTCTTATTTTCGTTCTCGACACTCCTTCAAAACGGCCTTACATTCATAGCTAAGATATAGGTTATCTGTTAGTCTCTTTATTTCTTCATGATAAAAATTAGGATAAAACCTTTGAAAAAGCATCGGTTTATTATAAGGATAGGTGCAATATGCAATTGATCTGGAACATTATTGGATACTTAATGTTCTCTGGTGTATTAGTTATTTTTTTTCAAACATTCTTTATAGGTATCATGCACCTTTTAATGCCAAAAGACATTGTCAATAGCTACTTTAAAGAACCTTATTTTAACACTTTCGAACTAGCTCTATTTACAGGTTGGCCTTACGCATTTTTCCGAACATTGATGTTTGTTCGTTTAATCGTTCAACCTAACTCAGGTAAAAAACGAAAGTTACCCGATGTATCCCAAGAGGTGCCTAGGTGGTACCGTCTATTATCCTTCATAATAATATGGGTAATTATCATAAACTCTACAATGTTAGCACTTGTATTTTTTATCGCAGGTTTTTTATCACTAGCAAATCATGTATGACCTTCACTTATCCAACCAAGTTTAATATCACACTTTAAATGTAAAAAATCACATTAACAATTTCATACAAATAATAAATACATCAGCTAATTTGTAACTTTTTAAAATGAAAGTCTAGAAGGAAAAAAATAAACCTTTTTAAATATAGTTTTTTGTTAGTATCTGCACAAACAAATTATTAGCTAGAGGTGCTCTGTGTCGGGATTATTTGAGTATAAAATAAAAACTCATGATAACTTATCATCAATTATATTAAACATGTATGGTACTCCATATGAAAGGCTAAATTTATCACTTGATAATAAAAAGCTTACGAGTCTATCCGCATCGCTCGAAGTTGAGGGTTACCTGCGAATGCTCATATAGTTAAACAAGCCGAAAAACTGAATAAAATAGCTCAAGCATCTAAAGTGGGCGGACATGTTTTAGTCGGTGTTGGTCTGACGGCTTCCTGCATTCAGATTGCGAATACACAAGACCAACATGAGAAGAATGAAATTTTTGTTGAGTCAATAACTAGCACAGCTGTAGGAATGGGTACCAGCGCGTTAGTCGGTCTATTTTTAGTATCAAACCCTATTGGCTGGGTGACTGCCATTGTACTCGCTGCCGGTTCAACGGCTGTAGGTTATGCATCCGGTAAAGTGGCAAAAAGCTTTTATAATTCAATTGAAAGCAAGCCAAACTTAGTCGCTAGTACTGGAATAGAGTCTATATGCAGCAAGTAATCACATTTCTTTTTTACACTTTAATGACTGGTGTGATTATTATTTTCTTACAAACCATTTTTATCGGTGTCATGCACTTTCTGATGCCGAAGGAGATTGTTGGGAACTATTTTAAAAAACCATATTTTAATGAATTTGAGCTTTCTTTATTCACAGGGTGGCCTTACGCATTTTTCCGAACATTGATGTTTGTTCGTTTAATCGTTCAACCTAGCTCAGGTGAAAAGCGAAAATTACCTAATATTTCTAGAGAAGTACCAAAATGGTATCGTTATTTGTCGATTCTATTACTGGGTATTATCATTGTTAACTCTGTTGTCGTTGCCCTGACTTTATCAATTGGTGCCGTTCTTTTAGCAATTGAATGAGAAATTAACATTAAAATATAACGATGTACTCGACGAAGAGAGCTCAGTCAGAACTCTCTAATCGCCAGTGTTATTGCATACTGATCTCTACTCTTCTTCGTTGAGACGACGAATCAACTTAGCTGGCGTGCCTCCGTATAGACAATCTGGCGGCACATCATGGTTAACGACTGAATTCGCCGCAATTACTGAGCGAGCACCTATCGTCACACCTTGGTTAATGACCGAATTTCCGCCAATCCACACATCATCTTCAATCGTGATGGGTTTACAAAACGTTTCCCAACGTCGGCGACTGCGGTAATCAACAGAATGAGAAGCGGTATAAAATTGCACGCTCGGTCCAATGAGCACGTGGTTCCCGATGGTAATTTTGGCACCATCGAGCATGACCACGTTCATGTTGATAAAGGTTTCTTCACCTATTTCGATGGTCTTACCAAATTCACAATGAAAAGGGGACTGGACAATACAACGGCCTACCTTGCCAAATAGCTGCTTTTGCAATTCGTCGCGCTGACTTTCGTCGGTGTTATTATTGAGCGCTCTAAGTGCTTGAAGAGCATAGCTTCTAATGGCGTCAATTTCTTTGTCCATGCCATCAAAGACCTGGCCAGACATCATTTTTTCTAGTTCTGTCACTGGAAGACTCCTACAACCTGCAATTACTGCTTTCAGATTCTTCACAAGGTACGTGAATTGCGAAATAAAAAAAGAGAAAAGCCCGGACTTTTCTCTTTCCTGTTTTTATATTTTGTGGAGTCTGTCGGCTTACACAATTTCCCAGCTGTGGGTCATCTCAACACCTTCGCCTAGCATTAAGCAAACCGAGCAGTATTTTTCTAGCGAGTCAGCCGCCACTTTTGCTACGACTTCTGGGTCAAGCTCGTCACCTGACACTTCAAAGTGGATATTCACTTGCGTAAAGATACGCGGCGCGGTTTCACGACGCTCTGTGGTTAGCTTGGCATTAACTGACGAAACCTTTTGGCCTGCTGTTTTCAAACCATCAACAACATCGACAGAGCTACAGCCACCAGCAGCCATTAGTACCATTTCCATTGGGCTTGGTGCGGTTGCACCACCATTGCCATCCATCACTACGGAGTGGCCCGACTGAGATTGCCCAAGGAATTTAAAATCTTCTATCCATTTAACTTCAGCTTGCATGATTTACCTCATTTAGCATCGCTTATTCAAGGCATCGTTGCCCTTACTAGCGGTGTGTTTATTGTCGATACTTTAGCTCTATCGCATAAAAGGGCAACGGAATTTTCAACATTACTGTAATTTTTTCGCTCGGTTACCTTTCTCTATACGTAACACTTTTTATTTAAGTAACACTTTCTACAAAAATAACGATGAGGTAGCTATGAAGAATATGTCTAAGTTATTGGCCGGTTTCTCCTTCGCACTTCCAGTCTTGTTTCTACTATTGAGTAAAACAGGTACCGCCGATACGATGGATAAGCTGAAGGCTTCAGAGAATACAAGAATCGCAACACTAGCTGGCGGTTGTTTCTGGTGTACAGAATCGGATTTAGAGCAACTTCCCGGCGTAATCGATGTTGTATCAGGTTATTCAGGCGGTCATATTGAAAACCCGACTTACCGCCAAGTCTCTTCTGGTAAATCTGGTCATATTGAAGTGATTGAGGTGAAGTTCGATCCTGCTGTCGTGAACTACGAGCAAGTGCTGGACTACTTCTTCCGTCATATCGACCCTACCGACGATAAAGGTTCATTTGTTGACCGTGGCCCTCAATACCGTCCAGCGATCTTCTACCATAATGCGGAGCAAAAGCAGATTGCTAAGCAGTTTATGATGGAAATCGACAAGGCGATGATCTATCCAAAACCGTTGAAAACAGAGCTGATCGAGTTTGAAAAGTTTTACCCTGCGGAGTCGTACCATCAGGATTACTACAAGAAGAGTAGTCTGAAATACAAATACTACCGCTACGCATCAGGTCGCGATAAATATCTCGACGAAGTGTTTGGTGAAGATCGAAAAGAAAGCCCTAAAACACTTCGACAGTTGATTGAAGAAAACAAGCTGCTTTCGAAAGTGAAAGCGTACAGTAAACCTGCTCAGTCTGAAATCAGATCAAACTTAACAGAGCTACAGTATTACGTGACGCAAGAAGAAGGCACGGAGCGTCCGTTTGATAATGAATACTGGGACAACAAAGAAGCGGGAATTTATGTTGATATTGTGACCGGTGAACCGCTATTTTCTTCTACTGATAAATACAAATCTGGCACAGGTTGGCCAAGCTTTACTCGACCAATTAACCCGGGTTACATCGTGGAGAAAACCGATTATAAACTGCTCTACCCTAGAACGGAGATCCGCAGTAAGTTTGGTGATTCACACCTAGGTCATGTGTTTAAAGATGGTCCGAAGCCGACGGGATTACGCTATTGCATGAACTCTGCTGCGATGAAATTTGTACCTGTGAACAAGATGGCGAGTTTAGGCTACGGCGATTACCTGTACCTATTTGATAAGTAGTTTTAGCCAAATTAGGAGTGAACATTCAGCGCGATGAAAGGTTTTAAATCCAACCTTCCCATGAAAGTCTGTCCGGTCTGTCAGCGCCCATTTTCTTGGAGAAAGAAGTGGGCGCGAAATTGGGAGGAAATCGTTTATTGTTCTGAGCGTTGCCGAAGAAATAAATCAACGAAAACGTAGGTCACTCCGACCCTCTCTGGAGTATGTTATTTCATTTGTATTAACGTTTGTACGCGTTCTCTTACCAAGGTAATAACGTCCCATCATAAGCCCAAAACGCCCCGCTATCTTGCGGGGTTGCTTTTTCTATCAAGCCTAATAAATCCTTAGCAACTCGCTCTGGCGTGAACAACTTTCCCTCTGGGACATTGGTTTGAAAAGGTGCCGACAAAGCGGTATCTGTGGTGCCAGGGTGAAGTGAAAGCACCGTGCCATGTTTGACCACTCTTTGCCATTCGATCGACATGGTTTTTAGGAACATGTTTAATGCGGCTTTCGATGCTCGATAGCTGTACCAACCACCTAACTGATTATCGCTAATGCTGCCAACTTTGGCCGAAATGGTCGCAAACTTGGGTGCAGTACTGCGCTTTAGCTTGGGCGTGAAGTATTTTGCCAACAGTAAACTTGGCAAAGTATTAACCGTGATGGTTTGCTGAAAGAAGTCTGCGTCGAGCGAGCTAAGATTCTTCTCAGGACCTTTCTCTTGGGTGTGCAACATACCAACACAGTTCACCAACCAATCGACGTGTTCAATCTGCTCACTGAACGCTTTTACCTGCTCGTCTTGCGATACATCCACTTGATGCCAAACGACATTTGGGTGTTGCCAATCTGGTTGCTGCTTACGATAAGTGGCATGCACGCGAGCTTGAGGAAACCGAGCTGCGGCTTCTCTCACCATCGCCAAACCAATTCCACCATTGCCACCGACGATGAGTATTTCCATCACAAGTTCTCCACGTTTTCTATGTAGTGCTCTGCGGTATCAAGAATCGCTTGGCGTTGTTGTTCTTCCATGTTGTCCCAAGAGCGGAAAATCATCCCGATTCGTGGATTGGCTGCGAGGCGCTTGTCGTGTTTGTTCATAAAGCGCCAATAAAGGCTGTTAAACGGACACGATCCTTCCCCACTCCTCGCCTTATTGTCGTAATGGCAACCCTTACAGTAGTCGCTCATTTTGTTGATGTAAGAACCACTCGCCGCGTAAGGTTTGGTGCCAACAATGCCGCCATCCGCAAACAATGCCATGCCACGAGTGTTCGGCATTTCGACCCATTCAATCGCATCAACATAGATACCGAGATACCACTCATCCACTTGATCTGGGTCGATCTCGGTTAGCAAGCAAAAGTTACCAGTGACCATCAAACGTTGGATGTGGTGTGCGTAGGCATAATCAAGGGACTGACCAATCGCATTGCGCATACAGGCCATTTTGGTTTCGCCACTCCAAAAGAAGTTTGGCAGCTTTCTTTCTGCGCCCAGCTCGTTCTTTTTCGGGTAATGAGGCATGTTCGCCCAATAGACGCCTCGGATGTACTCTCGCCATCCTAAGATTTGGCGAATAAACCCCTCAACTTGAGAAATGTCGATGTCCGCGTTGGAGTGAAATGCCTTGAGTGATGCATCAATGACTTCTCTCGGGTGCAGCAATTTGCTGTTGAGCGAGAATGAAATTCGGCTGTGATACAAGCTCCACTTAGCGTCGTGCTGGCCTGTCATAGCATCTTGAAAACGTCCGAATAACGGCAGACAGACTTGGCAGAAATGCGCGAGTAAAGAGAGGCTTTGCGCGCGATTAATCGGCCACAACAATTCCCCTTCGAGATTTCCGATAGTTTTGATGTCATGTCGTGCCAACCGCTCAGTAATATCGCGCACGTCGGTACTGAACATCAAAGGTTGTGGCAGTTGTTCAATGTCTTTGGCTTTGAGCTTGTTACGGTTATTGGCATCGTAATTCCATTTTCCGCCGACGGGTTTTCCGTCTTGCATCAAGATGTCGAAGCGCTTGCGCATACGGCGGTAAAAGTGCTCCATCATGATGTGTTTGCCTTGAGGAAACTGCGATTCTATCTCTTCAAACGGCAACAAAAAGTGTTCCGAATCGACACAACGCGCCACGACCCCATCAAGCTTTAGTTTGGCTAACTGCTCTAGTAAACGGTATTCATCCGGGCGTTGATATTCAAACTTACTTGCACCAACTTCGCTCACGTAGTGTTGCAAGACTTGCTCAAGATCGTCGAAGGATTGTGTGTCATCCAACGTGAGGTGCTGAACTTGGTGACCTTCACTCTGACGCTCTTTCGCAAACTGTTCCATTGCAGAAAAGAACGCACACACTTTCTGAATATGATGCGTGACGTAAGTATTCTCTTGCTTGAGCTCCGCAATCAGGTAAAGCACTTGCTCATCCGGTTGATGAAACCAAGAGTGCTCACTGTTAAGTTGATCGCCCAAGATCAATCGTACGGTTTCAAATTGCATTACGGTTTCTCCGACGACGAAGCTTTGTCACTGCTGCCCATCACAATCGGCCAATCGACCATGTCTACACTATCCAAATGCGCGCCAGGACAACGACCTTGCCACCTATCGATGAACTCCATGTGCGGATCGTACATTTCGGTTTGCTTTTCGAGGTTGAATTGTCGTGAACCACGCGGATCAGCACCAACGCCCGCTAGGTATTGCCAATTTCCCCAGTTTGATGCCACATCGTAATCAACCAGTTGTGACTCAAAGTACGCCGCGCCATAACGCCAATCGAGGCTAAGTTCATGCACCAAACAACTGGCGACTAACTGTCTGCCACGATTCGACATATAACCCGTTTCATTAAGTTGGTGCATACACGCATTGACGATAGGAAATGGCGTTTCACCTTTCTTCCATTGTTGGAAACGGTGCGCGTAAAAGCTAGTGAGTGGTGCTTGATTTTGGATGCCACCGAATCGGAACAGCTGCCGCTTGTATCGACGGGCATACCAATAAAAGTATTCACGCCAAAGCAGTTCGAAGTAAATCCAATAGGTTGAATCATTTGCACCACTCTCCGCTTCATAACGTTTCAACATGGCATAAATAGTTTTCGGAGAAACGCACCCATGAGCTAGCCAAGGAGAGAACTTAGTGGAGTAATCCATGCCATCTAAACCGTTGCGTGTTTGTTTGTATTCACTGGCTAGTGTGGACGCAAAATACTGGCGACAATGTTCAAGCCCGCGGCTTTCTCCACCATGAAACGCAGCTTTTGTGTCAAAGTAATATGCAGTAACGGAAGGAAGATTCACACCTAAAGGAATTGGAGGTAACGAACGGATACTCTCGTGGGGCCGAGAGATGTCTAAACCTTCAACTTGCTTTCTAAACTGCGTGAAAGTCGTAGGCAGTTTGCTCAAGTCAAATGGCAGTTGTTCTTCCCTTAACAGGGTCCGGATTGCTTGCTGTTTTATTTTTACATGAGAAGCGCCTTCAGCTACGCGATCTAACGCTTGTTGCTCATCCGAACCGGGAAAGGCGTCAGCATATATATGTGTGACGCCGAAGCGATTAACAGCATACTTGATTGCTTGATCGGGCGTCAGTTCAACCGCCCATAATCGCTGACCAAGGTGATTCAAAGATCGATTGAGTTCACTAAGCGATGAGTCGAGAAACTGCAATTTCGCGCGCCCGAAAGAGGCTTCCTGCGCAAAGTGATGCAAGTAAGGCGTCATTGAAGGGTAGCAATACAAGCAAATTAACTCGTCCATTTCTACACTGGCGCTTTTCAACAGTGGGTTGTCGTGCAATCGCAAGTCGTTCGTGAACCAATAAAGTCCTATTTTCTTTTTCAATTCGCACCCTCAGATGTTAATTCTTCGTCTACGAGTTCTTTTCACGGAGACCCTGACGTTAAGCCTTTTGATTTACTTGCTTTTATACGAAAACGAGAGTTTGACGATCATTAGGTTACTAACGTTTACACGGAATCCATTTGCTGGATATCTCAAAACACGCAATACCACCAAATGCCTGTACATGTTTCATACTGATATTTTATAAAATTTGAATCCAACGGTATTGATCACGATCTTAATCACTCATTTTCTATATAAACCATGCAAAAGTGATAAAAATTAAAGCGACATTAGTTAATATCCGTTAATCTAAGCCCAATCCCATTTTGCTAGTACCATCGCAGAAATGACCGACGAGTTTAAGAAATCAACCGCTAATTTAAAAAAAGCGGTCCCACTGATGATCAAAAACCATGTTGCTGCCACGCCAGCCAACTACGCGCTTTGGTATACCTACGTTGACAAGACCATTCCAGAAC
Source organism: Vibrio sp. 1557 (assembly GCF_033340175.1). Lineage (NCBI taxonomy): Bacteria > Pseudomonadati > Pseudomonadota > Gammaproteobacteria > Vibrionales > Vibrionaceae > Vibrio > Vibrio sp. 1557. Next base: position 69,479 of record NZ_JAWOVZ010000001.1, on the reverse strand, counting down.
TCAACTTTGAGTTAGACATGGTGTTAGAAAACTACGGTATTTGCCCGCCAGCAACCAATAAACAGCTTTACAACAACTATGTGGCCAGCAAAGCAGAAACCAGCCTTGAAGATCTTAGAACCAATGTAGAAGTTCTGCTACACGAAGTATCCAGTTCAATGAGCGATACGATTTCAGATACTTCCTCCTTTTCCGAGATGATAGACAAAAGCTTTAATAAACTGGAAAAAGTTGAGGACAATAGCCTAAGCATTGAAGAAGTGATGGTGGTGATTCGTCAACTTGTCGCAGAGTCACATGAAATTCGTCACTCAACAAAGTTTTTGAATAGCCAATTGACTAACGCGAGTGAAGAAATTTCTCGCCTCAAAAACCAACTGGCTGAAGTACAGCAAGATGCGTTGTTCGATGGTTTGTCAAACCTATACAACCGCCGAGCATTTGACAAAGATCTCTCTTCACTTATTGCATCAAATCAGGCAATGACCTTGATCATGCTTGATATCGATCATTTCAAATCATTTAACGACAATTACGGGCACCTTTTTGGCGATACAGTATTAAAAGCCATTGCCCGCCGGCTACAACAAAGCTGTCGAGATGGGATATGTGCGTACCGTTTTGGTGGTGAAGAATTCGCGTTAATTGTACCTAACAAATCTCTGCGAATTGCTCGCCAATATGCAGACACACTACGCCGGATGATAGAAAAACTGCGTATCAGAGATAAGCGCTCAGGCACACAAGTTCACAGCATTACAGCTTCTTTTGGGGTAGCAGAATTTGAGCCGGGTGATACGCCTGAAGCCTTAATCAATAAAGCCGATAAACAGCTTTATGAAGCAAAACAACTCGGTCGTAACCGCGTGATGCCAATTTAAATAAACTGACTAAGCGAAAACGACTTTTACGATGAAAAAGAAAACCCCGCGACGTAAAGTGCGGGGTTTTTATATCCAATCATGAGTATCTTAATCGACGCTGTAGCAGTAACTTAGAATGTAGTCGTCACCATTTTTTGCGGTATATTCTTTATCTTCACTGCATGCCATCGGCTTACCTTTTTTGTCGCCTTTGATTAGGCTTATCCAATGGCGCATCGCAGTTGGTGCATTGCCAGTTAGTTCAGGATGAAACGTCGTGCGAGTTTCCAATTGAATATCGTCAATGTCCACTAATTCCACGCAACCAGTGCCTTTGTGACAGCCAAACAGCACTTCGACATGATTGCCCGAATCATCTTTAAACAAAATCGACTTTGGATCTTCCTTTTCACCAGTGTACGCCACGAAGTGTTTTGGGCTTTTCAGGCCGCTGTGTGTACCGTCTTTGAAATAAGCCAAAACATGGCGGTAATCAATCACGTAACTTGATACATCTTGGTGCGACCCGTTCTCCAATGGGAACATGCGGTCAAGCAGTTGCTTCGCTTTTACTTGTTTCTCACTCTGCTGCTCAGCACTTACCGCTTCGACGGCAAATACGGCTTCAGCGATAAATGGGCGTTGTTGTTGTTGCATCTCTTTTTTATCGAAGTTCAGCATATTCATCGTCATATCCTCGCACTTAAAAACTCGTCCTAGAGTAAAAACTTAAATCCTTTATTTAAGTTTCAGGCAATTCTGTGAAGTGGATGGTTAATTTCCTTGCCTGCTCATTATGTAGACTAGCGAAATATTGACTACAATTTCACAACAAAAATTTTACAATGTGAATTTTACAAAATGTCTGTGTCAAAAAGCCTTATTCGTCAGTCTCATTTTCTTGGTACGAAAATTCGTAACCTAAGAAAAAACAACCATTTAACGATGGAAGATTTATCTGCCCGTTGTGTAAGAATTAATCCAGAGTACGCTCCGTCGGTTTCTTACCTTTCGATGATTGAGCGCGGAAAACGCGTACCGAGTATCGATATGCTCGAAGTGATCGCGGAAGTTTTTCAAAAAGATCCGGCGTGGTTTTTAGATGATGAACCCGAATTAGAAGCCATCACACCCAACAAAGGAAATCGTGGCGGGATTAGTGGCATGGCGTTGGAACCGAGCTTCCTGTTTTCCAATGATATTCTTCAAATCGCGATACCAGAAATGCTCTCCCAAACAGGTATCACGGGGCGTCAATTCGCCCACTTACTGATCCGCGCACACCAAGAAAACCACCAAAACCATTTCCCAGACTTAGAACGGGCAGCGGAAGAAGTGGGCTTAAAGCGGCTGAATCTATCTGTAGAAGATCTCGTAGACATTGCAAAGAGTATGGGATTGGATATCCGCTGGGTAGATCGAGCGCCACAAGATGTGATTGATGAACTGGGCGTCAGCGCCAAACAGTTGATTACGTCTTTCATGGAGCCACCTGGGACTATTTATCTCAATAAACGAATGCGTGACTATCCAACCCGATTGAAGTATGACTTGGCGGTATATATTGGTCATCGAGTGCTCCATAGCAGCGATGCAATGAATAACGTTTTATCTATCGGGCATCAAAACAATTGGGAGCAAATGGACAGCCCTGTGTCGAACTCTGAACTCAATTCGCAAGATATCCTGCAAGCTTGGCGTGATTTTGAGTCCAGCTTCTTTGCCGGTGCCCTACTCTGCCCCAAAGTACCCTTTCGTCAGTTGCTTGACCGTTCTGGTTACGAGATTGATGTTCACAAAAAGGCCGGCGTTTCTCCTTCCGTTGCAATGCGTCGCATGACGGTGGTCTCGCCTTACCCTCATTGGCACTATTTTGATGCCTATGGCCCTGGCAAGTTAAAAGCCGTGTATCGCGGAAATGGTATTCCATTGCCTTGGGGCAACATGCGCAAAGTGAACGACCCTTGCCAGCACTGGGCCGTATTCCGACGCCTTTCCCAGCCTTTGGATACAAGTTCAGCGCAAATTTCGATTTTAAATGTTGGTGACGAGCCACGTATCTACTGCTGCGAATCGGTCAACGTATTTGATCCTGCGGGAAATAATCGCGTGCTATGTGCCGGTATTGATCTTAACCCTGCTATTTCTGCACAAGGTGGCGATGCCGTTTCCATAGCGGAAGAACTTAAGTCCCTTTGTGTCGCTTCCGGCGGAAGTAGTGTTATTCCTCCCCACATCAAAAAAGACTTAACGACTATCGCTAAGATATTAAACATCAACTGGATAGAGCGCGGGATTCAAACCCAAGCAAGGTTGATCTGCTCCAGAGGGGCGGTTTGTCCAAGACAACCTAGTTGTTACAGCAAGTGCGGAGAAGCTGATGAGACGGGCAGCGACGTGAATATCATCGGGCTTTAGAAAGAAAAAACGCCAATCACAATAAACGTGATTGGCGGTATATACTTGTGAACAATTTGTATTCACTAACAACGTCAGTTGGCTAGGTGACCCTCGGCTTAATAAGGGTCACTCTAAGTAAAGCACGATGCGTGCCAACTTTAAAAAAGCCGTTTTTTAGTAGATCCAGATGCATATCGTTGCTTTATTAACCATTAATTTCGCAAACTGCATTTGCAAAATGCAACGTTATGCAAATATGCCACTGAATGCACTGCTAATAACGACTCTCTCAGCAAAGTGTCTGTGAACATATGAAGTCACATATTCTTGCACCTCAATGATGATGAGATTTCGGGCTCCCAACTTTACCATTCCTCTAACCCCTTATTGAAACTGGGTTCAGGCTCATCCGCCATGCTTTTGTTGATACATTCTCTCATCGGCTATTTTCATCATTTGCTCAGGAGATGACATTTGCGGGTCAAATATCGCGTACCCAATACTGGCTTTCAAATAGATAAGCGTTTCATCGTAAATGACGGGCGTAGAGCATAGCGCTAATCGAAGTTTTTGTAGAAGAGACTGAACATTTTCTTCCGTTCCTGGGTGATGGACTACAACTAAGAACTCATCACCGCCCATTCTGGCCACGATGTCTGATTTACGCAGAGAGCTTTTTACCCTTTCAGCCGTAGCGATTAAAACTTTGTCACCTGCGTCGTGACCATAGGTGTCGTTAATGTGTTTAAACCTATCTAGGTCAATATTAATTAAGGCGAAGCTATAACGCTTTTTATAACGTTTCGCTATTTCGAACTGCTGCTTGTAAAACTTCATAAAATAGCGACGGTTTGGTAAATTCGTGAGTTCATCGTGTAAAGCTCTGTCATCTGCAATGGTATACAGTCGATAAATGGCGAACAGCGCGAGGCTAAGTGCGAATATAATGGGATAGCCGATTACTCTAGCTAAATGCAACTGATGCCAAGAGATTTGGCGATCAGCTTTGCCTCCAGAGAAAACCACCATACTCCACCCACCATAAGGAAAATGAACCATCTCTTTTGCATATGCCATGCTATTTACACTTTGCGCGCCAAAGAAAGCATCACCAAATGAGCCACCGCTATCGTAACCACGGATCATTAAAGGGTAACGATACGAGAAATCAATTACGCCGGTTTCTCTCATCAGAGCATCGAAATCAATCACCGCACTGATCACTCCCCAGTAGTCCTGATTCATTGGAGGATCAAGAAAAACAGGCACACGCACGATCAAACCTCGGCCACCTTGAATCAAAGTCACTGGCCCTGCGATGAAAATTTCTTGTACATCCTTGGCTTTTTGCACCTGTACCCACTGCTGTGGCACTGCGCGGTAATCAAGGCCGATTAGGCGCTCATTACCTTGGCGTGGAAATACATGACTAATTACATCATTTTTCGCGATACCGATGATTGTAATATGTTTACTTTTATTTAGGATTCGGTGAGCGGCGATACTCAATTCTTCTTCTTGGTTTTTAGGAAGTAAAGTAATGAGTGTCGCTAAAGTACTGGCTTTGTAGATATCCGCCATAAGTACCGCTTCCAAATTGGAACGGAGAATGGAAAGTTGTTCTTTGGCCTCAACTTGAACTCGCTCTTTGTGAAGCTCTTGCTGGTTTCGATTTAACAGCTCAATAACCCCAATACACAAAGCGAAAAAGGTGAGGAAGAACAATGCAAAATAGCATCGCTTTCTGGGTAAATAACGCATTTTCTCCCCACAACTCGTATACAACTACGAGATTTTTTATTTATTGTTAAAATTCTTATTATCACAAGAATAACCAATCATAATCAGAAAGGTAACAGTGATTGACAACTTTTATGTTTTAGGTGTGAGATGATGCATCAACAAGGCGATTTATTTGGCGGCGATCTATGGCAAGAAGTAGAAAGAGGAAAACTTTATTATGATCCTCATTTTCTTAGCCATCTTGAGGCGGATAATTACTTTGACCAACTTCGAAAGACACTGCCATGGCACCAAGAACACATTACTATGTTCGGCAAGTCAGTACTTCAACCTCGCTTACAAGCGTGGCACGGTGATGCAGCATATACTTACTCAGGCTTAACCATGCAGCCTCACCCTTGGACTCCTGAGTTAACTCAGCTCAAAGTGCGTTGTGAATCAGTTGCTGATGTCACTTTTAATTCTGTTCTCGCTAACTTATATCGACACGGGCAAGACTCAATGGGCTGGCACCAAGATAATGAACCAGAGTTAGGTAGAAACCCTGTTATCGCATCTTTGAACTTAGGTGAAACACGTCGATTTTTGCTTAGAAATTTACATTGTAAAACTGAGATTGAATATGAGCTTTCTCACGGCTCCTTACTGATTATGGCTGGCGAGCTCCAGCATCACTGGAAGCACTGCGTACCAAAAACCGCGAAAACCAAAGATGAACGTATCAACCTGACTTTTAGGCAAATTTTCAACTATTGACTCAGCTTTTACATTCTCAATTAATATTGATGGTAGGTTTAGGTTCAGGACTTCATAGGGAATGGATTTATGCGTATTAAACCTCTTAGCTTAGCGGTCTTACTCTTTTACTCACTTACCTTTGCTGCTCAGGCATCACAGGAAGACGTACCGCTTCTCGATAATACTCAATCAGCGCAGTTGATTCGTAGTACCTACGAACAAGAACTGTTCACTTTCCCGGCGTTTAAAGAGGGCCATTTTGGCTTACGCATGTACCGCCAAACATTAGATGAGAAATATCACGCTGCCATTTGGACCGACATGGCACAAGTAGCCAGCCGGTTAAACCTATTTGCTAATGAAGTCGTTGAACCAGAAGACATCATTCTCTATTCATCTCAAAGGTTGACCACGTATCAAGAGAAAGAAACCGAACGAGGGCAGCGACGCTATACCGTGACTAAACACCATCCTGAGTACCTTTATCTTGGTGTGGATTTGCTTGGCGCAATGGCAAGAGCAAACGAATATGGCCTACAACATAAACAAGACAAAACGCTGAGAAAAATTATTAGGCGCTACGATTTCTCGCGTTACGTTACGGACAAAGAGATGATAGAGGCATGGGCAGCTCAGCTTGCAAACCAAGTCTACTGGCTTCGTCAGCTAGGAGAGCAAGATGTGGTCGAGGAATTCACTCAAACCTTCCGGAACACCTACCCCGACGATAAAGATAAGATGCTTTCTGCTCAGCAGTATTGGAACAAACTCTATGGTATGACGCACATCATCTTTGCCGATTCACAGTATTATCAGGAGCGAGTAAGCGAGAAGAAACACCAATGGATTTATGATTACTTTCGCAACAACATCGACACTATCCTACTGCGCGCCAAAGAAGACGTGATTGCGGAAGTCGGCATTTCGTTTTTGTTAGCAGGCTTGGACCATGATCCGGTCGTAAAGAAGACCCGCCAAGCCATTCGTCATGCAATCAACGCAGAAAAAGGGATGATTCCGTCGGTCGACGGTAACTTTGATCTCAAGTACGGCGAACACCGTAACGTGCTAGCCATCATGCTGCTCGATTGGAAAGGGATACATAAAGCGCCAACTTATCAAGAGCACCCAGAGGCTTTTAAATCGATACCTTACGGCTTAATGCCCAAGCCTTAGAAATAACAAAACCCGCCATTTAGGCGGGTTTTTAGTGTGGATCTTCAATCTAAATTAGAGAGAGATAAAAATACCCGCTAAGCACGCACTCATCAGGTTAGCGAGTGTACCAGCAGCAACCGCTTTTAGGCCTAGACTTGCAACATCTTTGCGGCGCTCAGGTGCCATCACGCCGATAGAGCCCAACTGAATCGCAATTGAGCCAATGTTCGCAAAACCACACAACGCAAAAGTGATAATAATTTGAGTATGCTCAGACAGTGTCGCTTTGTGCTGCACAAAATCGATAAACGCAACAAACTCATTCATCACCACTTTCTGACCAATGTATGAACCCGCAGCTAGGATTTCGTGGCTTGGCACACCAATCAACCATGCGAGAGGTGCAAACAAATAACCAAAAATCGCTTGTAGCGTTACGCCAGAGAAACCAAGTATCTCACCCAAGTTTTCTAGCCCCGTGTTCACCATCGCGATAACACTCACGAAAGCGATAAGCATGGTACCAACAGCAACAGCAACTTTCATACCGCCCATAGCACCGCTTGCTAGCGCATCAATTACGTTGCTTTCTTCTGATTTATCTAGCTCAATATTGTTGTAATCGCTTGGCGTTTGACGCTCAGGAACGATAATTTTTGCCATCATCAAACTACCTGGCGCTGCCATAAAGCTTGCCGCGATCAAGTATTTGAGGTCGACACCCAAACCAGCATAACCACCAAGCACACTGCCCGCCACTGAAGCCATACCACCAGCCATCACAGCAAACAGTTCAGAGCGAGTCATGTTAGAAAGAAATGGACGAATAAGAAGTGGTGACTCGCCTTGAGATAAGAAGATGTTCCCTGTTGCAACCAAAGACTCTGCTTTACTCGTACCCAAGAACTTCTGGATAGCGCCGCCAATAAATTGAATCACTTTTTGCATAATGCCCAAATAGTAAAGGGCGGAGATAAGAGCACTGAAGAAGATGATGATAGGAAGGACACGAATAGCGAAGATAAAGCCAGAAGAAGCGAGGTCACCAAAGAGGAATTTAATCCCTTCATCAGCAAAGCTGAGTAGCCCCGCGACACCATTACTTAAACTCGCCAGCGCCGCTTGACCCAACGGGAAATAGAGCACCAAAGCAGCAAACCCCATTTGTAGCATCAAGGCGCGAGATACAGTTTTCCAATTAATGGAAGAACGACCCTCAGAAAGTAGGAAAGCACAACCTAGCAGTGCAACAATACCAAATAGACTAAATAGAACACTCATGAGCTGGACCTACTAAACGTTGAAAAAGAAAAAAGAGCCAAAGGAATTGGCAGAAGAAAGGGACAACGCAGCGAGTGATAACTCACTTTTAGATCCAGAATGTAGACAGAACGAATAGTTCGACATCTTATTTTTACCTTATACAAGCAATTGAACGTAGCTGGTCCGGTCCGTGGGGTCATTCACTGCTGGCGAGCATGTTGCTTGGCCTGCTCCATGTGACGGCTTGTATGGGTAAGGGTCCTGAACAACTAAACCCTAATTCCCGCTTAAACGGGACGCAAGTATAGCCAACAAAAAGAGATATTCATCACATTTATTTACGCAAACGTTCAAGCGTTCAAAATTTAGGCAAAAGTACTCTTTTGTCGTCATACCATTAATAAAAGTAAGGGCATAAGGATAGGCGTTGATGGTAAAAAACATAAAAGTGACCAATAAATATGCAATCAAACTCGAAAGAGCCAAAATTCGTCATTTTGCTCTCGCCAACAGGTGGATTTTGGTTATAATTCGCGTTGCTTCTTTCGAGGCCTCTGAGTATTCAGAGCATCATGATGCCGAGATGGTGAAATTGGTAGACACGCTAGCATGAGGTGCTAGTGCCTTTGGTGTGAGGGTTCGAGTCCCTCTCTCGGCACCATTATCCTTCTTCCCTAATTTTGTTCGAGTGTAATGCAAAGTTCTAAGCAGGCAAGACAGTCTACAGATGCTAACCAACTTCTGAGTGAGCTTGCGGTTCACGCTTTATTACACCTGCACTTTAAAATTCACGCGTCCTCGCATGGCCTCTCCCTTAAAGAACGTAATGACTTACTTCAGAAATGGCTGAAACCAAAACTGAAGAGTAATCGCTATAAGCTGATTAAAAAGCCGTTAAAATCTTTGACTCAGCAGGCAAAAGGTGAGAACGGAAATCTGGAAGAATTACTCGAGCGCTGCGTCGGTGCAGACAAACCCAGAAATCCTCAACCCGATCTAGATAGCTACTTGCTGCTGATCAACGAGATTGAGAAGAAACTGGGGACTACCGTGTTATTATCGCGACCGGAAGACGTCGACTTATCTCACGACCAACACGGCTGTTTGCTGTGTGTGCTTTCTGAGAACTTAAATCAGCACTTCGATGATAATAACGCCCTAATCGCTCCTATTTCGATGCTGTTCCGCGGACCAATGAGTCAACGCTCACTTTTCCTTGGCAGCATTTACGCCAGTGGTACCTTCAATTATGAAGTGCAGTATCAAGACGACCAGTTCGTTCGCATCACATTAGAGTTAGCGTAACTGTAACGCTAAGAAATAAACGAATCGAAAAAGGCCGTGAAACTCGCGGCCTTTTGCTTATCTAGATTTAAACTTGAGTTAATCGATCTCTTTAAATCGAGCAGTAAAGTGGCGCAGCACTGGTGGCTCGTACTCGAAAGTGAGCCCTTTTAACTCATGTGCACGATTTTTCAGTTCGATAATCGCATCCGCAATGTAATCCATATGATCGTTTGTGTAGACACGACGTGGAATGGTCAAACGCATCAACTCAAGCTCTGACGCTTTTTGTTTACCCGTTTCCGGATCTCGACCAAGCAGCAACGATCCTATCTCTACTGCTCGAATACCCGCTTCCAAGTACAAAGCATTACACAATACCTGCGCAGGAAACTGATCCGCTGGAATATGTGGCAAAATCTTAGCGGCATCCACAAACACCGCATGACCACCCGTTGGGTATTGAATCGGAATACCGCCTTCACGTAAGCGCTCACCTAAGTATTGAACTTGGCTAATTCTATAGTGAAGAAAATCCTCATCCGCGGCTTCATACAAACCGCGAGCGAGCGCTTCCATATCACGCCCAGCCATGCCGCCGTATGTTACAAATCCTTCCATGGGTACGCAGCGCGTCTGCACCGCCTGGAACAACTCCTTATGATCACGAATACAACACATGCCACCAATGTTTACCATCGGGTCTTTCTTAGCTGACATGGTGAGCATATCACCGTACTGGTACATCTCACGGATGATTTCCAGAATCGATTTATTCTCGTAACCCGCTTCACGCTGCTTGATAAAGTAGGCGTTCTCACAGTAACGAGCCGAGTCAATCACCACTGGAATATCGTACTTGGTTGCAATCTCGTACACACTGCGCATGTTTTCCATCGACACAGGCTGACCACCGGAGCTATTACAAGTAATCGTGGTGATAATTGCACAAATGTTATGCGAACCGTGCGCTTCAATTGTTGCCACCAGCTTATCGATATCAAAATTGCCCTTCCAATCATAAGGCGTAGTGGTGTCGAATGCTTCTTCCGTTACCACGTTAATCGCTTTACCGCCATTGAGTTCAATGTGACCCGCTGTGGTATCAAAATGGTAGTTCGAGATAAAGACTGGCGTTTCGCCACCACGCACCTGACGCATACGCTCAATCAAAGCTGGGAACAAAATTTGCTCGGCACCACGCCCTTGGTGTGCAGGCACGGTGAGCTTATAACCGAAGAAGTGCTCCACTGCATCACACAGGTTGTAGTAATTTCGACTCCCCGCATAGGATTCATCCCCCATCATGATGCCAGCCCACTGATTATCACTCATGGCACCAGTGCCAGAGTCAGTCAGCAAATCGATATAAACATCATCACTACGAAGAAGAAATGGATTATAGCCCGCTTCTTTTAACGCGACTTCACGGTCTGACAAAGTCGTCATTTTGATTGGCTCAACCATTTTGATACGGAAAGGTTCTGGAATACGTTTCATTGTTAATTTCCTTATACGCATTGTCCTACGCAGTTTCACGTAAGACTAAAAAACAAATAGATAGAATGCTTTTCAATGCGATTGCATTGAGGAAATCAACGAGAAGAGATTTTACTAAGAAGAGACAAGCAGTAGTCTAGGTTATACCAGAACGACAGCACCAAACGGCTATCGAGAATATCCTTTATTCTCATCGTCTTCGTCCTCCTGATAAAAATAAAAAGTCAGAAACCCTATGTCTCTGACCTTTTCAATATAGTGCAGTTTTCAATCAACTTTCAGTGAGGTCACCCTCATTTTAAGAAGGTCTCGCCCTTTTCATTCTGCGTTTGATATTACTTTCTTTGACTAGATAATCGAAAAGTGGCGCGAATAAGTTAGCAAATAGAATCGCTAACATGATGCCTTCTGGATAAGCCGGGTTCAGCACTCGGATAAAAATCGTCATCACACCGATTAATAGTCCGTATGCCCATTTCCCGTTATTGGTAAAAGCTGCCGAGACAGGGTCTGTCGCCATGAAGAAGGTACCAAACGCAACCCCACCAATCACGAAGTGCCAGTAGAACGGCATGGAGAACATGGGGTTAGAGTCTGAACCGATCGCATTCAATAGTAATGAAGCTCCGATTAAACCGACCAACACGCCCGCAACAATTCTCCACGATGCAATCTTCATAAAGATGAGAACCAAGCCTGTTAGTGCGATCAACAACGTGGAGACTTCACCCATCGAGCCTGGTAAATTGCCAACAAAAGCATCTCCCCATGAAATTGGCTCTCCCGTCATATTATTTATCAAAGCACTTTGCCCTCCTTCATACCATTGGCTAAGTGGAGTAGCGCCAGAGTAACCATCAGCCGCGACCCACACGGTACCACCGGACATGTTGGCAGGATAGGCAAAGTATAAGAACGCGCGCCCTGCTAAAGCTGGATTTAGGAAGTTTCGTCCAGTACCACCGAAAATCTCCTTCGCCACAACAATACCGAAAGTGATACCTAAAGCCGCTTGCCATAGTGGAATTGTCGGAGGAAGGATCAGCGCAAAGAGTATAGAGCTGACAAAAAAGCCTTCATTTACCTCATGCTTTCGCACAATAGCAAACAGAACTTCCCAGAAACCACCAACGATAAACACCGTCGCATAAACCGGGAGAAAGTAAGTAGCACCAAGCCACATTTTACTTCCCCACCCCGCTTGTGAAACCGCATCTAACGAGCCCCATACCCAACTCAGTTGCCATGAAGAAACAAGCGCTTGCTGAGCTGAGGCTTGATCCATTCCATACAACAAGGCATCACTCGCTTGCTGGCCTATGTTGTACATACCCCAGAACATGGCAGGGAAGACAGCCAACCACACCATGATCATAATACGTTTTAAATCGATGCTATCTCGAACGTGAGTCATGCCCTGGTTTACCTTACCAGGCGTGTAAAAAATGGTTTCGACAGCTTCGAAAAGTGGGTAGAACTTGTGATACTTCCCACCTGGACCAAACTTAGGTGTCGCTTTCTCAAAGTAATCTTTAAGGCTCATAACACTCCTCCTTTATCTAAAAGATGGTACGCACATGTGTAAAAAGCGATCGTTTTTTAATCTCTTCGTCTTCCTTCTTCGTATTTCACCTTGTTCGCCACTCTTCTGTCTCCTCTTTAAATCCAGCGAACAGTTTATCCAACGAAAAAGGGACCGCTCATGGACACACTCGCCATTGACCTAGCTAGATTCCAATTTGCCTTTACTGTCTCTTTCCACATTATTTTTCCAGCTTTTACGATTGGTTTGGCAAGTTATCTCGCTGTATTAGAGGGCTTGTACTTAAAAACGGGCAACAAACAGTACATGCAAATCTATAAGTACTGGCTCAAAATCTTTGCCATCAGTTTTGGTATGGGTGTGGTGAGTGGCATCGTGTTGAGCTATCAATTCGGTACTAACTGGAGCGTGTTTGCCGACAAAACAGGCCCAATCCTAGGCCCGCTAATGGGTTATGAAGTTTTTACTGCGTTTTTCCTCGAAGCGGGGTTTTTAGGCGTGATGCTTTTCGGTATGGACAAGGTGGGTAAGAAGCTTCACTTCGCCGCGACTTGTATTGTCGCATTCGGGACGTTTTTGTCTGCGTTTTGGATACTTTCGGTTAATAGTTGGATGCAAACACCAGCGGGCTACAGTATCAACGAAGCCGGACAGTTTATCCCAGAAGACTGGTGGGCGATTGTCTTCAACCCTTCCTTCCCTTACCGGCTCGTTCATATGTTGCTCGCCGCTTACCTTACTACCGCCTTTGTTGTAGCCGGCGTTGCCGCTTATCACTTGCTAAAAGCAAACCATAACCCTCTAGCCAGAATTATGTTCTCGATGGCAATGTGGATGGCTGCCATCGTGACACCAATTCAAATCGTTGCTGGAGACATGCATGGATTAAACACCCTTGAACATCAACCCGCCAAAGTCGCCGCGATGGAAGGGCACTATGAGTCTCACCAAGGCGCGCCATTGATCCTCTTCGGTATCCCTAACGATGAAGAAAAACGCATGGAATACGCACTGGAAATCCCCAAACTCGGTAGTTTGATTTTAACTCATGACCTCAACGGTGAAGTGAAGGGATTAGATGCTTTTCCAGAGGAGGAACACCCTCCTGTATCTATCGTTTTCTGGTCTTTCCGAGTAATGGTCGCGCTTGGTTTTGGCATGCTTGTTATTGGTTTGTGGAGCCTTTGGCTAAGAACACGTCGCAAACTTTTTGATTCGAGGGCACTTCAACGTATTTGTGTGCTGTTTGCCCCAGCGGGGTTCATTGCAGTTTTAGCAGGCTGGATAACTACCGAAGTCGGTCGCCAGCCTTACACCGTATACGGTCTTTTAACCACAGCCAATTCGGCATCGCCTATTGATGCCGCCGCGGTGAGCGTCTCCCTGACGGCGTTCATCGTGGTTTACTTTGTGGTTTTTGGAGCTGGCTTCTTCTATCTCCTACGTTTGATGCGCAAGTCTCCAACTCGATATGAAGAAGGTCTAGATAGCCGACTTCCTGATGGCACGAAAACTGATGCCATCACACATTCTAACCATCTAACCTAGGAGCTAACTCATGGATTACGCATTAATTTGGTACGCTTTGATTGGGCTCGCCGTTCTGATTTATGTCGTGTTAGATGGCTTTGATCTCGGTATTGGTATCCTATTCCTCAGCGCTAATGACGATGAAGAGCGCGACATGATGATGAACAGCATCGCTCCTGTTTGGGATGGGAATGAAACTTGGCTAGTTCTTGGCGGAGGTGGGCTTTTTGCCGTGTTCCCCCTCGCCTACGCGGTCATTATGCCAGCACTCTATGCTCCCCTGATTTTAATGCTGCTCGGGTTAATTCTGCGCGGGGTTTCTTTTGAGTATCGCTTCCGAACACAACGCGGAAAGTTTTTATGGGATAGCGCTTTTTTCATTGGTTCACTCACCGCGGCATTGATGCAAGGCATTATGCTCGGAACCCTGCTCCAAGGTATAGAGGTTAGTGAACGAGCATACGCAGGTGGATGGTTTGATTGGCTTTCACCATTTAGCGTATTTTGTGGCCTGGCGCTTGTTTGTGCTTATATTCTGCTCGGTTCATGCTGGTTATTAATCAAGCTTCCAGAAGAGCTGATGGGGCGCTATTACGTGGTCGCGCGACGATGGGGACTAGCGATGGTAGCCTGTATATTCATCGCCAGTTTGTGGCTGCCATTGAGCCAAAATATCGTATTTGAACGTTGGTTCTCATTACCAAACTCACTACTGTTTTTCATCTTACCAATTATTGCAGCGGCACTTATTTGGCAGCTATTCAAAGCCTTACTCGACCACAAAGCCGTCCGAGCCTACATTCTTGCGATCGGCCTGTTTCTTGTGTCCGCGATGGGTTTCGGTGTCAGTACATTCCCTTACTTGGTCCCATTCGCACTCACTTATCAAGACGTCGCCGCGCCAGACAAAAGTTTGGCATTTTTACTTGCCGGTGCGGTGGTATTACTTCCTCTGATCATAGCCTACACGGCTTATTCGTACTGGGTTTTCCGCGGCAAGATGAAACGTGGAGAAGGATATCACTGATGAAACTAAAACCCATTTTGTGGTTCATTGGCATTTGGCTGGCAAGCGTTGTCGCCTTGTTTATCATCAGTTCGTTGATACAAACTGCGATATTGTAGGCCCAGAGTCGACTGCACCACATCTGAAGCCATTGAGGTCTATACTCAAGCAAGAGTAAAACAACGGAGTGTTTTTATGACCTTAAAGCGGTTTCTGGTAACTTTGATTCCTTTGACGGTTCCACTGTTTTCACCAAATGCATTGGCCGTAGACAAGCAGATGTCATCCGCCATGAAAAGTAAAATTCGGTCTATTTGCTCCGCAACAGACGAGCAGGGCCATTGGCAACTTGCTGAGGCAACTCCTGACGCCAGACGCTCACTCAACATGGTGCTTTATCAAATGAATGCCGATGATAAATTGAAAGCAATTCATGAGGTGAGAACGAAAATGGTCGGCGGCACCCATTATGCGTTTGAGTTCGAGTTGCAAGATGGTCAAGTCTGGAATGCAATTGTATTACACAGTGCCCGAGGCGATTACATGATCGAAAGACACGCAAAGAAAGGCGAACTCTGCCCTAAATAGCAATAGACACTACGACTCTACAGCCGACACAATAAAGTCGACTGATTCAGTCGCCTTTATTGTTGGTATGTTTAGGTATCGCTTCAAAAGCTTGGGAAAAGTAATAGCTTTCAACCTGAGGCCTAACTAAATCACAAGCTAACCCAAGGTCATCATTTTTTGTGAAAGGTAAATGTTCTGATAGAACCTCTTTTGACTTTTTATCAACCGTTTTAAAAGATTCAATAATTCTTAGAGGAACGTGAAACTGATGATCTCTCACGAGAAAGAAATAGTATTGGAGATGCTCGCCATATGTCGCAGCGTTATTAATCTCGCTACCAATTTTCACAGCTTCAACACGACTGCCTTCACAATCAAATTTAAACACATTGGTAATTTCTGCTTCCATAGAGCCTGGTACATAAACGATATAGCCAGCACTGAGCTCATGACCAATTAATACATAGCTCTCGTCGCGCTCATGCAGTTGATACGCAAAAGAATGAAATGCACTACAAAGTAAAATGAATCCAAGCCGTTTCTTCATTTTGTCTTCAACTCATCTATGACTTTACGTACGAAGTTTGCCTTAGCATCCGTATATTTTTCGATGGTAATTTCAGCTTGTTCCATCAAAGAAAGTTTTAGAGAAACATGAGGAAAGTGCGCAATACCTAGTACCATATCGATAATAGGTTTGGCAGGCATATCCAAAATGGCAGTACTGCCAATATGCTCGATTTGAGTTGACATCATCTCCGTCACTAACGCCAGTTCAGATCGGCTGCGTGCAAAATCCTGTCGACATGCAGGATCATGCTTAACAACACCTACGTTGTAATTGGCTAAACCTAATTTCATCCATCCCTCTCCTAATAAATCCAAATATCATAAGAAGGAAATTATCCAATCACCAAAGTAAAAGCCAAACTTCCGGCACACCCGACACTAATTACTCAACAAATAGAGTCATCTCTGGTGTACTTTTGGTTTGGCTTTTTACTGTTAAACCGTCTCGGTTTTCGCCTCTATCTTCTCATTCACTTTATCGCAAATGTACTCTCCAATCGGCATTGCAGATGTCGCTGCGGGAGAGGGTGCGTTGCAAACGTGTAGGCTTCTGGCGCTCTCGGCAAACAAAAAGTCATGAACCAAGGTTCCGTCGGATAACACCGCTTGTGCGCGAATACCCGCAGGATATGGTTTGAGATCTTCTACCTTGATGCTAGGGCAATATTTGTTGACCAACTTGAGGTAGCCCGGCTTCCACCACGAGTTCTTAAACTCATCCAGTCCGGTTTTTAGATACTTTTGTGTCACCTTCCAGAAACCGGAGAAACTGAGCATTTGCATGGTATCTTGCAAGCTGAAGTTAACCTTGTCGTACCCTTCCCGCTTCCAGCCTTGAACCGCATTTGGACCAACAGTCACACTGCCATCAATCATGCGAGTCAGGTGGACGCCCAAGAATGGCAAATCAGGGTCTGGAATTGGATAAATAAGATGATTCACCACTCGGTCGTGTTTGCTATCTAAGCGGTAGTATTCACCACGATAAGGGATGATTTGGAAATCGGTCGGAATAGACATCATCTTAGTCATGCGATCCGCCATCAAGCCACTGCAAGTAACCAAGAACTTGGTATTAAGCTGCATCGTTTGACCGTCTGAAATGCAGGTCAGTTGGACTTCTTCATCCTTCTCTTCGGCAGCCACCACTTTGGTTCTCAGGCTGATTTGACCGCCGAGCTTTTTGAACTCTTCCGCCATCTGCTCAGTGACCAAACGATAATCAACAATGCTAGTGGTTTTGACATAAATCGCACCCAAGCCAGTGATGTTTGGCTCAGCCAGTTTGAGTTGAACTTCATCGAGTAGCTTTACGTCGATGCCGTTGACATGGCAGCGCTCATAGAGGGCATTCATGCGTTCGACTTCTTGCTCATTGGTCGCAACCAATAACTTGCCACAGTTCTCCACCGGAATATCGTGCTCAGCACAGAACGAAATGGTTCGCTCTACCCCACGCTTACAAAAATCCGCTTTTAAGCTGCCCGGAGCGTAGTACACCCCAGCATGAATCACGCCGCTATTGTGTCCGGTTTGGTGCTTGGCAAAACCGGACTCTTTCTCAACCAATAAAATGGATTTGTCTGGATGACGTTGCTGTAGTTGCCATGCTGTCGACACACCAACGATACCGCCACCAACAATGATGTAGTCATAGACTGATTTCATACGACCTCTTATAAAACCGATAGTTGAGATTGTTGCAATTTGAACTTGCGACCACTGTAAATGAACACCGCGACAAATACCGCACAGCTTGCCACACGAACCAACATTGGGATATCGTGCCAAACCAGCAATGTACCCACCACTACCAACAAGAGACGCGTCAGAATGTTTAGAGGACCTTCCAAGTAGCCTTCAATCGCACCAATCAATGCATAGGTTCCGATGATGGCGAAGAAGCCCACGGTAATTACCGACGTTACATCCCAACTTACTAAGCCTGTGTAAGCAATCAGCAGCGGTACAAGATACAAACCTTTAGCGATTTTCCATGCCATCAAACCGGTACGCATTGGCGGTGTTTTAGCGATGGTTGCCGCAGCAAAGGCGGTCAAACACACTGGAGGCGTTACGTTGCTGTCTTGCGATAACCAGAAGATGATGAGGTGAGCAGCCAGCAATGCCAAGCCTACCGCTTCCATACCCAAACTTTGCTCTAGTAGGGTTTCCATAAAGTCAGCAGGTACTAGCGCCACCATTTCTTTCGCGGTTTCCAACGCCATTGGCGCATTAAGCAGTTCCAGCTTTTCTGGCGCCGCCAACATAAAGATGGCTTTTGCTTGTTCAGGCAATTGACCCGATACCATCAATTCAAGCAATTGGTTTTCTGCAATCAACTTGTAAAGCGCAGGGGCAGACAGTGTTCCCAATACAATATACGCCGCTGTTACAGGTAAACCCATACCCAAAACAAGAGAAGCGAGTGCAATCAGAACGATCATGATGAACAAGTCGCCATTCGCCCAACCGTCGATCATCAGTGAGAACGTGTTGCCGATACCCGTTGTGCTGATCACATTGATCACCAGACCAATACCCACCAGCAATACGGCAGTTGTCGCCATGTTTTTCGCGCCTTGCGAAAGTGCTTCGATGATCGCTTTTGGTCCCATCTTGTGATCTTTCGAGAACCAAGACGCCACCACTACTGAAATGATCGATAAGCCAGCAGCGTAAGTTGGCGTAAAGCCTTGAACCAACAAAGTAACCAATACCGCCAGTGGGATAAGGTTGTGCCAACCGCTGATCAACACTTTCAATAGAGATTCATCGCTGGTCGTGATTTTTTGAACACCGCTGCGTTTGGCTTCTATACGCACAAAGAACGCAACAGACAAGAAATAGATAAGAGCAGGAATGAAAGAAACTGCGATGATATCGACATAAGGAATTTGCGTGTAAGACGCCATGATGAAAGCACCCGCGCCCATCACTGGTGGCATCAACTGACCACCTGTCGACGCCGCAGCTTCAACCCCCGCTGCAAAGCGCGAAGGGAAACCCGCTTTTTGCATCAAAGGAATACTGATAACACCGGTGGAAACCGTATTTGCCACACTTGAGCCCGATACTGAGCCCATCAATCCCGAACCAATCACCGCAATAAAACCGGGACCACCGATGATTTTGCCTGCCGCAGCTCGTGCCACATTGATGATGTAATCACCTACACCAGAACGAACGAGAAACGCACCAAACAGAATGAACATGAATACGAATGTCCAACTGATGCGCGAAATAGAGCCAAACATACCCTCAGAAGAATAGAAACTGCGGTAGAGCAAGGTTTCCATGCTCAAACCCGGGAAATGGAAAATGCCTGTTGCCCACTTACCCCAAAGCACAACGTAACTCAGACACACCACAATCAGCACTGGAATAAACCAGCCCATGGTGCGTCGGATAAGCTCAATCACAATCAGGATTGCCATGATGGCGAAGACCCAATCGCTGGTCACGAACTTCACGCCACGTTCGTAGAGCGCATCTTCGGCATAGGGAATGTAGAGCAAACACGCGACCGCACCCATAGCAATTAACACATCGATACCGAGTGCAATCTTACTCTGCTTGAGAGAGATATGAGCCGGATACCAAAGCGCACAAATCACCGCAAAGCCAGCAAAGTGGGTAGCGGATATCCATAACTCTGGTAACGTCGATAAGGTGTTAAACCAAATGTGCAAAGCAGACAACACAACGCCAAACACTGTAATTGTGGTGGTTACCCACGGAAAATCAGTGCGCGTGGGCAGCTCAAACTTCTGCAATTCCTTTTCTATTGAGTCGCTCATCTCATACTCCAAGCTCTGGCGGCTTTTTCCATCTTAGAAATCGGTAGGGATAAAATGCCCCGAGCCGAAACTCGGGGCCAAGTTAGCGTTATTTCGCCATTAGATCTGATGGGATTTCGATGCCCATTTCTTTGTAGTAACGTGCCGCACCTGGGTGAAGAGGCACTGGCAAGCCAGCGATCGCTTTCTCAATCGCCATTGCTTTGGTTGCTTTGTGGATTCCTTGTAGGAAAGGCAGGTTCTCGTAGATCGCTTTGGTTAGCTGGTAAACGTCTTCTTCCGAGATATCTTCACGAACTGCCAAGAAGTTTGGCTGTGCAATGGTGGTAATCGGCTTATCTAGACCCGGGTACGTGTTCGCTGGGATCTCGTACTTCGTCCATAGGTTGTAATTGCCGTTCGCCTCTTTGATTTGTTCGTCAGTAAACGAAAGAATCGAAATGTCTTTACCCAGCGCAGCAAAAGCTTGAGTAACCGCACCAACAGGTACACCTGCAGGCGTGTTCATACCGTCAATGGTGCCGTTTTGAAGTGCGCTCGCACTACCGCCGTAGCCCATGTAAGCAAGATTGAATTTATCAGGGTCGACCTTCAGGCCTTTCATGATTTGGCGACCAGAGTTTTCAGTACCTGAGTTCTTCTTACCGATAGAGAACTTCTTGCCATCTAGGTTGTTCAGGTCAGTCACTGTGCCCGTTTTTGCTAGGTCAGAGCGAACAATAAAGTGCTCAACGTTTTGCCACAGCATAGAGACTGAACGCAGCTGCTCTTGGCGACCGCTTTTCTCATAAGGACCTTCACCAGACCAAGCCCATGCACCGTAAAGACCTTGTAGAATCGCGAACTGTGCTTCGTTTTCGTTCAGCAGTTTGACGTTTTCACCAGAGCCCGCAGAGCTGATTGCAGAAAGGGAGAAGTGGTGCTTTGGTGCCAATTTCACTTTGCTTAACGTCGCCAACGCTACGCCCACAGGGTAGTAAGTACCACCTGTCGATGCCGTTGCAAGAATGTAGCTACGATCTTCTGCCGCAGCGTTAGCAGCAATACCAAAAGAAGTCACAGCGACAGCCAAAGCTTTTACCAGCTTATTCATTTTCATTATTACTCTCCGTGTAGTCGTTTCACGATTGGGGATTTACATCATGTTAAACCTTTATTAACAACACATTCCCTAGAGCAATTGAAATGCCAACTTTTAAACCTTTGTATTTATTGAACTAAGAGCTGAAATACATCAAAAATGAGCAAGATTCTGCTGATTTGATAGCAAAGCAATGAGCAAGATCTTGCCTATCTAAGATGAGAAGGTTGTACGCCTAGATCGCAAAAGGTTAATAAAATGTGATCAAGACAAAATAAATGCACGATTCACTAATAAGCAATATTTTGCCGATGCAATTTTGGATTGAACTGCAACTAATGAGCATCTTAACAATAAGAAGAAAAAGCGTATCATTCTAAACTGCTCACTTTATCAGCTAAGGTTTATAGCCTAAACGACTTCAAATAGCACAAAAATACAGCAAAGCAAGCCATGTTACAGAAATGAAAAGTCATTTATTCTGATTTTCAATTTAAAAAGCAGCTCGATCCACCAGTTCAGAAACAAACATTGACCGTATCAACTTATTTTCTACTTCGGGGTTGTACCAATAGCCCTATGTTCGTTAGTGTAACAACACACCAAGGCAAACGTATTCCTTGGTATTTTTTCGTCATTAAGGATTACCCATGTCAGCAACTGCGCAATCACAATTCGCTTTAAAACGCCCATCTGGCGTTGCTGCTGCGATCCTCCTGCTCTCTCTGAAACTGATTCAGAGCTGACAGGCTATATCTAAACTTTCTGTCAGCTTGAGAAGAAGCTGACGGGAACACCACATACTCCTCCCATTCCTTTCAGTTTCTTCCAAGCGAAACATAAGAGGAATAACAATGTTAAGCGCACGCAATATCGCCGCTTTGGGCTTCATGACTTTCGCCATGTACTTAGGCGCAGGTAACCTGATCTTCCCTCCATTTTTGGGTTACCAAGCAGGTGAAAACTTTCTGAGCGGGATGTCTGGCTTCCTCTTAACGGGTGTTGGTCTGCCTGCGATGGCACTGGTGATGGTGGCTATCGTAAACGGTTCAGACAAATTAACCGCTGCCCTGCCTAAACCTTTGGCGACAAGTTTTTGGGTGATGGTATTTATTGTGATTGGCCCTGCGTTCGTAATCCCACGTGCGATTACCGTCGCTTATCAATTCAGCTTTGCGCCAATGTTTGGTGATGCCGCTTTGGTGCCTTTCACTATTGCCTTCTGTGCTATCACCATTCTATTTGCTCTATATCCGGGTAAGTTGGTCGACAACCTAGGCAAGATCTTAACGCCTGCCTTGATGGTAATCTTGATCATCATGTCTGTGACGGCTTTGGTTTCTCCTGCAGGTGAGCTAACTGCCGCAACGGGACCATACGTATCTGGCGCATTTGCTGAAGGCTTAACCCAAGGTTACATGACCATGGATGCATTAGGTTCTATCGGTTTTGGTTGGATTATCTTCCGCGCGATTCGCAGCATGGGTGTGGATTGCCCGAAAGCCACCGCAAAATACACGCTAATCGCAGCTTTGATGTACGCGGTTGCCATGGCGTTTGTTTACATCTCATTGGCTTACATTGGCTCGACAAGCTCATACTTGGGTTCTGAGTTCAGCAATGGTGGCGACATTTTAACGGCATTCACCTTCAGCCACTTCGGCGCGTTTGGTTCACTACTACTAGGTGCCGTGATGGTATTGGCGTGTTTGACTACTGCTATCGGCGTAACCACCGCAGGCAGTGAGTTCTACGACAACACTTTCAGCAAAGTGAACTACAAAGGCTGCGTTATCACGACCATGGTATTGGCTGGTTTGATCGCCAACGTAGGTCTAGAGCAACTATTGGCTATCACATTGCCAGCGGTTGTGGCGCTTCACCCAGTCGCGATTGCGTTGATGATCATGGCACCAGTGCGCAACAAGATGTCGCAAATCATGGTGGTAGCAACCGCATTCACTGCTCTAACGTTTGGTTGTGTTGATGCGCTGCACATCCTAGGTTACATGCCAAGTTCCACTGATGAGTGGATGGGTAATTACATGCCTCTGTACAATGACTTTGCTAGCTGGATTGTGCCTAGCGTATTTATGATGATTGTTGGTCTGCTGTTTACGACGAAAACCAACCAAACCGAACAATTCGAGCTGGTGAATGAATAGCCGTTTAACATAAGACATCGCTCAATAAGTGCGTTACTATGTAGCTCGCTTATTGATATCAGGCAAAGGAGTTGCCTGAATGAAAGATTGATATGGGTCGCCTATGGATAATCAGTATCTAGACATCAGAACACTGAACTTTATCGTTATTCTGTTCTCTTGCATTTACTCTATTAGTCTGCTTTGTTATCAATACACTCAGGGTAGAGTCAAAGGCTTAAAAACCTTCTCGATATCACTACTGTTTATTGGTTTAGGCCCTTTTTTACTTGGCTTTAGAGGCTCTGCGCCAGACTGGCTGACCATCGTCATAGCCAACACTCTCATATTAGTCGGCTTCTTGCTTACGCTATATAGCGTAAGCATTTTTCGTCAATATCCTTTAAAATTGGCTCACTGTCTTACCTTGTTAACACCTGTTTTCAGTGGTTCATTTTACTATTTCACCTTCCATGACCCTTCTATCAAAAGCCGCATTATTTATCTGAGCATGTATATTTGTATCGTCACCTTCTTTAGTGGTGTCGCCATGCTTAAAGGTACCCAAAAGGACTTAAAGCTCCCTGTTAAAGCAATGGCTTACTCTTTCTTTGGATTTAGTTTTTTTATGGGATTTAGGGCGCTTTGGAGTACTTTTTCAGGTGAGTTACCAAGTTTTATGGTCGCAGGCCTTATCCATCAGCTGACTTTCTTATTTAGCATCTGCCTGATCGTTGCTTTGAGCTTTAGTATGCTGTGGTTAATTAACGGACGCTTGGTGCAATCCATAAATGATCTCTCTCATTTAGATGCACTCACAGGGCTATATAATCGTCGAGCCATGGAAGAAATCGTTCCAAACTTGGTTAGTAAAGCACATAAAAAAAGCCAAGCAATCAGCATTATTATGACTGATGTCGACAAGTTCAAAGCGATTAATGATCACTATGGTCACACGGTTGGCGACTCCGTCATGGCAACGATCTCCACTATTTTTAAAAAGCATCTTCCTGAGTCAGCCTGCATTGTGCGATTTGGTGGTGACGAGTTCATGATTGTTTTGCTCGAAAAAGCACAACAAGCCAAAATTGTCGCAGAGCAAATTCGCCTTGCGGTCGAAACTGAAACCGCTTTGCAATCATTTAAAACTGAAGTGACCATGAGCTTTGGTATCAGTCAGTTATCTGAGGGGCAATCACTTCAAGAGGCGCTTGCTGAAGCAGACGAAGCGCTATATAGCTCTAAACATACTGGAAGGAACCTCGTTACCTTGTTTGGAGAAGGGAAAGACCTAAATTATAAGTTTGTCCCAGCTCCAGTCAAAAGCGCATAACGTGTTTGTTATGCCAGTAATTTCGAATTAGCTAGAAATCGCACTAAGTATAGTCGGAGCGATTCAAACCAAACTTCTGCATCTTTTGGTTAAGGGTTCGACGTGGTAAATCCAACTCCTGCATCACCTCATTGATGCGTCCATGATGCCTAACTAAAGAATCATGTAGCACCTTACGTTCAAAGTTATGTAGCTGAATCGCCAACGGCACGCCCGCATGCGTCTCTTCGGTTGTTGAGGATGGTCGACTGGAGAGAATTTCCATTACGGAGACGGTTTCATCCAATGCAAAACGCATCGCTACATTCCTAAGCTCACGTACGTTACCAGGCCAAGAGTAAGCAAGAATGGCCTTTCTATCGGCTTCACTCAGTGGGCGGCTCTCAGGGTTACTTTTCAGAGCAAAGTGTTCGAACAAGATCAACGCATCATCTTCTCGCTCAGTTAGCGGTGGCAAATAGATCTGCGCCACATTAAGACGATAGTACAAATCCTGACGAAACTCGTCATGATCATTGAGATCTTCTTTCGCGGCGGCGATCACTCTCAAATCAACTGAGATCTGTTGGTTGCCCCCAACGCGCTCTACCGTATGTTCCTGTAATGAACGCAACACTTTCACCTGCATGGACAGCGGCATACTCTCGATTTCATCAAAGAATAAAGTGCCTTTATCCGCGTATTCCAACTTACCAATGCGCTTTTTACCCGCTCCGGTAAATGCCCCTGCTTCATGCCCAAACAGCTCACTTTCAAACAGGTTCTCAGGAATAGCGCCACAGTTGATTGGCACAAAATGATAGGATCTGCGTTGGCTTTCATTATGCAAACTGGTCGCCACCAGCTCTTTACCACAACCTGTTTCGCCGTAAATGATCACGTTAGTATCAATGCGTGCTAACTTGGCTACTTGTTCTCTAAGCTGTTGCATCACTCGGCTTCGCCCAATCAACACCTCTTCTAAGCCGCTAACGCTAGATAGGTACTCTTGGCGATCTTGAGTAGACGTTTGTGCGCGATAGCTCTCGACCGCTTCGGTTACTCGTTGGGATAAACGCTCAGGTTGGAAAGGTTTCTCAATAAAATCGAACGCACCGTTTTGTAACGCCCCTACTGCCATATCGACGTCACCATGTCCGGTGATCAAGATAACTGGCGTTGGGATGTGATTAGCAATCAGGCTTTCTAGTATCGACAAGCCGTCGGTGTCCGGCAGGCGAACATCACTGACAATCGCATCAAATTCTTGGCTAAGAATGGCCGCTTTGCCCTCTTCGCCTAGACTGAATGCGGTCACGTCGAACCCCGCCAGTTGCAGCCACTGACTGGTAGCCTGACGAACAATGTCATCGTCTTCGATAAGTGCAATTTTAGGGGTGTCGTCAAAAGCCATGAGTTACTACCGTAGGTGGAATAGAAATCGCTCTTTGCTAACGGTAGCAAAAACCACTGAGGAGAAAAGGAGCTAGATCTCACTTCTTGCTTACAAGTCTTTAACATCCAATCAGTTAGGCGCACTCTTTAATGACTCTCGGTGAGAACGCACTAGCTGAACGGAGTCAGTATGCAGCGCAAAAGGAATGGCAAAACGTGGCTTGTGGTCGTAATTGCAGCAGTGCTGATGTTGTCTTGTTATAGCGCCAGCAGAGAGGTTGCTCGTCAATGGTTGAGCGTACAAACTCAAACCGAAGCTCAACAAAAACTGCTCGACTATATCGGTGAAGTTCGCCGTGCACTCAAACGTTTCTACCACTTACCTTACCTCGTCACCAATAACCCAGAAACCATCGCTTTTGTGAAAGGGAATCTGACTTATTACGAACCGTTGCAAACCCAACTGACTCAACTAGATAAAGCCGCCAATACGGAAGGTTGGCTAATCCTGTCTAACTCTGGCGAAGTATTGGTCTCAAGTTTGATCGAAGAGCGCTTTAGCCTGTCTGACCGAAAAGCCATTGTGGAACAAATTCACAACCAAGGCGGCGGTGTTTCCTTGGTGAACAAAACCAAAGGTTCGAGCCCATTGTATTATCTTGCAGCCCCTATCTACGATGGTCTGGATATCGCTGGCATTGTGGTGGTGCAAATCAACCTTAGCCTATTGACCGAACAGACCATTACTAGCCAAGACATCATTACGTTGCAGAACCGTCAGCAACGCTTTTTCCTATCGAGCAGCTCGCTCTATAACGCAGACTGGTTTAACGAACCGAGCAACACCGTTCAGTTAGAAACGCAACGCTTATACGACAACACCAACATCAGTGTGTGGACGCTCAACCAACAGCGTTATTTTGCACACACCGTTAAATTAGATGATTTGAATTGGTACGTCAGCTACCTCACCCCTTCTAAGCCGATTCAACAAACCATCAATGTGATTGGTTGGAGCGTAGCAGCGCTGCTCTTATTGGTTGTATTGCTCGTCATCATTGGCTTACAACGACGACAAAAGCACATCAATCAACAACGAATTCAAGCTCTGTTGGAAGAGTCCCAACGCCGCTTGAAACAGATGATCAATAAAACCCACGTTGGTTTGCTATTGATTGATGAACAAGGGCAACTGTTCGACCTCAACCCAATGGCGAAACGTTTGTTCTGTTTACCAGAAAGCGTCAATCGACACGCTTTTGCTTGGGAGTTATTCGACGCTGGCAATCCCAATTCCACAACACTTAAGTTACTAAAGGACCTGCCTAAGCATAAAGAGCTCGCAGAGATCAGCACGGTCGAAACCATTGCCAGACGCAGTGACGGTAGCGTCTTCCCTGTCTTGTTCTCACTGACCAGTTTCCCTTGGCATGGCGAGCAGTATTTCCTTGCGACGATCATCGACATCAGCAAGCGGAAAAAAGCCGAGCAATCACTGCAACAGGTCAACCAAGAACTGGCGCAGCGAGTTGAAGAGCGAACTCAAGCGCTAAAAGAAGCACAAAGCCAGTTGATTGAATCGAGCAAAATGGCCGCCTTGGGTCGCATGTCGAGCGCGATCACTCATGAGCTCAATCAGCCACTGACGGGCTTGCGCACCCTGCTCACCACGAACGAGCTACTAGCGGAACGCGGTGAAACCGAGATGATGAAAGCCAACAACGTATTGGTGCAGAAGCTGATTGATCGCATGGCAAGCATGACCAGTCAGTTAAAGACGTTCGCCTACAACAAACCAGAAAGCCTACAGGCGATTTCTCTTACCTCCGCACTCGAAGAGACCTTACGCGTTTATCAATCCCAATTAGACAAGGTGGATGTGCGTGTGCGCGTTCCTCATGATTTACCTAATATCATGGGTGAAGAACAACGACTGCTTCAGGTGCTCGGTAATCTTGTCTCGAATGCGCTAGACGCAATGAACAATACCACCAACCCGCAGCTCAGCTTGATCGTCAACCCAACCAGCAATCAGGTCGAACTGATCATCAGTGATAATGGCTGCGGCGTGTCGGATGAGATGCTTGAATCCATGTTCGAACCCTTCCAAACCTCAAAGAAAATTGGTGAAGGATTGGGGCTGGGTTTAGCGATTACGGCCAACAATATGCGTGATATGAACGGACAAATTACTGTGCATAAGAATGAACAAAATGGGCTGACTTTCACTTTATTGTTCAAATCAGCCTAAGGTGATATTGATTACAAAATCATCATTAGAACTAGGCATCCCCGCTGTTTGAGAAAAACACGATCTCGATACAAGAATCCCTCCTTGACCTACACTATTCTCAAGCAAATAAGACGAATAACTTCCGAACGATAAAGAGTGAGAAACATGATTAAGTTTCCTGAACATTTTCTTTGGGGCGGTGCCATTGCTGCAAACCAAGTAGAAGGGGCGTACAACCTTGGGGGTAAAGGGTTATCGACATCAGACATGCTGCCAAACGGTATTTTGAGTCCGCATCAAACCCGTGAAGAGCGTACACCGGGTATCAAAGACGTGGCGATCGACTTCTACAATCGCTACCCAGAAGACATCGCGCTGTTCAAAGAGATGGGCTTTAACTGTCTGCGTCTCTCTTTGGCATGGAGCCGCATCTTCCCGAACGGGGACGAACTAGAACCTAACGAAGAAGGTTTGGCGTTCTACGATAAAATTTTTGACGAACTTGCCGAGCACAACATCCAACCTTTCGTGACATTATCTCACTACGAAATGCCTTACGCACTGGTCGAGAACTACGGTGGTTGGGGCGATCGTCGCGTCATCGAATTCTTCGAACGTTATGCTCGCACCGTGCTGGAACGCTACAAAGACAAAGTGAAGCTGTGGTTAACGTTCAACGAAATCAACATGTCTCTACACGCACCATTTACTGGTGTTGGTTTGCAAGAAGACGCCAGTGAACAAGAGATTTACCAAGCGATTCACCACCAACTAGTCGCCAACGCAAAAGCGGTAAAACTGTGTCAGCAAATCGTACCAAACGGCAAGATTGGTAACATGCTGCTTGGCGCAATCAACTACCCATATACCTGTAACCCTGATGACGTGCTTGCTGCAATGCATGAAAACAACAAGTGGTTGTTCTTCGGTGATGTGCAAACACGTGGTCAGTACCCTGGCTACATGAAGCGTTACTTCCGCGAAAACGGCATTGAAATTCAGATGGAAGCAGGCGACTTAGAAGAAATTGCGTCTGCGAGTGTCGACTTCATCTCATTCAGCTACTACGCAAGTGGCTGTGCAAGTGCAGACCCGAAACAGAAGGAAGTGGGTAACATTGTCGATAGCGTACCAAACCCATATCTTGAGAAGAGCCAATGGGGCTGGTTGATCGATCCAAAAGGCCTGCGCATTCTGCTGAACTTCCTTCACGATCGCTACCAAAAACCACTGTTTGTCGTAGAAAACGGCTTAGGTGCACGTGATGAAATCGATGAAAACGGTGAGATTCAAGATGATTACCGCATCGCTTACTTGAACGACCACCTTGTGCAAGCACACGAAGCGATTCTGGATGGCGTTGAGTTGATGGGCTTTACCAGCTGGGGGCCAATCGATTTGGTCGCGAACTCAACCGCTGAGATGAGCAAACGTTACGGCTTTATCTATGTCGATCGTTATGATGATGGGCAAGGAACGCTAGAACGTAAACGTAAGAAAAGCTTTTTCTGGTATCAAGACGTGATTCGTACTTCAGGCGGTTCATTGAAAAGCTAAGCCTGTTGTCTAGGTACAAAGTGCAACTAGGCATTCGCCTAAACCATCAAGCCCTGCAATTGCAGGGCTTGAATTTTAAGGTGTTTATTCATTTAGAGATTAAACTGCAATCTCTCCACCGTCTTCACGGCGAATAACCACTGTCGCCGCTCGTGGGCGCACAGAAACACCAGCAGGCGTTTCTTCGGCTGCATCTTCACTGTATGGCCAGTTGCCTGGGTGCTGAATATTCACAAACAATGATTTGTAATCAGGGCTGATGGTAAAGCCTGTTACTTCACAACCATTTGGTCCGACAAAGAAGCGTTTCAATTCAGCTTGATTATCCGCACCAATCACAGCTTGATCACCATTCTCATCTGTTAGCTTAGATGGAACAACAGCCAACATTTGATCATTGGTGTAAGACGTGACTTCATCTGCGCCGTTATCAGTCTGAATCCACAAAATACCACGGCCATCAAACGCTAATCCGTCTGGGCTCGCAAACTGGTTTAACTCATTCAAGCCAGAACGGTTGGTATCTGCATCACCATTTGCTGGCGAACCAAACACAAAGATATCCCAAGTAAAGTCAGTTGCTGAAGCACCTTCATCCCAACGGATAACATGACCAAACTTATTATTCAAACGTGGATTCGCAGGATTGGTTTCATCTGTACGGCGCGTATTGTTCGTCAATGTTAAATATACTGAACCCGTGAATGGATCAACCGTACACCACTCTGGTCGATCCATTGGTGTTGCCCCAACTAAATCCGCCGCACCCGCAGTATTGATGATAATTTCAGCCAGTGAATCAAAGTGATCCGCTAACGTACCACCAGCGGTTGTTACGCTATCAAGCGTTAATGGTAACCAAGTACCTGTGCTGTCTTCATTGAAGCGCGCCACATACAGTGTGCCTTCGTCCATGTACTTGTCACCCATCGCCAAGCGGTTATCAGGGTTAGCATCTGCTGGATCCCACGCTGCCGCAGATTCAAATTTGTATAGGTATTCAAAGCGAGAATCGTGACCAGAATAAAATACCACTGGTTTGCCTTCTTCAAGCTTACCGAAAGTACAGCCCTCGTGACGGAAACGACCTAGCGCAGTACGTTTCTTCGCACGTGAGTTTTGCGTGTAAGGGTCAATCTCGACAATGTAACCGTGACCATTGGCTTCATTACGGTAATCATCCATCGCACTTGCTCCTGTTGGAGCCACATTAAAGCGAGAGAACTCATCAAGACGCTCTTCTGCATTACCTGCTAATGTCTCCCACAAGTAGCGTGTGCTTTGGTCATCAACACCAATGCGATCTTGCTCTTCTGTACGAGTCCCGGCGTTAACAAAGTAACCAGGCCAGTTCTCTTCACACGTTAAGTAAGTGCCCCACGGCGTGTAGCCGTTGCCACAGTTGTTTAACGTACCACGCGCTTGGCTGCCATCTGGTGAGAAACGAGTGACAGTTAAAGATGTGTGGGCTACCGGGCCAGACAAATCCATGACTGTCGCACCAGTATAACGACGGTTTAGTGGGTCAGTATCAACCAACTTCCACATGTTGTCTTCCAGTTGAATGCGAACCACTGATACACCGTGCGCGTAAATCTCTTTGCGCACTTCATCTACAATGGTACGTACGCCATTTTCAACCGTCGGACCGTTTGGATGCAGTGCTGATGTGTCGATGTACTCGTGGTTAATACATAGCAAGCCATCTGTAGTGCTATCGTTCAATGGGAAAAAATGCATGCCGTCATGGTGCATGCCTAGCGCATTTAACTGATCGGTACTGGTGTTGGTACCATCATTTTGCCATGCGCTGCCTTGTGCATTAAGTGGTGTTCCCCAAGGTACTAGTACTTGTGCGGTGTAGCCTTGTGGAATTGAAACTGCGTCAGTGAGTGAGCCAGGGATAGATTCAAAGTTAAGAACGGCTTTAGATGCGCCCGAACCACTGCTTACTGTACTCCCTGAGTCAGACGAGTTACAACCAGCCAATCCGAAAGCACCAAACGCTGTCATCGCACTGATACCTAAACCACCTTTCAGAATGCTGCGTCGAGATAGGCTCGCTTCTAATACTTCTTCAAATGGTTTGTTTTCACTTTGGTTATAACGCGTCGCGTCAAAGGTTTCCTTGCTCATTTTTACTTTCCCGATCTTATAGTTTAATTAATAAATAAGTGATTAGTTGAACGGCAAGAAGTTTGGATAAGAAAAATGACAAAAGTGCTTAAAACATATGAAACTTGTGTTTCAACAATACTGCAAACCAACCAACACAGCTAACGAAGCAATTAAATTCTGGTCACATAATCACCAACTGTATCGCTTCATTCTGATTTTACTTGGGCTAAAGTATGATAGAAGGTATAAGGTGTACGAAATCAAATCATCTACGAGAGATAATCATGAAATTAGACAAGATCGATAACAAGAGCCGTCGTATCCGTAAAAAGCTGTTCTTAGGTGAGTTCGCAATCCTAGGTTTCGAGATCAGCTGTGAAACAGACATTAACGACTTCGACCGTTACGATGCATTCGTTGATGACTTTATCGACTACATTGACGAGCTTGGTCTTTGCTTCGGTGGCGGTGGTCTAGAACTGTTTGAAGGCTTCCTATGTTCTACTAACCGTTACGGCAGTGCGACTGAAGAACAGAAAGCGCAAGTTATCAAATGGTTAGAAGCACGCCCAGAAGTGAAAAGCGCGCAAGCGGGCGAACTAGTTGACGCCAACTACCTGTAACTAAAGGGCAACCTGTAATACGCAGAGCTCAATAAATGGTAGAGAAAGCTGGTCTTAAGACTGGCTTTTTTATTTTTGGAAGAATGCGATATTAAAAATAGGGTGCTTGGGAAGTTGCGCGGAGTGATTTTGGCGTTTTTGAGCTGGCAATCAACGGGAAACTGCGTTCCACAGCCAGCTCGTGCCTTTAGGTATAATTAACTATGATTTTTTAGCTGGGGCGTCTTTCGTGTCTTTCCAGTATTGAATACGCACACGATGTAGCTGAGCTCTTCTAGTCTTTTTCATAGTAAAGTCCCTCATCTTATATAAGTAACGCTCCTCATGGAGCTTATTGTCTAAGGTCGTATCCCCTTCAATCTATAAGGGAATCAATCATTTAACCGTGACCAATTTCACAACATAATGATAATTACCGATTTCTTGCAGCCTGTTTTTACTGGCAAACGGCATATTATCTATCTGACACAGTTAACTTACTCACCAGATATGACAGAAAAATGGCAATCAAGTTCCCTACTTATACTGTCATTGAATCTTAATAAGGATTAACAAGGTGGGCATTTCAGATTTACCATACTGTTTATAAAAACCGCAAGATTTTTTATTTCTTTTCAAACAAATCTCTACTCAAGATCAATTCACTTTCATCTTTATCGTCTCCCTTTTAACGCATTGTGATCCAGTTCAATCCACAGAACTCGGAACAAAAAGCGCTCATTAATACATTCACCACCAAACTTGTGCGAGATCTCTTACAAGAGTTGTAAGCAAATAGATTAACCACGTCTAAGAGCAATGCCAGAAAAAACATTAAACATATGATTTAACAGTAATATTTAAATTCACTTAAAATAATAAGTAAAAATAATTTAGAAAAGTTAATTGAGTCAAATCAGCAAAACATCAATACTCAATTTGTCGACAGGATGTTGGCGGGAACAGGAAAAAAGCCTAAAGGATTGGGTATCTTCAGGATGAAGATTTGATAGCTTAGGATGAGTTGTCAGCAAGGATGTAGTTAAGCTCTAGGATAGAGTTCGCCCGTCAGGATGATAGGCAAGAATGGACACCGCTAGGAAGGCGATGAACAAGGAACTCGGTTAAAGGACTTAGCCACAATCAAGGATAGATGCAGGGAGCACCTATTAGTAGCTGGATTGCTGCGAAAAAGAATAAGCCCCGTCTGGGAAACCAGGCGGGGTTTTATTTTGTCTGTAATGTATTGATAAAGATTCATCTTTATCGTTTAAGTCTTCTCTGTTTTCATAAAACACCGTGCTATCATTTTCTTTACGTCTCCCAACAAAGCTCTCAGAAAATCACACACTATGCTTAATCCTGTTTGGTTACATACATTTAAGACATTGATTGAAGTCGGTCATTTTACGCAAACGGCAGAAAAACTTTTTATGACTCAGCCTGGCGTCAGCCAACACATCAAAAAATTAGAGCAAAGTTGTCAGCATGCCTTGATCAAGCGCGAAAACAAAAGCTTCGAATTAACCGAGCAAGGCAGGATTGTCTACGCATATGCGCTCGAGTTAGAAGATAGAGAGAAGAAGCTGCTCGAAGAGCTCAGTTTTGATGATGCGTTTTCAGGCCACTGTAAACTGGCTTGTTCTGGTGCAATGGCGTTAATGTTGTATGGGCCCATTTTGGAGAAGCAAAAACAGCACCCGAGCTTATCGTTACATTTAGAAGCCGCGCCAAATCAATCTATTCTCAACGCTATAACGCAAGGGCACATCGATATTGGTATCGTGACTGATGTTCCCAACAAAGGTCTGTTTCACAGTGAGCGAATTGGTAAAGAGAGGTTGTGCTTGGTTCTGCCAAAGCATTATCAAAATAAGCAGATAACGCCACAACTCTTGCATGACTGTGGTGTCATTAGCCACCCTGATGCCGAGCATTACATGACGCTGTTTTTTGACCAGTGTGAAGAACCACAGCTCCAAGAAATTAAGATGAGCGATTTACCATTATCCGGCTACGTAAATCAATTGAGCCAAATTTTGCTACCTGTCAGCAAAGGACTTGGCTTCACCGTGCTGCCTCAAAGTGCGGTCGACAATTTTCCACTAAAAGACACGTTATACATTGCTCAACTGAAAAACACTGTATGTGAAGAGCTATTTCTGGTTCGTAAGCGCAGTCGTGCTCTACCTCTGCGCTATCAGACCATCAAAGAAGTGTTATTGGATGTGGTCGGTGGTGCGCATCAATGATGTTAGCCACTCTTCGCTGGTAATGCGTTTATCTTGGCAATCCACCCAATAGGGTTTGCCAGATAACCAGCTCTTTGACGCGACCTCTTTTATAAACACTTCTACAGAATCAACGTCATCTTTGGCGTAATCCCATTTATTGCGCATGTGTTCTGCCGCTTCTTGATTAGTGTACGCCTTGCCGTTACGGATAAAGGTGCAAGAGGATTGCTCAACTCGTTTTATCAACGTCGAGATATCTTGCTCTACCCCTGCTAGTGCAAAGGTAGGCAGAATGCTTAATGTAAGTAACAACGTCCACTTTGCTTTCATCGCACCTTTATCCTTATCCCTGACCACGTAACTACTAATAGTAACTACTGATAAGTGACTTAACTATTCTGGTGTTTGGCTGTTTAGCTCAGCAATTATTGCCACCATGCCTTAGCAGGCTGAGGCTCCGCAATCGCCAAGCGTTGACCAATCTCAGGGCTCACTAACGTTACACCGCGCTCTTCACTAATGTCTAACGCGCGTTGCATCGGTTCATTCCAATCGTGCATCGACAGATCAAACGTGCTGTTGTGAATCGGCATCATCACTTTACCCTGCACATCAATGTGTGCTTGAACACTTTGCTCAGGGAACATGTGAATGTCTGACCAAAGTTCATTGTATGCACCTGTTTCAATCATGGTGAAGTCAAACGGACCGTACTTTTCGCCAATCTCTTTAAAGCCATTGAAGTAACCAGAGTCACCACTGAAGAACACTTTGTGTTGTTGTGCATTAATAACCCAACTGCCCCACAGTGTCGTATCGCGGTCTGTCAAACCTCGACCAGAGAAATGCTGAGTCGGAGTCAATGTATATTCAATACCGTCGACAGAATGTGACTCCCACCAATCTAGCTCGATCACTTTCTCCTTCGGCACACCCCAATTCACCAGTAATTGGCCAACTTTTAACGGTACCAAGAAAGTGCCCACCTTGTCGCCTAGCACTTTAATAGAAGCTTTATCTAGGTGATCGTAATGGTCATGACTGATCACCACCACATCGATAGTTGGCAAATCTTCTATCGTGATGGGGGTTTGGTGAAAGCGTTTTGGCCCTGCCCATTGTACAGGAGACGCGCGATCACTGAATACAGGGTCGGTCATCACCAGTTTTCCATCGAGCTTCATTAATACGCTTGAGTGACCCAGACGATAGATGACGTCATCTTGCTCTTCTAACAGTTGCCGCGCTGTGATCGCATGCACTGGAATTTCAATCGTTGGTGTTGGGTTAAGGCGCTCAGTCGTAAAATACGCTTTCATGATTTCGAACATGTCGCCCAAACCGCTTTTGTATTCCAACTCTGTATTTGCAAATTTGTCCGGGTATGTTGGCGCTTTTTCAGTATCAACATTAGAACAAGAAATCATTGATGTACCCATCGCGAACGCTCCTACTGTGGCTAGCAAAGTTTTTTTCATAAAAAGTTAACCCGAACAAAAGTAAACTACACGGTGCAGTTTACATTCTAATTATCAAAAGTAAACTACTTAGTGTAAAATAGATCAAGAAATGATCGTCTTAACTTAGCAAGCTTATGAATGTAAAAAGAAAAAGTCGTAGCGAAACCAAAAGAGAAGCCATCTTGTGCGCGGCAAGGCAAGCGTTCCAAGAGTTTGGGGTGCAAAACACCAGCATGGATAAGCTCTCTGCAATCGCACAAGTCTCTAAGCGCACGGTCTATAATCACTTCCCTTCTAAGGAAGCGATCGTGACGGAGTTGCTGACTGAGCTTTGGCGTTCGTCAATGATGGAAAGCGATATTAAACGCTTGGCCACTCTGCCACTCAAAGATCAATTGATTGAATTACTCTACAGCGAGATCATTGTGGTGACGGAACCAAACTATATTGAGCTGGCAAAAGTGGCATTTGGGCACTTCTTATTTAAGCCAGAAGATCTCAAAGAACAAGCAGAACAAATGTCGAAACAGGAAACCGCCCTGTACCGCTGGCTTACGGAGAAATCGAACAGTGGCGCTTTGCAAATTGATGATGTACATATAGCAAGCACTCAATTGCACAACTTACTTAAAGGCAGTGCATTCTGGCCGCAGTTAATGGGAATTCGCCCCTCTTTGTCGAATGAAGAATCTAGGCTGTTAGCTACCCAAACGGCGGAACTTTTTTTAAGTCACTATCAAAACAGCTAAAAACAGCGGTCAAATTGGCCGCTTTTTTAAGCGATAATTCGTGACAAAGCGATGAAATTTTTGCTCAATTTTATTTATCTCACCCTTGACAGTCTCATACCGCAAGGCGTGAGCGTTCGATAAAATATTTTTGTCGTGTCGACGATGCTTTTTCGTTTTCATCTCACAAAAAAACGCCCTAAGGTGCGCACCTCTGACGACGTGGTTGTTCAACCACAATTCTAAATCGTTGAAGTAAGTAGGTTATGTCATAACATGATCACCTGCCTACTGCATTCTATGCTCTATACTTATATTTTAATTTGGTACTGACTTACTAAGGAATTGCCATGCGTATTGCTATTCTCTCTCGTAATGAGAATTTATATTCAACCATGCGCCTAAAACAGGCGGGTGAAGAACGTGGGCATCAAATCGATGTGATCGACACGCTTCACTGTTATATGGACATTACGAGCAACAACCCTAAGATCCGCTACAAGGGTGAAGAATTACCGCAATACGATGCTGTTATTCCACGTATTGGGGCATCTATTACGTTTTACGGCACTGCTGTTGTACGTCAGTTTGAAATGATGGGTACATTTTGTGTCAACGAATCTGTCGCGATCAGCCGCTCTCGTGACAAGTTGCGCTCATTGCAACTGCTATCACGTAAAGGCATCGGTTTGCCACGCACTGGCTTTGCTCACCATCCTGACAACATTCAGGACGTGATCAAAAACGTTGGTGGCGCACCTCTAGTAATTAAATTGCTAGAAGGCACTCAAGGCATTGGTGTTGTACTTGCTGAAACAAATAAAGCGGCAGAAAGCGTGATTGAAGCTTTCATGGGTTTGAAAGCTAACATCATGGTGCAAGAATTTATCGAAGAAGCAAAAGGCGCGGACATCCGTTGTTTTGTTGTCGGAAATAAGGTGATTGCCGCAATGAAGCGCCAAGCAAAAGAAGGCGAGTTCCGTTCTAACCTTCACCGTGGTGGCTCTGCACAACTCGTGCGTTTGAGCAAAGAAGAGCGTGCGACCGCTGTAAATGCAGCGAAAGTGATGGGCTTGAACCTTTGTGGTGTGGATATCCTTCAATCTAAAAATGGCCCAGTGGTAATGGAAGTGAACTCTTCCCCTGGTCTAGAAGGCATCGAACTAGCAACGGGTAAAAACATTGCAGGTATGATCTTCGATTTTATCGAGAAAAACGCTAAGCCAAATTCAAACCGTACTCGCGGTAAAGGTTGATTTTTGTTTAACGCACAAGAGAGCCAAAAACCGGCTCTCTTGTTACTCGTCGCTAGGATGACACTATGAATCAGAAAATGATCATTGGGAATGCCGAAGCTATTTGCTTGCCAGAGTTAGGGATTACTCACCTTGAAGCGCGTATTGATACAGGCGCTCAAACCTCTTCATTACATGTAGACAATATTGATTGCTTTGAAAAAGATGGTCAGTCTTATGTTGCATTCGATTTGCACCCAGATGTATACCATTTAGAACAAGTGGTTCGCTGCACAGCGAAACTAAAAGCAAACCGTAAGGTTAAATCTTCTAACGGTACTTTTGAGCACCGCTGCGTGATCACAACGATGCTGCGTATGGGCGACCAACAATGGCCAATCGACATTACGTTGACTAACCGTGAAAAAATGACTTACATGATGTTGTTAGGTCGTCAGGGTATGGCAGACAAAGTGCTGGTTGATCCTAGCCAATCTCACTTATTGGCATCTTAACCCCGTAGCTTCAGATGAGTGATCGAACGTTTTTGTTGAGCATCACTCGTCTGGCTTTATCTTAGCCTACTTCCTACGAAATAACGCAAACAACAATCCCTTCGCTTTAACTTTTGTCACTCGCCAGTGCGTCATTGGCTTAGTCGGCGCTGTATTCAAAATGTGCTGATACGCTTTTTCATCCAAAGTCACTTCTCCCCCATGTGCCAAAAGCAAACATTGCGGATTCATCTCAAACACACGCTTTAATGATTGCCGATATTGATTCGGATGAAATATGGGAAACGGCGCAATCAGATGCTGTTTCACCTGCACCATTAAATCCGCCACATACAGTACATCTTGTTCAGAATGATAAACCGACAGATCTCGGTCGGTATGCCCTAGTGTTTCTAGCACCTGCCAATCATCAAATCCAGGAATAAACTCTCCATCAATAAGTTCAATATCTGGCTTTAGCTTGCGGGAATACCACAGGTTTTGCTTTGGTTTACGCATCCGATTCGCCATCCAGCGTGCTAACATCAAATCGGTCAAATGCATTAGCCAACCGTCTACACCGCTATACCACTGGTTCTCTCGCTTTGCGGCCAATAGCTTGCATCCTGTTAAGTCACGTAGTTTGTGCGCACCACCAGCATGGTCTGGATGCATGTGGGTCACAACAACCAACTTTAGATCAGAAAAAGGACGATGGAGTTGATGTTCAATAAAGTCTTTAAGATGAGGAATGTCTGCTCGACTGGCACCATCAAGCAACAATAATCTATCGGGATATTCGGCGAGATACATGGTCTGAATGTACCCCTGAATTCTGTGCAGCTGCAAAATATGTCCTTATTTTAGTGAGATGCTTCATGACCGAATCCTTACTGGTCAGACCAACTATAACAGCAGAATGGATGCTTCGGTAAACAAATATTCACACGTAGCGACGACAACAAATCATAATCGAGATGATAGATTTTAATCATTAGACTCAAGGGCCCGTTTATCCGTTAATGCGCGCACACGGAGTTCGTGTCAGGGTATGAGGTAAATACCTCATGATTTGCTTTTTTGTACTTTTCCTTCTAATTAATTAAGGAGTTAAGTACATTTTTGTGAGAATCGAGTTGGAAAAAGCAACTAAATTAGACCGCATCCGCGCGGACTACAACGTTCACTACTGGAGCCAAGGTTTCTACGGCATTGATGACCAAGGCGAAGTATATGTATCACCACGTAGTGATCGTGCACATCAAATCCCTTTCAGCGCTATTGTAAATGAGCTAGAAGCGAAGCAGTTAAATCTGCCTGTATTAGTACGCTTCCCGCAAATCGTGCACCAACGTGTGCATGGTATTTGCCACGCATTCAACCAAGCAATTGAAGAATACCAATATCCAAACAAATACTTGTTGGTGTACCCAATTAAAGTAAACCAACAACGTGAAGTGGTGGATGAAATTCTAGCGAGCCAAGCTCAACTAGAAACCAAGCAGCTTGGTCTTGAAGCGGGTAGCAAGCCAGAATTGTTGGCGGTACTTGCATTGGCTCAACAAGGTAGCTCCGTAATCGTGTGTAATGGCTACAAAGACCGTGAGTATGTGCGTCTTGCACTGATCGGTGAAAAGCTGGGTCACAAGGTATTCATCGTACTAGAGAAGCTTTCTGAGCTGGATCTGGTACTAGAAGAAGCGAAAAGTTTGGGCGTAAAACCGCGCCTTGGTTTACGCATTCGCCTCGCCTCTCAAGGCGCAGGGAAATGGCAAGCAAGTGGCGGTGAAAAATCGAAGTTTGGTTTATCAGCATCGCAAGTGCTTAGCGTTATTGAACGTCTTAAACGCGAAGGCAACCTAGACGCGATGCAACTGGTTCACTTCCACCTTGGTTCACAGATGGCAAACATCCGTGATGTACGCAATGGTGTGAACGAGTCTGCACGTTTCTACTGCGAACTACGCGCACTCGGTGCAAACATCGAGTACTTCGATGTGGGCGGCGGCTTGGCAGTGGATTATGACGGCACACGCAGCCAATCATCGAATTCGATGAACTACGGCCTTGCAGAATACGCACGTAATATTGTGAACACAGTGGGCGATGTGTGTCTGCAATACGAACAACCAATGCCAGTGATCATTTCGGAATCGGGTCGCTCGCTAACAGCGCACCACGCTGTATTGATTTCTAACGTAATTGGTACCGAGTCGTACCTACCGGAAGAAGTACATGAGCTTGATGAGGACGCTCCGCTTTTGCTACAAAACATGTGGCGAAACTGGGAAAACTTGCAAGATGGTACAGACGCTCGTGCGTTAATTGAGATTTACAATGATACCCAAAGTGATTTGGCAGAAGTGCACTCTCAATTTGCTACAGGTGTGCTTAACTTGGAACAACGTGCGTGGGCAGAACAATTGTCACTGCGCATTTACTTCGAATTAAGCCGAAAGATGAGCACTAAGAATCGCTTCCACCGTCCGATTCTGGACGAGTTGAGCGAACGTCTTGCGGATAAGTTCTTCGTGAACTTCTCTCTCTTCCAATCTCTACCAGATGCTTGGGGTATTGATCAGGTGTTCCCTGTTCTGCCACTTTCTGGTCTTGGCGAGGCGGAAGAACGTCGTGCAGTGATGTTGGACATCACATGTGACTCTGATGGCGCGATCGATCACTACGTTGATGGTCAAGGCATCGAGAGCACGCTACCTGTACCAGCTTGGAGCAAAGACAAACCGTACTTAATGGGCTTTTTCCTAGTAGGCGCATACCAAGAAATCCTTGGTGACATGCACAACCTATTTGGTGATACCCACAGTGCTGTAGTCAATGTTGATGAACATGGTCAATTTGAGATCAGTTACATCAACGAAGGTGATAGTGTAGAAGACATGATGCGCTACGTTCATATCGACGTGGATGCGATTCGTGACAATTATAAACAATTGGTTTCACAGCGAGTTGAAGCCAATGAACAAGCACAAATCCTAGCAGAACTAGAACAAGGTCTAG
The DNA here is from genome assembly GCF_033340175.1 of Vibrio sp. 1557. NCBI lineage: Bacteria > Pseudomonadati > Pseudomonadota > Gammaproteobacteria > Vibrionales > Vibrionaceae > Vibrio > Vibrio sp. 1557. The sequence continues at coordinate 27,900 of NZ_JAWOVZ010000001.1, read as the reverse complement.
CAGGATACACCTATTTAGAGGACTTCTGATATGAATGATTTGTTTACTAAAACTGATTATTCGCTTTACTCCAACTCTATGTCGTTTTTACGTCTGCCGTACATTCGTAACCCGGTATCGGCAGACGCAGACGTTGTGGTGTTGGGAGTCCCTCTGGACATGGCAACATCTGGGCGTCCAGGTGCGCGTATGGGTCCAGATGCAATTCGCCGTGCCTCAGTCAACTTGGCATGGGAAGGTAAGAAGTTCCCTTGGAGCTTCAACGTATTGGATAAACTGAAAGTGATCGACGCAGGTGATCTCGTGTTCGATTGCGGTGATGCGGAAGATTTTACTTACCGCCTTGAAGCGGCAACCAGTGAAATTCTAAAAAGTGGTAAAACCATGTTGGGATTGGGCGGTGACCACTTCATTACGCTACCTATCCTGCGTGCCTATGCGAAGCATCATGGCCAAATGGCGTTGATTCACTTTGATGCTCATACGGACACCTATGCAAATGGCAGTTCATACGACCACGGTACGATGTTCTACCATGCGCCGAAAGAAGGTTTGATCTCAGCGAAGAACTCAATACAAATCGGCATTCGTACGGAGTACAAACAGCAAGATCACGGCTTCAATGTGATTAATGCGATGCAAGCGAATGACATGTCGGTGAACGAGATCCTAGAAGAAATTCGTCGCACCGTCGCAGACAAGCCAGTATATGTCACTTTTGACATCGACTGCTTAGACCCGGCCTTCGCACCGGGAACTGGTACACCAGTTTGTGGTGGCTTGAACTCAGACAAAGCGCTGAAAATTATTCGTGGTTTAGCCGGCATGAATATCGTGGGTATGGATGTTGTCGAAGTATCGCCTCCATACGACCACAGTGATGTTACCGCACTAGCGGGAGCAACCATCGCACTAGAAATGCTTTACGCATACGCATCTGAGCGCGAATAGACATAATCATTTCTAAGGGAGCTTCGGCTCCCTTTTCTTTCTGATGCTTTCCTCTACCTTTTATTCACTCGTTTCATCTTGAACTCACCTCAACCGATCAGACGCTTTATTTTTGCACTTTAACCATTAAAACCAGTTACCTATAAGGCTCATTCTATTCACGAAAAGTAAAAAAATTTAACGTAATTAGACAAAGAAATGCACCGCTTTTTGAAAACAAAATCGGATTAGTTTTTCTAATTGAAATCATAGATTTTTATCTTGCTCAACTTCACACTTTTCGATTGCTAATTATACAAGCAAGCACTATTATCTCGCGCAAATACCCCCCGCAACACAAGAATTCAGTTAGCACTCTGTAAAAGAGTGCTAAGGGTTTTTACGTCTTAAATTTTTTGGAGAGATACGCAAATGTCTGCTTCGTTTCCATTAGCGAAACTTACCTTTTTAATCGCTATATTGACTGCCGTGGGTCAAATGACCCAGACAATGTACGTGCCTTCAATCGGTCATATGGCGGGCGAGTTTTTGGTATCTGCGTCATCACTTCAAGCTGTGATGGCTTGTTACCTAATCCCATATGGCTTGTCGCAATTTGCGTATGGCACACTATCGGACCGCTTGGGACGCAAACCGATCATCATCGTCGGGCTGCTTATCTACATCGCGGGTACACTGGTGGCATTATTTGCACATCAATTTGAATGGTTCTTGATTGGTAGCTTTATCCAAGGCTTAGGTATTGGCTGCGGCGGTGCGATGTCACGCACTCTGACTCGCGATTGCTTTGAAGGCTCTGATCTACACAGAGCAAACAGCTTAATTAGCATGTGTGTGATTTTCTCACCATTAATGGCACCAGTATTAGGCGGTTACCTAACAGAAGCTTTCGGATGGCGGTCGAGCTACTTGTTCTTAGCGCTATTTGCTATCGCGGTTGTGATCACCATGATGACAAGCATGATGGAGACGCTACCAAAAGAGAAACGCAAATTCGAACCAGTAGCCAAAAGCTACAAACACGTTTTGTCTGACCGTCGCTTTCAAGGCTTTTTGATTTGCCTGGTTGCAACATTCGCTGGTGTAGGTGTATTCGAAGCGGCGGCTGGGGTGTTGTTAGGTGGGGTATTAGAATTACCTGCAACAACGGTAAGTTTGCTGTTTATATTGCCGATCCCAGGTTACTTGGTGGGTGCGGGCTTATCTAGCTACATCGCAAGACGTCGCTCTGAGCGTCGTGCTTTAAACGTAGGCTTGGTCTCTATTTTTGTGGGCTCTGCTATTGTGCTCATCCCAGGCTTGTTTGGTTTGACCACGGCGTTAACGCTAGTTGGAGGCGCAACCGTGTACTTTTTGGGTGCGGGTATTCTCTTCCCAGCAGCAACAACTGGAGCGATTGCGCCATTCCCATACCATGCAGGAACAGCAGGCGCGACATTGGGTGGCATGCAAAACTTGGGGGCAGGTGTCGCAACTTTGCTCGCGTCACTATTTCCAGCGCATAACCAGATGCCTTTGGGCATTATGATGATGGCAATGTCGGTAATTGCAATGCTTGGGTTAATGTGGGTGAATCGAGCACACAATCACTCAAACGAAGTACCGCAAGTTATCTGATCATTATCAGCTTACTTTCAAAATCCAAAGGGACACACTCAACAAGTGTGTCCCTTTTTTCATATCACACTATATCGATTTCCCGATGAGAATGATTTAACTTTCGAATTGATATTTGTTAAAAATAACAGCTGCTTACACAATGTGTTTTCAGCTTCCTTCAAATTGAGTAGCCAACTCGAAAATATTGAGGATTCTCACTTTTTCGGCATACCCCATAACAAAGAATGGACAACTGAAAACCACTAACAAAATGAAAGCCCAGCCCTCAGGATGAGGCCACTTGGGTGTACAATAAGGATAAAATCAGATGCGTTTCACTTTAACTACGTTGGCCGTCTCGGTCGCGCTTGTCGCCGGATGCAGCAATCAAGGAATCCCCAGCATGACTCAATACTCCCAAACACAGATCGTTGCTCAACAAACTCAAGCTCCGGTTGCGAAAAAAGTCCCTCACGCGATGACTATTCATGGCGATACCCGCGTTGATAACTACTACTGGATGCGTGACGACGAACGTAAAGACCCTGAAATTTTACAGCACCTAGAGAAAGAAAATCAGTACGCAGAAACCGTTCTAAAGCACACTGAAACATTTCAAGATACGCTATTTGAAGAAATTAAAGGGCGTATCGCAAAAGACGACAACTCAGTACCGGTTCGTAAAGGCAACTACTTCTACTCCAGTGAAGTGACCGGAGATAACGAGTACGAAGTCCATTTGCGAGCTAAAGACTTTGCAGGCAAAGACAAACAAATCATTTTAGATGTCAATGAACTAGCAAAAGAACATGAATTTTTCAGTATCGGCGGCCTATACGTTAGTCCGAATGAAAACTTATTGGCGTATGGCGAAGACACATTAAGCCGCCGCGTGTACACCCTTAAGATCAAAGACCTGACAACAGGCAATTACCTACAAGATGAAATCGAAGGGGCCTCAAGCGCTGTCGCATGGCAGAACGATAACAACGCCTTTTACTACATCAAAAAAGATCCTCAGACCTTATTGGGCTACCAAGTTTATCGTCATGTATTGGGCACACCACAAAGCAACGATGAGCTGATTTTTGAGGAAACCGACAGCGCCTATTACACCTCACTAAGCAAAAGCAAAGATGGCGAAGATATTTATATCTGGCATTCGAGTACAGAAACCAGTGGGGTCTCTATCATTGATGCGAACAACCCTAAAGCAAAGGCGAAACCGTTCTATCCTCGCGAAGATGGCATTGAATACAGTATTTCTAAGCTAGGCGATTGGTACTACATTTATACTAACTATCAAGCCGTCAACTTCCGTTTGATGAAAGTTCATCAAAATGACATACATGACCGCTCTAAATGGCAAGATGTGATTGCCGCAGACGACAACACTCAACTTGTCGACTTCGAGTTATTCGATGATCACATCGTCTATGAGCAGCGCTCTAACGGCCTAGCAAGCGTCACTGTACGTCAGCTTTCAACAGGAAAAGAATTCCCCCTCACATTTAATGACGATGCGTTTGCTGCCTATTTGACAGGTAACCTAGAGCTGGATAACGAGAAAGTTCGTATTTATTACAGCAGTTTAACCACTCCAGGAACCTACTACGATTTCGATCTAACAACGGGCGGGTCAGAAATCATGAAGCAAACACCTGTACTTGGTGATTTTAATCCTGACAATTACCAATCAGAACGCATCATGGTCACAGCCCGTGACGGTAAAGAAGTACCCGTTTCTTTGGTGTATCGTAAAGACTTATTTAAGAAAGATGGTACGAATCCACTCTACCAATATGGTTATGGGTCTTATGGCGCAACCATTGAGCCAACTTTCCGCTCGACACGTTTGAGTCTATTGGATCGCGGCTTTGTTTACGCCATTGCTCATATTCGTGGATCTGAAATGCTTGGCCGCCCTTGGTATGAAGACGGTAAAAAACTAACCAAGCAAAACACATTCAACGACTTTATTGATGTGACTAAAGGTTTGGTTGAACAAGGCTACGGCGCGAAAGATAAAGTCTTCGCTGTTGGTGGCTCTGCAGGAGGTCTCTTAATGGGGGCTATCATCAACCAAGCACCAGAACTGTACCGCGGTATCGGTGCACATGTTCCGTTTGTGGACGTGGTAACCACCATGCTCGATGAATCGATTCCATTGACCACCAATGAGTATGATGAATGGGGTAACCCAAATAACAAAACATACTATGACTATATGTTGAGTTACTCGCCTTACGACAACATCAAGGCGCAAAACTACCCGAACATGTTGGTAACGACTGGCTTGCACGACTCTCAAGTACAGTACTTTGAACCAATGAAGTGGGTCGCCAAACTTCGTGAAATGAAGACAGACGATAACGTCTTGTTGTTCAAAACCGATATGGAAGCCGGACACGGCGGCGCATCTGGTCGATTTAAGCGCTTAAAAGAAGATGCGCTAGAGTATGCCTTCTTCCTCGATTTACTCGATAAAAAATAAGCGTATTAATAGAACTGCATCTCTTCTAACAACAAAAATGCCCGCAAGTTGCGGGCATTTTTTATAGACGCACTCTCTAAACAAAGAGTGGGGTTACCTAAGCACAGAATGACTAGCGTCTCTTATAGCCAAAGGATAGCAGAAAGAAAAACGCCTACTCACAACGAGTAGGCGTTAACACAATAAATGTGTTTAGGCAGTAGAAACTGGCCTATTTATTAGAAGTAGTAACGAGCACCTAGAGTCCAGTAGTCGTTCTCTTCATTGTTGTAGTCGTTACCTAGGTCAAACTGGTAACCAGCGAAAGTAACGAATGCAGGAGTTACTGCGTACTCTGCTTGTAGCGCAGTTTCGCTTGAAACTGTCTTGTTGTCTTTGTCGTCTTCTACACCTTCGTAGTTAACGCTGAACGTCCAATTGTTGACTCCGTACGCTAGTAGGCCCTCAATCTGAGTAGTTTCTTCACGCATCTCGTAGAAGTATTCGTTCATGCCGTATACAACAGCTGCGTACAGACCAGAGCCATACTCACCGTAATTTACAGAAACAAGGTGTGATTCAGCAGTTTTAGTACCTAGACCAGAATTCTCAACATCACCGCCGCTGTATACGTAGCCTAGACCAAAGCCCGCAACAGAGCCGCTCAGTGCGATTTGACCACGTTGGTCATACTTGCTGCCTTTAGAAACGTATTCTGGAAGACCTGTGTTAGGGTTTTGTTGTAATGATAGGCCTCTATCATCATTTTCACCTTGCCAACCAAGACCTAGGTTGAAAGCAAAACCTTCGCCAAACTCAAAGCTTTTACGGTAGCTGATCATTTTTTCAGCACGACCAGTACCTAGATTGTTGTGATTGTCGTACAAAAAGTCGTTCGCGAACGCGATTGGTAGATCCGCAACGCCAGCGACATCGTAGTACGGAGACCACTGTGTACCTCCCACTAAACGGCCAAACTGCTGGTGGGTCGCGCCGATGTAGCCCAAACGAGTTGAAAACGACTGGCTACCACCATTTAGGTAGTTAAGTGCCCATTCGCCTTTAGCGTCGATAGTGATACCGTTGCCAATGTCTTTCTTGCCCGCAACATTGATACGTGGAGACACTTGGTGAACTTTTACTTCTTCTTCGAAATACTCACCCACGCCAACTGAAACGTGACCGCCGATCGATAAAGATGTACCATCGCTGTTGTAAACTTCTGCTGCGAAGGCCTGTGAACCACATGCTAGTGCCGCCACTGCAACGGCTAGAGTTTTCATTTTCATTGTTAACATCCGTATAGTTGTTTGTACCGGTTCGCTTAGAAACAGATTAAATCCGAATCAATCGCAACGAACACATAACAAAGTAGTAATGAAATAGAAATGAAACAAACACTTTCTTATGCAACCAGTGGTATTAATGCTCACATTTTGAACTTAGTCACAAAAAAATAGGGAACTTTTCATTCCCCATCATAAAATTTGTGGCTTTTTACGTGTCACATCTCCCAACGTGCGAGTGGCTTCTCAGTTTTGATACCCTTACTGCCCCAGCGGTCAATAACATCAATTTGCAGTATGCGGCTCGGTTTAATAAGCGATGTCAAGGTTTTCGACGGTCGTTTATCCGTCACTAACCATAGCGTTTTATCTTGTTCAAACTGAGCTTTTAAAGATAATTTGTCTTCTTCTGTCCACTCGAGTTCCGGCTTAAATTCGCGCCCAACCACAAACAATTGGTTGCCAGAGGCAAAGTCCTCTAGTGACTCACTCATCAGTACCACTGAATCGATGCCTTTATCGAAGATCTCTGCCTGTTGTTGGTTGATCAGTTCACGCACATTGAGCATAAGAGCCTGTTGATTCGTTTGAATCGTCTTTTGGTGTTCAGGATATACACGTTGTAGATCCTCTCCAACAATACCCGCCATTCGGATTAAGTTTGTAGGGTTCAGCCATGCGTACTTCGATGTTGACCCGTTTTCCAATGTCAGTACTGCAACTCCTTGAGCTCTAGGAGAAATGGCCTGCGATGCATCGATTTCAATCAAGTGAATGTTGCCCTGTCGAGCGTAAACATAAGTCGGGTCTTGTTTCCAAATCGCACCAAGAGTAATAGCAACCGTCGCGGCTTGACCCGCTTGCTTAACTTGCTCTGTACCTTTATTTGCGAACCAGTTCTCAAGACGCTCAACGCCGTAACGCTTTGGAGGCAGATACTGAGTCTCTATCCCTGTACCTTTCATGAGTTGCTCAGACAACATGTACGTGACGGGAGTGCTGGTTAAAATGTCTTTGGCGCTTGCCAACGATGGAAGTGTTGTCGCTATAACCAAACCAAAAGTTATCGCTAATTTTTTTATCTTCATGTTCATTACTTTATAAAAAGGGTTACGCTTTTTGGATAATTCGGTAAACCGTTGCTGTTAGGAAAAATGCCGCAGAAACAATGATGATGGATGCGCCTGATGGCACTGGTAGCTCAAGCTCCATCGGCAGTATGGTTCCTACTAAACACGCAATGGTTGCCAATAAAGAAGAAAGGAGAACAAAACTGCCCATGCGTTTAGTCAATAACCGAGCCGTTGCACCAGGAATCAGTAGCAATGCACCAACCAATACAGCGCCAATAATCTTTACCGCGGCGATGGTGACCAAGGTGATCATCATGACAAATAAGTAATCATAAAAGCTGGTATTAAAGCCGCGTACACGTGCAATATCCGGGCTAATACAAGTCAGCAAAATGCGGTTAAACGTTGGAATAAGAAGCAGTAATATGATCAAACAACTGATCGCTAAAATAAGGATATCGTTGTCCGTCACAGTCAAGATCGAGCCAAACAACACGTTCTCCAACATGTGAATGTTGATCTTGCGAGCAACGTACATTAACAGCGCAGCACCAACCGCTAACGCTAGTGCAAGAAAAACCCCAACCAGTGTGTCGTAAGGTACATTCGTACGATTACGAACAAAGTGAAGCAACAGCGCAAAAATCATACAAAAGCTAAACAATCCGATGATCGGATTCTCTGGCGGCTCACCGAGCAACACACCAATCGCGATTCCGGTAAGCGCAGCATGCCCAACCGCTTCAGAGAAAAAAGCCAGTCGCTTGGCGATGACTAATGTACCAAGACCACCAAGTAATGGTCCTAATATCAGCGCTGCAACAATTGCGTTCACCATGAAAGCATAAGAAAAGCTATCGCTTAACCATCCAGCTTCAACGCCGCTAACCGCTAACTCTCGCAACCAATCCATTATGCAGCCTCCACTTTTGCTGTGTAGTGCTTGAATAATGTTTCTATACGATCAGGACTTAGTACATCTGAATGGTGCCCTGACGCCACAATTTGACGATTTACAACATGGACCTGCGCATCTAAACGGCGCACTGCGGTCACGTCATGGTGTACTGCCAGTACCGTTTTGCCTTCTCCAACGACTTCATGAATCAAACCTTCAAGATATCGAACACCTTGCTCATCCATGCCAGTTGTAGGTTCGTCTAAAACCAATAAATTGGGCTCATCCAGTAAAGCTTGCGCAAACAAAACACGCTGTTGCTCACCGCCAGAGAGTTGCCCCATACGACGGTCGCTACGCGTTGCCATACCCACGCGATCCAGCTGGGCCAGGGCATGTTGAGTTTGTTTCGTTTTACGTCGCCAAAATAGAGGGATACGGGTTTGGTTAAGCAGTACAAAATCCATCACGGTTAACGGGAGGCTTGCTTCAAACATCGCTTTTTGTGGCACATACCCTATCTTCCCCGATGCAGCTGATGGTTCTGGCCAATTGAGCGCTATGTTTCCCGAAAATGGCGTGAGTCCAAGTACCGAACGAAGCAAAGAGGTTTTACCACCGCCGTTCGGTCCCATAATCACGTGACATTTCGCGTTCTCGAATTCGGCGCTGATGTTCTGCAAAATGATATTGTCGGCGTATTTTAGGCCCACGTTACTTAAGGAAACGGAAGGTCCAGTCATCACGCCTTTTCCCCTGCTCGCTTACTCGCCACAAATTTCATGGCTTCGATTAGTGTTTCCACATTATCTCGCATCTCAACCTCGACTTTATCAGCCTCATACTCACCGTGAGTCATGTGAGAAAAGCGATAAAGCTGCACCCCGGTCGCCTCTTCGATGGTATCAACAAAGCGATTCGGCATATTGAGCTCATAAAACAGAACATCAATGCCCGATTCACGAATTTTCTCTATCGTTTCCTGTAGCTGACTTGCACTTGGTTCTACACCATGAGCAGGCTCAATGACAGCGGCAACGTCAACACCAAACTCCTGAAGGATATATCCGTAAGCATTGTGGGTTGTCGCCACCTTCATACCAGCCGTGTCCAACTCACCAAGAGACAACATTGCATCACGCTTCATCAGGCGAAATGTTTTCGCGTATTTACGAGCATTTTGGCGATAGAACGTAGCATTGTCTGGGTCCAATTGGCTTAGCTCACTCGCGATGGTGTAAACCTTTTGAATGGTTGTTGATAGACCGACAAAGGTGTGAGGGTTCACTGCTCCTTGACCAACAGACTGCCCCATAGCGGGCAATAAAGGCACTTCTTTGTTCGCTTCTATAACCACGAGATCATCACGCTGAGAAGCCTTGATCACTTTCAGTGCAAAATCGTCATGACCAATACCATTGATCACTATTACGTCCATTTCATTTAAGCGCTTAAGATCATTAGGTTGTGGCAAATAGTTGTGAGGATTAAAACCAGCATCAACCAAAGGAACGATGTCCGCCTTCTCACCAACAACGGCTTTAACATAGCTGTAATAAGGTTGAAGCGTAATACCAATACTGAGTTTATCGGCAGCAAAGCCAGTAGAAGACACCGTCAATAACGCGGTGGCTGTAAGAATACGACGTAAAAGAGAGCGTTTGATCATAGTACTTATCAATTATGTTGTCTTAATGGGCGTGAGAATGAGAGGAAGAGTCTGACAGAACGATTTGTTTCCACCCGAAATCGTGGCGTTTAGCTAGATCGCTTAGTCCCTCCACATTTAACGAACGGCTAGAATCATTAAACCAAATATCAGCTTGAGAACTGCGGCTATCCAACAGCATGGAAGCAGAGCCTTGGGCACTGGTCTTCACGCCAATGTAGACACCGTCATCAATTCGTTGCCACTGATGAGAACCTTTACGCTTCCAGTTTTGGTCTTTCACGAACGGAGCAATCCAAAGCACCTCCATATCAGAGATCTCAGGCCAAGTTCCGGTATCTAACTGCAAATCACGAATCTCTTCATGAGCGAGCTTAAGCTCAGCGATCAACCCCAACTCATTTTGATGTAAATCCGTGATTAACACTTGATGAGACTGCATGTCTGGCTTTTCAGTCGCGACCTGATGGTAGGGCATAAGTATGGCTGCTGAACTGAGAATTGCTGCGATTGTCAGTGCGACCCACTTTCCTTCTCGGTTACCATCATCAGGGCGAACTTTCTGTACACTCATTTCTCTTTCAGCTCAACGATATCCACTTCCACCGGGCTTTCATGTCCGGCATCAAATACCAAATAGAAATCTGTTTCAGGGTGAGTAAATTCTGCGATGGAACGCTTATCTGTTTTTTCTTTGGCGATCAGATTGTCGTCGTAATCGTACATTTCGACATCGTAGTCGACCGCTGTCGATCCATCCGAGTAGCCCGCTTCACAAATCACTTTATCTTGCGCCAAGTGACAGCTCATCAGAGGAAAATGTGCAGCAGCGTGAAAGGACGCAAATCCAGAAAAAAGCAAAACCGCTTTTAGAAGAGAAGTGTTATTCATGATAATTCCAAAATGGCCCAGCAATTACTGAGCCTAATTCGATTAGTTAAGTTGAGTTTCAAACGTAAGGTGAACATTGGCACTCGCTTTATCCGCCAATGGATTATCTTTTAATTCACCTTTGTAGTTCGCTTTCATTAAGTAGCGCCCGGCGACTTCTGGCGTGAAGATCACTTTGCCATCTTTATCGCTCACCACATCGATTTGTTCTTGATGGTTTCGGTACATGGTACCTTCACGTGTAATCTCAGCAGTAACGCCCTCTTGTGGCTCTCCGTTAAAGAAAAACTGGAAAGTCACAGGCTCACCTTCAATGATGTCCGATGGATGCGTGATCGGTTTCATCTCCAGCATTTTGCCTTCAATCTCCAACGCTTTGTCCGTTGGCATACCAACCGTAATGTAGCTTTCTGCTCGGGTGTAACTTAGTTGAGTAACCACATCACGCGCTTGCTCAGGAAGCACGTCACCACGCTCAGCTTTGTTTGCTCGCGCCCATTTCACCGTATCACGACGGCCCGCTTTGTATTGTGTGTAGTAGCTCGGCTGATTATTAATCGCGACTTTGTGCGTGCCTTCTTCTGTAAAAAAGAAATCAAACATAGAGCGACGCTTGCCACGAACAACAAAGTTAGGACGCTCAGAGCGACCATCCGGCATCACCACAAATGCCTGATCACTACCCGCAGGCTTATCAAAAACAAACGTTCCGTGAGAGGCAGTAACATCAAATGTCAGCCAGTCACCGCCTTCTTTAGAAACCGTAAAGTGAGAGGGCAGAACCCAACGTGGATGTGCTTGTGCGGTGGTGGTTACAGCCAATCCCATTGCCATTACACTCGCCAATGCCACTGCTTTCATTTTGGTTTTCATTGTTGTGTCCTTTAATCACTTAACTTGATAATTGACGGTGATGACACCCGTCTCTTGTGTTGGTTTAAGCTCATAGCGCACGTCACTGTCCGCTAGCGTTATTTTTTGACGTAAGTAGTTTCGCCCACCGTGTTCACGAACGACCTCGACGTACAACGTGTAATTTCCTTGTTCCAAACGCTCCCCTGCGTCATTGGTTCCATCCCAGACAAAGCGGTATTGACCAGCAGGACGTGTTGCAGAAGTCACCGCATCAACAAGTTCACGATCATAACGACCCGCTTTTCTCCACCAGCTGCGTAGATCTTTTAACCATTCGTCTTTCCCTACCCATAACTGGATGGTTTTAACCGGTTTACGCTGATCGTTTTCAACCCAAACCGCCACATAAGGGCGTGCATACATTGAGGTATCTATCTTTGGAAGTTCGAGTTCGAAGTCGACCTTCGCGTTATCTGGTAGAGGCGCCGCGGAAAGAGAGAAAGGAGTAAAAGCCGCGATCAAAGCGGCTTTACAAAAGTGATTACGGCGGAAAAATCTTCCTGTGTTCAACATAAGTGTTCTCTAAAAAAGCTGTTATGGAACAGCAACAAAATAAATTACGAGCGACAGTAACGTACCAAAGCTCATCCATTGCATTGACGTTCTGAGCGTCTTCTTCTTAGGCAGTAACAAGCACACGCCTGTAAGAACAAAAAACACCATCAAAAGCGCAGTGACGTCGATAAACCACTTCCAAATCCCACCACTGTTGCGTCCTTTATGTAGATCGTTCAGCAGCGCAACAATACCGTAGTGCGTCGTTTCGACGTCTGCTGCACCAGTAGTCATATCAATAAAGACCGTAGCGTTATAACCCGGGCCTTTAAAATCCATAGAAAGCTCTCCGAGTAACAACTCACCTTGCTCAACTTCGGTATACACATCTAGTGCGGAGGGAGTGCCGCGAAGCTCGGTTTCTTTAGTCAAGAAAGCCACCAGCCCTTCACGATTAGGTTGAAAGGTATCTGAATGTGAGAATAAAACTGAGTGCGGAACCGTCAGAGTATGTTGTTGAATGATAGGTTCGCTGCGTTCAAACAATTCGGGGCGATTGAGGGTAATACCAGTTACTGCAAAAAACAGCGTAACTAAGAGAAGAGCCATCGAAATATAGATATGTAGGCGGCGAGCCCAAGTTTGAACACCTTTGCTTTTAAGCAACATAGAAACAATCATCACCAATAAATGTGGGGCATAATTTAGGTGATAATCATTCGTATTGGCATTTAATTTACATTGTTTACTTTAAACAAAAAAATACCCGAGACTGAGCTCGGGTATTTAATAAAAATGTTCGCTATGAGTTCTGCGTCGATTCTACTTTGCGTAGCTGTGATAGATACTTAACCCAACTCTTTGCCTGATTCGATGGCTTAATCTCATTCGCTCTTTTGGCATTAGCGAGCGCATCGTCAAACCGCTTAAGTTTGTAGTAAGCGCGAGTTTTGATAAGTGCAACATCCGCTTTACGACCTCTGACCTTATCGAGCGCGGCAATGGCATCTTTATAATGGCCTTCTTGCACCAACAGTTGAGAATAGTTCCAGTAATACTGCCTATCTAGCTGAGCTGCAATACGCCAGCTATCAATAGACTCTTCCCACTCTTTTGCCATTTGCCAATACGTTGCTTGCTGAGCTTTTAGCTTACTATTCGAGTTTACATCCTCTAGCTCGTTCATCACCAACGCAGCTCTCTCAGGAATACCTCGTTTCGCGTACAATTGTGCCAGCAGCTTTAAGTCATCTTGGCTAAGTTGTAACCCTTTCAGTTTTGCCAACGCCAAAGAGTCTAGGGCACGTTTGTTGTCATCAACCCGTAGGTATAGAGCAACAAGCTGACGCCACCATTCAATTCGCTCAGGTTCAATCACGATTAAGCGTTTGATGGTCGAGATTGCCGGCTTCCACTTTTTCAGTTCTAGCTCAGCAGAAAGCTTTATCGACAATGCGCCAAGCTTGTCTGGCTGACCAAATTTCTCATAACGAGCCATTGCTGAAAGCACTTTTTGCCACTGACTCAGTTGATAATGAGATTGGGAAATACGCAGCCATAGCTCATGCGCTTTTTGACCTTTAGGAATGTTTTTGCTCAAGGCATAGTAATGAGGTAAAGCCTTAGAAAAACGTTGCTCGTTCAGCAGTATATCAGCCAACATTTTTCGGGTTTGCCATGCTTGCTCATCTTGTAGCAAACCACTATTGACTGCCAACTCAAGTTGCTTAATCGCCGCTTGAGTTTGCTCGTTCTGCCAGTAAAAAATACCCAACATTCGAGCGACATAAGCTTGGTCATATCCACGAGAAAGCTCCATAGCTTCAAGAGATGAAATCGCTTCTTTCAGTTTCTCTTCTTGAGCCAAATTATGTGCTCGTTGAACTCTCGCTGCGGTGTATTGGCTTAACTCACTGGCAATGGTTGAGAGTGCACTCAGGCTTAATACCGTACCGATTAAGAATTTTTTCATCATTTGGCTAACTTGAACTCCACTTTAGCGGTTTGTCCGAACTGCTCAATTGACACACCATCCTCAACTTTTGGCTGATACTTCCATTTTTTAAGCGCACGGATTGCTTCCCTTTCAAACATGCGCTCGGGCTCAGCCTCGATCACTTCAATATCTTTTGGTCGTCCAGTTGCATCGATCGTGAAACGCATAATGACATAACCTTCCACTCTACGTTTCAGCGCCTTACTTGGATAGCGAGGATCAACACGATACAACGGCAGTGCTTGCTGGTTGCCCATTGTTCCCTTCAAGTTTGGTGCACTAATCGCGATGCCTTCAAGGGCAGTGTTTAAACCTAAAGCACTGACTGGCGTCATCTGACTCATTGGTTCCATTTGAGTGTCAGCTTGAGACAGATCCATTGGCTCCGGCGCTTGAGGTGGTTCTGGTTGCTCCGGCACTGAACGTTGACGACGCTGCACGTCTGCTTCATTCTCTACCATCACCATATCAAAACGAACGGCTTCTGAAGCTTCTGGTGCACGCTGGTTGCCTTTATCAACCATCCACGCCATAAAGCTAAACAAGCTCACAGAAATTAACAGTGATGCTGGTAGTGCAAGTAACAGCCTGCCCATTAAGGTTTCTCCGCCGCCAATGCAATGTTCTTCACACCTGCTGCCTTTGCAGCGTCCATCACTTTCACGACAGTGCCATTGTAAGCATGCTCGTCAGCTTGGATAACTAACGAAGCATCAGGCTGATCAAGTAAAAGGTGCTCAATAGAGGCCTCAACACGCTCAATATCAACCACTCGTTTGTCAATGTACACATCATTCGCTGCCGTTACTGCGATAAAAATGCCCGCGTCTTTTTGACTTACTACATTAGAAGCCTGAGGGCGATTCACTTCTACACCGGATTCACGTACAAACGAACTGGTCACAATGAAGAAGATCAACATGATGAAGACGATATCAAGCATCGAGGTTAAATCGACTTGAGCTTCATCTTGTTGGTTAGGTCTGCGTCCGAGTCTCACTTTTGACTCCTTAAAGATTGTTCTAACTGGATAGCTTTTCGTTCACACACTTTGCTAAGGCGAGCATGAATAAACATGCCCGCAAGCGCTGCTACCATACCTGCCATGGTTGGCAGCGTAGCAAGTGAGATACCAGAAGCCATCAATTTCGGATTGCTGCTGCCTTGCGATGCCATTACGTCAAACACCGTAATCATGCCTGTCACCGTCCCTAACAACCCTAGCATTGGGCAAACCGCCACAAGTAGCTTAATAGTCGATAGGTTTTGGCGCAGTTCGATTTGCGCTTTTGCAATCCATCCTTCACGGATTTGATGCGCGTACCAAGAGTGGTGCTCTGATCTTGCTTGCCACTGCTCACAAAGCTGTTTTTTTACCCCAGGGAAAACCGTTGTGAGATAAATAACTCGCTCCATAACCAACAGCCAGCACACCGCCACGACGGCGGCCAGCCACCATAGGATTTGACCACCTTGCTGCATAAAGCTCATCAAGGTTGTGGCCCAATCCTCACTGATCAAACCCAATGTGCTGAGTAGGATCTGCTCCATTACGCTGCGTTCTCCGCTAAGGTGTTAGAGTGACTTTTGTTACTCGGCATATCACGCTCAGCTTGTTCTGCAACTAAACCGATGCCTTGTTTTTCTAAGATACTGCGAATATTTTCTGCTTGAGAGCTCAATACGTTGTGCGCTAATAGCAAAGGCATGGCTGAAACAAGGCCAAGTACGGTAGTCACAAGTGCCATTGAAATACCACCCGCCATTACTTTCGGATCACCATTACCAAATTGAGTGATGACTTGGAAGGTTTCGATCATACCCGTTACCGTGCCTAGTAGGCCAAGCATAGGAGCTAGAGCAGCAAGAAGCTTAAGCATCGACAACCCTTTTTCTAGGTGGGTTTGCTCATCAACAACAGCTTCCAAAAGACGTAGTTCTAACGCTTCTACGCTGCGATGCTTGTCTTTCTGGTATACCGCAAGCACGCGACCCAAAGGGTTGTCTCCTGGCTGCACTGGGGTTTTCAGTTGCTTCATGATTTTCTGGCGCGAAATCATCAGTGATGCACCACGTACGAGCGCAATCAATAGGCCGATAGCCAATAAACCAAGGATGATTTTACCGACAACGCCACCCGCATTTAGGCGATCAGCCAAAGTCGGTGAGTTTGCAAGCTGTTCAAGAAGAATGCCACGTGACGGATCAATGACAAGTGCATCAATGTCACCAGAGGAAATAGTATTCGCTGTTGGACCGTTCTCAGGCTGACGAAGATAGTTTACCGCGTCTCCGCGTTGACCATTCCACTTAACGTAGCCAGTCTCATCCAGCAGCGCCATAGAACCAAGACGAACACCATTAACCGTTTGTTCACGACCTTCGCCATTTAGCAGTGTGAAAGAGACGTTTGCCATTTCACCGCTTGCTTTGATTTGTTCTTCCATGCTGCGCCACATCGCCTGAAGTTGGGTCAACGTTGGCAGTGATTTAGCCGCAACAATAGCATCGATATCTTTCTGATATGAGTTTGCATCAACACCGGTTACTGAGCTTTTTAGCTCAGACTCTAGCTCTTTTGCGTTCTGGCGAACGACGCCAAATAACTCACCTAGGCTCCCGGTTTCTAGACGCAACTTTTCTTCTAGCTGTGCCAGTTCTGCTTCATTTTCACCGAAGGTAACACTTAATGAGTCCGCTTCTGCTTGAAGAGCAGCCCGCTCTGCCACCAATTTATTCTTTATAGCCTGTAGCTCTTGCTCTGTTTGCTTAAAACCTGATTCACGCGCGACATTGTGCGATTGCTGTTGACGATTTTCTTGCTGCGCCTTTTGTAACAACGCATCACTAGCAAAAGTTGTATGAGGCATTAATGCGGCTGTCGAGATTAATGCAACCGATAACCATTTTTTCATCATTTATTTGCCCTCCGCAGCGGTTAACGACACTGGCAGAGTTAACATACTCGGCGCGATCTGTTTATTCGCCATAGCGAACGCTTTGTCTAGCTCTGATTTTTGCTCAGAACCCACTTGTTGCCATGCTTGTTGTTGCTGTGACCAGCTCCAAAATGTGTCACCAGATAAGCTACGCGCTACCAAAGACAAACGCCCTAAATAGAGAATGTCCGCCTCCACAGCTTCATTGTCACCCAGGTTAATCTTGCCTTGGTAAACGCCAAGCTTGGTGCCATAATCCATTTCAATTTGGTACGCTTCTAAAATACGACGAAACTTCTCTGCATCTGCAACGTCTGCACGCGTCATCATGGAATCCAGCTTTGCAATTCGCTCCTCACGCTGCGTTTTGCGTATAGGCTTGTCGTTAGCGACGAGCACTTTTAAGCCCTCAAGCATGTGATACATCAAAGGCACGACACCTTGACGAGTTTGAGCAATCTGCTCAATTTGCTCGTTCAAGCTATCAACTTCTTGATTTTGGCTCTCAACAAGGCTTGCAAGATGATCGCGATAAATCTTCAAGTTACCGACTTCCTCTTGCAGCTGCTCAATTTCAGCTTCTAGAGTAAGTGATTTTTCTGCGCTTGCATCAATACGTTTTTGGCTTACCGCCGACGACTGGTTTGTTTTACTCTGCACAGCTTGTGCATCGTTTAAGTTCGCCGCGTGAGCGGGAATCAAAACCGATGATATCAACAGAGCGATACTTGATTTCATTAGATTCATACGAGTTATATTTCTGTGTTCCAAAAACGACCAAAGGGGAAGACTACCCTTCCCCTCTAATAATCAAATTGTTATCAGTACTTGAACTGGATTGTTGCCATGTAGTTGCGGCTTTCTCCAACCACAACCCCACTCGCACCTTTTTGCTCGCTATTCGTGCTACCACCACCTGCGAAGTAGTCGGTATCGAATAAATTCTCGACATTGAATCGAGCAATGATATCCAAGTTTTCATCGTACTTATGTTTGTATGACACGCCCATATCAACGCGAGCGTAGCCATCTTTCTTGAAGGTGTTCTTTGCATCACCGTAGCGATCACCTTCATAAATCAAACCAAGGTTTAAGTTAGTGTTGTCTTGAACCTTGTAGCTAGACCATAGACTTGCCGAGAACTCTGGCACGTCTACAGGGCGGTTACCCTCGAATTTTTTATCCGCTTTCGTCAACTCTGCATCCAAATACATTGCAGAAGCCGTTAGCGACAACTCTGGGGTCACAAAACCTTGAGCCATTAACTCAGCACCTTTGTGAACTTGCTCACCACCTTGCGTTTTCTTGTGTAGGAGATTGCCGCCCGCGTCTTTGCCGCTTTCAACATCCAGCGAGATGTTCTCTAACGTGATATCAAACACTGCACCAGATACAAATAAGCGCTGATCAAACAGTTCCCACTTAGTTCCGATCTCGTAAGAGATACCACGCTCTGCGTCTAGCTTCTCACCATCATTGATATACTTTTTGCCACGACCACTGCTGACTTCACCTTGCGGCATAAAGCTTTCAGAGTACTGAACGTAAACCGAGCCATTCGTCGCTGGGTGGAAAATTACACCAAATTTTGGAGAAACCTGGTTTTCGGTCAGGTCATCATCACGCTTTTCGTCATAACGAACACCTGCAAGCACTTGCCAGTAATCATTAATCGTCATCATATTTTGCGCGTAGATACCCCAAGTATCGTGCTCGCTTGTGGACTGTTTAACTTTCCCTGAGTAGCCAGGACGAGGCACTGTCTGACCGGCTTCTATACTTATAGGGTTGTAATACTTTTGGAAACGGTCATAGGTATACTCTAGATAGTTCGCACCTACCAAAAACGTGTTATCTGTACCAAACAGAGAAAAGTCCGTCGTCACATCTATATATGCAGTATCAAACACCCAATTATCTTTGCGTTCGTTACCAGAATGGTCGATCTTAGTATCTTGGTCATAAGTTTCGAAACCTGGGTAAGACTCCACATCAAAACGCTTAAAGTCTTGACGGTTGTAACCTGCTTTTACGTTCACGTTATCCGTGACTTGCGCATTAATATCGACACCGTAGTTTTCTACTTCGTTATCAATTTCAGACCACTGCGCATCCCAAATGTACTTATCACCGCGAACCGCTTTGCCATCAACAATGTATGCGCCAGAGTCCACGCTACCATCGTCTTTCGTGCGATCGTAATGAGCCGATACCATAAAGTTGTCGGTGATGTCGTACTCAACCACTAGGCCCGCTACCGTACGATCTGTTTCTGGCTCTGTACCATCGCCGTATCTGCGCCAAGAGCCGTAGCTTTCTTTGGCAAAAATTGCGCGCGCACGCAGTGTCTCTGCATCATTTAGTGCGCCACTCACATCAAGCACAGTGCGTGAGTGATCATTCGAACCTAGATCTTGACTCAAACTTGCTTGTGTTTGAGTTGTTGGTTTTTTCGAAACCATGTTTACCAAGCCACCCGGCTCAGATTTGCCGTATAGCAGACCTGATGGACCTTTAAGCACTTCAACACGCTCTAAAAGCTCAATTGGCTGACGGTAATGTGACCAGTGTTGACGACCATCACGAAGAAAACCGTCTGAACTGCTAAGTTCAAAACCACGTAGAGAGAAACGTTCGCGGTTACGGCTTGTACCACCCGCGCTAACACTTGCATCGTTACGTAGCACTTCACCAAGTGTACTTGCACGCTGCTCATCAATTACCGTTTCATCGATAACCGCTACTTGTCCCGGCGTTTCCAGCTGCGTCATTTCCATGCGCATTGCTGTACTGTTTGTATCTGCCTTGTAGCCGAACTCTCGACCTTCTACAACTACATGTTCGTCTGTTTGAACTTCCGCCACTGCAGGTGTTGCTAACACTGCACCGATCACTAACGCCAAATGGCTCTTAGTAAACATATCCTTTCACTCCGATTATTATTTTTCGGGTCACATACTTGTTGAATGCGATTCCCTCTTAATTATTTCGCGGGTGAATATAAGTGATAAGTATTACCATTTGCATTAAATTTACATTCTTTGCATTTGCAAACTTTTGTAAAGTACTCTCTGATGATGCGCCATGATAATGTGACATTAATCACAAAAATTACAACTTAATCATACTTATTGCTTGAACACTAAAGTAACCCTCAGACCACCTTGCTCACGGTTTTTCGCCGTGACTGCTCCACCCATAATACGCATGGATTCTTTGACAATCGCAAGACCTAAACCGTAGCCACCAAGCTTTTTATCTCTAGAAGCATCTAAGCGTGTAAACGGATCAAAAATATCGACCAGCTTGTTCTCTGGAATACCAGGCCCATCATCAGATACTGACATGGTGGTGAACTGCTGCCCTTCTTTGACATAATTTTCCAGAGAAACTTCTATCTGAGATGCTGGTCCTGAATATTTAATGGCATTACCAATAAGATTGTTCAAACAACGAATGACCAGCGTTTCTTCACAAATGGCTTTAGCACATACAGCTTCTGAGCGGAAAGACAACGTCTGTTCTGACTTCAAATCTATTTTGCAACGTTCTACTTGCGGGGAGAGCAAAACTTCTAAATCACAGCGTTTCGTGGCTTTGTCGAAGCGCGCATTTTCCAAGCGACTGAACTCCAATATATCGCTGATCAAATGGTTTAGCTCTTTTGCTTCATCTTCTAGCCTTGCCACTAGGCTTTGCTCACTTTCTCCAACACGCTTTCGCAAAAGATGCAGAACCAAGTTCTGCCTCGCTAACGGCGTTCTCAATTCGTGAGAGACATCTCTTATAAGCAGTCGCTGCTTTTCAGCGAGAGAATGAATCTGTTGCGTCATGTGATCGAAATCTTGCGCTAACTCGTTAAACTCACGCGTGCTCGACTTCAGCTCTTTCACGACACTGACATTAAAATCGCCATTAGATAGCTTTTTGCTTGCTTCTCTCAATCGATCCAATGGTTGCTGTAAGTTACGTGCCATTAGCAGCGAAAAGAGCGCCAAAATAACCACTGCAATCACGACTTTGAGAATAGAGAAATACAGAATGAAGTCATTTGCAGGGTGCAGTCGATGTGGCAATTGAATCACTAAAGTATTGCCATGAACTAAAGGAATATTGATGATGGGGCGATTCACTTTCCCCTCAAGTTGATCATCAATGCTTCTCTTAAATTGAAGTTTGAACTCGAAGTGCGGATGCATCAGACGGTGCGTAACTGGTTGCTGATGTTCATTCAACACAAATAAATAAAAGTTTTGCGCATTTGCCCAGTCAGCAAGTTCGTCCATGTCTCCGTGCTCAATCAATACATTGGCTTGATGTGCAAGGTCTAGCATTTCTTCTCGCACACTATCGGGCACTTTCAACATGGCTTTCACCAGAGCTTGTTCCGCTAAGGATTGCACGACCAAAATACTAATGACAATTGCGGTCATGCAACTAAATAACTTGAACGCTAAGCTATCTTTACGTTTTGCAATAAAAGGTGGACATCGGAGCTTCATTAACGGTTTACAGCCTCTAAATAACTGTAACCTTTGCCACGGAAGGTTTTGATATGTTGCTTGGAAAGCCCCGCTTCAACTAACTTGCGACGTATGTTACTGATGTGCATATCAAGGTTGCGATCAAAAGGACTCAGCTCTTTCTTTAACACTTCAGTTTGAAGCTCTGCTTTTGAAATCACGACTCCTTGGTTTTTTACCAAGTAGCTCAATAGTTCAGCTTCCGTACTTGTGAGGGGTAAGCTATTAAGCTGGTCGCTGATCGTTTGAACGGTACTACACATCGTCTGACGTTGACGTTCCAAGCCAACACGACGAAGAATCGCTTTGATGCGCATTAGAAGCTCAGCGACATTAAAGGGCTTTCCGATATACTGATCGGCCCCCGCTTGGTAACCATCAAGCATCGAGTTTTCATCGTTGAGAGCGGTAAGCATTAGAATAGGTGTCGCGAAGCGCTGACAGATCCTACGAGCAACTTGCATGCCGTTAAGGTTTGGTAACATGACATCAAGCAATACAAGATCTACAGGCGTTTTTTCCATATATTGCAGCGCACTTTCACCGCAATGCACAGAAGATACGATGTAGCCCTCCTCTTGCAAAACCGCTTCTAACAGCTCACACAAAGGAACGTCATCATCGACTATCAAAACTCGTGACATTACCACTCACCATTCAAATAAAAATGGTTCGCATTTTATTACTCATTTACCAATTAAACAACTACACACTCTAAGGCTTTAAGTCCACAGGACTCAGTCCAAGAAGCAGCAACGTACTATTAGAGTTTAATGTTCACTTGTACTAAAGGTTCCTAACAATATGCACCTAGATATATCTTCATAGAAAAAACGAGTACAATCTGGCAACCGCAAAGCAAAAGATAAAGCGAATGGAAACGTTATTAATTGGTCACCGTGGCGTGGCAGGTTCATACCCTGAGAATACAAAAATAAGCATTCAGGCAGCCATTGACCTGGGGTTGAAGTGGGTGGAAGTGGATATACAGCCTACCAAAGATAATGTTTTAGTGGTTTGCCATGATCATACCGTCAATCGATGCAGCAATGGACAAGGGCGTGTTGATGAGCTCACCCTGGAAGACTTAAAAGCATTAGATTTCGGTAGTTGGTTTAGCACAGACTTTTCAGGCGAGAAGATCGTGACACTAGATGAACTGCTCACTTTAGCTACTGAGAATAAGCTTAACTTGAATATCGAAGTTAAAGTAGACAACCATCCAGCGGAAGAAGTGGCGCAGACTCTCGCCAATGCGTTAACAAAAAGTCCAATGCCGCAAGAGAATGTACTCCTATCGAGCTTTAGTCATGACGTCATTAGAGCGATGCACAAATACTGCAGTGGCTACCGATTGGGTGTGTTAAGTGAATTCTTTACGAGAAAAGATAAACGCCTTTTGGAAGAAGTTAGTGCCTATAGCTGCAACCTAAATATTAACTGGGTTCGTACTCGCCAGATAAACAAACTCCAACAAGCCGGTTACAAAGTGATGTGCTATACGGTGAACAATCCAAATAAACTGAAATACCTACCTCAATTAGACGGTATTTTTAGTGATCATCCACAGCGCTTTATGCCATAGCCTATAAGAGCCAGAACATTAAAGGGGACCTTTTATTACCACTCAATCTGAATTGGTGTCCCCATCTCGACAAGCTGGATAAATTCGTCCATCTCCTCGTTGGTAATCGCAATACACCCATTAGTCCAATCAAAACTTTGGATGTAAATCGGCAACTGACTCTCACCGTTTTTTAAGCCATGAATTTTGATGTTCCCTCCAGGGGACACACCTCGGCGCTTCGCTTCCAACGTATCAATCGCATCAGGGTAACTGATATGCACAGAACGATAAAAAGCAGAGTCCTCTATAACATAATCTAGAGTGTATTCGCCCTCTGGTGTGCGATTGTCTCCCTCTTCTTGTTTATGTCCTTGAGGGTTCGCTCCTAAAGCAATTCGGTATTCTTTTAGCACTGCTCCTTGTTCCATCAAATACATTCGACGCTTAGACTTGTCGACTTTAACGAGGTCAACAGCTGCGTGAGTGCCAGAAGCAAACACACAACACAAGAACATAGAGCACCATTTTACTGACATTGTCGTAACGCCTAAGCTAATAAAGTGAACAAGAAAAGAGCGATAATGCTAGTCAGTTAATGCTCGTAAAGCAAACAGTATCTAATGCGGAACCATAAGATAGACTCGCTGAAAGGCGTACTTCTTATCGTTATTTGATACAACAAAAGTCAAAGAGAAGATTTCTCTATTCATTGCGGCTAAGTTGCATTACTTTATAAGCATATTTATTTATAAAGTCCGCACTTTTTGAGAGGGAACCATGATTAACATTGCTTTTTTTAGTGCAAAATCCTACGACGAAGCCTCTTTTAATAAAATTAAAAATAACCGCGATTTTGAATTTCACTATCACGACTTCCGACTAACCGAAAAAACAGCCAAGATGGCGCACGGCAGTGATGTCGTATGTGCGTTTGTTAATGATGATCTTTCAGCTCCTGTCCTTAAACAGCTTTCTCTGGGCGGGACCAAGCTTATTGCTATGCGCTGCGCGGGATATGATAAAGTTGATCAACAAGCAGCCAAAGAACTAGGCTTACAAGTGGTTCGAGTTCCTGCTTACTCACCAGAAGCAGTGGCAGAGCACACGGTTGGTTTAATGATGTGCCTAAACCGCCGTCTTCACAAGGCCTACCAACGCACACGTGACGCCAACTTCTCGCTAGAGGGTCTTGTTGGCTTTAACTTTTTCGGAAAAACCGTTGGTGTTATTGGTACGGGTAAGATTGGTATCGCGACGATGCGTATCTTCAAAGGGCTTGGCATGGAACTGCTTTGCTACGACCCCTACGAAAACCCATTAGCGCTAGAAATGGGAGCCCGTTACTGTTCGCTTGAAGAAATCTACGCTAATGCGGATATTATCTCTCTCCATTGTCCAATGAGTGAAGAAAACTATCACTTATTGAACGAAAAAGCCTTCGCGCAAATGAAAGATGGTGTAATGATCATTAACACCAGTCGAGGCGAGTTGCTAGATTCACTAGCGGCGATAGAAGCGTTGAAACAAGGTAAGATTGGTGCGCTTGGCCTAGACGTGTATGACAATGAAAAAGACTTATTCTTCCAAGATAAATCTAACGATGTCATTGTCGATGATGTTTTCCGCCGTTTATCGGCTTGTCATAACGTGCTGTTTACTGGCCACCAAGCATTCTTGACTCACGAAGCACTTAATAACATTGCCTCTGTGACGCTTGATAACGTCGAAGCCTTTTTCTCTGGTAACGTATCGGGCAATGAACTGATTAACTAAAGCCAGACAATCGAGAAGTATAGTAGAGCGTGTGATCTCAGCTATGCTATACTCCTCGACTATTTAAAATTTGAGCCAAATTACCATGAGCATAAAAACTGATATTCAAAAGCTGCACAACCGTTTAGATACATGCCAACGTAAACTTGATGCGGCACGTTCTCGTGGTGATCACGAAATGATTACAAAGTTCACGGATGAAGTAGAACAGCTTACCAAAAAGCTTAACCAGTTAAAGCACAAGCAAAACTATGAGCTGAACAAAGAACGTAAAAGCTTACTTGATATGCCTTTCTCTCGTGAAATCACCAAAGCAGAACAAGCGGACATCGGCAAACTGAAAAAACGCGTACGCGGCTTAGTAATCGTTCACCCATTAACAAAAGTTGGTAAAGAACTTCGCCTTGATGTGATGACAGGCTTTGCGCCAAAAGAGTTTTAAAACTCGCATTAACATTTATGGAGCCCAAGCATTTGCTTGGGCTTTTTATTTTGTACTGCTTCATTAGATTTCATCGAAATATCAATCCATAAGCTATTAAAAAGGCCAGCGACAAAAGCCACTGACCTATTTCGACCAATATCGTCCGCATTATATCTCAACGTTACGACAGTTGCTGCAACTTGTGCTCCACAACGGGATCATTCGGAACCAACTGCTGAGCGACTTCCAAAAGTTGTACTGCATCTTGCGGGTTGTCATACTCATGCTTAAGTGCAATATCAACAAGTGGCTGAATATCGATTTGTGCTTGATGCTCCTTCACATGTTCTTTCTTTTCTTCAATTAGTACATTATGAGCGGTACTCAGTAAGTTTAAACGATGCTGTGAGCTCGCATTCGCCTTGTTAAGGCACTGATAGTAATCTTCTTTTAAGCGCAGCGTTTTGGTCTGATGACGAAACTGCGCTATATCTATCTTCTGATAACGTATAAAGTCTACGGCCACTTGCTTATAAAAACCGAATTTATTCAAATACGTCGCGTGGGTACCATGTCCCATCCCGAAGACTCTTAAGTGAGTGAGCTCTGGGTAGCGTTTGGCGTGAAGGCGGTCGATTTCATTAGTTGGATCATAAATGATGTAGCCTTTTGCATCGCCAAGGTCAAGGTCGTGATACTTTCCTTCCCAATCAAATTGTTGGGCTAATTCAGTACTTGGCCTATCATCCCATGGCACCAAAACTTTGTTTTTTGTGCTGACCGGGTGAAACATCAATACTTGATCCAACTTTAATAGATTGGAAAAGGCACCAATAGCAAAACCACCGCGGCTAAGTCCATAGCCTAAACGACATTCAAAGGGCTCAAGTAAAGTCGACAGTTGCTCTAGAAAGAAAATTAAATTACGGCTACGAAACCAGTTACTTTTCCCAAGATGCTGAAATGAAATAATATTTACTTTTTGTTTCTGGGCTAAGCGATAGCCCCAAGGCGCAAAGTCTGAGTGTAAGTCCTGTACTTGTAGATTCGTACCAGCAGGGGAAAAGGTGAACAACAACGGTTTATTGCGGTCGACAAACTCATACTTAACAAATACATCATCAAGTAAGTCCTCCCCGGACATCGGTGGCCTGGTTTGCTGTTCTTCACGAGAAAGAGCCAGCCATTCATCCAACCAGTACAGTAACTTCATTAATCCTCCATCTAAATTGCGCCTAGCAATTGTGTTAAAAATCTAGTTTTAGTGTGTGATCATCTCCCCCTGGTTACAGGGGACTCTGATATCAGTCCTCTTTTAAAACAAAGCGTGAATTTGCTTATTAAATTGGTCAATATCTAAGGTTTGATGGCGAACAAACTCCTGCGCCACCAGATTAAAAAATTCTAATTTATCTAATTGTGTGGATTGAGTGCCGTGTCCCATACCGACGACTTTTAAATGGGTAAGCTCTGGATAACGTTTAGCATGGAGACGATCAATGCGATTGGATGGGTCATAAATAATATAACCTTTGGCATTGCCCAAATCTCGATCATGGTAGCCGCTTTCCCAAGCAAACTGCTGAGCAAGCTCAGTACTCGGCCGATCATCCCAAGGCACTAACGCTTTATTTTTAGTGCTAACAGGATAAAACAACAAAAGATGTTCTAGTTTCAGCAAGTTAGCGAACGCGCCAATTGCAAAGCCACCTCGACTTTGCCCATAACCCAAACGACATTTGAAGGGATGAAGCAACTCAGATAGCTGCTCCAGAAAGAAAATCAAATTCCGACTACGGAACCAATTACTTTGTCCTAAATGTTGAAAGGCAATAATGTTTACTTGTTGTTGTATTCCGAGCTCGTAGCCCCAAGGAGAAAAATCCGGAGTTAAATCTTGTACCTGCACATCAGTACCGGAAGGAGAAAATGTAAACAACAATGGCTTGTTAAGATCAACGAGTTCATACTTCACAAACACATCATCAAGTAAATCGTAGCCAGAGATAGGTAAAGCCATCTCTTGTTCTTGTTGAGTAAGAGCTTGCCATTCATCTAACCAGTAAAGTAGCTTCATTTTTTCTCCAAGTACATTTGCAGTATTTAGACTGGGACTCTATCAAAATGCGTTTAAGCATCCCACGTTGAGACTTAACAAAGCTCTATTTGAAGCCCAAATGAGACGTATGGAAATGTCTTCGATTGAAGGTATTACTGCGTAAACTAAACCCAATGTAGGTACGCAAAAACTTGGAGAAAGAGCTAGAGAAAAACCAATTAGAAGTTTCGATAACAGCGGTTAAAAAACAGCAGATACAAAAAAACCGCTGTAAGAACAGCGGTTTTTTTAAAAGTGGCGGAGAGATAGGGATTTGAACCCTAGATACGCTATTAACGTATGCCGGTTTTCAAGACCGGTGCTTTCAAC